>JBKPTE010000020.1:0-61756 GCA_046735335.1 Acidobacteriota bacterium | reverse complement strand
CGCGCGAACGTCAGGTACACGCGGTCCGTGATCCGCTTGCCGATGGTCAGCCTCGCCGTCGGCGTCAGCGGATCGTTCTCCGTGCCGATGCTCGGCGTGAGCTGCACGACGTCGAACCCCAGCGTCTGCTCGACCGCGCGGCCCACGGGTCCCACGATCGGCGCCGTCGCAATGCGCGCGAACGCGGCGCGCAGCAATGCTTCTTCCGACTGGGTAGCAGACTCGGGACGGAGCGATCGCAGCTCGGGGTTCGACACGTCGGTCGACTCGCCCACCAGCAGACGCACGATGTCCACGGACGGCAGCGGCGGATCGGAATCGACCGTCAGGTTGAGGCTGCCGCTGATGGCTCCCCTGACGCCGAGCGTCACGCGATAGGTCTCGGTCGGTACGCGGACGCGCGTTTCCGCCTCGAGATCGAAGAACGGCTCGATCTTCGACGGATTCAAGAAATCGATCGTCCCGCGCGTGACGATGTAGCGGTTGCCGATGAAGAAGATGTCGCCGCGCACGATATCCGCGCGACCGAGGAGCACGGGCTTGTCGTAGGTCCCGCTCAGCGTCAGATCCGCGGAGGCCGTGAGCCGCGCGAGGTTGTTGTTGACGCGCAGGGTCCGCGGGGCCTGGATCTGGATGTCGAAGCGCAGCGGCAGCGCTTGTGCCGCCGCCGGCGCGGGCAGCCCGGTCCCGCCGCCGCCAAGGTTGAACACGTCGACGTTGGGCTCGAACCGCTTCGTGTATTCGCCGTCGCGGACGATGACGGTGCCGCGCAGCAGCATCGCCGCGAGCGTGCCCTGCAGCTCCAGCGTCGCATCGACCGTCGAGCGGAATCCTTCCGGATACCGGAAGACCATCTGCTCGCCCGTTGCCGTCAGGTTGATGTCACCGATCGTGTATCCGGTAATCCCGATGTGCCCGCCGAATCTGACCGGTCCTCCTCCCACTTCTGCCGTCACGTCGTCGAGCCTGATGCCCTGCGCGTCGAAGGACAGCTTGCCGTTGATCGCCTGGAGGCTGTTGGGAAGGAGCATGTAGCGCACGCGGCCGCCCGTGATCGTGGCGTCGCCCGAGAGGACGGGCTTGTCGAGCGGGCCGCTGACGCGCGCGTGCAGCGACGCACTCCCCGAGCTGCGCACGTCGCGGAAGATGCCCTGCAGGATGCCGAGGTTCGCGTCGCCGGAGGCTTCGAGCGCGATCTGGTTGTCATGGAGCGCCACGTTTCCGCTCAGCTCGAGCGCGGTGCCCTCACCGGCAAGCCGGAAGCGCTGCACCTCCAGCCGATGCTGATTGAGTGCGAGCTGGATCGGTCCGTCGTTGTGCACGGGGTAGTCGAACAGCTTGAGGTTCAGCCGCTCGACGTTTGCTTCGACGACGAGGTGATCGATGTCCGCCAGCTCACCGACAGCCCGAATGGTGCCGTCGGCAACGGCGGTCGTGAACGGCGACAGCTTCGGTTGAAAGAACCTGATGTACGGGTCGAGCGACGTGTCGGAGAAGCGCAGCGTCATCTCCGTGTCCATCTCGGGGGTCAACGCCAAGCGCCCCGATCCGGACACCGACAGACGCGGCGACTGCGCATCCATATCCATCGTCAAGAGATCGTTGCGCAGCGACAGGCGGCCGTTCACCTGGCCGATGCCCTCGTCGCCGGCAAAGAGGTCGTCCACGCGGACCTGCACGTCGTATCGCGGCGAATCGAACGTGCCCGTCCCCGTGGCCTTGAACTGCAGCAGCCCAGAGAGCGGCGCTCTCGGCATCGAGAGCGTGACCAGCGATTCGACGGGGATCCGCGTGCCGTCCGCGTCGAATGAGTACGTGCCATCCCAACCGACCCACGCGGCGCCCGTCACGCGACCGGTGCTCTTCGCGATGTCCATTCCGTCGAGCCGGACACCATTGCCCTCGAACCGGAGATTGGCGTGCGCGGTGTCGAAGGTCTCCCCGTACGCCGTACCGCGATCGATCTGGAGGCGCCCGAACCCGTCGGGCGTCTCATACTTGCCGTAGATGTGATATTCGCCGGACGCGAGGCCGTCGACCGCATAGTCGTCCAGCTCGAAGGCGTGCCGCAGGTCCGTCAACGGCCGCTTCGACATGCGGACGACGGCGTTGATCTCTTCCCCTTCGTCCTTGCGCGGGTAGCCGAGCGAGAACCGACCGGTTGCGTCGATCTGCGATTCCCCCTCCTCGATCAGGCTCTTCGAGATGTCGACGTAGCTGTTCTCGATGACGAGATCCGCCTCGGCGCGTCCCCATACGACGTCCCACGCGCGCATCCGCTCGCCGCGGAAATGCCCTTCGATGCGCGGACGCGTGAACGCTTCAAGGAACGTCCCGTCGAACTCACCGCGGCCCCCGATCGGGATCGCCCCCGTGGGCGAACCGAAGGCTGTCATGATCGCGGCGAGCAGCCGATCGCTCTCCTGCCAGTCGGCGCTCGTCACGTGAAACGGGATCTGGGAGCGCTGTCCCCACGCCGTGCGGCCGGCAAATTCCACGTACGTGCGATCCGTCGCCGTCCACCCGTTCGCAATCGTGATCCATTGCGGGTCGAGGGCGTACGCGATCCGGCCGGCGACAGGGATGTAGCCGATCCACAGGTGCGCGTTGAAGGGTCCCTGCTCCGGCGGGAGCGGATCGACGCGCGCGATCAGGTCCGGAGGAAGCTGCCGGGGCAGCGGCGTCATCCCCGCCGGGGGGGTCACGGTGACTTCACCCGATCCGCGCTTCTGCGCGAACTTGCCCAACGGCCATTCGAGCCGATTGCGGCCGGACGCCCGTCCCGACAGCCGCAGCCCTTCCGTCTTCAGAAAATCCGTAAGCTGCGTGAGGTCGACGTCCGAGTACGTCGTGTCCCAGATGGCCTGCGCGGGGCGTGCCTGCCCGAACGGGCCCATCGAGTAGCTGAACTTCGCGTGTCCGCCGTACAGCCCCGACGTGACGTTCGTCACTTCGAACTTGCTCGGAATCCACAGCAGCGATCCGTTGACGTTCGGGAAGCGCCAGGCGTTCACGCCGGCTTCAGGGCTGCGGAAGGTGCCTTTCAGCTCCCGGCCGCCCTTGAAGAAATGGAACGTGCCGGCGAAGTCGCCGTAGCCGGCGACCGTGAAATCCATGTCCTTGAAGAAGATGTTCTTCTCGGTCGGAAAGTCGACGCGCGAGCGCACGTTGTAGAGCATCTCGGGCCAGTGCGCCAGGTCGACATACCCGTCGATGACCGACACGGCGCCTTCGCTCTTCAGGTCGATCCGCTCGAGATTGACGCGGCCGCCGTCGATGCGGAAGCGCGTCGACATGTCGGCGCGAAACGGGACATACGACTGGATTGCGACGGTGCCATCCGTGAACTGCGCGGTCCCTTCGTACTGCGAGAAGCCACGAAAGACGCTGACGTTCAGGTTGCGCGCCACCGTCCTCCACGGGGTCGTGTGATCGTCGTAGGTGAATTGTCCCCTTCTCGCGATGACCTGCCGCACGGTCGTCGTGAAGCGCTTCGGGCCTTTCGGCTCCTTCGATTCCCTCACGAGCTTCGGAAAGTTGTGATGCCCGTTCGGGAATTGCTCGACGAGCATTTCCCAGTCGCTCATGTCGACGTCCTCGACGACGAGCTGGCCGGTGATGATGCTCCACCAGGGGAAATTGACGTCGATGCGCCGGGCCTTCAAGAACGGGCGATCGGTGGGCTGCAGCCCCTCGATCACGAGATCGCTCACGCGGAAACTCCCGGTCAGCAGAACGACCTTCAGGCCGCCGATGTGAACCGGGCGCTCCAGGTATTTCGATGCGGCCGTCTCGGCGCGCTTGCGCAGCGACGGACCGAGATCGATGGTGATCGTGGCGACGAGCAGCGCCGCGACGATGGCCACGAGAATCGTGAGCGCGCGAAGGACGGGATGCCTGCGGCGCCGTAGAGGCGGCGC
This sequence comes from Acidobacteriota bacterium, assembly GCA_046735335.1. GTDB lineage: Bacteria > Acidobacteriota > Vicinamibacteria > Vicinamibacterales > 2-12-FULL-66-21 > JBKPQB01. The sequence goes on along the minus strand of JBKPTE010000020.1, from coordinate 57,836 downwards.
AGGCGTCGCCGGCGCAGCGTCAGCGGCGGGCGGCTCCGACTGGGGAAGGGGCTCTTCGAGCAAGATTGACGATGTCCGGGCGCACGCGACGGCCCGGCTACTCCACGACCACGAGCACGCGGCCGGCTTCGACCGACGTCCCCGGCGCGACGGCGACGTGTTTGACACGGCCGGCGCGAGGAGACCGCAGTTCATTTTCCATCTTCATGGCTTCGACGACGGCGACCGCCTGCCGGGCGCCCACCTGATCGCCTGGCGCGACGAGCACGCGGACGACCCGTCCGGGCATCGGCGCGCTGATCTTCTGCTCGCCATCATGGCGTCCCGCCGCCTCGCCGGCGCCGCGCGCGCGCCTGCGTCCGTTCACGATGACCGGCACCGTCCGTCCGCTCGCGTTCGCCAGCAGCTCTCCCCGGACGGATCCGGGGACGAGCTGAAACGTACAGCTTTCGCTCGCGCCGGCGAACAGCAGCGAGAGGCCGAACTCTCCCACTCGCACGGCGTCGACGCTCGAAGGGGTCCCGCCGATCGTCAGACGGAACCGCCCCGTCGAACCGTCGGGTTCGACGCTCACGGTATGAGTGCGGCCGTTCAGCTCGATGTCGAGCGTCATCGCGTGAACGGCATCGCCTGCAGCGCCTCCCGCCGGGCCGCCCTCGTCCAGCCATTCACCGTGCCCGGCGGACCGGACGCAGTCGACGCGGCCGAATCCCTCGCCCGCAACCACGCGTCGATCGCGGCCGCTGCCGCGAGCTGTTGTTCCTCCTCGCCAGACAGCGTGCTGAAGGACTGGCCGTTCCGCGATGCGAGCACGCGATCCAGATAGGTTGTGTCGAAACGGGCTGTGAGGAACTCGGGCTCCTTCATCAGCCAGAGGAAGAACGGAATGGTCGTCCTGATGCCGAGGACCTCGTACTCGTTCAGCGCGCGTGTCATCCGCGCGATCGCGTCGGGACGGTTCTCCGCCCAGGCGATGAGCTTCGCGATCATCGAGTCGTAGTAAACCGGGACCGTGAAGCCCGCCGCGACGCCGCCGTCGTTGCGGATGCCGGGACCGCCGGGCGCGCGAAGGCCGCGCACGAGGCCCGGGGAGGGCAGGAAGCTCTCGTCAGGGTCCTCGGCGTAGATGCGGCACTCGATCGCGTGGCCCCCGGGCGTCAGCGCGCGTTCGGCGTCGATCGTCAGCCGCTCGCCGCGTGCGATCCGGATCTGCCAGTGCACGAGGTCGAGGCTCGTGACCATCTCGGTGACCGGATGCTCCACCTGGAGCCGAGTGTTCATCTCGAGAAAGTAGAACGCGCCGTCCGCGTCCAGCAGGAACTCGATCGTGCCCGCGTTGGTGTAGCCCGCCCGCTCGGCGACGGCTGCCGCGGCATCGGCAATACGTCGCCGCAGCCGCGCATCGACGACGGGCGACGGGGACTCCTCGACGACCTTCTGGTGTCGCCGTTGGATCGAGCACTCCCGTTCCACGAACGGCACGATGGTGCCGTAGTGGTCACCGAGCAACTGGATCTCGATGTGGCGCGGGCGCTCGAGCCGACGCTCGAGGTAGACGGCGCTGTCGCCGAACGCCGCGCCGGCTTCGGATCGGGCAGCGCGGACCGCGGACGCGAGATCGTCCGGCCCTTCGACACCACGCATTCCTTTGCCGCCTCCGCCCGCGACGGCCTTGACGAGGAGCGGATATCCGATGCGGTCGGACGCCTCCCGGATGCGATCCTGCGGCGCGTCCGCGTCGAACGGCTGATCGGTGCCTGGCACGACCGGCACACCCGCCGCCACGGCAACCGCGCGAGCGGCGGTCTTGCTGCCCATCAGCGCAATCGCGTCAGCGGAGGGTCCAATGAAGGTGACGCCCGCGTCGCGACACGCGCGCGCGAAGTCCGCGTTCTCGGCGAGGAAGCCGTAGCCGGGGTGCACGGCCGTCGCGCCGGTCCTCTTCGCGGCGTCGATCAGCCGATCGATCCGAAGGTAGCTCTCAGTCGCGGGGCTCGGTCCGATGTGAACGGCCTGATCGGCGTCCCGGACGTGGCGCGCGCCGCGATCGCAGTCCGAATAGACGGCGACGGCGCCGAGGCCAAGCTCGCGGCACGCACGGATGATGCGCACGGCGATTTCGCCGCGGTTCGCGACGAGGATCTTCACGCGCGATATTGTACCGGGGTTCGGCCCTCGGGATCCGGGGTCCGGAAGATCACAACGGAATATTCCCGTGCTTCTTCGGCGGGTTGCGATCGCGCTTCGTTTCGAGGGCTGCGAGCGCGGTAATCAGCTTCGCGCGGGTCTGACGCGGGCGAATCACCTCGTCCACGAAGCCCCGATCGGCGGCCACGTATGGATTCGCGAACTTCTCGCGGAACTCCGCGACGCGCGCGGCGCGTGCGGCGATCGGGTCGTCGGCCTTCTCCAGCTCGCGCTTGTAAAGAATGTTGACGGCGCCTTCGGGCCCCATCACGGCGATCTCGGCGGTCGGCCACGCGAAGTTCATGTCGGTCCGAATGTGCTTGCTGGCCATGACACAGTACGCGCCGCCGTACGCTTTTCGCGTGATCACCGTCACCTTCGGCACCGTGGCTTCCGCGAACGCGAACAGCAGCTTCGCGCCGTGCCGGATGATCCCGCCGTACTCCTGCCGCGTGCCCGGCAGAAATCCGGGCACGTCCTCGAACGTAACGAGCGGGATGTTGAAGGCGTCGCAGAACCGCACGAAGCGGGCGCCCTTGACGGACGCATCGATGTCGAGCGTGCCCGCGAGATGCGCCGGCTGATTGGCGACGAACCCGACGGAGCGTCCGCCGAGACGGCCGAATCCCACGATCAGGTTCTTCGCGAAATGGCGGTGCACCTCGAGAAACACCCCGTCGTCGGCGACGGCGTGGATCAGATCGAGCATGTCGTAGGGCTGGTTCGGCGACTCGGGCACGAGGCGGTCGAGCGCTTCGTCCTCGCGGTCGATCGGATCGGACGTCGAGGCGCGCGGCGCCTCGTCGATGTTGTTCGACGGCAGATAGCCGAGCAGCTCGCGAATGAGCTGCAGGCACTCGCGGTCGCCGGCGACGGCGAAGTGGGCGACCCCGCTCGTCGCGTTGTGCGTCATCGCTCCGCCGAGCTCGTCCTTCGTGACGTCCTCGTGCGTCACCGTGCGAATGACGTCGGGGCCGGTGACGAACATGTAGCTCGTCCCCTCGACCATGATGTTGAAATCCGTGATCGCCGGCGAATACACGGCGCCGCCTGCACACGGCCCCATGATGGCGGAGATCTGCGGGACGACCCCGGAGGCGAGCGTATTGCGGAGAAAGATGTCCGCGTAGCCGCCGAGCGAGACGACGCCTTCCTGGATGCGGGCGCCCCCCGAATCGTTCAGCCCTACGACCGGCGCGCCCATCTTCATCGCGAGGTCCATGATCTTGACGATCTTGGCCGCGTTCGTCTCCGAGAGCGAGCCGCCGAACACCGTGAAGTCCTGCGCGAAGGCGTACACGGGACGTCCATCGACGCGGCCGTGGCCGGACACGACGCCGTCCCCCGGAATGAGCTGCTCCTCCATTCCGAAATCGCGGCAGCGGTGCGTCACGAGCTTGTCGAGCTCCTGGAACGTGCCCGGATCGAAGAGGAGATCGATCCGTTCGCGGGCGGTGAGCTTGCCCGCGTCATGCTGGCGCCGGAGGCGGTCCTCACCGCCCCCGAGCCCGGCGCGCCGTTCGAGGTCTTCGAGATGTGTGAGCGGATCCATTCAGGGCCGCGGACAACGCGGACTTACGCGAACGCTTCTTTCACTGGGCCGCGGACAACGCGGACTTACGCGAACGCTTCTTTCACTGGGCCACGGACAACGCGGACTTACGCGAACGCTTCTTTCACTGGGCCGCGGACAACGCGGACTTACGCGAACGCTTCTTTCACTGGGCCGCGGACAACGCGGACTTACGCAAACGCTTCTCTCAACGGGCCCGGCCGGTCGCCGGCGACGCTACGATCGGGCGCCTGCGACGGCCTGCGCCTTTTCCCAGTCCTTCAGGAACTTCTCGAGTCCGATGTCGGTCAGCGGATGCTTGAACAGCGAATCGATCACGGCCGGCGGACACGTGCAGATGTCCGCGCCCATCCGCGCGGCCTCGATGATGTGCATCGGCGAGCGCGTGCTGGCGACGAGAATCTCGGTCGTGAAGTCGTAGTGCTCGTAAATCTCGACGATCTCCGAGACGAGCTGCATGCCCGGCGTCGCGATGTCGTCGAGCCGGCCCACGAACGGGCTGACGTAATTGGCGCCCACCTTCGCCGTGAGCAGCGCCTGCGCGGGCGAGAACACGAGCGTCATGTTCACCTTGATGCCTTCCGAGCGGAGCATCTTGCAGGCCTTGACGCCGTCGCGCGTGAACGGCGTCTTGACGACGATGTAGTCGTCGATGCCGGCGAGGTCGCGTCCCTGGCGCACCATGCCTTCCGCATCGGTGGCCGTCACTTCCGCGCTCGTCGGGCCCTTCACGAGCTGGCAGATCTTCTTCAGGATCGCGCGATAGTCGCCGCTCTCTTTCGCGAGCAGCGACGGGTTGGTCGTGATGCCGTCGATGATCCCGAGCGGCACGAGCGCTTCGATGTCTTTCACGCTGCCTGAGTCGATGAACAGCTTCATATCAAAACTCCCCAAAACGTCCGCGTGAGCCCGCGGCCGCTACCGTGCGGTCTCCTCGACGCGTGCGGAGGGACCGCTCCGATTCGGTGGCACGGCACGATCGAGCGCGACGATCGCGTAGACGTAGCGCACGCCCGGCTTCACGGTCGCGTCGGTGTAGCGCGTCTCGTGAATCGGCTGCGGCGTCAGTGGTTGAAGTGTGTCACCGGGCGCTTCGCCGCGCAAGACCACGTAGCCGGCGAGGTCCGGTTCGGTATTCGCGTCCCAAATCAGGTTCATGACCGCCCCATCCATGGCGACGATCGCCAGACCCTTCGGTGCGGCAGGCGGAAAGATGTCTTTCGGCGTCACGCAGAGAGGCGTCGACGGCTCGCTTTCGACCCTCGCGTCGCCGATCTTCTCCACGCTCCGCACGACGAAGCACTGCTCGACGCCAGGCTGCGCGCCGGCGTGCTCGAGGCGCGCCTGTGTGACGGGCTCCTGATTGATCGGAGTCGGAGCGGCTGACTGCGCGGGCGGCTGGGACGCGCTCGTCGCCGGCGCCGCGCTCGCCCGGGGTGCCGCATACACGTTGAACGTCAGCGGAGCTGCCGCGCCTAGTTCTACGACCGGCGGAATCCACGTCAGCGTCACCGCTGATTCGGTGAACGTGACCGATCCAGCGCCGGGCGCGGGCGGCGGATCGACGAGCGGCACGACCATGCGCGCCGACGGCGGACCTGGACGTCCTTTGCGCGTGACGCCGCGAACGAGATAGACGCGAACCGGATGCGTCGGCGATGACGATGCGAGCGCGGCAGCGGCGGCCGCCTCGGCGGGCGGTGCCTGCGCGGCGGCCGCTGGAGGCACCTGCGTCCCAGCCGCGGGCGCCTGCGTCCCAGCCACGGGCGCCTGCGTTTCGGCCGCCGCCGGAGGCGGCGTTGTGGGCTGGGGCTGCGCGGGAGCCTGGCCTGCTGTCGATCCCTGCGTCACAGGTGCCGGAGCGGGCGGCTCCGTCGCTGCCGCTTCGGACGTCGACGGTTTCTCCGTGCCGGGCACGGCTGTGTCCTTTGCCGCAGCGGCGGCAGCGGGCGCGGGGATTGGCTGGAACTTGACGTCCGCCGCGGGCTGCAACTGCTTCTCCCCGAGCGGCTCGACGAACGTGACGCGCTCCCCGGGGCCGGGCCGAGGGTCGTCCTCCGGCGCCTCCGGCTCGCTCGTCTCCTCGTCGGACGGGGGCGGCTTGATCGCGATCTGCCCGACCAGATGCGGTGGGGTGAGCAAATCGCGATTCGGCGGCGCGAGCATGCCCGCGGGCACCGTGACCGCGAACACGTCGAGATGATCGAGCGCGACGGCGCCGGGACCGTTCGCGTTCTTGTTCGGCGCGGTCATCTGGAGGTACACGGTCGATCCGACGCGGCGCGCGGCCACCGCGCCTGCCGCGTCCGGCACGAGCGCCAACGGCGCGAGCGGTGGTCCCTTCTTGCCGCAGGCCGTGAGGACAAGCAGCACGGCCGCGAGAGGCAGCGCGATGCGGTGCGCCGGCCTACAGAATGTATCTCGACAAATCTTCGTTGCGGGCAATCTCATTCAGCATGCGATCGACGTACGCGCCGTCGATCGTGATGGCCTTGTCGGCAAGATCGGGGGCATCGAACGAAATCTGATCCAGCAGCTTCTCCATCACCGTGTGCAGACGGCGCGCCCCGATGTTTTCCGTGCGCTCGTTCACGAGCGTCGCGAAATCGGCAAGCCGGCCCACGGCATCGTGCGTGAACTCCAGCGTGACCCCCTCCGTCGCGAGCAGCGCCGTGTACTGGCGCACCAGCGCGTTCTTCGGCTCGGTCAGGATCCGGACGAAGTCTTCACGCCCGAGCGGCTCCAGCTCCACGCGGATCGGAAAGCGTCCCTGCAGCTCGGGGATCAGGTCCGATGGTTTCGACACGTGGAACGCGCCCGCGGCGACGAACAGGATATGGTCCGTCCGGACCATCCCGTACTTCGTGTTCACGGTCGTGCCTTCGACGATCGGCAGGATGTCGCGCTGGACGCCTTCGCGGCTCACGTCGGGCCCGTGCCCGCCTTCGCGTCCCGCCACCTTGTCGATCTCGTCGATGAAGATGATGCCGGACTCCTGCACGCGCTCGACCGCGGCGCGCGCCACGCTCTCCATGTCGACGAGCTTCTGCTCTTCTTCCTGCGTGAGCGCCTCGATCGCTTCCGGCACGCGAACGCGCCGCTTGCGCGTACGACCCTGGAAGAGGCCCGGCAGCATGTCCTTCACGTTGATGTCGACTTCCTCGATCGACGAGCCCGCGATGATCTCGAACGAGGGGAAGGACTTCTCGCGCACGTCGATTTCGACCTGCTTGTGATCGAGACGGCCGTCCCGGAGCTGCTCGCGCAGCTTCTCGCGCGTGCGCTGCGCCTGCTCGCGGACCGACGCCGCCTGCTCGTCGTACTCCGCGGCGGGCGGCAGCGGCGGCAGCAGGAGATCGAGCAGCCGTTCCTCGGCCGACGCGCGCGCCTTCTCGGTCACCTCCGCCCGGCGCTCTTCGCGCACGAGCTCCACGGCGATCTCGGTGATGTCGCGAATCATCGACTCGACGTCGCGTCCGACGTAGCCGACCTCGGTGAACTTCGACGCCTCGACCTTCAGGAACGGCGACTGCGCGAGCCTGGCGAGCCGCCTCGCGATCTCCGTCTTTCCAACGCCCGTGGGGCCAATCATCAGGATGTTCTTCGGCGCCACCTCCTCGGCCATCTCGGGCGAGAGCTTCCGCCTCCGCATTCTGTTTCGCAGCGCGATGGCAACCGCGCGCTTCGCCTGGTGCTGACCGACGACGTACTTGTCCAGCTCCGACACGATCTCGCGCGGCGTGAGCGCCTGGATCGTGGACACGGTGGTTTCCGGCAGATAAATCGGCATGACGCGCTACAGGCTTTCTATCGTCAGCGAATCGTTCGTGTAGATGCAGATCGCGGCCGCGATCTGCATCGCCTGTTCCGCGATCGCGCGCGCATCGAGTGTCGTGTGCCGCGCCAGCGCTTTCGCCGCCGCCAGCGCGTACGCGCCGCCCGACCCAATCGCCACAATCCCGTCGTCGGGCTCGATGAGATCGCCGTTGCCCGAGAGCAGGTACGTCGCGCGCGCGTCCATGACGATCAACATCGCCTCCAGCCGCCGCAGCAGCCGGTCGGTCCGCCAGTCCTTCGCGAGCTCTACGGCGGAGCGCTCGAGATTGCCGCGGTACTGCTCCAGCTTCGACTCGAAGCGTGAGAAGAGCGCAAAGGAATCGGCTGCGGAGCCGGCGAATCCGGCCAGGACCCGATCGTTGTACAGGCGACGGATCTTGCGCGCCGTCTGTTTCACGACGGTGTCGCCGAAGGTGACCTGGCCATCGCTGGCCATGACGGCCTGGTCGCCGTGGCGGACGGCAAGGACGGTTGTGGCGTGCATAGGAGCGGCGCGGCGAGCGAGACCCAAAAGCCGAGTGTATAACAGCATTTCCGGATCGGGTCGGCGCCGGAACGGGCTGTCATTCATCACGGACGGGCTGCTCCCGGGAAAGGACAGAATTCCCGCCCGGATCACGCCCACCCCTGACACATCGGCCTCATCGGTGTGGCAAATCTGTTGCACAATAGAGGTTGCCGGGTCTGCGCGAACGCCGGGTCCGAGAGACCCCCGGCCTACGCCCTCGACGCCGTGGACGCGGAGGCGCATATGAAATGCTTTCATTCGAAGCTTGGAATTCTGGTCGCGGGTGCGGCCCTGGCCGCAGCGCCGGCGTTCGCCGGACAGTCGCCTCGTGGAGGGGGATCTCCCGGAGGCAACCGGGAAACGGCGGTCGAGCGCCCGGCGCCGAGCGGCAATGCGGGCGGCGCATCGTCCGCGAGCACACCGTCCGCGTCAGCTCCGGCCGGCGGATCGACTGCCGTGGGCAGCAGTACGGCCGTGACCAGCACGTCGCCATCGGCGGGCGCCGCGTTCTCGCCGCGCGTCGCGCGCGGAGAGATGGCGGCGGAACCGCAGCGCCGCGGGGGCGGCGGCAATAGTGGCGGGCAGCGCGCCGGCGGCGGCCAGCACGCCTCAGGCGGGCAGCACTCCGGTGGTGAGCGCGCCGTCCCGCGCGGATCATCGGGCAACAGCGGATCGACGGCTTCTTCAGCGCCGGCCGGCCGTTCCGGCGGCAATGCCGCGGCAAGCACGCCGTCGAACAATCGCGAAGGCGCGGACCGCGGGCGTGACCGCGCCGTTCCGACGTGGAGCCGTCCTCGCGGCGATCATCCGGTGACCGGCGTCGCCGTCGATCGGTCCACGGCGCCTCCGGGACGCGGAGGCACCGTCGTCATCGGCGGCCGGTACTACAACCCGTACTATCCGTACGCGGTCGGCTATCCGGGCTTCGGTCTCGGGCTGGGATTCGGATTCTACGATCCGTGGTACGACCCGTGGTTCGGCGGCCTGGGCTATGGCGGGTACGGCTATAGCGGCTACGGGTATGGCGGCTACGGGTATGGCGGCTATGCCGATCCGTACGTCTACGGCGGAGGCTATGGCAGCGGCTACAGCCAATACCGAACGGACGAGGAGGGGTCGATTCGCCTGAAGGTGAAGCCGCAGGATGCGAAAGTCTACGTCGACGGCTACTTCGTTGGCGTGGTGGACAGCTTCGACGGCGTGTTCCAGAAGCTCAGTCTCACGGGCGGCGGACATCACATCGAAGTGAAGGCCGACGGATATCAGAGCGCCGAATTCGACGCGCTGATCACGCCAGGCCAGACGGTCACGTATCAGGGCGAGCTGAAGAAGATTCAGTAGCCGTTTCCGAGTTCCGCTAAGCTGGTGGGCGTGCGCGCAACGGTCCACCAGCTTTCGTTTGTACGGACCATCGCGGCACTCTCCGGTTTCTACGACGCGGCGATCGGCGTGATGCTTCTCCTGGCCGCCGACGCGTTTGCCGCGCTGTTTGGCGTCGACCCCGCACACCCTCGCATCTTCTCGGATCTGAACGGACTCTTCCTGCTCGCCATTGGCATCGGCTACTGGTGGCCGTGGCGCGACCCGACAGGTGCGCGATGGTATCTGTGGGTGATGGGGCCCGGGTTGAAAGGCGCCGGCGCGCTCGCGTTTCTGCTCGACTACGCGATCCGCCACTCGCCGCGGTCGTTCCTCCTCTTTGCCGCGAGCGACGGGACGCTCGCGCTGCTCACGCTCGCGGCGCTCGCCGCATCACGTAGTACACCGGCACTCCGGCCGCGATGATGGCGAGGCCGGCGGCAATCGTGCCGCCGTTCCGCCAGATCTCGTTCGCCACCATGACCGCCGTTGCCGCCACGAAGATGGCGGGCGCCCAGGGATACCCGAGCGCCGAGAATGGGCGATGGGCGTGCGGGTCGCGGCGCCGCAGGGCGAACAGCGCGACGACCGCGATCCCGGAGAAGAGCACGACGGCGAACCCGGTGTAGCTCACGAGCTGCGACAGCGTCCCCGAGAGCACGAGCACGCTGCTCCAGATGCCCTGCGCCACGATCGCGATCGCGGGCGTCCGGAACCGCGGGTGCACGCGCGCGGCGGCGCGCACGAAGAGGCCGTCGCGCGCCATCGCGTAATAGACGCGCGGACCGGCCATCACCATCGCGCTCACGCTCGCGGCGATGCTGACGATCGTGAACACGGCGAGCAGGTTTCCGGCCCCGAAGCCGAACAAGCGCTCGGCCACCGTGTCCATCAGCCGGCCGCCGGGCAGCGCAGCCAGATCGCTCATCGGCAGCGCGAAGACGTACAGCGCGTTGAGCAGCACGTACAGCACGACGACGACAGCGGTGCCGACGCCGAGCGCGAGCGGAACGTTGCGCCCGGGATCGCGGACTTCCTCCGCGACGTACGCCGCCGCGTTCCAGCCCGAGTAGCTGAACATGACTGGTACGAGCGCGAGCAGGAACGATACGGGCCCGACGCTCTCCACGGTGCTGAAGTGCGCCGCATCGCCGCGGCCTGCGGCGAAGCCGATCGCGACGAACAGGACGATCGCGCTCACCTTGATTCCCGCGAGCATGTTCTGCACGAGGCGACCGGGACCGAGCCCGCGGACGTGGATCAACGTCAGCGCGGCGATGACGACGAGCGCGATGATCGACCGCGGCGATATTGCGATCGACAGCGCGGGAATGGAGAGGACCGCGCGCGTGTCGGCCGCGCCGGGAAAGAACCGGCCGACGTAGTCCGCAAGCGCAACGGCGCTGGCGGCGATCGCGCCGGAGAAGCCGGCGACGAACGACGTCCAGCCCGTCAGGAACGCGGCGAGCGGGCCGAAGGCGTCCCGCAGGTACACGTATTCGCCGCCCGCGTGCGGCCGCACGGCCGCAAGCTCCGCATACGCCATGGCGCCGGCAAACGCCAGCGCACCGCCCGCCAGCCACACCCCGAGCATGATCGACGGTTGGGGGAGCAGGCCGGCCACGACCACGGGGACGAAGAAGATGCCGCCCCCGATCACGTTCGAGATGACGATGGCGGCAGCGTCGAACGGCCCGAGCCGGCGCTCGAGCGCGGGCTCCGGCGTCACGATCCGGGCGGCCGCAGAGGAGGTTCGCAAGAGACTGCCGTCCGCTACTGCGGCAGCAACTGTCGGGCCACGTCGAAGCTGGCGATCTCGGCCCACTGGCCGGAGCCGTGCTTGGCGAACAGGTGCACGCGCATGTCCTGGAATTGGCTGTTGGCCAGCATCTCAGCGCGTGACTGCGGTGGATCGCCCGTGTATCCGTGGGTTGGTCGGACGGTCAGCGGAGCCGTCTGGTTGCCCTCGAAAGCGGCGTTCTGAATGTAGACCTCTTCCCAGTCTTCCTCACCGCCACCGCCCGAGGCGGCGAGCGGGAGCCGCTTGAACACGACGTTGAGGGAGAGCGGACGCAGGTCCTCGTTCGTGGATTTCTGCAGCCGGAAGGTCACGCTGGGGACGAGCTTGTTCCGGCCGTTGACGATCCCCGCGTCGTGATAGCCGGTGCTGACGTCGGTGACCTTCAGCACCTGCTTGACGTCGACCGGCTTGGCACACCCGGCGAAGATCAGGGCCAGCGCCAGGGCGCCGACGCCAGCGACCGCACGCAGCATCGGGAGATTCTATACCTAACGGAACTCAGAACTCCCGCACTTCGACCTTCTTGAGCACCTCGTCGCGGGTGATCCTGTTCGCCTGGAACGCCGAGAGATCGCTGCCCTTCACGCGCACCACGAGCGTGGACGCGTCGTACACCTCGCCCGGCGTCAGCGGGCCTTCGCTGTCCTGGGCCGCAACCGTGAGCCACTCGTCCTGGCCGACCCTCAACGCAGCGCTGTACTTCAGCATCGCGTCGATGAGCGCGTTCTTCACCGCCTCCGTGTAGCGCTCGTTTGGATCGCGTGCGTCGGCGGCGGGCGGCGCAGACGCGGCCGCATTCGCCGCGGCTGGCGGCGTGACGGCTTCGGGAACGGTCTGTGCGGCGGCCATCCCGGGCGCGGGCTGCGCGACGGGTGCGAGGCCCGCGGCAGGAAGGTCGCGGCGTTCCAGCGACCGCAGGCGCGCCTCGGCTTCGCGCCGCGCGGCCGGCTCGGGATTGTTCGCTACGATCTGGCGCAGCAGCTCGCGCTCCTGTTCGCGCAGCAGCACCTGCCGCGACCACACGACGCTCTGCTTCATCATCGGGACGTCGACGACGAAGAAGAAGCCGTAGCCGTCGAGCATGTATCCGCGCGCGCGCGCCGTGCCGGTGACGATGATGCTGCCCGGCTCGTTGAACTGCATCTGCCGCGCGAGCGCTTCGGCGCCGTTCCTGACGGCGTTGGTGAGCACGCCTTCCATCATCTTGATGTCGTCGCGCGAGCTGCCGGCGGCCGGCTCGGGGACGGGCGCCTGCGCGAACGCCGGCACGCCGGCGGCCATCAGAGACGCCGCGAGAATCCACGTGGCCTTCACGGTTGCACCTTCGTCGTCATTTCTGCTGCGTCCGGGAGGAGGTCAGGATGTAATTTGCGAGATCCCGATGCGCGGCGGCTTCAGCGGTCGTCATCGCATCGATGCGGCCGAGGCCCTGCTGGATGCGCGACAGATCGGCGAGCCGCTGCGCGTCGACGTCGCGGATCACCTGCGCGATGCGAAGCGCGAGCTCCTGCTGCTGCCGCGACTCGCTCTGCGAGAGCAGATCGCGAACACGACGCAGGATCTCGGTGTCGGACACGCGCTGAGATGAGGGCGCCGCGGAACGGGCAGCGGCCTCGAGCACCGACAGGCGGCGTTCCATCGCGGTCAGCGCGGCTGGAGCGGCTTGTGCCGCCGGCAGGATCTGATCGTTCCCGTCACGCACACTCCCGCCCTCGCGCGCATTCGCACCCGCGTCGCCGCGCGCCCAACCTGTGCGCACGGAGAATCCACTCGCGGTGTAAGTGACCTCGACGTTCGCGATCGCGAGCGCGGCGGCGAGCACGATGACGGCCGCGGCCGCGAGTCCGAGCGCGGGCGTCCACCACGCGCGCAGCGACGGCCGGCGCGCCTGAGTCACTTGACAGCCAAGATGCGGCTCCGGCGGTATCCACGCGGCGAGATCGTCACGGACGCCGCGGATGGAGGAGACCTCCGCACGGCACGCCGCGCACTCGCGCAGGTGCCGCTCGAATCGTCCCCGATCGATATCCGTGATGTCGTCGTAGACGTAGCCGACCAGCAAGTCCTTGTCACACATCGTCGTCATGTCCTATCCGCCTGCTCGTCCATCCCTCGTCTCGCCAGGGCGGTTCCGTTCGGGATGCCCGGGTCCGCGAGCTGCCGCCGGAGGACGGTGAGGCCCTGATAGAGGCGGGTCTTCACCGTGCTGAGCGGGCAATCGAGCAGGTCGGCGATCTCCTGAAACGTGAGCCCGTGATACTCCTTCAAGATGATGGCGGTGCGCTGCTCCTCCGGCAGCTCCGCCATGGCGCGGGCGACGGCGCGTGCGATCTCACGCCGCGCCACGAGATCCTCGATCGATTCGGTGGGGGTGGCTTCCGAGGCCAGCTCGATCAGGTCGACCCCTTCCGGCGCCTGCGCCACGGGCGCCCGCCGCTCGCGGCGGATCCAGTCGCGGCAGAGGTTCAGCGCAATGCGGTAGAGCCATGACGAAAACTTCGCCTGCCCTTTGAAACCCGGAAGGGCCCGGTAGGCGCGAAGAAACGTCTCCTGACAGACATCGCGGGCGTCCTCTTCCCTCCCGATGACGCGATACGCCAGGGCATGAATCGGCCGTTCCCAGCGCAGCACGAGCTGGTTGAAGCTGTCCATGTCGCCCCCCATGGCGCGGGCGACCAGCTCCTCGTCCGACGAGGGCATCCCGATCGAGGTCACTAGTCAATTATTAGACGACAGGCGCCCGGCGTCAGCCGGGAGCTGTCTGCATCGGTCCGGCGGCCGTCGATCCCGGCCAGCGGTTACAATGCGGACGCCACACCACATGTCGCAGGCTGGTCCCCCGGAGTTCCGGTCCACGGATTTCCTGGCCGAGGTTCGCCAGCGGCTGCTGACCGCCACGGACGGGCGCCCGTGGCTGATCCTGCACCGAACGCCCTCCGGCGGCTATCGGCCCGGCTGGGCCGCAGGCGTGAACGGCACCGCGCTCGCTCTCGCCGGCCCGGAGGCTGCCGCGCTCGACGCGCTCCTGAGCGGCGGGTGCACCCGGATCGCCACAAAGGCGACGACACCCTCGCTTGCTAGGGCGTTCGGGACGGGCGAAGTGCTGCTCACCCCGGTCGAACCGGCCGCAACACGAACCGCGCTCGTCACCCCCGTGCCGGAGGGCGCGAGCATCCCGGCCGAGCTCGTGGCGCTCGTCGGCGCCTCGCTCGAGCTCTCGAGGGCGGAGCGCGAGATCCACTTCCACCAGCGCGTGCGCGAGGTGCTCCTGCTCTTCTCGCGCAGCGTCTCGTCCGCGCTGAGCCTCTCGTCGGCGCTCGACGCCGTGGCCCGCGAGATTGCCGCGATCTTCGGCGCGTCGGAGGCGCTGTTCTGGCTGCACGACCGGCGCGCGCGGGAGCTGGAGCTCGTCGCCTCCTCCGACGGCCCCGGCAGGCGCGGCACACGCATTCCGAACGACGCGTCCGGGCAGCCGGCCGCAGTCGGACTGCGGCTCGATGCCCCCGCACTCATCGGACGCGACCTGATCGCCCCGCTTCGAGGATGGCGCCGCGCGCTCGGCGCGCTCGTCGTGCACGACGTCGGCGAGAGCAGCTTCGATCCCGGCGAGCTGACGGACTTCGCGCGCGAGCTGACGCGGCAGCTCTCGGCCGCGATCGAGAACGTCCAGTTGGTCGACGAAATCCTGCGGCAGCGGCGCCTGCTCGAAGATACGTTCAACTCGCTGGTCGACCTCGTTGTCGTAACGGATGGGGATCTCAGGATCGCGCAGACCAACGAAGCGTTCGCCGCGCGAGTCGGTGCGGACCGCCAGAAGCTCGTGGGACGACCGTTGCAGGACCTGGTCGGCCCGGAGATCGCGGGGCGTGCCGCGACCGCCACTGCCGGGACGCCGTCGGCGCAGGCGGCGGCGCAGGTCGAGGACGCGCGGCTCGGGGGCGTGTTCCTCGTCACCGCCACCCCGCTCGTCAGCGGCGACTCGCGGACGCTGGGACGCGTCCTCGTTGCCCGCGACATCACGCGTCAGACACGCCTCGAGCGCGAACGCGAAGGACTTCGAGAACGGCTGGCACAATCCGAGAAGCTCGCGTCGCTCGGGCAGTTCGTCGCGGGGATCGCGCACGAGATGAACAACCCGCTTCAGGGGGTGCTCGGGCATCTCGAGCTGTTGATCGGCACGTCGGAGCAGGCGCGCCCCCTGCGGCGGCAGCTTCGACAGATCTATCAGGACGCGGATCGGGCGGCGAAGATCGTCAGCAACCTGCTCGCGTTCACGGGATCGCACCGCATGAAGCGGCGGCGCGTACAGGTCGATCGGTTGATCACGCGCGCGCTGGCGAGCCGCCGGCTGCCGCTGAAGCGGCTGGGGATCGAGGTCGTTCGTGCGCAGGACGAGCGCGCCGTCATCCAGGGGGATTCGTTCCTTCTGCAACAGGCCTTCCTGAACATCCTGATCAACGCCGAGCACGCGCTCGCGGCAGCCCCCGAAGGCCAGCGGCGGATCGCAATCGACACCGCCCTGGATGCGTTGGCGTCGCGTGTCACGATCGTTTTCCGCGACAGCGGGCCGGGAATCCCCGCGCATGCCGTTCCGCGGATCTTCGATCCGTTCTTCACGACGAAGGACGTCGGACAGGGAACCGGCCTCGGCCTCGCCATCACCTACGGCATCGTGCAGGAACATGCGGGCACGATCTCCGCGACGAACGATCCCGCCGGCGGCGCCTCGATCCGCATCGATCTCCCCTCGGCGGAAGTGGTGGTAAAGTGACACCGGGTCATCCCGTCCATGATCGATGAGAGCTTTTTGACGACCGAAGAGGTACTCGAGTACCTGCAGGTCAACCTGCGAACGGTCTATCGTCTGATCAAGGCCGGGCGGATCCCCGCGGTTCGCGTCGGACGGCAGTGGCGGTTTCGCAAGCGCGACATCGACGCGTGGCTCGAGAGCCAGCGTCCACGCGGCGCCCGCGGCGGAAGCGCGGCTGGGGCGCGGTCCGCGTCGCCGGCCCCCGCCGGCGGACGGCCGCGCGTCCTCGTCGTCGACGACGAGGCAAGCATCCGGGACCTGCTCTCGAAGACCCTCGCGCTCGCCGAATACGACGTGGATCTTGCGCCCGACGGGCGCACCGCGCTCGATCGGCTGCGCATCATGCCCTACGACTTGTTGATCACGGATCTCAAGATGCCGGGCGTCGACGGCCTTTCTGTTATCCGGGAAGCCCGCCGCCTCAAAACCGACCTTCCCGTCGTCATCATCACGGGGTATTCGACCGAGGCGAGCGCGATCGAAGCCGTCAACCTGGGAGTCTCCGGTTACCTGACCAAGCCATTCCGCGTTCCCCGGGTACTCGCCGTCGCCGCCAAGGCGCTGGGCGAGTAAACGACCCCACCATTTCCCGCGTCTGCACGATTCCCCGCGCCCCCTGTGAAATGGCTTGACGACCGGCTGAGTTCCGACTAAGCTGGTCTTGTTGTCATATAGAGTCATCCAAAAGACTCTAATATGATACGAAGTCCGTAACTGGGCGGAAACTGTGAGCATCAGAATACCTGACTTCGAGGCGCTGCTGACCACGGACGAGGTCTTAGCTCGGCTGGGGATTACGCCGAGACGGATGTACAGGCTGATTCGCTGCGGCGAGCTGCCGGCCGTCCGGATCGGCCGCCAATGGCGTTTCCGGCCGGGAGACATCGAGAACTGGATGGAGAGGAACCGCGAAGACTGCGAGGAGCTCGATCCCAACGCCGGATGCGCGCCGGCGGGCCTGGGGACCGTTGGGCGCGCGCAACGCTAACTGGAGAGAGGGATCATGACGAAGGCAGTGTGGACGACGATGGCAGCCGCGGCGCTGCTGGCGCTTCCCGTCGCGAACGCTCGCGCAGCAGACCGCGGCCGCGCTCGAGTCGGGCCTCAATCAGAAGCTCTGGGTCACGCGATCGAAATGATCAAGGAGTCGTCAGGACGAACTGGACCGGGATGTCGTGTGCGCCCGGATCCGCGCCGCGGAGCGTGAAGACCAGTCGCCCCGAACGGGACCCGCTGCCTGCCACCGTGCGGCAACCGCCGGCTCGAACGGATCGAGCGAGGAAAGACCGCCGAGCGCCACCGAGCCAACGCCCTCCAATTCCGAGAGCGCTTCGACCGTGAGCACGAGGCCGGCGCCGGGCGGCACGCGTGCGGCTGCCTCGAATTCCACTGTCGCCATCGCAACCGCCGCGTCGTCGAGCACGGTGAATCGAAGCCGACCGCTCGAGACGCGCAGCGACGTCCGCGAGCAGACGTCGACCTGCACGGTGACGGAGGCCGTCGCGGTCTCCGCCGCCGCGGCACGCGCGGCGAAGAGACAGCAGCCGACGAGCGCAACACCGCACAGGAACCGCATGCTGGGGTAAGAGGATCCTATTCGGGTGCCATCCGACGGCGCTATACCTCGAGCGACACGAGCGGACGGACACAAACGGCCAACAGGCCCAACAGAGAGCTTTGCGAGCGCTGCGCACTCTCAGGGCGAGGTCGAGCGCAGGGCGGCCGCGTGTGCGCCGTATGCTAAAATGGCATCCTCCTGTGCCAGTAACCTGTTCGCAGCTAGCTGTTTGGCGTTAGCTGCCGCGTTTGGTTCAGCTCTCAGTGATTCAGCTAACAGGCCTTTCGAAATCCTTCGGTGACCGCGTCCTGCTCGACAGCGTCACGTGGCAGATCGACGACCGCGAGCGCGTAGGCCTCAGCGGTCCAAACGGCGCGGGCAAGACGACCCTGCTCAAGATGTTGGCCGGGCTCGACGAGGCGGACTCGGGGCAGGTCGTGAAGCCGGCCGGCCTGACGATCGGCTACCTCCCGCAGGATGGCCTCGCCCACAGCGGAAACACCCTGCGTGAGGAAGCGAGCCTGGCGTTCAAGCCGCTGCTCGACATCCGCGACGAGATTGCCGCGCTCGAGGATCGCCTCGGCCACGACGAGGCGTCGCAGGAAGAGCACGAGGCGATGCTCACGCGCTACGCGGAACTGCAGGACGCCTTCAGGCGCGGCGAGGGCTACAGCATCGACCTCAAGGTCACGACGGTGCTCCGCGGCCTCGGTTTCTCGGACGACGATCTCGACAAACCGACGGAAACGTTCTCGGGCGGCTGGCAGATGCGCATCGCGCTCGCACGGCTGCTCCTCGGACGTCCGGGCCTGCTGCTCCTCGACGAGCCCACGAACCATCTCGATCTCGAAGCGCGCAACTGGCTCGAGGAGTATCTCTCGGCGTACCCGCATGCGGTGATTCTCGTTTCCCACGATCGCTTCTTCCTCGACGCCGTCGTCACGCGCATCACGGAGATCGGCATGCGCACGCTGACGGACTACGTCGGGAACTACTCCGCCTACGTCCGCGAGCGCGACGCGCGCATGGAGCGGCTGCGGCAGCAGAAGCGCGAGCAGGACGAAGAGATCGAGCGGATGCAGGCGTTCATCAACCGCTTCCGCTATCAGGCGACGAAGGCCTCGCAGGTCCAGAGCCGGATCAAGATGCTCGACAAGATCGTCCCGATCGAGATCCCGCCCGAGCGCAAGCGTGTGCACTTCCATTTCCCGCAGTGCCAGAAGAGCGGGCGGATGGTGCTGGAACTGAAGCACGCGCGGAAGGCGTACGGCTCGCGGTGCGTGTTCTCGGACGTGACGCTGCACATCGAACGCGGCGATCGCATCGCGCTGATCGGACCGAACGGCGCGGGCAAGTCGACGCTGATGCGGATGCTCTCGGGCGTCGAAGCGCCCGACAGCGGAACACGGACGGAAGGCCATCACCTCGTCATGCAGTACTTCGCGCAGGACGAAGCGACGCGGCTCGATCCCTCCCTGACGGTGTACCAGACGCTCGCGGGCGATTCGCCGATCCACATGGTCCCGCACATCCGGACGATTCTGGGAGGGTTCCTCTTCTCGGGCGATGACATCGAGAAGCCGGTCCGCGTGCTCTCAGGAGGCGAGCGCACGCGGCTCGCGGTGGCGCGGATGCTGCTGCGTCCCGCGAACACGCTGCTACTCGACGAGCCGACGAACCATCTGGATCTCGATTCGAAGGACGTCCTGCTCGAGGCGCTCGAGGATTTCGGCGGCACGCTCATCTTCGTCTCGCACGATCGCTACTTCGTCGACAAGCTTGCGACGAAGATCGTCGAGATCGGCCGCGGCGACGCCGTCGTCTATCCGGGCACGTACGAAGAGTTCCTCTGGAGCCGGAAAGCGCGGGAGCAGGGTGCCGCCGCGGCAGCGCCGCGCCAGGTGGCGCCGAAGCCGGCGCTGGTTCCGACGCCTCGCAAGGCCCTTGCGCGCGAAGCCGCCCCGCAGCAGAACCGCGCAGCTGTTCCGAGCTATGCGGAGAAGAAGCGGCAGGATGCCGACGCCCGGCGCGCCCGCCGCGATCAGGAGGCACGTCTCCGGCGCGTCCAGGAGCTCGAGAGCCGGATTGCCGACCGCGAGCAGGCGATCAAGGACCTCGAACGCACGATGTCCGGGCCTGGGTTTTACGAGGACCGCGATGCCGCGCAGCCGGTCATCGATCGGCATCAAGCGCTGATGTGGGAGGTCGGTGACTTGATGAACCAGTGGGAGACTCTTCAGACAAACACAAAAGTGTAAGTACCCGCCAGATCTGTTATCCAGGCGCCGCCCTCCGGGCGGTGTGACCCGACGTTTTCCCGAACAAACTCACGCATGAAGGGCCTCCGCCGTGGGGCATACGCTTTGCCCAAACGGCCCAGGTCCCGGGACACCGCCGGGCGGAGTGCACGCCGGCGGACGAGGTCGAACGCGCGACCGTAAACAGCAGATGCAAAAGAGCTTGGCTCAGCCTGACTCGGCGATTACAATATCGTCACCCGAGCCCCTGCCGGGGTTCGAGGGTGTTGTCATGTCGAGACGAAAGCCGCGTGCGGCACGCCGATCGGGGACCGGCCGGGCTCCGAAAGCCCGGACGACGCCCGTCCGCAAGGCGAAGCGGCGCGTCGGCGACCCAGCGGTGCCGGACGGCTTCTACCGCGACCTCGTGTGGAACCTCCGCAACGGGATTCTCGCCATCCTGCGCGACGGCCGCATCGCGGTGATGAACGACAACGCCTACGGCATCCTCGGCCTGAAGGCGCGGCCGTCCGATATCGGGCGTCCGTTTGCCGAGGTCCTGAAGGATATTCCCGACGTCTGCCGCATCCTCGCGGGCTCGTTCGATCTGTCGCACCTGCCGAACCGCGCCGAACTGCGGCTGAAGCGAAGCGGCAAGGTGATCGGCTACACGCTCTCGCACGTGCTCAACGGCCGAGGCCGGCCCATCGGAGCCACGCTGTTCTTCAAGGACCTCACGCGCGTCGAGCAGGAGGAAGAACGCGAGCGGCTGCGCGATCGGCTCGCGGCGCTCGGCGAGATGGCCGCGGCGATCGCGCACGAAGTCAAGAACCCGCTGGCCGGCATCGAAGTGATGGCCGGCATCCTCAAGCGTCAGCTTCCGGCGTCCGAGGACGCCCAGACCATCCTCGCGGACATCATCAAGGAAGCGAAGATGGCCAACGCCATCGTCCTCGAGGTGCTCGAGTTCGTGCGTCCGATTCGCCTGCAGGTGGAGCACATCGCGCTCGCCGACGTCCTGCGCGACGCCATCGTCATGGCGGACAGCCACGTGTCGAAGGGGGACGTCCAGGTGTCGGTTGCGATGCCGCACGAAGTGCATCCGATTCAGGGCGATCCGCACCAGCTGCGGCAGCTTTTCACGAATCTGCTGACGAACGCGTTCGAGGCGCTCGGCGGCACGGGCGAGGTGCAGATTCAGGGGACCACGATCGCGGCCGAGGAAGAGACCGTGCCGGGCGTGGAGCCCGCGGGGCCGATGGTGCTGGTGACGGTGAGCGACAGCGGCCCGGGCGTGCCGCCGGAAGTCGCCGACCGGATCTTCAGCCCGTTCTTCACGACCAAGCCCCAGGGCTCCGGCCTCGGGCTCGCGATCGTCCGCAAGATCATCGACGCGCACGACGGGCGCATCGATCTCACGCCCCGCCGGGGAGGCGGAACGACGTTTCGCGTGACGCTGCCGGTGAAGAACCAGCACGAGCTGTTCGGATAGCAGAGGAGCATATGGGACGGATTCTGGTTGCGGACGACCACGATTCACTGAGACGAGGAATCGTTCGCGCGCTTTCGGACGCGCACCACGAGGTCGACGAGGCGCCGAACGGCAACGTGGCGATCGAGAAGCTGCACGAAGGGCAGTTCGACGTCGTCCTGAGCGATCTGAAGATGGGCGGCAGCGACGGCCTCGACGTGCTGCGGACGGCGAAGGCGCTGCACCCATCGACCGCGGTGATCCTCATGACGGCGTTCGGATCGGTGCACACCGCCGTCGAAGCGATGAAGATCGGCGCGTTCGATTACGTCCAGAAGCCGTTCGAGATCGAGGAGATGGAGCTCAAGGTCGAGAAGGCCATCGAGCATCGCCGTCTCCGGCATGAAATCGAGTATCTCCGCCACACGCAGCAGGACATTTACGAGTTCGACCGGATCGTCGGCGCGAGCGGCGCGCTGCAGTCGGTGCTCGCGATTGTGAAGAAAGTCGCGAAGAGCAACACGACCGTGTTGATCCGCGGCGAAACGGGCACCGGCAAGGAGCTCATCGCCGGCGCGATCCACCACAATTCGCTCCGCGCGGGGCGGAACTTCGTCAAGGTGAACTGCGCCGCGCTGCAGGAGAACCTGCTCGAGTCCGAGCTGTTCGGACACGAGAAAGGGGCGTTCACGGGTGCGGACAAGCAGCGCGTGGGCCGCTTTGAGCAGGCCGACGGCGGCACGCTGTTCCTCGACGAAGTCGGGGACATGAGCGCGAACACGCAGGCGAAGATCCTGCGCGTCCTGCAGGAGCACGAGTTCGAACGGCTTGGCGGGACGCGAACGCTGCGGACCGACGTCCGGGTCATTGCGGCGACGAACCGCAACCTGCCGCAGATGGTCGCGAACGCGCAGTTCCGCGAGGACCTCTACTACCGGCTCAACGTCGTCTCGATCGACATGCCGCCGCTGCGCGAACGCAAGGACGACATCCCGGCGCTCGCGACGTTCTTCCTGCGCCGCTTCGCGGGCGAGCTGAAGAAGAAGCTCGATGGACTCTCGCCCGACGCGTTGAAGCTGCTGATGCGTTACAACTGGCCGGGCAACATCCGTGAGCTCGAGAACGCGATCGAACGCGCGGTGCTGCTGACGGAAGGGCCGCTGCTCTCGAATGTGGACCTGCGGCTCGGCGAGCTGTCGACGAGTGCGCCGTCGAGCGACGGCAGCCCCGTCGTCAAGATCCCGCCGACGGGGATCCCGCTCGAAGAAATCGAGCGGCAGGCGCTCGTCGAAGCGCTCAAGATGTCGAACTGGGTGCAGAAGGACGCGGCGGAGCTGCTCTCGATCAGCCCGCGCGTGATGAACTACAAGATCAAGACGCTCGCGATCGAGTACCCGCGCGGCCGCCGCGTCGTCGCGGAGCCGCAGCCCGCGCCGGCATCGCCTGCGGCGTAGCGCCGGGACTCGTAGCGCGGGACTTTAGTCCCGCGCTACGAACAGGCCGCCCGCGCAACCTGTGCGCGCAACTGAAGTTGCGCGCACAGTCCCCCGGTCCCTCAGTGTCTCGGCTTCCGCGGGGCGATCGAGAACCCCGCGATATCGAACCCGCCCGGGTTCAATCGATCGTACGTGTTCCCGAATGTCCAGCACTTCGCGATGCTCAGAAACAGCGTCATGTTCTTCGTCGGCCCGAACAGGCGCACGTCCGCGAGACGTACGCTCATCCCCCACGTATAGCCCACGCGAATCTGGTGGGCGCCGGAGACGTCCGGCATGCGCAGCAGCAGAATCCCCGGCGGTCCGAAGAACTGCACGCGACCGACGTCGACGAGGCTGATGTGCGAACCAATCAGTCCGTAGTAGCGAATATCCGACGACGTCGTGGACCAGAGCCCGTCCAGGTGGAGACGCGAGAGAAACGACGTATGCGGCACCTTCTCGTGTTCCGCGCGCGCACTCTGCGTCTGCAGCCGGATGCGCTCCGCTTCGATGTCGACGTTCATCCCGGCGACGATGCGGCAGGCGTGATCGACGTTGAGCGGCGGCGGCGTCAGCGGATGCGGCGGAAGGCTTTGGCAGAACGGCTCGAGCCACGCGGGCGTCTCGGGCTTCAGCTTCCGCTGCACGATCTTGCCGTAGGCGTTGTGCACCGGCTCGTTGTGCCAGCGCTTCTCCTGCCGCTGCCAGTCGATCATGGCGTCGAGCCAGCGCGCGAGCTCCTCTTCCTGGTCGGACGACAACTGCGCGCGCGCCGCGAGCCGCACGGGCGCAAGGACGATCGGCGTCGAGGGAAGCGGCTCCTGCGCAAACGACGGTGCAGCCATCAACCAGAGTGAAGCGAGCGCGATCGCTGCGGTGCGGGAATGGCGCATGGGTCCTGCCCCGGAATGGGTTTCGAGAGCGCCCATCATCCTGCCGCGGGCGGCGCTCGTCAAGGGCAGCGCCGATTACGCTTTTGGGTGGGCCTTGCGGTAGGCGTCGAGGAGCTGGGCGGCGTTGACGTGGGTGTAGCGCTGCGTGGTGCTCAGGCGTGCGTGCCCGAGCAGTTCCTGGATGGCGCGCAGATCCGCGCCCGCTTCGAGGAGGTGCGTGGCGAACGAGTGCCGCAGCGCGTGGGGGCTGATTCCGTAGCGCGTGCTGCAGGCCGCCACGTACCGTCGCACGAGCTTGTCCACGCTGCGGGTGGACAGCCGTCCGCCGCGGTAGTTCAGGAATAGCGCCTCGCGCCTCGTGCTCTGACCCCGCAGTGTGGCAGTTTTGCGTGACCCTGGGGTCAGAGCCCCGGCCGACGGACGCAGAATCTGCTCACGGCGCGCCGAGTGTGTAAAGCGGCGCCCGGGGTCTGACCCCATACCCGGGCCCTCCGGGGTCAGACCCCCGTGTCGAAATTGCTCGCGGTCGGAGAGCCAGGCGCGGAGCGCGGCGGCGGCCGGAGGATTGAACGGGACGATCCGCTCCTTACGCCCCTTCCCCAGCACGCGGACGACGCGCCCGGAGAGATTGACGTCCTCCAGATCCAGTCCCACCAGTTCGCTGAGGCGCAGGCCCGACGCGTAGAACAGCTCGAGGATCGCGCGGTCGCGGCGGCCGAGCGGCGTCGAGCGATCCGGCATCTCGAGCAGCTTCGACATCTCGTCGACGGCGAGGTGCGCGGGGATCCGCTGCTCGCGCTTCGGCGTGCCGACTAGCGCCGCGGGATCGCCCTCCAGGACTCCCTCGCGCCGGAGGTAGCGACCGAAGGCGCGGATCGACGACAGCTTCCGCGCGGCAGACGCCTTCGAGTTGCCGCGATGCGCCAGGTCGCTCAGGAACGCCCGCGCGCTCAGATGATCGATATCCGCGGCGGCCAGTTCTCCTTGACGCCGTCCCGACTGCGCCGCGACGAACGCGAGGTACTGCGTCAGATCGCTCTCGTACGCGCGGACGGTGTGCGCGGACGCATTTTCGTTGAACTGGAGATGCTCGAGAAACGCCCGGAGAAGCTCTTTCACCGCTGCTGCACAGTTTCGGTCGATGCCATCCAGGCCTCCAGATCGGCGAGCGCGCGCTCCGAGATCGCGAGCTTGCGATCCGGCTTGCGGCGCGGCGGGTGATCGAGCGGCGGCAGCAGGCCGAACGCGATGTTCGACGGGACGTAGCCCTTCGGATCCGCGTGCGACACGTAATACGACAGGGCCCCCAGCGCCGTCGTGCGCGGCGGCACGAGCAGCGGATCCTCCTTGACGATCGCGGCGGCGTTCCGTCCGGCGATGAGGCCGGACGCGGCGGATTCGACGTACCCTTCGACGCCGGACATCTGCCCCGCGAAGAAGAGATCGTCGCGCCTGCGCGTCTGCCAGGTCGGGCGCAGCACCGTGGGTGAATTGACGTACGTGTTGCGGTGGATCATCCCGAAGCGGACGAACTCCGCCGACTCGAGGCCGGGAATCAGACGGAACACCCTCGCCTGCTCGCCCCACTTCATCTGCGTCTGGAACCCGACGAGACTGAAGTGATCGCCGGCAATGTTGTCCTGACGGAGCTGCACGACGGCGTACGGTTCACGCCCGGTACGCGGATCCGGCAGGCCGACGGGCTTCATCGGACCGAAGCGGAGCGTGTCCACGCCGCGCGCCGCCATCACCTCGATCGGAAGGCAGCCCTCGAAGAACTTCGCCGAGTCGAAGTCGTGCAGGGGCGCCTTCTCCGCCGAGATGACCGCCTCGTAGAACCGCTCGTATTCCTCCCGCGTGAACGGGCAGTTCAGGTAGTCCCCTTCCCCATCGTCCACGCCGCAGGCGGGCGGAGGGATCTTCCGCCTGAAGGCCGAAGCCACAGAGGAAGCGACGCGGTCCTCGTAGCGAAGGCTGCGGCCCCAGCGCGACGCGCGATATACCTTTGCGGTGTCGACGCTGTCCGCGAGGACGATCGGGCTGATGGCGTCGTAGAAGTAGAGGTGGTCCGATCCAACGAGCGCCGCGATCTGCGCGCTCAGCGCATCCGAGGTGAGGGGACCTGTTGCCATGATGACGGGGCCGCCGGCGCCGGACGGAATCTCCGTCACTTCTTCGCGGACGACAGTGATCAGCGGGTGCGTGGAAACCGCTTCGGTGACGAGAGCGCTGAACTGTTCCCGATCGACGGCAAGGGCCGCGCCGGCCGGGACGCGTGTCGCATCCGCGGCGCGCATCACGAGCGACCCGAGGCGCCGCATCTCCTCCTTGAGCAGGCCGACCGCGTTATCGAGCTTGTCGCCGCGGAAGGAATTGCTGCACACGAGTTCCGCGAGGCTGTCCGTCTTGTGAGCGGCCGTCGCGCGCACGGGCCGCATCTCGTGCAGGACGACGGACACGCCGCGCGAGGCAGCCTGCCAGGCGGCTTCGCTGCCGGCAAGTCCGCCGCCGATGATGGTGATGAAGAACACTGTCGTCGGTGAGTTGGTGGATTGGTGAGTTGGTGAATTGGTGAATTGAGTTGGTGAATTGGTGAATGATTCAAGTCACCAACTCACCAATTCACCAACCCACCGCTTACATCTTACGCTGTAGCGAGTTCTTCGGACCGCACGTATTCGCAGTCCTCGTTGTTGCACACGAGCTGCCGCCCGTGCCGCTTGGTGATCTTCTCGACGAGGAATGGCGCGCCGCAGTCCGGGCACTTCTCCGGCACCGGCCTGTTCCAGAGCGTGAAGTCGCAATCAGGATAGTTGGCGCAGCCATAGAACACTTTCCCGCGGCGTGACTTGCGTTCGACGATGTCGCCCCCATCCTTCGGGCAGAGCACGCCCGTGGACTTCTGCTTGACGTACTTGCACGCCGGATAATTGCTGCACGCAGTGAACTCGCCGAAGCGTCCCTGCTTGAGCACGAGATTGGACCCGCACTTCGGGCACTTCTCGTCGAGGAGCTGATCCGGCTTGGCTGCAGTGACGCCGGCCTTTGTCGCGATCAGCTTCCTCGTCGTCTTGCATTCCGGATATCCCGTGCAGGCGAGGAACTGGCCGAAGCGGCCGCGCTTGACGACCATCGGCTTGCCGCAGTTCTCGCACGTTTCCTCGATGTCTCCTTCGGCGCCGGGCTCGGGCGCCTCCAGCTCTCGCGTGTTCTCGCAGTCGGGATAGCCGCTGCAGGCGAGGAAGAGGCCGAACTTGCCTGCCTTGATCACCATCGGCTTGCCGCACTTGTCGCAGGCCACCGGCGGATCCGGCTCGACGCCCTCCTTGATGTTGGGCATCTCCTTCTCGGCGCGCTTCAGATCCTTCTTGAACTTCGCGTAGAAGCTGTCGAGCGTGCTCTCGTAGTCGTTCTTGCCCTGTTCGATCTCGTCGAGCTGCTCCTCGAGCTTCGAGGTGTAGTCGGGATCGAGGATGTCGTCGAATGCCGGGCTGAGCAGCTTCTCGACGAGCATCATGCCGAGCATCGTCGGCTTGAAGCGGCCGTCGATCTTGTTGACGTACTCGCGCGCCTGGATGACGGTGATGATCTGCGCGTACGTGCTCGGACGCCCGATGCCGTTCTCCTCGAGCGCCTTGACGAGCGTCGCTTCGCTGTAGCGCGGCGGCGGCTGCGTGAACTTCTGCTCCGGCTTCAGCTCCCGCAGCGTCAGGTCGTCGCCTTTGGCGAGCGCCGGCAGCAGCCCTGCCGCGTCTTCGTCGTCCGCCGACGCTGCATCGGGGCCTGGTCCGGTGCGCTCCTCCGCCGCGGGCTCCTGGTTGTAGACCGCGAGCCATCCGGCAAACTTCGGCACCGAGCCCTTGACGCGGAACAGATACTCGCCGGCCTTGATGTCGACGGTCGTTTCGTCGAACGTCGCCGGCGGCATCTGCGACGCCACGAACCGGTTCCAAATCAGCCTGTAGAGGTAGTACTGGTCTCCTGTGAGATGCGGCCGGACGACGTCCGGGTGGTACTGCATCGAGGTCGGACGGATGGCTTCGTGCGCGTCCTGCGCATCCGCCTTGGCGCGATAGTAGTTCGGCTTCTCGGGAACGTAGTCCGGTCCGAACGCCGATCCGATGAACTGACGGACCTCGTCGAGCGCCTGGTCCGAGACGCGCGTCGAGTCCGTGCGCATGTAGGTGATGAGGCCGACGGCCCCTTCGCCGGGCAGCTCGACCCCTTCGTACAACTGCTGCGCGATCATCATCGCTTTCTTCACGGGAAAACGCGACGCCTGCTGCAGCTTGCTCGTGATGAACGGCGGAACGGCGTTGCGCCGCCGCTCGCGCGTCGTGACCGAGTCGACGATCCAGCGCGCGCCGCGCAGATCGGAGAGGACGGCGTTCGCCTCCGCCTCGTTGCCGATCTTGATCGCGGCGTCCCCCCTCTTCTGAAGGCGCGCGTCGAATTCGGGAGGGACCGGCCCCGCGAGCCGCGCGGTGAGGTTCCAGTACTCCTCCGGGACGAACTTCTCAATCTCGCGTTCGCGGTCGCACACGAGTTTCAACGCGACGGACTGCACGCGTCCGGCGCTGAGGCCGCGCCGCACCTTGTCCCACAGCAGCGGGCTGATCTTGTAGCCCACGAGCCGGTCGAGCACGCGCCGCGCCTGCTGCGCGTCCACCATCTTCTTGTCGATAGTGGTCGGATGGTCGAGCGCGGTGAGGACGCCCTTCTTCGTGATCTCGTTGAACATCAGGCGGCGGATCTTCTTCCGGTTGCTGCCGCCCAGCTCTTCCGCCAGATGCCAGCCGATCGCCTCGCCTTCGCGATCGGGGTCGGTCGCGACGAAGATTTCAGACGCCTTCTTCGCCTCGTCCTTGAGCTCCCTCAGGACCTTCTTCCGGCTGGCGATCACCTCGTACGACGGCTCGAACCCGTCGTCTACGTCCACGCCCAGCTTGCTCTTGGGCAAGTCGCGTACGTGGCCCATGGAGGCAACCACTTTGTAATCGCGCCCGAGATATTTATTGATGGTCTTCGCCTTTGCGGGCGATTCGACCACCACCAATGCCTTAGCCATAAACCTGCCTTACACGTTACACCGGTTGCGCGGGCCGCCGGAAACGGCCGCCCGGCAGCCGTACCAGCCGTCCTTGCAATTCCCACTCTGTCAGGCGCGCCAGAAGGCGCGGGCCGGCGAGCCCCATCAGACCCGCCAGGTCCTCGAGACCGTACCCCTCGTCGACCGCCATCCGCTCCAGTAAGGGGTCCGTTTTCAGGAACTTGTACGATCCTGCCGCAGTCGGAACGGCACCTGGCCAGCCCAGCTCTTCCAAGATATCGTCCGCAGTCTCGACGACCTTTGCGCCGTCTTTCAGCAGGCCGTGAGATCCGCGGTTCCGGCCGCTGAGGATACTCCCGGGCACCGCCATGACGTCGCGCCCCTGCTCCAGGGCGCATCGGGCCGTGATGAGCGAACCACTCCGCTCCGAAGCTTCGACGACGACAACGGCAAGAGAGATCCCACTGATCAGGCGGTTCCTGAGCGGGAAGTGCTCGGGGAGCGGCGGTGCGCCTGGCCCCAACTCGGCCACCAAAGCTCCTGATGCGCAGATACTTACGGCCAAATCGCGATGCTCGGAAGGATAAATCGTGTCCGGGCCGCTGCCGAGCACGGCGACTGTCGTTCCGCCGGCGTCGAGGCAGCCCCGGTGTGCAGCGCCATCGGCTCCCCGTGCGAGGCCGCTCACGACCGCAAGTCCCCTGTCCGCCAGTTCCCGGGCGAGTCGCGCGGCTACCTCCCGCGCGTACGGAGTTGCTGCACGCGACCCGATGATTGCGACCGCGGGCACCGACAGCGCGTCGACGCTGCCCCGTACCCAGAGCACCGGAGGCGGGTCGGCAATCGCGGCAAGAAGAGCCGGGTACCGCTCGTCATTCCAGCCGACGGCCGTGATGTTCCCGCGGGCAGCCGCGGCCAGCAGCGCCACCGCGCTTTCGCGCGCCGTGGCGGCCGTGCGCTCGACGTCGACGTCGGCATTCGACGCGGCGATGACCTCCTCGAGCGACACTGTGTGGCGGGATTGTGTGCGCAGCGCCTTGAACAGCGCGGCGGCGCGACACCGGCTGATGCCGGGAAGCGTCGACAGAGCCACGGTGCTCGGCAGATCCATCCGCGTCCTCGCGCGGCGGCCGCCACATCGGGCCCGAAGCAACTCGGGGCCGTGCGCGCGGTAGCAGCCGCAAACGCCCGACCCCTCTGTCCTTATTATAGGGCCGCATGTCCACACTCGTAAACGGATTTGCTTACGCGGAGCGTGCCGCTCTTACAAAAAGCGGCCGGTAACACCGTCCGATCTCCGCGCCACTTCGGCCTCAGGTCGTGGTACATGCATTGCTCAGAGTAGGCCTCTCCGTGGATGCGCGCAGACGAAAGAACTCGGCCGCGCACGGGTTCCCGGACCTGGCCACTTGACGCAGGGAACGGTGTATAGTGAGCGCTACTCCCATGCAGCGGCGAGTGTTCGTCTTTCTCGCAGCTTTACTGCTGGTCTCCTCCGTCGCCGGCGCGAGCGATCGCTCGAAGGCGAAAGAGCAGGTGGAGTTCGGCATCAAGGTCGCTCAGAACGGCCTCTGGAACGAGGCGCTCTACAGGTGGAGGCGCGCCGTCGAACTCGATCCGTCGTATGCGGCGGCGTGGAACAACCTCGCGATCGCGTTCGAGCACGAAGGACGGTTCGAAGAAGCGCGGCAGGCGTACGACAAGGCGCTGCAGCTCGACGCCAAGAACATGCTCATCAAACAGAACTACGATCTGTTCAAGGAAATCAATGAGCGCACGAAACGCCGCAGCGCTCGCTAGCCTCGTCCTCGCGTTCGTCCTCGCGGGCTGTACCGGGTTCTACGAGATTCCGATCGAAACGCCGATTCAGCCGAAGATGGACGTCTCCGGCTTTCAGCGCGTGCTGGTGGCCGGGTTCATCAGCGGCGGGACGGACGATGTCGATGCGAACCTCGAGACCGTTCGTCTTCTCCGCAGCCAGCTGCGCACGAAATCGCCGCTGCGCGTGATCGAAGCCGAAGTCCTGCCGCTCGCGGACGTCGCCACGGATCAGCAGGAGAAAGAGGCGCAGCAGAACCACGGGGACGCTGCCGACGGGAACGGAAGCGGATCGCATCCCGCGTCGGGTGAGTCGCTGCTGCCCGTGCCGCAACTGCCGCCCGTCGCGGCGCCCGTGTCCGATGGATCGCACCACGGGCCAGATCCGAAGGCGGCCGCCGAGCCCAGGATCCGGAACGAGAAGGACCTGCAGCGGTACGACAAAATCTTCGCCGACGCGGCGTACTGGAAGAAGCTGGGTGAGGAATATCAGAACCCTCTGATCGTGACGGGAACGGTGCTGTTCACGCCGCACCAGGCCTCCGGGTTCGTCATGCAGAACCGCGAGGTGTACGACTCGTTCGGGCGCCGCAGCGTCATCCCCGTGCGCATGTACATGGAGCGCAAGGGATTCATCCTCCAGCCCAAGTTCGTCTTCATCGACGGCCGGACGGGCGCGATTCTGTACTCGGAAGGCTTCCGCGAAGAGATCCTCTACAACGCGCAGCAGAATACCCCTGCGCTCTCGTCCTATTTCGAGCTGATGGACCGGCTGATGCCGAGCTTTCTGAGCACGCTGAGCGCCCAGAAGATCCGTGGCACCCGCGTCCTGCTGAAGTAGCCCCCCGGATTTCCCAAGCCGTTCAGGCGTGTTATCCTAGAGTTTTGCCCTTTGGCACGAGGAGCGTTCTGGACGTGTTTGCAATCATTCAAAGCGGCGGACGTCAGGTGAAAGTCGCGCCCGGCAGCGTCATCACCGTCGATCGGGTCGCCGGAGCGGAGGCAGGCGCCGAGGTCAGCATCGACCGCGTGATCTTCCTGGAGAAGGACGGCGGCGAAGTCCTGGCGGGCGCGCCGTTCGTGCCCAACGTGAAGGTCGTCGGCGTCGTCGAAGGCGAGGCGCGCGGACCGAAGATTCGCGTGTTCAAGAAGAAGCGCCGGAAGGGCATGCGACGAACGAAGGGCCATCGCGCGACCTACACGCGCGTGCGCGTCACCGGCATCAATCTCGCGTAATCCGGACGTCGCGCTTCATCCGGCGCTTCGTTCGTATCGCTTCATTCGTAGCGCTTCATTCGTAGCGCGCAACTTCAGTTGTGCGAGGGCAGGTTTCGTCATGGCACACAAAAAAGGGCAGGGCAGCTCCCGCAACGGGCGCGACAGCAACTCGCAGCGGCTCGGCGTCAAGCGCTTCGACGGCAACATCGTCACGGGCGGATCGATCCTGGTGCGGCAGCGCGGCCGCCGCTTCCGTCCCGGCCTCAACGTCGGCCTCGGCAAGGACGACACGCTGTTCGCGAAGATCGACGGCCGTGTGAAGTTCAGCGATCACGGCGCGCGCGGGCGCGTCATCTCGGTGCATCCCATCGAGCAGTAGGAATCACATGTCGGGGGGGCGAACTGCGCCTCGAGCGCGCCGCAGGCGCGCCCGCCGGAGCGGAGCGGGGCAAGGGGCCCCCCGCGAGCGACGGCGATGGGGGGTTCGGCGGGGCGAAGCCCCCGATGAATAATGTTTGTTGACGAAGTCGACATCCACGTTGCCGCCGGCCACGGCGGGCGTGGTGCGATGAGCTTCCGCCGCGAGAAATTCGTCCCGCGCGGCGGTCCGAACGGCGGAGACGGCGGGCCAGGCGGCAGCGTCTACCTCCTCGCCAACGCAAACCTCAACACGCTGCTTCACTTCCGCTATCAGAAGGCGTTCCAGGCCGGGCGCGGCGCGCACGGCGAAGGCTCCAACCGCACGGGACGCACCGGCGAAGACGTCACGCTGGAGGTTCCGATCGGCACCGTCGTCTTCGAACGACACGGCGGCGAGGTCGCGCAGATCGCGGACATGACGCACGAGGGCGAGCGCGTGCTGATTGCCCGCGGCGGTCTCGGCGGGCGCGGCAACGCCCAGTTCGCGACGTCGACCAATCGCGCGCCGCGGCGCGCGGAACCTGGCCTGCCGGGCGAAGAAAAGGATCTGCGGCTGCAGCTGAAGCTGCTCGCTGACGTCGGGCTCGTCGGGTTTCCAAACGCGGGCAAATCGACGCTCATCTCGCGGATCTCCGCGGCAAAGCCGAAGATCGGCGACTATCCGTTCACGACGCTCTCTCCAAACCTCGGCGTCGTGAGCCTCTCGGACGACCGGTCGTTCGTCGTCGCCGACGTGCCGGGGTTGATTGAAGGCGCGCACGAAGGCCACGGACTCGGCCATCGGTTTCTCAGCCATCTCGAGCGGACGAAGGCGCTCGTGCACGTGATCGACGTCTCGGCTGCGTCGGGGCGCGATCCCGTGTCCGATTACGAGGTCATCGCGCGCGAGCTCGCGCTGTTCCCCGGCCGGGACGCATCCGGCGAACGGCTGCAGGACAAGCCGCTGATCGTCGCAGCGAACAAAATCGACGCCCTCGACGATCGCTCGCGGATGGAGCGTCTCGAGGCGCACGCGCGGCGGGCCAACGTTCCGTTCTTTGCGGTGTCGGCCGCGACCGGTGAAGGCATCGGGCCGCTGCTCGAGGCGATGTGGCAGCAGGTCGCGTCGCATCCCCAGCCTCATCGATGACGCGCTCTGGAGAAGGCCCGCGCGTCGGCATCCTCGGCGGAACGCTCGATCCCGTGCACTGCGGCCACGTCCGGGCAGCCGTCGCGGTGCGCGACGCGCTCGGCCTGTCGAGCGTCCTTCTGCTCCCCAGCCACGTCCCGCCCCATCGTCCACACGCGCCGGAGGCGTCGCCGTTCCACCGGTTCGCGATGGCAGCGCTCGCCGTGAACGGCATCGCGCGGTTGCAGGCGAACGACGACGAGCTGCGGAACGCGGGCCCGACGTATACGGCGGACACGCTCGATCGGCTCCGATCGCGCGGGCTCTCGCCGTCGCAGATTTTCTTCATCACGGGTGCGGACGCCTTCGCGGAAATTGCCACATGGCACCGGTATCCTGAGGTCCTGGACCTGGCGACCTTCGTGGTGATCTCGCGTCCAGGGCACGATCTCGGGCGGTTGCGCGAGCGGCTGCCGTCGTTGGCATCGCGGATGAAGAACGCGGATGATGCGGCTGGTTCGGAGGGCCCGTCGATTGTGCTGCTCGACGTTTCAACCCCAGACGTTTCGTCGACGGGGATTCGCGAACGGCTGCGGCGCGGCGAGTCGATCGGCGGCCTCGTGCCGCCGCTCGTGGAGACGCACATCTATCAGCATCGGCTGTATGCATCGCTCAGCTGAAGGCCTCACACCGAGTCGAGGCAGCGAGCGATCTTCCGCCTGAAGGCGGAAGCTACAAGGCGGAAGACAATGACGGCAGATCGGTTGCATGGCGAAGACTGAAACCCGGCGCAGCAGGAACCGCCCGGCGAAGCACCGGTTGACGGGCGACATCGGCAGGGCCGTCAAAGCGGCTCTCGACAAGAAGGCCAGCGACGTCATCGTGCTGGATCTGCGGCATACGCCGGCCTTCACCGACTTCTTCCTCATCTGCTCCGGGCAGAACACGCGCCAGGTGCAGGCCATTGCGGACGCCGTCGAAGAGGCGCTCCGGGCGGCGAAGGTCCGGCCGTCGCACGTCGAGGGCTACGACCGCGCCGAGTGGATCCTGATGGACTTCTTCACGTTCATCGTCCACGTGTTCACGCCGCAGACGCGCGCGTTCTATTCGCTGGAGCGCTTGTGGGGTGACGCCGAGCGGATTCCCATTTCGGACGATGCTGCTGCGGCGGACGCGGCAGGCTGATCTCGAACGCGCCCGACGGCTGCTGCTATCGATCGCGGACGGCCTCGCGGCGGTTCTGCTCGCGCCCGTCTGCGCCGCTTGTCACGAACCGCTGGAGCAGCCAACGCGCGGGGCCGTGTGCGCCGCGTGCTGGGCGTCGATCGTCCCCATCACTCCTCCAATCTGCCGGCAGTGCGGTGATGCGCTCCCGTCCTGGCGCGAGCGCAGTCTCGAAGAATCGCTGTGTGCGCGCTGCAGACGCGCGCCGCAGCGCGTCTCGCGCGCGTGCGCGATTGGCGCGTACGACGGATCACTGCGGGCGATCGTGCACGCGCTGAAGTACGACGGACGCCGGACGCTGGCGCGTCCGCTCTCGCTGAGGCTCCGCGCGGCAGCCGGGGACGTTCTCCACGACGTCGACGGCGTCGTTCCGGTGCCGCTGCATCGATCGCGCGAGCGCCGCCGCGGGTTCAATCAGGCCCGTGAGATCGCGCGCCATCTCGGTCCTCCGGTCGTCGACGCCTTGCAGCGCGTGCGCCGGACGGCGTCGCAGGCGGACCTTCCGGCGGCGCGCCGGCACGCGAACGTCCGCGGCGCGTTCGTCTGTCCCAGCCGAGTCCGCGTGCGCGGGCTCACGCTCGTGCTCGTCGACGATGTGAGCACGACAGGAGCGACCTTGAACGCGTGCGCGTGGGCGCTGCTTGCAGCGGGCGCCCGCGAGGTGCGCGCGCTTACCGCAGCCCGAGCCGTGACGCGACAGCGCTGACGACGTCGGCCGCAACGGCGTCTTTCGCTCGCGAGCCATCGAGCCGCAGCCAATCGCCCTGAGCGGCCTGGCGGCGATAGCTCTCGCGCACGCGTGAGAGGAGGGTCAGATCCCGCTCGTAGCGATCGCGGTTGGCCGCCTTGCGCTGGACCGCCGTATCCGGCGCGATGTCGAGGAGGATCGTGAGATCGGCCGGAGGAAGCAGCCGTTGCGTATCGGCAAGCCACGCAGGGTCGACGCCCTGGGCTTCGCCGTACGCGATGCTCGATGCCACGTACCGATCGCAGACGACGAACGTGCCTGAGGCGATCCAGTCCTGCATCTGCGGCTTGTGCTCGTACCGATTCGCGATGTAGAGGAGCTGCAGGACGTCGGGCGCGTAGTCGCGGCCGTCGTGCAGCGCGCGATGGATTTCCTGTCCGATTGCGGTCTCGTATGCGGGAAAGGACAGCAGCCGGCACTGGCGTCCGCGCGATTCGATGTAAGAGCGCAGACGCTCCGCCTGTGTCTGCTTGCCGGACTGGTCGAGGCCTTCGAAGGCAATCAAGTACCCACGCATCAATTCTCCAGCGCCAGCAGATCATCGATCGTCTGCCGGCGCTTGATGACGGTGGCCGCGCCGTTCTCGACCAGGACTTCCGCGGGCTGCAGACGCCGGTTGTAGTTCGACGCCATCGCGGAACCGTAGGCACCCGCATCCATGACGGCATACAGATCGTCGACGCGCGGGTCGGGCAAGGCCCGATTCCTCCCCAGCGTATCGCTGCTCTCGCACAGCGGTCCGACGACGTCGGAATCCACCAGCGCGGCGCCCGTCGAGATGACGGGCTCGATGCGGTGGTACGCGCTGTAGAGCATCGGCCGGAGCAGCTCCGTCATGCCCGCATCCATGATGACGAAGCGCCGGCCGCCCGGCTGTGCCTTCACGTCGATCACGCGCGTCAGGAGCACGCCCGCGGGGGCGACGATGTGGCGGCCCGGTTCGAGGACCAGCGCAAATCCGCTGTCGCGAACCGCGGAGAGCATGGCGTCGGCGTACTCCCACGCGCCGGGCACGGGAGAGCCGTCGTACGACACGCCGAGACCGCCGCCGACGTCGAGGTGCTCGATGCGCGTGCCCGCATCGCGCAGCTCGCGGCCGAGCCGCACGAGGAGCTCCGCGGCCCGCCGGAGCGGATCGAGTGCCGTGATCTGCGAACCGACGTGGCTGTGAAGCCCGACGACGTCGATCCCGGCCATCGCTCGCGCGCGGCGGCAGAGCTCGGGAACCACCGCGGCGGCGACGCCGAACTTGTTCGTCTTCAGGCCGGTCGAGATGTGCGGGTGCGTGCTGGCGTCGATGTCGGGATTGACGCGGATCGCGATGCGGGTGCGCGTGTCGCGCTCGCGCGAGAGCGCGTCGAGCCGATCGAGCTCTCCCTCCGATTCCACGTTGATCGTGCCGACACCGAGATCGATGGCGTGCGCGAGCTCCGCCGAGGTCTTGCCGACCCCGGTGAAGACGATCTGCGTTGGAATGAAGCCGGCGCGCAGCGCGACGTCGATCTCGCCCCCCGAGTTCGCGTCCGCGTTGCTGCCCAGCAGTCGCAGGAGCCGAGCGATGGCGAGCGTCGAGTTGGCCTTCAGCGCGTAGTGGATCGAATGTGGGTAGCCGTCGAACGCCTCATCGATGGCGCGGTACCTCGAGCCGATGGCGGCGGCGCTGTAGACGTACAACGGCGTCCCGTACGAGGCCGCGAGATCGGCGAGCGGCACGCCGTCGCAGACGAGCGCGGGACCCTGGCGGAAGAAGCCTGTCACGGATGGAAGTGCGGCATCGGTCGCCGCGCGGAGGTGCGTTGGCAAGCGCAAAAGCATGTAAGATATCACGATAACGACGCATGTCTGCTGATAGCGCCGGAACGCAGCCGGCGACGCCCGACAGCCTGATCGAACAATGTTTGACCGGCGATCAGGCGGCGTGGGAGACGGTCGTCCGTCAGAACTGGCGCAAGGTCTTCAACGTCGCGTACAAGTTCGTCGGCAAGCACGATGAGGCCGAAGATCTCACGCAGGACATCTTCCTGAAGATCTTCAAGGCGCTCGCCACCTTCGATCGCCGCGCGAACTTCCAGACGTGGATCATCAGCATCAGCCGGAACCTGTGCATCGATCACTACCGCAGCGTGCGCAAGGAGCGGCAGACGATCGCGCGGGACGTCGACGCGACGAATCTGCAGCCGGCCTCCGCGGAGCGCGGCCCGCACGCCATCGCCGAGCACCAGGACCTGCGCGCGATGCTGCGGCAGGCGCTCGAGACGCTCCCGCCCGCGCTCAGAACGGCCGTGGTGCTGCGGGATCTGCAGGAGCTGTCGTACCAGGAGATTGCCGACAGGCTCGGCCTGCCGGAAGGAACAGTGAAGTCGCGGATCAACCGCGGGCGCATCGAGCTGGCGCGCCAGATCCGGCGGCTGCAGGACAAACAGCCCGTCAAGCCGCGCCGGCGCGCGGCCGTGCGGCGGGACGGAGTATCTGAATGAACATCACTACCGAACAGGCCAACGGCATCGCGGTCGTGCGCGTCGGCGAATCGCGCCTCATGTACCCGCTGCTGTCGGAGTTCTCCGGCGCCGTCCAGAAGCTGATCGCCGCGGGCGAGCGCCGCGTTGTCGTCGACCTCTCGTCGGTCGGCTACGTCGACAGCGCGACGATCGGCTGCCTCATGGACCTGTACCGCCAGGCCAACGCGGCGGGCGGCGCGCTCAAGCTCGCCGGCGTACAGAAGCGCGTCGAGACGATGCTGACGATGACCGGGGCGCAGAACTTCATCGAGGTACACCCGGACGAGCCCAGCGCCGTCAAAAGCTTCGGAGCGTGAGATGCGCACCATCAAGATGACGACGGGCGCCGAACTGACGCTCGACGGGGACCTCCTGAGCGTCGTGGAGGCGCTCTACAAGGAAGTGTCCGCCAGGCACGAGCTCCAATCGAGCTTCGAGGACATGGCCCGCGAGATCCAGCACGTGATCGAGCAGATGTCAGACGAGGAGCGCCGCCAGTACCTCTCGGAAAGCCTCTTCCTCAACACCGTCTCGTACGAGAACGAGCGCCTCGGCGCCTACATGAAGAAGTTGACGCAGGAGTAGGTGTCTCTCAACTTCCTCGCGACCCGGTTCACGTGTTCCTGGCCGTGGAGCACGATGGTGCTGCTCTGCGACGGGCGACTCGTCTGTGGCTGCGCCGATCCGTACGGCAAGCGGGTGCTCGGCGATCTGCGCACCGAGCCGTCGGTCTCGGCGGTCTGGACGGGCGAGATCGCGTCGACGCTCCGCCGCGATCTGAACGCGGGCGGATCGACGTTCTGCGGCGACTGCCCGCTGAAGCTGCCCCTGAAGAAAGACCAGCCAGCGCCCGAGCGCGGCCTGGACGTCGGCCCGCTCCCCTCGCGGCTGTACATCGAGTGCACGGCTGCGTGCAACATCTCGTGCAATCAGGCCTGCTGCGCGCCCGAAACCGGTATCACGCGCACGCGGCAGGCCGGGATGCTCGACTACGGCCTGTTCACGCGCGTGGTCGACGAAGCGGCCCCGTCGCTCGTGCGGATCGATTTCTTCAACTACGGCGAGGCCTTCCTCCACAAGCGCGCGCTCGACATGGTCGAGTACATCAAGTCGCGCTACCCGCACGTCTACCTCTACACGAGCACGAACGGCCTGGCGCTTTCCGAAGAAGGCGCGCGCCGCCTGGCACGATCG
Source organism: Acidobacteriota bacterium (assembly GCA_046735335.1). Taxonomy (GTDB): domain Bacteria; phylum Acidobacteriota; class Vicinamibacteria; order Vicinamibacterales; family 2-12-FULL-66-21; genus JBKPQB01. Next base: position 18,846 of record JBKPTE010000020.1, on the reverse strand, counting down.
GGGATCGACGAGGTCACGTTCTCCATCGACGGCGCGACGCCCGAGAGCTACGTGAAGTACCGGCAGCGAGGCGATTTCGCGAAGGCAATCCGGAATCTCTCGGCGGTGATGGACGAGAAGCGGAACGCTGGCGTCGACGTGCCGTTCGTCAACTGGCGCTACATCCTGTTCACGCACAACGACAGCGACGAGGAGATGATGCTCGCGCGAAAAACTGCCGCGGAGATCGGCGTGGACCGGCTGTCGTGGGAGATCACCGACCACCCCGAGAACATGTTCTCGCGGCGCTTCATGCCCGGGACGCCGGACTACGCGCAGATCGCGCACGAGGTCTGGGACCGAAGCGGGCTCGGCAACGCGATTCCAGGGGCGACGCCGCGCGCGCAGATCGACCTCCGGACGCCCTGGCTCGCGAGCGTCCTGGGACGAGGGCTGAAGGCCCGCGCGGGGCAGCCGCTGCCGCTCAAGACGCGCGTCACCAACCTGTCGGCGCGGCCGTTTCCGGCGCAGGCGACCTACGGCCGGCGTCTCGTCCGGCTGGGCGCGCAACTCTGCGCGGGCGACGGGACCCTGATCAATCGCGACTTCGAGCGCGCATGGCTTCCGGCGCATCTGCAGCCGGGCGCCACGATGGAGATCCCGATCACCGTGCGCGCCCCCGAGACGCCGGGACGTTACGTGTTGAAGTTCGACCTCGTGAGCGAGGGAATCGACTGGTTCGAGACGTGCGGCTCGAAGGTGACAACTGAAGAGCTGGTCGTGAGGTAGGCGGGTCTGAGAGACCCGCCCTACATCGTCTGCGGCAAGACACAGGGCGGGTCTCTTAGACCCGCCGACCACTCGCCGCGATCAGTTCGCCAGGAACGGCGCGGTCTTCGCCGGCACACGCACCGGCACGGCGCCGACGGACGGGTCCACGGCCGCCTCGACGATCCGCCACGCGTCGATCTCTTCCAGAATCCGCGCCGCGAACGCGGTGTGGAGCGCGTGCCCCGCGCGATGGGCCACGAGGTGGCCCACCACCGGATAGCCGACAAGCGAGAGATCGCCGATGACGTCGAGGATCTTGTGGCGGACGAATTCGTCCTCGAACCGCAGCGCGTTGTTCAGGACGCCCGTCTCGCCGAGCACGATCGCGTTGTCGAGCGAGCCGCCGAGCGCGAGGCCGCGCTGCCGCAGCATCTCTACTTCCTTGAGGAACCCGAACGTCCGCGCCGGAGCAATCTCCTCCACGAACGCATCCTCGGTGATCTTCATCGTCCGCGACTGGTGGCGGATGAGCGGGTGATCGAAGCTGATGCTGTAGGTCACCTTGAAGTGGTCCGAAGGATAGAGCGCGATCCGCTTGTCCCCCTGACTGAGGGAGATCGGACGCAGCACCTTCAGGTACTTCTTGGGGGCGGGCAGACGCTTGACGCCCGCTTCGTTCAGGATCAGGTAGACGAACGGCGCCGCGCTGCCGTCCATGATCGGCACTTCGGGCGTGTTCAGTTCGACGACGACGTTGTCGATGCCGAGAGCGGTCAGGGCGGCGAGCAGGTGCTCGACCGTCTCGACGGACACGGCTTCGCGCGTCAGCCCGGTGGCGTACTGAATGCCGCCCAGATGCGTGACCGTCGCGGGAATTTCAAGTCCCCCGAGGTCCGAGCGCTGGAACCGGATGCCATAGTCGGCCGGCGCCGGTTTGAGTGACAACGTGACCTTGTTGCCGGAATGAAGACCGATTCCGGTGCAGGACACAGGTCGGCGGAGGGTACGCTGCGCGTTCATGACCTCTCTACGGGCTGGGTGAGCCGATACGAGCTCAGCAAAGCATCTGCCACTGCGAATCCGCGGCGAAGTCTGAATGTAAGTTGTTGCTGGCGAGTCGGTTGCGCGTCTGCAGGCACGGCGGGCGGTGGGAGGAACGGTTTCCGATGTGGCCGGTCAACCACAGGGGCATCCGTCGAGAGTGTGGCGATTTTACCACAACGATCGATCACAAAACCGTCTCTTTCGTCGCCTGTAGGGCGCACCTCTCAGGTGCGCCGCGGCGATGGGCGGGCCTAAAAGGCCCGCCCTACATCGACTACGCCGCGTGCGGCGGGCGCAGGATGTCCGCCAGAAATCGACCCGTAAAGGATTCTCGGTTCTTCGCGACGGCTTCAGGAGATCCCTGCGCCACAATTCGTCCGCCGGCGGCGCCCCCCTCCGGCCCGAGGTCGACGATGTAGTCCGCCGACTTGATGACGTCGAGGTTGTGCTCGATGATCACAACGGTATTGCCCTGATCCACGAGCTTGTTCAGCACGTCGAGCAGCTTGTGCGTGTCCGCGAAGTGCAGGCCCGTCGTCGGCTCGTCGAGGATGTAGAGCGTGCGTCCCGTGCCGCGGCGGGACAATTCCTTCGCGAGCTTCACCCGCTGCGCCTCTCCCCCGCTCAGCGTCGTCGCCGACTGGCCCAGCTCGATGTAGCCGAGGCCGACGTCCTGCAGCGTCCGCAGCTTGTTGGCGATCGGCGGGAAGTTCTCGAGCAGCGGCAGCGCCTGATCGACGGTGAGGTCGAGGACGTCGGCGATCGACTTGCCGCGGTACTTGATCTCGAGCGTCTCGCGGTTGTAGCGGCGCCCCTTGCACTGCTCGCACGTGACGTAGACGTTCGGCAGGAAGTGCATCTCGATCGCGATGACGCCGTCGCCCTGGCAGCTCTCGCAGCGTCCGCCCTTGACGTTGAACGAGAAGCGCCCTGGGCGGAAGCCGCGCGCGCGGGATTCGGGGAGCATCGCGAACAGCTCGCGGATGAAGGTGAAGAGCCCCGTATACGTCGCGGGGTTCGATCTCGGCGTGCGGCCGATGGGCGATTGATCGATCTGGATCACCTTGTCGATCAGGTCGATGCCTTCGATGGCCGTGTGCGCGCCGGGTTCGTCCGCGGCGCGATACAGCGTCCGCGCGAGCGCGCGATAGAGAATCTCGTTGACGAGGGTCGACTTACCGGAGCCACTGACGCCCGTGACGGTGATGAGAACGCCGAGCGGGAACTCGACGTCGATGTCCTTGAGATTGTTCGCGCGGGCGCCTCTGATCACGATCGACCCGCGCGTCGTCGGCCGGCGCGTGCGCGGCGTTTCGATCGACTGCTCGCGCCGCAGATAGGCGCCTGTCAGCGATCCCTCGCCGTCCTGCAGCAGCTCCGACGGCGTTCCCTGGAAGATCACGTGGCCGCCGTGCTCGCCGGCGCCCGGGCCGAGGTCGATCACGTAGTCCGCCGTCCGGATCGTCTCCTCGTCGTGTTCCACGACGACGACCGTGTTGCCGAGATCGCGCAGGCGCGCGAGCGTCCCGAGGAGCGCGCGATTGTCGCGCTGGTGCAGCCCGATCGACGGCTCGTCCAGTACATAGAGGACGCCCGTGAGGTTGGATCCGATTTGCGTGGCGAGCCGGATGCGCTGCCCTTCTCCACCCGAGAGCGTGGCAGCGCTGCGGCCCAGCGTCAGGTACCCAACGCCGACGTCATCCAGAAAGCGAAGCCGATCGCGAATCTCCCGCATGATGCGGCTCGCGATCAGGGCCTCGCGATCGGTCAGCTCGAGCGCTTCGAACACGCGAAGCGCCTCTGAGATCGGGAGATCGACGTACTCCGTGATCGTGCGTCCCTTGACGCGCACGGCTCGGCTCTGCGGCTTCAGACGCGCACCCGCGCACGCCGGGCAGGGACGCAGCGCGCGATACGGCTCGAGCCCCTCCTGCTCGATCCAGCTCCCCTCTTCGTAGCGCCGGCGCAGATTCGGCACGAGGCCTTCGAATCCGGCACCGAACGGGTCCTTCCCTTCCTTGCGGCCGGCCCCGATTCCGTAGAAGAGGAGATCGCGAATCTTCTTCGGCAGGCGCTTGAATGGGAGCGCGAGATCGATGCCGAAGTGCCTGCTGAGCGACGACAACGCCTCTTTGACGAGCTTCCGATCGCCGCGTGCCCAGGGAGCGATCGCGCCGTCCTGGAGGGACAGCGATTCGTCGGGGACGAGACGCGCGGGATCGAAGTCATACACGGCGCCAAGCCCCTGGCACTCCGGACACGCGCCGTGCGGCGAGTTGAACGAGAACGCGCGCGGCGTCATCTCGGGCATGCTGACGCCGCAGTAGGTGCAGGCCAGACGTCTCGAGAAGAGCCGATCGCCGCCGTCCAGCGTATTGACGATGACGATGTCGTCGGCGAGGTTGAGCGCGACTTCGACGGATTCGGCGAGGCGCCGCTCGATGCCGGGCTTCAGAATCAGGCGGTCGACGACGACCTCGATCGTGTGGTTGCGACGGCGATCGAGCTTGATGTCCTCCTCGAGGGAACGGAACGCGCCGTCGACCCTGACCTTCGTGAACCCGCGCGCGCGCAGTCCCGCGAGCTCCTTCTTGAACTCACCCTTGCGCCCGCGGACCACCGGCGCGAGGACGTTCACGCGCTCGTCGTTCGGCGACAGCATCACCATGTCGATGATGCGTTCGAGCGACTGCGAGGCGATTTCGCGTCCGCAGAGGTGGCAGTGCGGGACGCCGATGTTCGCGAAGAGGAGCCGCAGGTAATCGTAGATTTCGGTGACCGTGCCGACGGTCGATCGCGGATTCGACCCGGTTGTTTTCTGCTCGATGGCAATCGCGGGCGAGAGGCCGTCGATCAGATCGACGTCCGGCTTCTCCATCTGCTCGAGGAACTGCCGCGCGTACGAGGAAAGGGATTCCACGTACCGCCGCTGCCCTTCGGCATAGATCGTGTCGAACGCGAGCGACGACTTGCCGGAGCCCGAGAGGCCGGTTATGACGACGAGTTGATCGCGCGGAAGATCGACGTCGATATTCTTGAGGTTGTGGACGCGCGCCCCGCGCACCGCAACCCAGTCGTGTGCCATGCGTGACTGAGCTGAATTTCCGGGAAAGCCCAAACGTCGATTGTACCAGACGGAGTTGGAGATTGGCTTGCCCACCGTAGCGCGCAGCGCGAAGGCGGGAGGTTGGAGGTCGCAGGTTGGGAGTTGACGACTGCGGATTGTCGATTGGCGGCCAAATTGAAGGACGGAACTACCGCTGAGCTTCGGTAACGCGCACGGTGCCGCATCAGCTCCGCGAGAGGTGGGAGTGCTTCTATCTCACCGACTCCGCAGGCGGCTGTGGCGGTACCCGTACACGAAGTACAGGGCCAACCCCACGACGAGCCAGATGCCGAAGCGCTCCCACGCCTGACGAGGAAGCCCCTTCATGATGAACACGCAGCCCGCCGCCGAAAGGATGGTGACCGGCCAGACGAACGGGACGCGGAACGGACGCGGACGGTCGGGTTCCTTGTAGCGCAGCACGAGCACGCCGAGGCTGACGAGCATGAACGCGAACAGCGTTCCGATGTTCGTCAGATCGTAGGTTTCGCCGGCATCGCCGATGAGCGACCAGGCGGCGACGAACACGCCCGTCAGCATCGTGGTCGTCGCCGGAATCTTCGTCCGCGGACTCACGCGCGCCGCCCACTGCGGGAGCAGCCCGTCGCGGGCCATCGCGAAGAAGATGCGCGGCTGACCGTACTGGAAGACGAGCAGCACGGCGGCCATCGACACGGTCGCGCCGAGCGCCACGACGCCGCCGACGCGATTGAAGCCGGCCAACTGCAGCGCGCGCGCGAGCGGGTCGGCAACCGCAAGCTCCTTGTACGGCACCATGCCGGTGAGCACCGCGCCGACGATGACGTAGATCAGCGTGCAGATGGCAAGGCCGCCGAGAATGCCGATCGGCAGGTTGCGTTGGGGATTCTTCGTTTCCTCGGCGGCCGTCGAGATCGCGTCGAATCCGATGTACGCGAAGAACACGATCGCGGCGCCCTGATGAATGCCCGTGAACCCGTTCGGCGCAAACGGGTGGTAGTTCTCCGCATGGAGATGCGTCGCTCCCACGGCCACGAACAGCCCGAGCGCGGCGAGCTTGATGGCCACCATGATGTTGTTGGCCGTCGAGCTTTCCTTCGCCCCCTGCAGCAGCAGCCACGTGATGGCCATCACGATCGCGAATGCCGGGACGTGGACGACAATCGGGATTGGACCGAGATGCGGGGCCGTCTGCAGCAATCCGTGGACTGCAGGATCGGCGCTGAGAAGCGCCGTGCGATAGCCGGTCGTCAGCCAGACCGGCAGCGAGACGCCCAATCCTCTGAGAAGCGTATTGAAATAGTCGCCCCAGGAGATCGCGACCGCGACGTTGCCGACGGCGTACTCGAGGATCAGGTCCCACCCGATGATCCAGGCGACGAGCTCGCCGAGCGTGGCGTACGAGTACGCGTACGCGCTCCCCGCCTGCGGGATCATCGCGGCGAGCTCCGCGTAGCACAGCCCCGCGAGCGCGCACGCGACGCCGAGGAGCACGAACGACAGCACGAGCGCCGGCCCGGCGCCCTGGCGAATCACTTCGCCGTGCGGACCGATCTGTCCCGCGGCCGCGGTGCCGATCGCGCCGAAGATCCCTGCGCCGATTACCGCGCCAATCGCGAGCATGACGAGATCAGCCGCGCCGAGGACGCGTTTGAGCGACTGGTCGCCCTCCGCGAGCAGCTCCGCGATGGGTTTTCGGCGAAACAGTTGCTGCATCTGTGGAGAGGAGTATAGGAGATCGCGACGGACGGTCTAGCTGACGGGAAGGATCCCTCGCAGGTTCACGTTGAGGCGGTACACCGTTTCAGCCGACGCCGTCGCGAGACCGCCGTGCGGGTCGAACGCCACGCCGATCAGTTCGCCCCCGGTGAGCACTAGCTCGGGGTCCTGGGGCGCGTCGAGCCGCACGCGATAGAGGCCGGTGGCGCCGGCGAGCGCGTCGACGACGTACAGATGACCCGCAGCATCGAACGCCAGGCCCTGCGGCCGCCCGAAGCCGCCGCAGCAGATCGACACGGTCCCGTGCGAATCGATGCGGTAGACGGAATCGTGCGTTGCGAGCGTCGGCACCGCGACATACAGGCACTCGTCGGGCCCATACGCGAGGTGGAATGCCGCCACGCTCGGAGGCAGCGTGGCGAACGCGCGTCCGCGGCCGTCCCGTTCGATTCTCAGGATCGTGCCGGATCGGTCGCCGACGAACAGGGTGCCGTCCGAGGCGAACGCGAGCCCGCACGCCACGCCGAGGTCGCTCGCAAACAGCGTCGCCTGCCCGTCGGGTTCGACGCGGTACACGCTGCCGTCGAAGCGGCTCGATACGTACAGCCGGCCGGCGGCATCGAACGCGAGGGACGTTGGATTCGGCACGCCGGTCACGAACGGCTCGCGCGTCCCGTCAGGGCGGACGATGAAGATGGAAACGGGAACCTGCTGTCCCCGCGATCCGCTGAAGGTGACGTAGAGATTCCCGAGGCGGTCGAACGCAGGGCTGTCGACCTGGTGGACGCCCGTGACGAACGGAACGCCAATGTCGACGTATGCGGTCTCGCCGGGCAGCTCGTCGACACGGATCGCCGTGGACCCGCCGTCGAGACCGGAAGGAATGATGAGGGTCAAGGCAATCGGCGACGCCTGGGCGAGCCGCGCCCGCTGCGCGCCGATTCGTACCGTGGGGAGATGAGGATCGACCGGAAAGCCCGTGCCCTCGACGAGGACGCGTCCTCCCTCGATGCCCCAAAGCGGACGAACGGCCGTAATGCGGCCTGACATTAGACGACCGTCGGCCCGGGGCCGGGAAGGACGTGTCCGAGTAAGCGCAACGCAGTCTCGAGGGAATCTTCCGCGTCGTCCGCGTCGTCCGCGGCCTAGCTCTCGTCGAGCTCCACGTTCCAGTAGAAGTAATCGCGCCAGGTCTCGGGCGCGTTGCGCAGGCCTATCGTAATCCTGATCGCGGGTGCCTTGTCGGGCCGGCGCGGCATGCGAATCAGGTGCATGCCCGCCTGTTCGGGCGTCCGCCCTCCCTTGCGGCGGTTGCAGGGAATGCAGCAGGTGACGATGTTCTCCCAGTCCTTACGGCCGCCATGGGCGACCGGCACCACGTGATCGAAGGTGAGATCCTCCTTCGGGAACTTGTCCCCGCAATACTGGCAGGAATAGTCGTCGCGCGCGTAGATGTTGGCGCGCGAAAACGGCACGTAGTCGATCTGCCGCTTGATTTTGATGTAGCGAAGCAGTCGAATGACCGACGGCAGCTTGAAGCTGAAGGAGACCGACCGGACCTCCCGGTGGTCGTACGTGGAGATAACCTCAACCTTCCCCTGGCACCAGAGCGTCACCGCCTTCTGCCAGTGGACGACTTTGAGGGGCTCGTACGTGGCGTTGAGCAGGAGCGTTTGCTCCATAAGCCTGAGTCATTGTGCCCGAGAGCGTCCCGAACTGTCAAGGATGCGGTGTCATAACAGGCATGTTTGCAGCAGTTTAGGCGCCTCCACCGGATCACGGGTCACGCGCCCTGGCGGACCGCCGATAAGGAGACGGATGGTCCCCCTCCGTTCCTTTGCCGTGTTGGCGCTCGCCGGCCTCCTCGGCGGGTGCGCGTCGACGGGCGCCGTCCCGGCGCCGTTCCCACGACCGGGCGCCTTCGCTGCCACTCCGGCTTCGGGCGCAATCGCCGGCGCCGTCGGGACCTCTGGTTATGTGGTGACCGGAACGGCCCTTGCCCTCCGCGGCTCCCGGTATCGCGACGGGGGCACCGACCCCTCGGGATTCGATTGCAGCGGGTTCGTGTGGTACGTGTTCGGGCAGCACGGGATCGCGCTGCCGCGGACCGTCAGCGAGCAGTACCAGGCAGGAATGGCGGTTTCAGCCGATCGCCTCGAGCCCGGCGACCTCGTGTTCTTTTCCACGGTTGCGCCCGGGGCCTCGCATGTCGGGATTGCGATCGGCGGGGATGAGTTCGTGCACGCCCCGAGCGGCCACGGCGAGGTCAGGGTCGAGCGTCTCAGCTCGTCGTACTGGGCCTTGCGCTTCATCGGCGCGCGTCGCGTGATGTGAACGCGGCCTGAAAGGGCCGCGCCACGATCGATGGGGGTTAGGGCCTGCTAGGGCCGCCTCAGGCCGCGCGGTGCTGCCCCTTGCGCGTCAGCCGGCGCGTGCTGCTGTCGGTGAACTGCCGGACGTGCAGGTCGTCTTCCGTGTACAGGGCCGGCTGCGACAGCGGCTTCAGCGGCTCGAGCTTGACGGCCGAATCCACCGGCAGGGTCGTGCACACCTCGATGTAGCGCTGGGGAAATGACGGGAAATTCCGGAACGTCGTCGCGACGACACCGCCGTAGCGCGCTTCGAGCCCGGCGAAATCCCACTGGAGGAACTCGACGATCGCCGGATTCGGCCTCGACGAGAGATACGACTTCACGATGCCCGCGACCTCGCGATAGAAGTCGGGCCCGTGCAGCCGCGAACGCGATCCGTTTGCGTTGGCGACCTGGCGGATGCCCGTGGCCTCGGGATCGATGTGATACAGCTCGTGCACGATGGTGTCGAGCTTGGCGACCCAGGGCTCCGCGTCACGATACAGATCACGTTTCCAGGAGCGCTCGAGCGCCTGTTCACAGAAGCGCGGCAGAACGAACGAGATCAAATACTTGATCTGCGTCGTCCCGACGCGAACGACAGGTGTTTTCGTGACGAACCATTCGGAGCGGCGGGTCAGCTCGCCTGTCTTCCGGTCGCGCCAGAAGTAGTAGCCGGGCTCGCTCTCGGGGAGCGTGAGGCAGTGGCAGGTGGCGAAGGCGCCTTCTGCGTCGGTGCGGCCGAACCGGCCGAACACCAGCACTTCCTTCAAATCGATAAACGACAGCTCGCGTGTTCGGGAGACGACGTCCTGCATCAGCAGCGCGATGCGCTCTGTGTAATTGATCATGGACACACGCCGGATCGGAGCGGGGCTCCGCCGGGTCCCGTTCAGACGTGCCGCTTGTCGCTTGGGAGCAGAGGACGATGGCGAATATACGGATATGCGCCGAGTGGTGTCAAGGTGATCCGTTTACTTCCCGGGACCCTTTTCAGCCGGGAGGGGCGCGCCGGGGATCTGGTCGGGTGCATTGAGCGTGGCGCCAGGGAGCTCGGGAACGGGCCTCATTGCCGCCGGAACGACCGCCGGTTCGGCCACCACGGGAGGCGGTGTCACGGCGCCCATCCGCCGCAGGATCATCTGCTGACGAAATCGTAAGCGGGCGCTCGGATGTCCCGGATCGAGGATGTGCGGGTTTGCGATCGCCCCGGCGAGGAGCGCCGATTCCTGCGCGCTGAGATCCGCCGCCGCCTTGTGGAAGTAGCGGTGCGCGGCTGCATCCGCGCCCCAGATGCCGTCCCCCCATTCGATCACGTTCAGATACAGCTCGAGGATGCGCGGCTTCGACAGCTCCGCCTCGAGGCGTCGTGCGATGAAGAGCTCGCGCAGCTTTCGCAGCGGATTTTTCGTCGGGGACAGGTACAGGTTCTTCGCAAGCTGCTGCGTGATCGTGCTCGCACCGCGCACGAACTCGCCCCGCTCCCAGTTCACCTCCATCGATTCGCGCAGCTGCTCGTAATCGATCCCTTCGTGCCTCCAGAACGCGCTGTCTTCCGCCACGAGCACGGCGCGCTTGAGGTTCGATGAGATGCGCGCGTACGAGACCCAGCGTTGATCGCGGCGGACCGGCTCGCCCCGGTGCTGCGCCTCTCGGGCGCGCAATTCCATGAAGGCCGTCGTGTGCGGGTTCGACGTGCGCAGCGTGCGCACATCCGGGACAGTCAGGTAGATGTAAGCGGCGGTTCCGAATCCAATCGCGACGAGGATGATGAGCCCACGCGCCAGCCAGCGCATGCGTGACGATTATACGCCGATCGTCAGCCTTCGACGATGATCTTGACGCGATCGCCCGGGCGCGGCGCCTGCGACGGATCGTGGTCGTTCATGATCGCGATCGTGGACGGCTTGATGGCGGGATCCGGAGCGCGGCGCGCCAGCGACGCCCACGTGTCTCCCTCGCGCACGGTGTAGACATCGACGCGGCTCGGACGGATGTTCTCCGCCTCCGCGGCCGTGAGCGGACGGAACGAGCGAATCGTCGCTTCGAACGCGTTCTCGGCGCCGCGGAAATCGTTCGCGGGCGCGAGGCCCGCGAGCACGTAGACCTGATTGTTGTAGGCGATGTGGGCCGCGAGCGTATCGACGACGCCGAGGCCCTGCATGCTGCCCTGATACGTACCGACGTACCCGCTAAGACCGTTGACGCTGAGCGGCTGACCGGCCAGCTGCCGCCATCCCGCGTTCGCCATCGACGACTGCGCGATCTGCTGGACCGATCCGCGCGGCTGCTGCACGAGCTCCAGCAGCATGTAACGCTCCTGCTCCGGCGCCTTGGCAAGCACCTGCTGCTTGCTGTTCTGGATCTCCCAACCCTCCGGGAACGTGATCGCCAGGCGCAGGTCGCGATGGAGAAATGTGTTGCCGCGCACGATGCCTTCGCTGGGCTCGTCACCGTAGATCACGCCGTCGAGGTGCTGCAGATACTCCGGCCGGTTCACGACGAGCGTTCCGGCGCCCCCAGATGCCTGACGCACTGCGGCGTCGATCTTCTGCACGCGATCTTCCGCGGCCGGATGCGTGGACAGCCAGTTCGGCACGCCCTTGCTGCTACCGCTCGCCGCGTCCAGGCGCTGCAGGGTCGTCAGCATCTCCTGGACGCCCTCGGGATTCCAGCCGCCGCGCGACGCATATCGCACTCCGAGCTGATCGGCCTGCAGCTCGTCGTCGCGGCCGTACTTGAGAAACAGCAGGCCGGCGGCCTGTTCCGCCAGCGGCTCGAACGGCCTCGCCTGCGGAACGAAGATGCTCAAGAGCGCGAGCCCGAGTCCCGCACCCGTCTGCGAGGTGTACTGCTGCGCCGCATGACGCGCGGTCACGTGTCCCACCTCGTGCCCCAGCACGCCTGCAAGCTGTGCTTCGGAATCGAGGAACGGCAGGATGCCCCGGGTGATGTAGATGTAGCCGCCTGGCAGCGCGAACGCGTTGACCGCAGGCACATCCACCACGGCGAAATGCCAAGGCAGATCGGGGCGTTCGGAGACGCGCGCCAGCTTCAGCCCGACGCTCCGTATGTACTCCTGAAGGCCGGGGTCGTTGTACAGGCCCATCTCCTGCCGGACCTGCTGATCGGCTTGCTGCCCGAGCTGGATCTCCTGCGCCTCGCTCATCAGGGAGATCTGTTTCTCTCCCGTGGCGGGATTGGTGGCGCATGCGGCCACCCACGCGAGCAGCGTCAGGACGAGGAGGGCGATCCGGCTCCGCACGCGGCGGATTAGTGCAACGGGTGTACCGGTCTGGGCAGAAGCGCGTGTATTGCCGTCAGCAGCAGCGACAGGTTCGCCGTCGTCGACCCTGAGCCCATCAGGCCGATGCGCCAGATGCGGCCGGCAAGCGGGCCAAGGCCGGCGCCAATCTCGATGTTGTACTGCTGCAGCAACTGGCGCCGGACGGCGGCTTCTTCCACACCCTCCGGCACGACAACGGTGTTCAGCGGCCAGAGACGTTCGGCAGGCGGAGGCAGCAGGCGGAGGCCCATCTCTTCGAGTCCGGCGGCAAACGCGAGGTGATTGAGGCGATGCCGCTCCCAGCGCGCCTCGAGGCCTTCTTCCTCGATCGCGACGAGCGCTTCGCGGAGCGCGTAGACGAGCGGCGCGGAGATCGTGTGATGGTACTTGCGGCGGACCCAGAAGTCCTCGAGCAGCGCGAGGTCCAGATAGAAGGACCGTCCGAGCGCGCTGCCGCCCGTGGCTCGCGCCTGCCGCGCGCGATCGGAGAACACGATCGGCGCAAGGCCCGACGGCGCCCCAAATCCCTTCTGTGTGCAGCTGTAGATCACGTCCGCGCCCCAGCGCGCGGCTTCGACCGGCTGCGCGGCCAGCGACGTGACGGCGTCGACGATCGTGAGCGCGCCCCGGCGCGCCGCGATCGCGCAGATATCCGCCGCGGGATTCACGACCCCCGTCGACGTCTCGCCGTGCACCATCGCGACGATGTCGGCCCCCTCGCGCGCGAGCGCGTGCTCGACGAGCGACGGATCGCAGGCTCTTCCCCATTCGACGTCGACGCGCGAGACCGACGCGCCGTAGCGCTCGAGCATCTGTAAGAGACGCTCGCCGAAGTAGCCGGTGACGACCACGAGCGCACGGCTGCCCGGCTTCGTGACGTTCGAGACGGCCGCTTCCATTCCCGACGTGCCGGTGCCGGACACCGCGAACGCAAACGCCTTGTCGTCCGCGCGGAAGATCGATCGCAGACGCGCACGCACGTCGTCGAGGATCGCGACCATGTCAGGGTCGAGATGGCTGAGCACCGGAGCCGTCATGGCACGCGTGATGCGCGATGAAACGGGGCTGGGTCCTGGTCCGAGCAGCAGACGTTCAGTCGATGGCAGCATGATGTTCCGTAGCGCGCAACTGATCAGGCATAGCGCGCAACTTTAGTTGGGCGTCTTCGAGCAGCGCACGAATGTGTTCTACTCCGTCGCGCGAGATCGGCGCGAGCGGCGGGCGTGGCGCGCCGCCCTTGTACCCCGCGAGATCGAGCCCGGCCTTCAGCCCGGCAATGCCGAACCCGCTCGTCACCGCGCGGGCGAGCGACATGAAGCGCTGCTGGACGTGCAGCGCGTCGGCGAAACGGCCCGCGCGCACCAGCTCCATCAGCTCGATGCACGCGCCCGGTACCACACACGCGACGGCGAGGATCGCGCCGCGCGCGCCGGCGCACAGCGCCGCGTACGCGCCGGGCGCCGAACCCGACATGATCGTGAACCGCTCCGGCACGAGCGCGGCCATTTCGGCGAACTGCCCGCCGTCCGTGCTCGTCTCCTTGACGCCGGCGATGTTGGGATGCTGCGCCAGCTGTCCAATCGTCTCCGGTGACAGGTTCACGCCGGTGAACGCCGGGTAGTTGTAGAGAAGGACGGGGACCCGACTCGCGTCCGCGATGGCCGTGTAATGCGCAATCAGCGTCGCGGGGGTGATCTGCGCGCGATAGAGGGAGGGCGTACGGGCGATGACCGCATCGGCGCCGAGCTCCGCCGCGCGGCGCGCCGCGCGAATCGTGCTCACCGTGGACTCGCGTCCAATCCCGACGAGCAGCGTCCGATCGCGCGGCACCGACGCACGCGCCGCCTCCACAACGCGATCGGCTTCGTGGTCGTCGAGCAGCGGCGCTTCGCCGTTCGTGCCCAGCACAAGGACGCCGCCGAGGCCCGCCTCCATCCATCGCGTGATGTTGTGCTGGATCGCCGCTGGATCGACGTCGCCGTCCGCGAACGGCGTGGGCATGGGAGGGAAGACCGCCCGGAGGTTCATGGCGGTTCCGCAGCGTACCACAAATGAAAAACGGGCGCGAAGATGACCTTCGCGCCCGCTCGGTGGCCGCGCAACTGAAGTTGCGCGCTACGCGTCGCTTAGTGCACTTTCCCGCTCCAAACGACCCGCGACGCCCGCCAGTCGCTTTCGAGGATCGTCCACAGCGTCTGATCGAGGTACTCGCCGTCGCGCAGGAAGGACTTCCGCAGCACGCCTTCCTGCATCGCGCCGATCTTGCGCAACGCGCCGTTGCCGCGGCCGTTCTGCACGGCAGCGCGCGCCTCGAGGCGGTGAGTCCCGACGACCTGGAACGTGAAGTCGACGACGAGCTTCGCCGCGTCGACGAACACGCCCGTGCCCCAGAACTCCGACCCGAGCGCAAAGCCCCATTCGGCCGTGCCGAACCCGGGCTCGAGCTGCCGCACCTGGAAGATGCCGATGGCGGTGTCCATGCCATGCGGCACGACGGCGAAGCAGATGTAGTTGCCGGCGGCGCGCTCGCGATGCGTCCACGCGATGAAGCGCTCGAAGCCCTCGACGGTCGTCGGCGGCGGCGAAATGAACCGCGCGACCTCCTCCGTCGAGAGCATCGCCAGCAGCGAGGGCGCATCCGAGAGACGCAGCTCCCGAAGCGTCACCATCGATCCGGACAGCACGGGCAGCACCTGGCGCCAGTCCGATGAGGTGGCCGCCGCACTGCGCGCGGCCGCGATGACCGCCTGCACGTCGGCAACCGATTGAGCGTCGCGGAAGGGCATCTTTTCCATGATTAGAGCCCTCCCAGCAGACCGGTCGTCGAGACCGTCGTCGTGCTCGATGTATCCATGCTCGTCAACCCCGTGGTCGTCGAATCCTCGATGAGGACCGGTGCCAGGCTCGGCGGGAAGAGCGAATCCCACGATGCGTCCCCGACCGCCGGCGGTTGATTCGGATCGTCGAAGAGCGGAGCAGCCTCGCTCGCTTCGTCTGACGTGCCCCAGACGATGTTCTCGGCGTTGGCGCTCGTGCCCCACACGATGTTCTCGCCGAGGAGCGACGTGCCCCACACGATGTTCTCCGCATCGCGCAGCGCGGTGCCCCAGACGATGTTCAGGCAGTCGTCGTTGCCGCAGGTGGTGCCCCACACGATGTTCTCCGCATCGCGCAGCGTGCCCCAGACGATATTCTCGTCGACCCTCAGCGTGCCCCAGACGATGTTCTCGCCGAAGAACGCCATCAAGAGGCTCGAGACCGAGCCGTCGAGCACCGACGTGCCCCAGACGATGTTCTCGCCATCACGGAGCAGCGTGCCCCACACGATGTTCTCGCCCATCGCGCTGAAGGACGCACCCCAGACCGTGCCGACCGACCACGCGTTCGCGTTCGGACGGATCAGGCCAGCCTTGAGCTTGTGGTTGCCCCAGATGATCGTGCGGCTCCAGGCCTTCTGAAGCGGATAGTACTGTCCGAGGCGCGCCGTCGCGTAGAACCGCGCCAGATCCACCGCGCCGCGGCTGTTCAGGAACCCGGCTCCTTCAGTCAGCGTGTCGTAGTGGTAGTCCTGCGCGGTGTACTCGATGATCGCCTTCACGAGATTCGGCGTCAGCTTCGGGTTTGCCTGAAGCATCAACGCTGCCGTGCCCGAGACCATCGGGGCCGCCATGCTGGTGCCCGTCAGGCTCAGGTACGGCTGGTACGCCGTCGCGCGCGATCCGGTCAGCAGATACGCTGCTTTCGTCTGATACAGCGTGCTGTTCGGGTCCGCGAGCGAGACGATCCCGGTGCCCGGAGCAACGACGTCCGGCTTCGACGCGTAGTCGAAGGCCGTGGGACCGTGCGAGCTGTAAGGGGCCATCACGTCGTCCGTGCGCGTGACCGTCCCTTCGTGGCTGTAGGCTCCCACGGTGAGGACCCAGGGCGCGTTGCCGGGCGCAGTGATTGCGCCGTAGACCGTGCACCCGCTCGCGTCCCGCCCAAGGTTGCCCGCAGCGGCGACGACCACCAGGCCCGCATCGACCGCGCGCTTCGCGGCGAGCGTGAGCGGGTCGGTCTTGTACGACTCGGTCACCGGCGCGCCGACCGACAGGTTGACGACCCGGATGTTGTAGGCCGCGCGATTCTGCGTGGTCCAATCGAGCGCCGCAATCACGTCGCTGATGTACCCCGAGCCCTGCGCGTTGAGGACCTTCAGACTGACGAGGTGCGCCGCCGGCGCGACGCCCCCGCGCGCGCCGAACGTGTCGTACCCGTTGCCAGCGATGATCCCCGCCACGTGCGTTCCATGGCCGTAATCGTCGTACGGCGTGGTGCGGCCGTTGACGAAGTCCACGAACTTCGCGACGCGCTGTCCTCCGACCTGCCGCACGGCGCTGCTCGAGCCCTGATACGTCAGGTCGTCGTGCCATGCGGTGGTCCCCGAGTCGATGATCGCGACGCCGACGCCGGCGCCATCGAGTCCGAGATCGGTCTGCACCGAGCGGGAGCCGATCGTGACGGCCGCGCGGTTCATGTGGCCTTTCGCCGGGCGATCCCAGTGGATGCTCTCGACGGCCGGCGAGTCCGCCAGCTTTCGGAGCAGCGCATTCGAGATCTGCACGACCTGGCCGTTGATCAGCCCGAGCTTGCGTCCGAACTTCACATCGTTCTTCTTGAAGTCCGACGTCGCATCCCAGCCCGGCTTCAGCATCACGATGACGCGCGAAGTCCCGGCGCCGCCGTGTTTCGCGCGCTCGGTCAGCTTTGGATCGAGCTTCGAATGGGCGTCCGGCTTCGCGAACGCGGGGCTCGCGGCGCCGAGCGTGCAGGCCAGCGTCACCGCCACGCCTGCTACGAGTTTTCGCCAATGAGTCACGATAAGAGTCCTTCTCTTCCGTCGCTGTTTTCGCGTCAGTGGATAATCGAGCCCCAGACCGCTTTGGCCTGGCGCCAGTCGTCTTTCACGATCGACCAGAGCGCCTGGTCGAGGTACTCGCCATGACGCAGGAAACTCTGGCGAAGCACCGCCTCTTTCACCGCCCCGATTTTCGCGAGCGCGCCGTTGCCGCGCCCGTTCACCACCGCCGCACGCGCCTCGAGGCGGTGAACGCCGACCGATTCAAACGCGAATTCCACAACCAGCCTCCCCGCATCCATGAACACTTCCGTGCCCCAGTAGGGGGCGCCTATCGCAAAGCCCCACTCCGCCGTGGAAAAGGTCGGTTCGAGCTGCCGAAGCTGAAAGATTCCAATAGCGCTGTCCATGCCTTCCGGGACGACGGCGAAGCAGATGTAGCGGCCCGCCGCGCGCTCCCGGTGCGTCCATTCGATGAACCGCTCGAAGCCCTCGACCGTCGTGGGCGGCGGCGAAATGAACCGCGCAACCTCGCGCGTCGTCAGCATGGAGAAGAGCGTCGGCGCATCGGACACGCGGAGCTCGCGGAGCGAGACGCATCGGCCGGTCAGGACGGGCACTGCCCGCCGCCAGTCGGTGGTCACGACCCGCGGTTCTTCCGCCGCCATGCGCACGTTGAGCACGCCACCGGTTGAGCAAGTGGAAGGCCAGAACGGTAGGGCTTGTGGCGCGCTAATGTAAGTTGTTGGGTCTGCTGGAGTTCAGCTGCTTGACCGAGAGAAGGCCAAGTGTGCGGAGTGTGCCGGGTTGTTCAACAACGGCACAACAGAATCGTCAGCGATCCTGCCGCCAGAACGTAAGTCGTTGAGATCAGGGCCCCTCGCGGGTCTGTTCCGTTCAGGGACACACGTGCCAGTCTTGCACATCGGCGCCGCTCGCGTTAATTCCCTCTGCTTCAGCGATTTCCGGCGGACAGGCCGCGTCGCGTCGCCTGCGGCCCGCCGGCCGCGAGGTGCACCACGAGAATCGTAACGACGATCGCAAGGCCGGGAGCGAGCAGCCAGGGCGCATCGGCGGCGGTCTGGACGGCCGCCGCGTCCTGGAGCATCACGCCCCAACTCGAGGCAGGAGGCGCGAACCCAAGGCCCGCAAAGGAGATCGTGGCTTCGGCGAGCACGAACGCGGGGATCAGGATCGTGGCCTGAACGGCGAGGAATCCGCGCGCGGCCGGCAGCAGATGACGGACCGCGACGCGCACCGGCGAGCCGCCAATGGCACGTGCAGATTCTGCGTACTCCGACCCCCGTTCGGTGATGAAGATTCCGCGTACTCCACGGGCGACCGCTGGCCAGCCGACCAGGCCCAGGACGAGCACCATCGCCCCAAACACCTGGGCGGTGCCGAGGACGAGCGGCAGCGCACCTCTCAGCGCGAGCACCACGTAGATTGCGGGCAGGACGAGCACCAGGTCGGCGATCCGCATCAGCCCTTCGTCGAGCCAGCCGCCTGCGAGTCCCGCGAGCGCGCCAACAGCGGCGCCAATCACCAGCGCCAACACAGTCGCCAGGCCGGCAAGCCCGAGCGAGAGCCTCGCGCCGGCCAGCACCCGCGAGAAGACGTCCCGCCCCAGCCCGTCGCTGCCGAACGGAAACCACGGCTCTGACCCCGGCACGCTCACCAGCGACGGGCTGAACCATCGCAGCGTCATGCGGCGCGACTGATCCTCTACATAGCGCCGCTCGAGCGGATCCTCGAGGCGCAGCGGGTACACGTA
>JBKPTE010000019.1:0-64768 GCA_046735335.1 Acidobacteriota bacterium | reverse complement strand
CGTGTACGCCGTGAGACCGTTTCGTATCGCCGTGATCGCCGACTACGCCGAGGAGAATTGGCCAAGCATGGACCTCGTCGCCGACATGCTGCTGGATCATCTTCGGCGGGAGCATGGCCACGTGTTCGACGTTACACTCGTGCGCCCGCCGATGCGCCGGAGGCTGACGCGCTTCGGGCACAACTCGGCGAAGCTGGCGTTCGCCATCGATCGGATTGCGGCACGGCAGTGGGATTATCCGCGCGCGCTCGGGCCGCTGCGCGGACGGTTTGATGCGTTCCACGTCGTCGATCATTCGTATGCGCACCTGGTGCACGAGCTCCCGGCGGAGCGCACCGTCGTCACGTGCCACGACGTCGACGCGTTCCGCGCGATTCTCGAGCCAATGCAGGAACGGCGCTCGGCGCCCTATCGCTGGATGGCCCGGAGGATTCTCGACGGCCTCCGGCGTGCCGCGCACGTCGCGTGCGACAGCGAGGCGACACGCACCGGCCTGATCGCGCTCGCAGGCCTGCCGCCCGCGCGTTTGTCGGTGATCCCGAACGGCGCGGACACCGGCGGGTATCCGGAAAGAGATTCAGCCGCCGACGTCGAGGCCGCCCGGCTGATCGGGCCCCGGCGCGGCGTGGAGCTGCTGCACGTTGGAAGCACGGTTGCGCGCAAGCGCATCGACGTGCTCTTCGAGGTCCTGCGCGACGTCCGCGTCTCCCGCCCGGATGTGCGTCTGGTTCGAGTCGGCGGTCCCTTCAGCGCGGAGCAGCGGGTCCACGCGCGCGAACTGGGCGTGGCCGATGCGATTGCCGTCGTTCCGTTCGTGGACCGGCAGACGCTGGCCGCCATCTATCGCCGTGCGGCCATCGCGCTGCTGCCATCCGAGCGCGAGGGCTTCGGGCTGCCGCTGGTCGAAGCGCTCGCGTGCGGCACGCCAGTCGTCGCAAGCGACATCGCCGTCCTTCGCGAGGTGGGCGGCAACGCGGCAACGTTCTGCGGCGTCGGGGACGTTGGTGCGTGGCGCGATCGCATTCTGCACCTCCTGCGTGAACGCGAACACGACGTCGACGCCTGGCGCCGCCGGCGCGAGCTGGGACTCGAACGGGCGGCCGAGTTCAGCTGGTCGCGCTACACGGACCGAGTCGCCGACATCTATGCGGAGCTGTGCGGCGCGCCGAACCAGCGGGAGCGTCTCGAGGTGGCTGCGAGTTGAAGCGGGTCTTGCACGTGGGCAAGTTCTATCCGCCCGTTGCGGGCGGAATGGAACGTGTCGTCGAGGCGATCTGCTCGGCGAGCGCCGGCCTCGTCGAAAACGGCGTCCTCGTGGCAAACACGGGCCGCGAAACCGTGCAGGAGGAGCGTTGCGGCGTGCACGTCACGCGCGTGTCGTCGTCAACCTCTCTTGGATCCGTCCACATCGCGCCGTCCTTCGCATCCCACATGCGGAGAGCCGACGCGGACCTGATGATCCTGCACGAGCCGAACCCGTGGGCGCTCCTCTCGTACGCGATCGCGAGGCCACGCATGCCCCTCGTGATCTGGTACCACAGCGACGTCGTCCGCTCGCGCCTGCAGTACGGGCTCTTCTATGCGCCGCTGGCGCGGTTCGTCTATGGACGTGCCGACGCGATCGTCGTGTCCTCGCCCGCGCTCGCCGAACATGCCAGCCGCCTTTCGCCGTATCGCGACCGCGTTCGCGTGGTGCCCTTCGGCATCGATCCGTGTGGCTGGACGCTGACGGCCGGAGGTGCGGAAGAGGCGGCCCGCATTCGGAAGGACGTCGGCGCTCCGTTCGTGCTCTTTGCAGGGCGGCACGTTCCCTACAAAGGCGTCGACGTGCTGTTGCGCGCGCTCGCACGGACGTCGATCTGCGCGGTGATAGCGGGAGACGGGCCGATGCGCCAGGCCTGGGAACGTCTGGCCGCGAGCACCGGACTCGGCGAGTGCGTGGCGTTCTACGGTGAGGTTTCGCAGGAACGCCTGCGGGCCTTGATGCACGCGTGCACGGCGCTCGTGCTCCCGTCGGTCACGCGCGCGGAAGCCTTCGGGTACGTCCAGCTCGAGGCGATGGCGTGCGGAAAGCCGGTGATCAGCACCGACGTGCCCAGCGGCGTGTCGTGGGTCAACCAGCACGAGCGCACCGGACTGGTGGTGCCGGCCGGCAACGTGGAGCGGCTGCGCGGCGCAATTGTGCGCCTCATGATGGACGACGGGCTGCGGGCGAGGCTTGGAGAGGCGGGAAGGGCCCGCGTGCACCGCGAGTTCACGCACGTCCGGTTCCGCGAGCGCCTCGCCGCACTCTACGCCGAACTGTCGCTGCTCGAGCCGTCCTTCGACGCGGCTCGCCTCTCGGACGCAGGGCACCTCGCGGATGTCGGGCACGTCGCGGATGTAGGGCACCTCTTTAGAGGCGCCTCACCAATCGACGAACAAACATCGCGAACCGAAAAGCAGCAGGCATGCTGAAGCGGACGTTCGATGCGGCACTTGCCGGCAGCGGCCTGATTGCGTCGGCGCCGCTCTGGGCGATCATCGCCGCGGCAATCCGGCTCGAGGACGGCGGTCCGATCTTCTATGGCCAGGAGCGCGTCGGTCTCGGCGGACGTAGGTTCGTCGCGTTGAAGTTTCGATCGATGCGTCCCGACGCCGAGGCGACGACGGGCGCCGTGCAGGCGGTCGAGCACGATCCGCGCGTGACGAAAGTCGGCCGCGTGCTCCGCGCCACGGCGATGGACGAACTGCCGCAGCTCTGGAACATTCTTCGCGGCGACATGAGCTTCGTCGGGCCACGCGCGCTGCGGCCGGGCGAGATCGAGACGGCCGCGAACGGCCGGATGACTCGTCTGGAAGAGGTCGACGGCTTCGAGCATCGCGTGCGAGTGCGTCCCGGACTCACAGGGCTCGCGCAGGTGTACGCCGCGCGCGACGTGCCGCGGCGGCAGAAGTTCCGCTACGACCGCGTCTACGTCGATCGTCGCACGTGGTGGCTCGATCTGCGATTGATTCTGCTGTCGTTTTGGATTAGCGTGCAGGGCACATGGGAAGCGCGGGGGCGCAAGTACTGAGTGGCCGGCGTGCGTGATGTCGTAGTAGTCGGCGCCGGTCCTGCAGGCCTCCTCTTCGCTCGGATCCTCGCCTCACTGGGACACGACGTCGTCGTGCTCGAGGAGCACGACACGATCGGCGTGCCCGTTCACTGCACCGGCCTTCTCGGGCTGGATGCGTTCACCGAATTCGATCTTCCGCGGCACACGATCATGGCGACGGCCGATCGCGCGCGGTTCGTCGCCGCGGACGGGAGCTCGGTCGCCCTCGAGGCCGAATCCGTCCGCGCGGCCGTGATCGACCGGGCCCGATTCGATCAGGCGCTCGCCGACGCGGGCCGCAGCGCGGGTGCCGAGATCCGCGTCGCATCGCGTGTGAGAACGATCGCGATCGACGGCGCCGGCGTCAGCATCACGATCGATGGCGGCACGCCCCCGATCGAGGCGCGCGCATGCGTCATTGCGTGCGGCGCGAACTACCGCTTCAACCGTCAGCTCGGTCTCGGTGTGCCCCGCGCGTTCGTACAGAGCGCGCAACTCGAGCGGCCTTTCGACGGCCCTGACGAGGTCGAGGTGCACCTCGGCCGCGACGTGGCTCCGTCCGGGTTCGCGTGGGTCGTGCCGTTTCGCCGTGACGACCGTCGATCCAACCGGCTCGGCCTGATGTGCGATTCGCGCGCGCTGCCGCGCTTTCGCGCGTTCGCCGCCCGAACGCGAGCGCGCTTCGGCCTCGGCGATCAGGCCTGGCAGGAACCACGGCTCAAGGTCCTGCCGCTGGGGCCCGTGAACCGCACCTATTCGACGCGCGCGCTCGCGATCGGCGATGCCGCGGGGCTCGTCAAGCCGACGACGGGCGGCGGCATCTACTACAGCCTGATTAGCGCACAACTCGCGGCGGCGACGCTCGATCGCGCGTTGCGCGCGGACGACCTTCGCGCCTGGCGGCTGCGCGAGTACGAGTCCGCGTGGAAGGCGAGGCTCGGATCGGAGATCCGCACGGGGCTCGCATTCCGAAACCTCGCATCACGCATGAGCGATCGCGCCATCGATGCGCTCATCGATCTCGCACGCGTCGACGGCATCGTCCCCCTGCTGCGCCAGACCGCGGACTTCAACTGGCATCGGCGTTCCGCGCTTGCCCTCCTCCGCCACACGCAGTTCCGCCGCATTCTGCTCCGCCAAATCGTGAGCTCGTGAGCTCGTCCGAGTCGCTCCTGAAGTCCGGGGACTACGCCCGGAAGCAGATCTTCTGCCGCAGCCGCTTCGTCGCGTGGAGCCACGGCAGCCGCTTTGCGCTCGCGTGCCGGCTCGCCGAGGCGCGCGGAGGCCGTCTCCTCGACTACGGATGCGGCGACGGTACGTTCATCGCGATGGTGCACGCGTCGATGACGGAGTGCCTTGGCGTCGACGTCGATCCGGCGCAGGTTGGCGAGTGCACTCGCCGTCTCGGCCGCCTTGCCGGCGTGCGCTTCGGCCTCACGACAGAACTGCGAGCGGACGCACCCGCACCGGCCCACGCATGGTCGATCGTCACCTGCATGGAAGTGCTCGAGCACTGCCTCGAAGCGGAACGGCTGCGTGTGATTGGTGAGCTGGCGCGGCTGGCCCACCCGTCAGGAACGGTGATCGTCAGCGTGCCGATCGAAGTCGGACCGACGATCGTGGGGAAGCAGTGCGCGCGCGCGGTGGCGGGATGGCGGGGCCTCGGCGATTACGCGTACCGGGAGCGATACACGGGCGGCGAGCTCCTTCGCGCCGCCGCCGGCCTGCCTGTGCACCGCCCATCGTACGAAGGGGACGGACCGGAGGGCCGCTACCGGTACTACGGCCACAAGGGTTTCGACTACCGCGTTGTCGAGCGCGAACTGGCAGCACACCTGCAAATCGTCGAGCGGCACTTCACGCCCTTGCCGGTGACCGGGCCGCTGCTGAACAGCCAGGCGTGGTTCGTCTGCCGGGCGGAAGCCGCGCTATCTGTCAATGCCGGCTGACCGCTTGGCTATCTGGCAATGCCTGCCGATCAGCCGCCATTGACCGCGTCAGTCTCCGTACGGCGGCACCGGTCGCATCGTCCGCGGATTCGGCGGCAGCACCTGATTGGGCGGCTGCGGCGAGAACCAGTCCGCGAGGCGCAGCAGACGCCCGCGCTTGTCGGGCAGCACCTCGTCGAGCCGCTCGAGCACGGTGACCGCCTCTGCGAACGTGCCGATCACGCCGATGCCGCGGCTCAGCGCGTGATCGCGCGCGGCGGCGTCGCCGCTGCGCAGCATCAGCATCGCCTTCGACGCTGACGCGCTCACGACTTCCACACAGTTGATCAACTGATCGTCGACGATGAGGTCGAGGCGCAGCCCGTTCGCGATGTCTCCGCGCGAGCCGGGGACGGTGAGGACCGCCGGCAGATAGAATCCGAACCGCTCGATCCACCACTGCGTCTGGAACTGCACGGAATCGCCCGCGCTCGCCGGACGCCGCGTCAGAAAGAACACCTCCCACGCCGACGCGCGGGTGCACGCGTAGAGCCGCGCAATCTGCTCGGGCTCGAACGCCGGCACCTCCATCCACCAGTTCGGCGTCTGCGCAATGTGATCCCACACCTTGCGGATGTCCTTGTCGGTCAGGGAGCCTGGCGTCCCCTCGAGCGCAGCCGCGGGGTCGTCCACGTCGCGGCGCAGGCAGTGCATGGCCGTGGCGCGGAACGCGCTCCGGAAATCTGCCAGCACCCCGTCGAGATCGATGCCGATTCGCAGCGTCATGCGACCGTACCGTCCAGGACGCGACAGCAGCCGCCCGTCACCGCGGCGCCTCGGCTGACGTCCTGCGGTGGTGCAGCGCGATTGCGGCGCTGAGGCCCGCCAGCACGGCATTCGCCGGAACGGTCAGGCCCGTCTCCCACACGCTCTGCGCCGCGACCGCGGCGAGCCCGCACAAGGCCCCCCCGCGCACCCAGAACATCACGGAGTGATCCGCGGCGAGTGTCCGCGCCGCGGCCCGCACGAAGAGCCACAGCACGACGCCCGCAGGCGCGATCAGCAGCAGCCCGCCCTCCGACGCCCACTGAAGGTATTGGTTGTGCGCCTGGTTGAAGCGCACGCCCGGCGACGAGCGCTGATATACCAGCATCGCCGTTTCATACGTTCCGGCGCCGGTCCCCGTCAACCAGAAATCCCGCAGGATCGGAACCGTGTCCCGCCAGATGACGAGGCGGGTCGCGGCTGACGCGCGCGTCTGCGCGAAGCGCTCGCCGACGGCGAGGGGATCGATTCGGGCAATCGCGAGGACGAAGATCACCGCCGCTATCGCCGCAACGACATGGGCGCGCGCGCGTTCCCGCGGGCGCCTCAGGGAACGAAGGTATGCGGCACCCGCGATCGCCACCGCCAGGCCGGAAATTCCGGAGCGCGACGCCGTTGCCGTCAGCCCCGCGACCATGAGCGCCAGCGCAGCGGTGAGCCAGATCGCGCGCGCATCCAGCGCATCGCGAAACCGCGCGGTCCAGCGGATGCCGGCCGAGTGCTCGTGCCGATGCGCCGCCGTGTGGGCGGCCAGATAGCCCGCGCACAGCGGGGCTGCGAGCAGGACCCACGTCGCAAATGAATTTCGATCGACGAACGGTCCGAATGGCGGCGCTCCGTCCTGGAGCGGCGCGCGCGTCCAGTACATGAGCCCCGTGCCGCTCGACGCCTGCGCGATGCCGACGGCGGAGAGAATGACCGCGATGACGCACACGCCGCGGATCAGCGCGCGTGCAGCGGAGTCCCCGAGCCGCCGGTGTCCCGCCCAGAACGGCGCCACCCCCAACAGGACGACGAGCGCCGCCCATGCGGTCGATCGCCGATCGATGGTGAGCGTCGAAGGAAGCGGAGCCACGAGATCGATCCGTTCCTGGATGCGGCGGCTTGCGGGCGAAAGCAGATCGACGAGAGAAGCCGGCAGCGGCAGCAGGTGCAGCACGATGGCCAGCACGATCAGGGCCAGCACCCAGTCGATTCGAATCACATCGGGATCGGCTTCGCGCGACGCGCGTGCGGCGGCGACGATCCAGCAGCAAAGCACGGCCGCGACCGGCAGCGTCCACGCGTAGACGCCGCCGAAGGCGAACGTCGTCCAGCCCACGAGCAGGACGAACGGCGCGGCGGCGCTATGCGGCGCCCTGGTCCTGGCTGTTTCCGTAGTAGTTCTTGTACTGATACCCGTAGTAGCGCGAGTAGTAGTACTTGTTACGGTCGAAGTCAACCCGGTTCAGCACGGCGGAGATGCTGCGGGGCCGGCTGGCGCGCAGCGTCTCGAGCGCGCGATCGGCGTGGACGCGCCGGGTCATCTCCGATCCGACCACGAAGACGATCGACGACATCCGCGGCGCGAGGATCACGGCGTCGGTCACGGCCAGCACCGGCGGCGTGTCGACGATCACCCAATCGAACGGTCCGGTCCCGAGATTCGCGAGGAAGTTGTTCATCCGCTCCGACGCCAGCAGCTCGGACGGATTCGGCGGCGTGCGGCCCGCGGTGATGGCGACGAGGTTGGGTTCGGACGTTCGCTGCACCGCCTCCCGGACGCGGGCCTGCCCGACGAGCAGGTGAGACAGGCCGATCTCGTTCTGGAGCCCAATCGTCTTGTGGAGCCCGGGGCGCCGCATGTCGGCGTCGATGAGCAGCACGCGCGATCCGCCCAGGGCCAGCGCGAGCGCCAGGTTCGCCGCGGTCGTCGTCTTGCCTTCGAGCGGCTGGCTGCTCGTGACACCGATGATCCGCGTGCGTTCGGCGGCGCTCGTGAACACGAGCGATGTCCGGAGGGACCGGAACGCCTCGCCGAAGTCGTGCGGCACGGAATCGGTCAGGAGAACGCGCGCCTCCCTGACGGAGGGAACGAGGCCGAGGAGCGGGATCCTCAGCCTCCGCGTGATGTCCTCGGGCGTCTTGACCGAGTCGTCGATGTACTCGATGCCGAACGCCAGGCCGATGGCGATCGTGAGCCCTGCAAGGATGGCCGTAATCCAGTCGCGCCGCGGGTTCGGCGAAATCGGAAACCGCGGCACGTCGCCGCGCTCCATGACCTGCACGTTGTTCGCCCGGCTGTTCGCGACAACGCGGAGCTCCTTCTGCTGCGCGAGGAGCGACTGGTACACCTGCCGATCGCTGTCGGCCTTGCGCTCGAGGATCCGGTAGTCGCCGCTCTTCCGGTCGAGGTCCATCGACGCGCCCTTGGCTTCCTCGAGCGAGCCCGCAAGATTCCGCTCGTCCAGCACCGACGCGTTGTACTCGTTCTTGATCGACTCGATGACGTTCGTCCGCTCCGCCACGAGCTGCCGATGCGCGGCGCCGATCACCGCATCCGCCGCCTTCATGGCGGGCCACTCCGGGCCGAAGTTCCTGCTCACCAGCGACGCCTTTTCGGCCTGTGCCGCGAGCAGCTTGTTCTTGGCTTCGACGACCGCCGGGCTCGCGCCGATCACGGGGAACGTGTCGATCGCATCGTTGTTCGGATCCGCCCCCTTCACCTGGTTGAACGCGGTCTCCTTGCTGAGGCGCGTGGTGCGCGCGCGGATCACCGAGTCGTTCAGCGTGTTCAGGCGCTGCACGACGATGTTCTGGCGATCTCCCAGGGACAGCGCGTTCTTCGATTCGCGGTACTTCGTCAGGTCCGCCTCGCTGGCAGCGAGCTGATCTTCCTGCCGCTTCAGCTCCCCCGTCACCCACGCGAGCATCTTGTCCGTGTTCTGCAGGCGGAGATCGAGATTCTGCTGCGCGTATTCCTCCGCGAGCCCGTTTGCCGCCTGCGCGGCCAGCTCGGGATTGCTGTGCCTGTAGATGATCGTGACGAGGCGCGTGCCCTGTTCCGGAACGATCGTCACGCCGCCAAGAAACGCGTTGACGAGGCCGGCGTCCTGCGATTCCTCGACGGCAGGCGGCGGGGGTTCGGCCGGCTTCTGTGCGCGCATGATGAGGGATCGAATCCACGTGCTCGCGGCTGCGCGCCCCCTGCGCACGAGGGAGATGGGATCGCGCGGCCGGGGACCGTTCCCGCTGAAATCTGGGTGGTGCGCGAGATCCAGGCGCCGGACGACCCGCTGTGCGAGGCTGCGGCTCTGCAGGATGCTGTACTGCGTTTTGTAGTACTGATCCGCGTCCTGCCAGAACATCGGATCGTTTCTGTTGAGATTCGCGACCTGCGTCGTCCGCTCGTCCTCGATGAGCACCCGGGAGGAAGCCTGGTAGATGGGGATGGTCGAGTAGGTCTGGATCATCATCGCGGTGACGACGAGCACGAACGCCGTCCCGGCGATCCTCCGGTGCTTGAAGAGCGCGCTGAGGCGATCCAGCAGATGAACGGGCTGGGATGAGGGAGCCGGCAGGGGAAGGGCTGCCGGAACCTCCGCGGCGGGCAGTTCCTGAGTATCAAACATCAGGCGTTGATGCGCGCATCCCTCACTGCTTCCGCGACACGGGCCGTCCCACTGGCGCG
The DNA here is from genome assembly GCA_046735335.1 of Acidobacteriota bacterium. GTDB lineage: Bacteria > Acidobacteriota > Vicinamibacteria > Vicinamibacterales > 2-12-FULL-66-21 > JBKPQB01. The sequence continues at coordinate 55,268 of JBKPTE010000019.1, read as the reverse complement.
AGCGCGGTGATGCCTTCGCTCGCCGCGGTGGCAATCGCCGCTGCCGCGGCGTTCGCGAAGAATCCGTCGTACCACGGCACGTGCGTGCTCAGGCGCACGAACGTCGCCACCGTTTCACCGGGAGCGGCCGAGAAGACGTGGCCCACGGCGAGAACGCTGCCGCTTTCGTCGACGAGCTCCGCGATGTACGTCCCGGCAGGAACCTGGTCGAACCGGAATTGCCCGTGGTCGTCGGCGAGGGCGGCGCCGGCGATCTTTCCCGTCACGACGCTCCGCAGCCGGACGCGGGCGCCCGCGAGAGGGGTGTTGTCGGCCTTCCACGCCGTTCCCGCGATGGCCGCAGAGGGGTCGGCGGCCCGCGCCGTCGCGCCCGCCACCCCGAGAGCAAGGCCGATCGCGATTGCCATCGTCGCGTACGTAGTTCTGGCTGTCATAGGCGTCCGCCGGAACGAACGGCTTCCGACCGCTCTTTCGAGTACTGGAAAAGCTGGGGCTTAACCATGAATCGTACCCGGTTCAGGCGCCCGAAACAATAGAAAAGTCGAGTACTTCCGCGCGATCACGTGTCCACGGCCGTACGGGAACTCACGAATTTGTGATCGGGCCGCCGGCCGTCAGGCATCACGCTGATCGCGCCGTAACCATCGGGGCGCGCCGCGAAGCGCACGCCACACGTACAACCCCGGCAGCAGCGCGCTCGACCGGACGCCGTAGCGTTCGCGCATGTAGCTCGCCGGGGCAAGCAAGTGCTCGCAAATCAGGCGTCCGCGCGCGCGCCACCCCGGCAGCGCACGAAGGTCCTGAAGGAGGATGTCGGTCCTGCTCCAGCGGCCGCGAAGCACCGCCACGTTGTCCGCGTCTGTCATCCCGTTGTCGAGGGCGGCGACCATTCGATCGGTTGCGCACGGACCGAAGCGTTCGCGCGCGGCCGCGAGCGCGTCGCGTGCGATCCCCTCGAGTCCACGGTCGGCTACCATCGCCCCGACCTGCCGCACGTCGTCAGCGCTCAATGCTTCGGCGAGCACGTGAAGGTCGTACATCCATCTGAGATCGCCCGACCCCGGGTGATGGCCAGCCCGATGGATCAGCGCGATGAGCAGCGCGTGGACACGGCCGGGGGCGGCCGCTGACGGACCGAGCGCCGGGAGCGGCACACGATGCTCCCACAACTCGTCGAACGCGATCCGGTTGGCCAGCGCGTGACGGTTTGAAATCTTCCAGTGGACATCGAGGACGTGCAGGACGCCGTAGCGATCGTCCTTCGCAAAGTGCTGCTGGAAGGAGATCAGCCGGCCCGACGTCTGCGCCGGGCGTTCGTAGCCGAGATCGGCGAGAATGCGGGCGAGCGGCGGGACGTCAGCCGATGAGACGACGATGTCCGTGTCCGTCCGACTCCGCAGGTGCGGCGCAGAGTAGTGCGTGTGCGCGAGCGCCGTTCCTTTGAACAGCAGCGTGCGGATTCGTGCCTGCGACAGCGCATCGAGCACGCGGGTCAGCTCTGCGTGCCGGACGCACTCGACGGCGATCGCCTGACGCTCTGCAGCGGAGTGGGCGTCGATGAATACGGACGGCCACTCGCGGAGCGTTCCCGCCTCGCGCAGCCGTGAGCCCAAAAGCACGAGTACTCGATCGCGAGTCGCGGCTGCTACCAGCGCTCCGCCGTCGACGCCGGGCACGGCGAACCGCGCCGACGGATCGATCAGCGCTCGTGCGATGACCGCGGTTGCCACCCTTGTTCTCGAATGCGCACGAGATCCTGCCTGGCGAGCATTCCAAGCAGCAGTCGGACCAGTTGCTCGTCGAGGCGGCCGGCGAGCGCTGCGACGAGCTCGCCGATCGGCCGCGGCGCGCCTCCGTTCAGTTCGTCGATGATCAAGCGGGCGGAGCGAGGAAACCGGAACGCGCGGCCGCTGCAACGCACCTCGATCGATGGGCCGCCGCCGGTCCCGTTCACCGCCAGGCCGGAGCCGGCGTTCAACGCGACGCGGAATTCACCGCCGGCGGGCAGTCCTTCCGGCGCGGCGCTCCACGGAAAGCCGAACGACGGCCGCGACATCGCCGGCTTTTCTGTCCGGATGCCGACCGTCAAGTGTAGCGTCGGCTCGTTCAGCGGCAGTGCGACGTGGTAGCAGCCGCGCGGAATGTAGAGAACGTTACCAGGGGTCAGGACGCGATCGAACGACGAGCCCGCCGGGGGCTCCGACCGCTCTTCGAGCGCGCCGGGATCCACCCCGTCTATCGAGAAGCCGTACAGGAGCCAGCGTTTGCGGCCGTGGATCTGCAGGATGAAGCCCTCCTGCTCGTCGCGATGGAGGTCGAGGCCGTGCAGCGCGCGAAACCCGGCGTAGGCGTTGACCTGGGTGCTCGCGTCGAACCACGCCGCGAACGATTCGGCCAGGCGTGTAATGGGCGCGTGCACTTCGTCGATACCGTCGAACGACAGCGTCGCGCCGCTCGCCAGATGCCCGGTGACGTCGCGGGCGCGGATACGTGGCGTCGACCCGTTCAAGTCGCTGTACGACGCCGGGTCGAGGTCGCGGCCGCGGCGCGCGATCCGGAACCGATACGTTTCACGCCAGTGGCGCTCGAGAATCGCGTTCAGATCGCGCCACGGCAGGAGCTCCGCAAATCGCTCCGCCGCCCCGGCGCAGAACAGATCTTCTCTCTGCCAGTACCTCGACATGAAGTCGTCGAGGCGGAGCGGTGCGATGAGCTCGGCCAGCCGCTCGCTCATGGACCGCGCGCTACGAGGTGAAGTGCCTGTTGGGATGACCGCTGCCGTCGGGTTTGTTGGTCCCGGCAACCGTCCTGGTAATCTCGGCCAGATCACCATAGACCTGCAGTTCCGGCTTCTGGTACGGCTTTCGCGCCGGCTCCTTCACAGAGTCGTCGCCGCCAGGGTTCTGTGGATCGGCAGGCTTCATCGGGCGTCCCCGCTCGTGTGCGTGGAGAGATCGCGCAGCCAGTAGTTCAAGCCGAGAGGGCGCAGCGCAGCGCGCAGCTCGACCTCCCTCGCCGGTGCAGACGGGATCTTACACGGATTCACATATTTCAGCAGATCGGGCGACGGCGTGATGCGCGGCAACCCCGACGCGCGGACGCGCGCGAAATCGGGGCTCACGCGAACGGCCGCCTTCCTGCGACGCAGCACCTCCCGGGGCAACGCGGCTCGCATGGATTCCCGGATGATCAGCTTGTTCCTGCACCAGGGCATGGCGGGGAGGGCCAGCATGTATCTCAGCAGCCGGAGATCCAGAAACGGGTGACGGATCTCGCACCGCCCGAACGCGCCGCTCACATCGCAATCCTCGAACAGCGGCTGCCATCTGATTGCGTCGAAGCCTCGATATCCGACTGGTCGTACCGGATGCACGGGTTGGAGCGGCCGCTGGTGGGCGTCCCATCGTTCGCGGCAGGCACATCGCGCCGCAAACCCATCGTCGATCCACGCGGGGAACTCGGTGCGCCACCGGTCTCCCTCCGCGACCGCACGTGCGACGGGACGGATCGACGACCACAACGGCACGCGCGGGTGGACGACGAGCTCGCGCAACAGCGTGCGCGCGATCGAACCGGCTCCGCGTCTGGCAAGAAGGTGCGCCAGGTACGCGCGCCACTCGTAGCGCAGCGCGTTGTCCGGTCCTTCACCGTACAGCAGCACACGAGCGTCTGCGCCCGTACGTTCGAAGAACGCGAAGGCCGCCGCCGCGCCGGGAGGATTGGCGACCGGCTCCGGCGTGTGGATCGTCACTCGATCCCAGTCGAGGATCGACGTTTCGTCGTCTCTGACGTCATAGCGAATCGGAATCCGGAGGTGCTCCGCAACCATGCTCGCGTAGTGACGTTCGCCATCCGGCACCAACCGGTCGTACACCGACGTGATCGCCTGTACGGCGCAATCGGAGGAGCGCTCGCGCAGCACGCTCGCGGCTACTGCCGCAAGGGTTGGCGAGTCGAGCCCGCCGCTCATCAGGACGCCGACGCGCGAGGTACGCAGCCGATCCCGCACCGCGCCACGCAGCAGCTCTTGAAAGCGATCGAGATAGTCGCCCGCGCGCCTGAAGTGGATTGGCTCGTCCACGGGAAGCGCCCAGTAGCGGCGTACGGCGCTCGCCGCATTCGACCATGTAAGGCTGTGGGCGGCGGGGAGGCGCCGAATGTCCTGGAACGTCGACGTGTCGGGCTCCTGATTCGCGCCGAACAGCAGAAAGTCTGCAATCGCCGCGTCGTTCAGATCCCGAGACACCCCGGGATGGAGGCGGATGCAGTCCAGCGTGTTGCTCACGATCAGCGTTCGCGCGAGCGGGGCGTAGAAGAGCGGCTTGACGCCGAGCTGGTCCCGCGCGCAGAACAAGCGCCGCTCGGGCTCGTCCCAGATCGCGAAGGCGAAGTCCCCGAGCAGGCGCGCAACGCATGCCACACCCCACGCGCGGTAGGCTCGAAGGATCAGTTCCGCGTCGGGGGCATCGGCGCGAACGTCGTCTCCCGTGTCTGCCGCGAGTGCCTCGATCAGATCCTCGCGCGCATCCACTCGCGCGTCGGCGACAATCCAGCGCCGTCTGTCGAGCGTGAACGGCTGCGGGTCGTCGGTTGCGCCGCTCGTGTTCAGCCAGGCATGACCGAACCCGACGTGCTGCATCGCGCGGACGCATTGCCCGTCCGGCCCGCGGAAGGCGAGAGCCGTCGTCATGCGAGCGAGCAGTTCGTCGTCGATCGGTGCGCCGTCCGTGTTCAGCACGGCGACGATGCCGCTCATGTTTCGACCAGGTGCTTGTCGCGAAGCTGGCCGATGAACTCCGCGAGATCGGCGCGGAGCTGCGGGGGTTCCACGTCGTACTCCTGGAGCAGTGCCTCGTATGCCGTCTGGATCGAGCTCGCCGTCGTGAGGACGCTCCACATGCGCGTGCCCGAGGCGTTCAGGCCGAGGTACTGGCCGGTGTTCAGGTTGAGCAGCACGCTTTCGTCGCCGACGAGACGAAAGACCACATCCGGAACGATTCTCACGCGTGCCGTAAACAGGTTGGTCATGGCTGCAGATGCGACAGCACCATCGCGCGCACATCCCGGAGGCGCTCGACGCTGCGGGGATACACCAGTTTGTTGATCGGCAGGCGTTCCGCGAGATTAACCATCGCACGGAACTGCCGCTCGAGTCGCTGCGGGCTCGTGAGCGCGCGATTGAACGTCCCCTTGAGCAGCTCGAGAAAGCCGGCTCGAGGCGAGAGCGTCTCGATGCTCACGCTCGCCTGCCGCCCGGCTTCAGAGGGTGCGCTCAGAGAGTACACGGCGTCGATCTTCGCGGGCGCTGCGAACGACGCGCGTCCGTCCAGCGGCAGGATGAGCTTTTCCGTGCCCGCGTTCATCCGCACCGGACCTTCCGCCACGTCAAGGAAACGGCGCGCCATGCCCGGGAACAATTTGATCCGCGCCGGGCCTGGATAGGCGACGATGCGGTCGGCGCGTTGCTGGAGGACGAGCAGATCGTCCGTCAGGAGACGGCAGCCGGCTTCGAGGAAGCAGGCCGCGAGCGTCGACTTGCCGAATGCGCTGCTGCCGAGGAACGCCACTGCCCGGCCGTTCGCCACGACCGCCGTCGCGTGCAGCGGTTCGAGCCGCTGCTTCACCAGCGCGAAGGAAATCGCCTGCCCGAGCATGTATACCTGAAATGACTCGGGGGAAGACGTCGTGAAACGGCGAGACGTAATCCGCCGTCCGTCGGGGGCCACGAGGAACTCACCGACCGAATCCCACCGTACGTAGGTCGAGCCGTCCTCGAGGAAGGCCTGCTCGTACCAGCCATGCGATCGCGAAGCCGAACGCCCGTCCGACGTCGCCTCGCGGAAGTAGGCCGCCGGGGCGCTGAGACATTCGAGCGCGCCGAGATCTGCATGCTGGTATTCGGGCAGCGCCAGCGGTGCATCGCTGGCAATCTCGATCCCGTAGACGCAGTACCGGTGCACGTCAGCTCGTCCAGCTGACGAGCGGGGCGTACTCGTCGCTTCTGCCGCCGATGAGAATTTGACCGTTCCTCGCGAGCCACGCGTGCGCCTCGAGCGTGCCGGTGCCGGGCCGCTTCACGCCGATCGTGAGGATTACGGGCCCGCCGCGCGGATCGATTAGGATCTCAGCCGCGAGCGCGCGCACCAGGCACGTACTGGAGCGGCCGAGTCGACGCCCTGTGGCTTCGATCGCCCACACGACGCGGTCGTCCGTCTCGTCGATCACCAATGACCGGAGCCGGCGACAGCGGAGGCCCGCCGCCCGCACTCGGGCGATCGACAGCGCGCGCAGGGCGATCGAGGTGAGGACCTGCACAACCGCGACGAAGATGACCAGACGCCACCCCGCCCGCGTCAGCATCGGCGAGTATTGTATCCACATCGCGCGTGGTAGATTCGGCATTCGACATTGACAGATAGCGAAGCGATCAGCGAGGGCTGGCAGGGCTGGGATGCCTATGCCGCCTTCTATGACTGGGAGAACGCGCAGACCGTGCGGCGCCGCGACGTGGCGTTCTGGCAGCGGCTCGCCCCCGCGGCCGACGGTCCAGTGCTGGAGCTTGGCTGCGGGACCGGGCGCATCTCCCTGCCGCTCGCGAAGAGCGGCGTCTCGCTCGTCGGCCTCGATCGATCGACGCCGATGCTGGCGCGCGCCAGGCAGCGTCTCGCGCGCGCGAAGGCTCTGGATCGCACGCTGCTCGTCCGCGGCGACGTCCGCGCGCTGCCCTTTCGGCCGCGCCGGTTTCCCCTCGTCATCGCCCCGTACGGGATCCTGCAATCGCTCGTGCGCGAGCGCGATCTCGCAGCCGCGCTCGACTCGATCGCGGCCGTCCTCCGCAAGGGCGGGCGCGTCGGGATCGACCTCGTGCCGGACCTGCCGCGCTGGTCCGAGTACGCGCGCAAGACGACGCTGTCGGGGCGGATGGGGCGCAATACGACCGTCACCCTGGTCGAGTCGGTCCGTCAGGAGCGCGCGCGCAAGCTGACCGTCTTCGATCAGGAGTACGTCACGCATCGCAGGGGCGTGCGGCGCGTGCATCGCTTCTCGCTGACGTTCCGAACGGTGTCGGTGCCGGGCATGTCACGCCGGCTCGAGCGGGCGGGATTTCGGGTCGATGCCGTGCTCGGAGACTACCGGGGCGGCCCGTGGGATGCACGGGCCGACGTCTGGATCATCCTCGCGTCGAAACGCTGACCGGCCCGGCGCCCGCTTCGAAAATGAGGGGCGGCCGGCTTGGAGGGGCACCACCCTCATGCTAAGATCGGCGGTCGATTTCCACCGATCTTTATTGGAGTTTTCCCATGTCCGGCCATTCCAAGTGGCACACGATCAAGCACAAGAAGGGTGCCGCTGACGCCAAGCGCGGAAAGATCTTCACGCGCATCATCAAGGAGTTGACCGTTGCCGCGCGGAGCGGCGGCGGCGACATCGATACGAACCCGCGCCTGCGCACGATTGTCGCGGAGGCCAAGTCCGTCAACATGCCCGCCGACAACATCAAGCGCGCGATTCAGCGCGGCACGGGCGAGCTGCCGGGCGTGTCCTACGAAGAGATTACCTACGAAGGCTACGGTCCCGGCGGCGTCGCGATCATGATCGACGTCCTCACGGACAACAAGAACCGCACGGTCGGCGAGATGCGGCACACGCTCTCGAAGTACGGCGGAAACCTGGGCGAGGCCAACAGCGTGGCCTGGATGTTCGAGAAGAAGGGCTACATCGTCGTCGAGAAGGCGAAGGCGGACGAAGAGCAGCTGCTCTCGGCCGCGATCGACGCAGGCGCGGACGACATGAAAGACGACGAGGACAACTGGGAGATCGTGTCCTCGCCCGACACCTTCCAGGCGGTCCTCGAGGCGGTGAAGGGGCTCGGGATCGAGCCGCCCGCCGCGGAGATCGCGATGCTGCCGCAGAACTACATCAAGCTCGAAGGCAAGGCGGCGCACCAGATGGTCAAGCTGATGGACGCGCTCGAGGAGCACGAAGACACCAAGAAGGTGTGGACGAACGCCGATATCGAAGAGAAGGAGATCGAGGCCTCATTAGCGTGACCGTAGGGCTTACGCCGAGTGCGAGCACGCAGCGCGTGCGAGCCACACGAGCGGAGCGGGGATCAAGGGCCCCCCGCGAGCCAGTGTGTAGGGGGGGCCGGCGGGGCGAAGCCCCCCGGAGAGTATGAGAATATTTGGGATCGATCCCGGGTCGGAACGCACGGGGTACGGCTGTCTCGAGACGGACGGCCGCCGACACAGGCTGATCGCCTGCGGATCGCTCTCGGCGCCAGCGAGCGCAACATTTCCTGAACGGCTCCTCGAGATCTACGCCGGCCTCGTCGCGCTCATCGCCGATCACCATCCCGACCTCGTTGCCATCGAGAACATCTTCTACGCCAGGAACGTCCGTAGCGCCTTGAAGCTGGGACACGCGCGCGGCGTGGCGCTGCTCGCCGCATCACAGGCCCGCGTCCCCGTAGCGGAATACGCGCCCGCGGAGATCAAGCGCGCGGTCGTCGGGTTCGGCCGCGCCGAGAAGCCGCAGGTCGGGCAGATGGTGAAGCTGCTGCTCGGGTTGGAGCGCGCGCCGTCGCCGCACGACGTCGCGGACGCGCTCGCCGTCGCGATCTGCCACATTCATTCGACCGGCCTCATCGCGACGACTGGGGTGGCGGCTGGCCGCCGCAGCCCGCCGGGCGACGGTGGGCCCCGATCGCGGCTCACCAGCTGGCGCGCATACCGGCCATGAAAGCAGTCAGGGCGGCCCTTGTTGCAGGGTTCACGGTCGCGTGATCGCGAGGCTCGCGGGCACGCTTCTCGAAAAGACTCCCAGCCGGCTCGTGGTAGACGTGTCGGGCGTCGGCTACGAGATCCTGGTGCCGCTCTCGACGTTCTACGGCATCGGCGATCCCGGCAGCGGCGTGACGCTGCGCGTCCACACGCACGTGCGCGAGGACGTCATCGCCCTGTACGGCTTCGGGTCCGCGCTGGAGCAGGATCTCTTCGAGCGGCTCATCGCGATCAGCGGCATCGGCCCGAAGCTCGCGCTCGCGGTGCTGTCCGGGATTGACGCCAACGACCTGATGCGTGCGGTTCGGCTGCAGGACGTGGGCCGCCTGACGAAGATCCCGGGCGTCGGCAAGAAGACCGCCGAGCGCATCGGCCTCGAGCTGAAGGATCGGCTTCCGCACGCGGCGCCCGCAGCGGCAGACGTGACAGCCGGTTCGTCCGGCGATCAGGCGCGCGACGACCTGCTCTCCGCTCTGACGAACCTCGGATACCAGCGCAACGCCGTCGAGAAGGCCGTGGACGCGGCCGTGAAAAAATCACCTGACGCTCCATTCGAGCAGCTTCTGCGCGACGTCCTGCGTGCAATGATGAAGTAGATCGATTGCCGGTTGCCGACTGCAGATTGCCGATTGAATTGAGGATTGGGGATTGGGGAATGGCGATTGGATTGCGGATTGGGGAGTGGCTGTTGATTGGGGATTGGGGATTGGGGAGTGGATTTGGGATTGAGAATTGGGGCTCGAGGATTGACGCCCTCAGTCGAGGAGTGGCGACGCCAATCACCACGCATCAATCGTCGATCGTCGATCCAGTCGCCAATCGTCAATTCCCAATCCAATCGTCAATCCTCAATCCAATCGTCAATCCTCAATCCCCAATCGCCAATTCACTCGGCAATCTGCACTCGGCAATCTGCAGTCAGCGGCCTGCAATCGAATGAGCGACGCGCGCTTGGTTACCGGCGCCCGAACCGACGACGAAGTCCAGTACGAGGCGGGGCTGCGGCCGCGTACGCTGGACGAGTACATCGGACAGGACCGCGTCCGCGAGAATCTGAAGGTATCGATCGAGGCTGCGACGGCGCGCGAGGAAGCGCTCGATCACGTCCTGCTGTACGGCCCGCCCGGGCTGGGCAAGACGACGCTCGCCGCGGTGATCGCGAACGAACTGGGCGTGCCGATTCGCGCGACGGCAGGGCCTGTCATCGAGCGCCCGGGCGATCTCGCGGCGATGCTGTCGAACCTCCAGGCGCGCGAGGTGCTCTTCATCGACGAGATCCACCGCATGAGCCCGGCGATCGAGGAGATCCTCTATCCGGCGATGGAGGATTACGAGCTGGACATCGTGATCGGCCAGGGACCGAGCGCCCGATCGGTGAAGGTGCCGCTGCAGCACTTCACGCTCGTCGGCGCGACGACGAGGACGGGCCTGCTCACGTCGCCCCTGCGGGCGCGCTTCGGTATCGTCCATCGCCTCGATTTCTACGGCGAGGCGGACATCGAGGAGATCGTCGTCCGATCCGCGCGCATTCTCGGCGTGCCGATCGATGCCGATGCCGCCTCGGAGATCGCGCGCCGCGCCCGCGGGACGCCGCGCGTGGCGAACCGCCTCCTGCGCCGCGTCCGCGACTACGCGCAGGTGCGCGCCGACGGCCGGATCACGTTCGACGTCGCGCGCCGGGCGCTCGCGCTGCTCGAGGTGGACGAGCACGGCCTCGATGAAGTCGATCGACGGCTGCTTCGGACGATCATCGACAAATTCGGCGGGGGCCCCGTCGGCGTGGGCAGCCTCGCGGCTGCGATGAGCGAGGAGCGCGACGCGCTCGAAGACATCCACGAGCCGTTCCTCATCCAGATCGGCTTCCTGGATCGCACGCAGCGGGGCCGTGTCGCGACGGCGCGTACCTACGAATACTTCGGTCTCGCCGCCCCTCAGAAGGACAGATTGTGGTGACCGATGCTGGTGCAGGCCGGGCCTTCAGGCCGGGCGCTCTCCGTCCCGCCAAGATCGCGGGACTCTCGACATACGTTCCCCCGCGCGTCCTCACCAATGCGGATCTCGAGAAGCTCGTCGAGACGAGCGACGAGTGGATCCTGCAGCGGACGGGGATCCGTGAACGCCATCTCGTCGATCCGGGGATCGCGACATCCGATCTCGCCAAGGTGGCCGCGCAAGGGGCGCTGAAGGAAGCGGGCCTTGGGGCCGACGATCTCGGCTTCATCGTCGTCGGCACCACGACGCCGGACACGATTTTTCCGAGCACGGCGTGCATGCTGCAGGACAAGATCGGCGCGCACAAGGCATGGGGGTTCGATCTCGGCGCCGCCTGCGCCGGCTTCACCTACGCCTTGACGACGGCGTGGCAGATGGTAGCGGGCGGCGCGCACGATCATGCGCTCGTCGTCGGCGCGGACGTCATGTCGAGCATCATCGACTACACCGATCGCACGACGTGCGTCCTCTTCGGCGACGGCGCCGGCGCCGTCGTCGTCTCCGCGGCGCGCGAAGACGAGCCGCATCTCATCGACTTCGCGCACGAAATCGACGGGAGCGGCGGCCCCGCGCTCTGCATGCCCGCGGGCGGGAGCCGCATGCCGGCCTCGCACGAGACCGTCGACAAGCGCCTCCACTACGTGAAGCAGGAAGGGCAGACCGTCTTCAAGTTCGCGGTCAAGAAGACGGAGGAGATCTCGCGGCGGCTGCTCGATCGCAACGGCATCAGGCCGTGCGAGCTCGATCTGTTCGTCTCGCACCAGGCCAACCGGCGGATCATCGAGGCCTCGACCGAGCGGCTCGGGCTCGATCCGGCCAAGGTCGTGATCAATCTGGAGAAGTACGGCAACACAACCGCGGGCACGATCCCGCTCGCGCTCGCGGACGCGCGCCGCGATGGGCGCTTGAAGAAGGGCGATCTCGTACTGCTCGCGTCCGTCGGGGCAGGCTTCACCGTCGGGGCCGTCCTGCTGCGCTGGAGCCTGTAGCGCGTGTGCGGCGTGCGGCTGTCCCTCGTAGCGCGCAACTTTAGTTGCGCGTGCACCGGTCAGTTGCTCTGATATTCTCGGACGCGTGCTCCGCAGTCGACGAAAGGGAACGGCGCGGCCAGCGCAGCGAAGGGTCGGGAACGGGAAGAAGCTGAAGAAGGCGGGGCGTATCTTCCTGCTCTCCCCGGCGAACTGCGGCGGACCGCGTGCGCAGATGGTCCTCTCCGAGCGCGCGAAGTTCGACCTCGCCGTGCGGCTGCGGACGCAGGGGGTGGCGATCGGCGAAGTGTTCGCGTTCGTCAGCGGCCTGTACTTCAAAGGCAAGCTCGCATACGCGCTCACCTTTGCCTGCCCGCCCGAGCCCGGCGCTCCGTTGACGGGAAGCGGCGCGCTCGTCATCACGCCGAGCGCCGGCCTGCGGCCGGCCGAAACGCGTGTCACGGCCGAGGCGATTCACGCCTTCGCCGCCGTCGACATCGCGTCGAACGATCCGCGCTATCGAGCGCCCCTGCTCGCCTCCGCGCGCGCGCTCGACGAGGAGATCGGTCCGGAGTGCGAGGTCGTGCTGCTCGGCAGCATCGCCTCCGCCAAATACGTCGACGTCCTGCGCGAGGTGTTCGGCGCGCGGCTGCTGTTCCCGATCGCGTTCGTCGGCCGCGGCGACATGAGCCGCGGCGGGCTGCTGCTGCGCTGCGTCCGGAGCGGCGAGGAGCTCGAGTACGTGCCCGTCGAAGGCGCGGTGCGCCACGGGCCGCGTCCGCCGCGCCTTCCGCCCATTCGCGGCATCCTCGGCATGGACCTGCCGAAGCGGTGAAGACCAGGCAGGTACGGATCCCGCCGACCGGCGCCGCGACCCTGAAGGTCGACGGACGCGAGGTGCATCTCACGAATCTCGACAAGCCGTTCTGGCCCGAGCGCGGCATCACCAAAGGCGCGTTGATTCAGTACTACGCGGACGTGGCGCCGCTGCTCCTGCCGCATATCCGGAACCGCGCGATGGTCATGAAGCGGTATCCGCACGGCGCGGCGGGGGACTTCTTCTTCATGAAGCGCGCGCCGGACGCGCGTCCCGCATGGATTCGCACCTGCCGCATCCTCCACGATTCGGGCAACGTGATCGATTTTCCCGTTATCGACGACGCGCCGTCGCTGCTGTGGGTGATCAACCTCGGCTGCATCGATCTGAATCAGTGGTACGCCACGTGCGACGACGTGGATCGGCCCGATTACCTGCATTTCGATCTGGATCCCGGCAGCGCGTCATGGGAGCACGTGCTGGAGGCCGCGCGCATCGTCCACGATGCGCTCACGACGCTGAAGATGCCGGCGTATGCGAAGACGACGGGCTCCAAGGGGATTCACGTGTACGTGCCGATCGTCCGTGGCCCCGTCCAGAAGGACGTATGGACGTTCGCGAAGGCGCTCGCGCAGGAGCTGGCGGCGCGCCATCCGGCGTTGATGACATCGGAGTACCGCGTGGCGAAACGCCCGAAGGGCCGGGTGCTCGTCGACTACAACCAGAATGCCTGGGGGCGGACGCTGGCGTCGGTGTATTCGGTCCGGCCGACGCCGTTCGCGGGCGTCTCCACGCCGATCACGTGGAAGGAAGTCGACAAGGGGGTGCGGATCGACGATTTCCGTCTCGACAACGTCCGCGCGCGGTTCGCGCGAACCGGCGATCTGTTCAAGCCGCTGCTGTTGAAGACGAAGCGGGTGGATTTGGCGAAGTTGATGGGATGATCGCGGAAGCCGGATCTGCGAGACCCGGCCTACGAATCAGGCCTGCCGTCACCAACCAGTAGCGCGACCGGCAGCACGTCGAAGATTTCGCCGACGAAGAGCCACGACTGCGTCGACGAAGTCGTCGCGCGGCGTTCGGCGCCCGTAAAGGCATCGCGATACGTCACCGCGGCCAGCGCCTGCGGCAGCAGCACGCGCGATGTCTTCCATCGATCGCCGATGGGCAGCGAACGCTCGGCATCGATCAGCGGCGTCACGAGATGCGGTGCGACAGCAAGCGCAACGCGCCCGTCCGCGAGCGCCCGCGCGAACGCGACGACCCGTCCCGGCACGGTGCACTCCGTCTCGAGGGGCAGGTAGTCGCCTTCGAGGAACAGCTCCGGCATGGAGCGCCGCAGCTGCAGCGCGGCGGCGGCGATGAGCATTTTGATGGTGCCGTCCGTCCATCGATCGAGGAGCCGCCGCACGCCTTCCGCGCGCGACTCGATGGGCCCGTCGAGCACCGCCGCGGCTTCCTCGAGCGCCGCGGCACGCCGATCGTAGTCGACCGGACGCCGATTGTCCGGATCGACGAGGCTCAGGTCCCACAGCTCCGTTCCCTGATAGAAGTCCGGCACGCCGGGTGACGCGATCTTGAGCAGCAGCTGCGCGAACGAGTTGAGGAGCCCGGCGCGTGCCACGCGCTGCTGCAGCGGCAGGAACGCCGAAATGAACCGCGCGCCGCCCGTCCCGCAGAGCGTCCGCTCGACGAAGGTAGTCACCGCGCGCTCGTAGTCGTCGTTCGGATTGATCCAGCTCGAATGGAGCTTGGCCTCCTTGACCGCCTTGATCATGTAGTTCTGGAGCCGCTCCACCAGTTCCGGCGGCGCAGCCGGCTCCGCGAGATCGGGAGGCCAGATGCCGGCGAGCGCCTGGTAGAAGCGGTACTCGTCGTTCCGATCGGGCGCCGGTTCTCCTTCGAGGATCGTGCGATGATCGCGATTGAGCCGCATCCAGCGCGCAACCTCACGCCCCCACTCGTCGGGCATTTCCGACAGCACGTCGATCCGCGCGCGAACGTCCTCGCCGAGCTTCGTGTCGTGCGTCGCCGTGGCGAGCATTTCGTACGGCCAGTCGTGCCGCCGCGCGGCATTCGCGCGGTGGAAGTCGTGAACCGTGCGGCCGAACGTCGACGGATCGCCGCCCACCTCGTTGAGCGAGATGAGGAGGTTATAGCGGTAGAACGCGGTGTCCTCGAGCCCCTTCGCCTGCAGCGGACCGGTGTACTGCTGGAACTTCATCGCGAAGCGGAGCCGGCCCGCGGCTTCCGAGGCATCGGCGGGCGGATAGCCTTCGCGCCGCTCCGGGGTTCCCGTGGCGGGGACGTCCGTGGGATCGCGGGGCAGCACGACCTCGCGAAAGAAATCGAAGATCGTCGGATCCGTCGCCGGATTGCGCCGGCGCGCCCGGACGATCGCCTGCTCGACGACCGCACGATCCTCGGGCACCCAGCCGTTTTCCGTGATGTACGTCCGGTAGGCGGGGAAGCAGGCCACGACTTCCACGATGACGTTGTGGAGGCTGCTCAATGTGAAGTCCCGCGAACGACGATTGCTTTCGCTGATCCGGTTGAGCATGTGCGCGAGCACGTTCAGCTCGCTGGCCATCGACGTATCCATGATCAGCCGCTTGCACTCGTACAGCAGATCGTCGAACGTCAGCGCGGCGCCCGTCAGCTTCGTATAGACGCGGCGCATGCGGCGCGCGTTGGCGGTGTTGATGAAGAGCCCGTTCACCTGGTTCAGGAAGTTGTAGCCGGTCGTGCCGTGCACGGGCCAGGCGCACGGGAGGCGTTCGCGGCCCGACAGTATCTTCTCGGTGACGAGATACATCGTGCGCGCGCCCGCGTGGTGCGGCATCTCCCAGGCCTGCTCCGCGAGCTCCTGCAGCATCTCGAAGTAACGCGCGGGATCGAACAGGCCGTCCGAGTGATCGATCCGGACGCCGGTCACGCGCACGTCGCGGATCAGGCGGAACAGCAGCTGGTGAATCGCTCCGAAGACTTCGGGATCCTCGACCCGCAATCCCGCGAGGCCGTTGATGTCGAAGAACCGGCGATAGTTGATCTCCTGCGACGCCGTGCGCCAGTAGGCAAGGCGATACGCTTGCTCTTCGAGAAGCTCGTGGAGCTTGTCGAACGATTCCGGCCGGCCGGGTACGCCGTTGAACTCGCGGACCGCATCCTCGATGTGGCGAAGAATGCGCGGCGACTCCGCCGTCAGGCGTCCCAGGCGCTCGCGCAGCCGTTCACTCTCGCTCTCCCGATCCGCCTGGCTCGCGAGAGGCCCTTCGGGCGTGCGAGGCGACCAGGTCTGCAGCGCCGACACGATCGACAGCAGCTCGGCGAGCTGCGGATTCGCGGCGCCGAGATCCTCCGTGAGCTTCGTGAGCCCCGTCCGGTACACGCGCGGCATGTGCCGCGGGTTCAGCGGCAGCTCGTGATCGAAGTAGCGGAGCTGCAGGAGTCCGTCACGGAACTCGAGCTGCAGTTCGCCGCGCTCGAGCACCTGTCCATACTGATCGCCGAGAATCGGCAGCAGCAGCTTGCGCCGCAGCTCACGCTTGATGGGAAACCAGTCGATGTCGAAGAATCGGCCCGCGTAGGAGTCGGGTCCGTTCTCGAGCACGTCGCGCCACCACCGGTTCGTCGTCGTGGCGATCCCCATGTGGTTCGGCACGAAATCGACGATGTGCTGCAGGCCGGCGTCGCGCAGCGCATCCGTGAAGGCGGTGTGGCCGTCGGCGCTGCCGAGCTCCGGGTTCAGCTCGTTGTGGTTGCTGACGTCGTACCCGTGCGTGCTCCCGGGTTGCGCGGTGAAATAGGGCGACGTGTACGCCGCGCCCACGCCCAGGCGCTGCAGGTAAGGGACGATCGCGCGCGCCGCGTCGAAGGGAAAGCCGGCATGAACCTGCAGGCGGTAGGTGCTGGCCGGCACGAACCTCGGTCGTTGCTCGCGTGCGGAATCCGTCATTGCGCGGCGGAACAGGAGATCACGCCATTCATTCTCCTGCCCTCCCGGCCTCCTGCGATCCCTTCACGTCGAACTCGATCACGAGCGCGCCCGGCCGCCCGAACGTGACCGTTCCCTTGGCCGCATCGAGCACGGGCGGCGCGGCATCCGATGCGAAGTCGGGATCTTCCGTCGTGAGCAATGTGCGGACGTCGATCCAGCGCGAGGAATCGATCGTCACCTCTCCGGCGCCGCGCAGTCGGACGACGATGGCCTGTGGGTGCGCGGGTGCGGGTGCGTGTCGAAGGATGAGGACGGTGCTGTCGTCCAGCGCGCGCGCCTCGCACGTCGTCGCGTCGCTTCCCTGCAGCGCGGGATGTGCGGCGCGGAGGGCGAGCAGCGCGCGATGCAGTGCGAGCACCGCCGCGTGATCCGGCTCCCTCAATTCGGACCAGCACAGCCGGCTGGCCTCGAACGTGGAGACGGCCTGTGGATTCGGAATTCTGCGGCCCATGCCGGGTGCAAACTCCGGAAACGCCGCGAACTCCTCCCGTCGTCCCTCCGTGACGCGCGCGCCGAAGTCGGGCGCGAAGTCCGTGAAGAACTGGAACGGCGACGAGGTGCTCCACTCCTGGCCCATGAAGAGGAGCGGCGTCATCGGCGCGGCGCACAGCAGCGCCACGATGGCGCGCCACGCGGAGGGATCGATCGCGTGATGGAGCCGGTCGCCGACCGCCCGATTTCCGACCTGATCGTGGTTCTGCACGCAGATGATGGCCTTCCGCATCGCCACGTTCGACGGGTCCGTGCCGCGCGGCGCGCCGTGGTGGGCCGAGTGCTGTCCGACGAACAGCCACCCGCGCTGGAGCGTGGCGACGAGCTCGTCGACGTCCCCGCGGTAATCGGCGTAATAGCCGTGCGAGTCGCCGGCAAGCATCCTCCGGATGATGTGGTGGAAATCGTCGGCCCACACGCCGTCGAGCCCCCACCCGCCGTCCTCGACGTCCTCGACGAGCCGGGCGAAATTGCGCGCATCCTCCGCAAACACGAACGGCCGCGGATGCCTCGTCCGGTGAACGGCTGCCGCGAGCTCGGCGACGAACGGCCGCTCGCCGGCGTCGATCAGCGCGTGGGTCGCGTCGAGCCTGAGCCCGTCGACGTGATACTCCAGAGTCCAGTGACGGGCGTTGTCGATCAAGAACTGCCGGACGAAAGGGGAGCTTTCACGATCGAGGTTGACGGCGCATCCCCACGGCGTCGTGTGCGCCGGCGTCATGAACTGCGGGCTGAATGCCGGAAGGTAGGCGCCCTCCGGTCCCAGATGGTTGTACACGACGTCGAGCACGACGGCGAGGCGAGCGTGGTGCGCGGCATCGACGAGGCGGCGGAGATCGTCGGGGCGTCCGTACGCGCGCGACGGCGCGAACAGCGCAACGCCGTCATAGCCCCAGTTCCAGCGGCCCGGGAAATCCGCCACGGGCATCAGCTCGATCGCAGTGATGCCAAGATCGCGGAGGTAGTCCAGGCGGGAGCGGACATCGGCAAACGTCCCTTTGCCCGCGAACGTGCCCACGTGGAGCTCGTAGATGACGAGCTGGTTTGGGGAGATGCCGTTCCACGCGTCGTCCGTCCAGACGAACGCCGACGGGTCGATCACCTCCGACCAGCCGTGGACGCCATCGGGCTGAAACCGGCTCGCCGGATCCGGCCGCGGATCGCCCTCGTCCAGCACGTACGCATAGCGCGCGCCGGCGCAAATGCCGGGGACGAACAGTTCCCAGATGCCGTCCGCAATCTGCTGCGGCCGGTGAATCGAGGCGCCGTGCCCCTCGTCGATCAGCAGCGTCAGCCTCCTCGGCGCAGGGGCCCAGACGCGAAACTGGGTGCCTTCCCGGTTGACGAGTGCGCCGAAGGACGCGGTCGGTTCTGCCGGCGAATCAGTCGAGCGGCCCGCGCGTGCGCGTACGTCGCTCGTCATCCGCGCACCAGCTCCACGATCCCGCGCAGCGGGATGCGGACCCAATCGGGGCGGTTGTTCAATTCGTACGCGAGCTCGTAGAACGCCTTGTCCATGAGGAACAGATCGAGCAGCGTCGCGCGCTGGACGGGATCGGACGGCAGGAACGGCGCCGAACCCGCTGCCGAGAGATAGCCTTTCACGAACGCGGCGCTGATCCACGTCTGCCAGAGGCGTCCCCATTGCTCGAGGCGTGGGAACTCCGAGCGGCGCGCGGAGGTGTAAGAGAAGAGCGCGGCGTACATCGCGTAGCTGAACGAACGCAGCATGCCGGCGACGTCCTTCATCGGCGATTGTTTCGCGCGCCGGACGTCGAGCGGCCGTGCCGGCTCCCCTTCGAAATCGATGATGTAGAAATCCCCTTCGGACCAGAGCACCTGCCCGAGGTGGTAGTCGCCGTGTATCCGGACGCGGGCGGTCGTCAGGTCGAGCGATCGCCTCTCCTGGATGCCGCGAATCGCGGGCTCCGCGCGTTCGATGGCGATCTGCGCGAGCTCGGACACTTCCTGCGGCAGCGAAGGCAGCCGTTCCTGGAGCAGCGATGTTGCGCGTCTGGACTGCGCAACGGCGGCGGCGACGAGCCGTTCGAGGTCGTCTCGGCCCAGCATTTCAGGGGCGAAGGCCGGCGTCGCCGTGTCGCTCGCGAGCGCGTTGTGGAGCTCGCCGGTGCGGCGCCCCAGCGTCTGCGCGCTGTCGAGGTAGGCGCCCGCGATGTCGCACACGATCGACGGCGTAGACATCGCGCTGATGTCGAGCACGTGCGCCGCCGGGATCAAATCCGCGCGCGCTTCGCCGCGCGCGTCGACCTCGTCGAAGAATCGCCCGAGCTCGCCGAGCGCGTGGCTCCAGCCGTCCGCCTGACTCGGAACGAGCTCCTCCGCCACGGCGAGGTGGCCCGCCGGCTCTCCGGGCTGCTCGTACGCGAGCGAGCCGGCCACGCGCGGCGCACGGCGAAAATCCGTCCTCGTCGTGAGCTGCTCGCCAATCTCGACTTCCGGGTTCGGTCCGGGCTCGAGGCGGCGGAACAGCTTCACGATCATGCGCCCGCCGTACGCGATGGACGTGTTGCTCTGTTCGCTCGTGAGCCGCTGCGCGGCGAGCGCGCCCTCGCCGCGGATCGCCTCGAAGGCCGTCGTCTGGTGCGTCCGGACGAGACCGCGCTTCATGCGGACGCCGGCTTCGGCGTCGAGGGACTGCAGCAGCACGGATGCGAACGCCTCGTCGACAGAGGCGTCCGCGATGATGCCCTTGCGCGCGCCGGTAACGCGCGCGAGCGCGCTCTGCGGCGCTTCGGCGAGCAGGCGGTCGGCGGTCGGCCCCGTCACGATCGTCAGCGGCAGGACGTACCGTTCGCGCGTACCGTCCGCGTATTCGATCTCGACGGTGGTGAGAAAGAGCGGATGCTGGCCGCGGCGGAGGAGTCCCCAGTCGATGAAGCGCGCCGCGCGCAGCGCGCGCGCCTTCCCGCCGAACCAGCGCTGCCGCGCGAGGAACGCGCCGAGCGCCTCGCGCTCGATGAGCGTCCGCACGCTGCCGTCGAGGAGCGTGTCCCACGCGACCCCCATGAAGAACGCCGGGAGAGCGTCGGGAAGGGCGGCCGGCTCCGGCACGTGCCGGGCGGCCATCGGCGCAGGCGCCTGCTGCAGCCGGAACCAGTAGACCTGATACGGCGCGAGCGTCAGGAAATACGGCAGATCACCGATCCGCGGGAACTCGGTGAGCCCGAGCAGCTCCACGGGGGTCAGTCCCTTGAACGCCGAGAGATCGAGCTCCGCGGGCTGCGCCGTGCGCGCGAGGTTTGCGATGCACAGCACCTGTTCGTCGGCGTACCGTCGAACGTAGGCGAGCACCTTGCGATTCTGCGCCGGCAGGAACTCGAGCGAGCCGCGCCCGAAGACCTTCGACTGCTTGCGCAGCCCGATCAGGCGCTTCATCCAGTTCAGCAGGGAGAACGGCGATCGCTCCTGCGCTTCGACGTTGATGGCCTGATAGCCATAGACGGGGTCCATGATCGGCGGCGCGTAGAGGCGCGCCGGATCCGTCCGCGAAAAGCCGCCGTTGCGATCGCCGGTCCACTGCATCGGCGTGCGGACGCCGTTGCGATCGCCGAGATAGATGTTGTCCCCCATCCCGATCTCGTCGCCGTAATAGATGACGGGCGTTCCGGGGAAGGAAAAGAGCAGCGAGTTCAGCAGCTCGATCCGGCGGCGGCTGTTCTCCATCAGGGGCGCGAGGCGCCGCCGGATCCCGACGTTGATCCGCATCTGCGGATCGGCGGCGTAGGACTGATACATGTAGTCGCGCTCTTCGTCCGTGACCATCTCGAGCGTCAGCTCGTCGTGGTTCCGCAGGAAGAGCCCCCACTGACAGCGGTCCGGGATGTCAGGGGTCTGCCGCAGGATTTCCGTGATGGGGTGGCGATCTTCCTGCCGGAGCGCCATGAACATGCGCGGCATGAGGGGGAAGTGGAACGCCATGTGGCACTCGTCCCCTTCGCCGAAGTACGGGCGGACGTCGGGAGGCCACTGGTTCGCTTCTGCCAGCAGCATGCGATCGCTGTACTTGGCGTCGAGCACGCGCCGGATCTCGCGCAGGATCGCGTGCGTCTCCTCGAGGTTTTCGCAGATCGTCCCCTCGCGTTCGATGAGGTAGGGGACCGCATCGAGCCGCAGCCCGTCCACGCCGCGATCCAGCCAGAACTGCATGACGCGGATCACGGCTGCGAGCACCTCGGGATTGTCGTAGTTCAGATCCGGCTGGTGATGGAAGAAGCGGTGCCAGTAGTACGCCTTCGCGGTGTCGTCCCACGACCAGTTCGATCGCTCGGTGTCGGTGAAGATGATCCGGACGCCTTCGTACTTCTGGTTCGTGTCGCTCCAGACGTAGAACTCGCGCTCCGGTGAGCCGGCCGGCGCGCGTCGCGCGGCCTGGAACCACGGGTGCTGATCGGAGGTGTGATTGACCACCAGCTCCGTGATGACGCGAATGTCGCGCTTGTGCGCTTCCTCCATGAACCGATCGAAGTCCTGCAGCGTGCCGTAGCTCGGATGGATGCCTTCGTAATCGGCGATGTCGTATCCGTCGTCGCGCAGCGGCGAGGGATAGAAGGGAAGGAGCCACAGACAGTTGATCCCGAGGCTCTGGAGGTAGTCGAGGCGGCTCGTCAGGCCGGGGAAGTCGCCGATGCCGTCGTCGTTGCTGTCGAAGAAGGCGCGGACGTGCGCCTCGTAAACGACGGCGTCCTTGTACCAGAGCGGGTCCGACGCGCCGGCTGCCTGGCTCCTGACGGCTGCCGCTTCCAACACGGATGTGTCGTGCCCGTTCGTCATTTCACGTTCGGCGATCCGGCGGGCGTCGCAATCTGGAGCACGTGCGCGACCCGCGCCTGCGGATCGAGCCGGACGTAGTTCCAGTCGCCGGCCCAGTAGTAGCGTTCGTCGGAGAGCAAGTCGTGCACCTCCACGGCAGGTCCGGGCAGCAGTCCCCATGCCGCGAGGGGCGCGTGCACCCACCCGTGCTGCATGTGGTGCGGATCCAGGTTGACGATGACCAGTATCGTGTCGGAGCCGTCAGGCGACCGCTTGCTGTAGCAGATCAGCTGATCGTTGTCCGTCTCGTGGAAGTCCAGCGTGCGATCGGCCTGCAGCGCCGGATGCGCCGAACGGATCGCATTCACCTGCGCGATCAGCTCGGCGAGACTGTCTGCCCGCGTGAAGTCGCGCGGCTTGATCTGGTACTTCTCCGAATCGAGGTACTCCTCGCTGCCCGGCCTGATCGGCACGTTCTCGCACAGCTCGAACCCGCTGTAGATGCCGTAGCTCGCCCCGAGCGTCGCCGCGAGCACGAACCGCGCCTCGAATGCGGCGCGGCCGCCGTGCTGAAGGTACTCGTGCAGGATGTCTGGCGTGTTCGTGAACAGGTTGGGCCGCATGTATTCGCGCACGTCCGTCTGCGTCAGCTCGGTGAGATACTCCGTGAGCTCCGCCTTCGTGTTGCGCCACGTGAAGTACGTGTAGGACTGCGAAAAGCCGATCTTCGCCAGGCGCCGCATGATCTTCGGGCGGGTGAACGCTTCCGAGAGGAAGATCGCGTCGGGGTGGCGCGCGCGGATGGCCGAGAGCGCCCATTCCCAGAACCGGAACGGCTTCGTGTGCGGATTGTCGACGCGGAAGATCGTCACGCCGTGGCCGATCCAGAACTCGATGACGTCCTTCAGCTCCTGCCACAGCGGTCGCCAGTCTTCGGTTTCGAAGTCGAACGGATAGATGTCCTGGTACTTCTTCGGCGGGTTCTCCGCGTATTTGATCGTGCCGTCCGGTCGATGGCGGAACCACTCGGGGTGTTCCGTCACGTACGGGTGATCGGGCGACGCCTGAAACGCGATGTCGAGCGCAATCTCCAGATCGTGGCGCCGCGCCGCGTCGACGAACCGATCGAAGTCCTCGATCGTTCCGAGGCCGGGCTCCACCGCCGTGTGGCCTCCCTCGGGTCCGCCGATTGCCCAGGGGCTCCCCGGGTCTCCCGCATCGGGTGTCAGGGCGTTGTTGCGTCCCTTACGGAAGGTGCGGCCGATCGGGTGGATCGGCGGCAGGTAGAGAACGTCGAAACCCATCGACGCGACGTACGGCAGCAGCACCGCGGCTTCGTCGAGCGTCGCGCCGCGCGACGAATCCGGCGTCGCGGACCGCGGGAACATCTCGTACCAGGCGCCGACACGCGCGCGTTCGCGCTCGACCATCACGCGCAGCGTTTGCGCGTACCGCGTCGCGCTGCTGCGGTCGGCGTGGCGCGACATGAGCTCCCGGAGGAGTGCGTCGAGGGCCGTGACGACCCGCTCGTCGGCCGGCGCCCCCGTGTTCTCGAGCGCCGCGGCATAGCCGCTGAGCGTCTTGTTGTCCGCCGCGCTCGCGCGCGAGGCGGTCGTGACGATCAGGTGCGCGCCCTCCTGGAGCTCGCTGCCGACGTCCTGGCCCGCGGCCACTTTCTTCGATAGTTCCTGTCGCCAGGACTCGAACCGATCGATCCAGCCCTCCACCGTGTACTCGTAATCGCGCCGCTCGCCGATTGCGAAGGCGGCTCTCCAGCGATCGTTCCCCAGCGGCGTCATGGCCGTCTCGTGCCACTGCTCGTCCCCGCGCCTGCGCCAGAGGACCGTCGCTCCCAGCGTGTGGTGCCCGTCGGCGTACACATCTGCCTCGACGATCACCTGTTCACCTGGTGTGCGCTTGATCGCGAAGCGGCCGCCGTCGATCTCCGGCGCGACCGCTTCCACGACCACACGCCGCAGCAGACGCGGATCGAGGAGTGGTGTCGTGATCGCACTCGGTGCGTCACTCGTCGACGCGGACGCCGGTCTGGATTGTCTCTTCATTAATGTCAGTACGGTTCTAAGGTTCTAGGGTTCTAAGGTTCTAAGGTTCTAAGGTTCGTCCGTGCAACCCCGGAACCATGGAACCGAACCCTAGAGAACCTAGAGAACCTAGAACCCTAGAACCTTAGAACCCTAGAACCCTAGAACCTTAGAACCCTAGAACCCTAGAACCATTCATTTCAGACGACACCCTGCGGCCCCCAGTCGGCAGCGCGGCGAAGATCCTCCTTCCGGTTGTTCAACTTCAGCACCGCCAGCGATCGCTCGTGCAGCTCGTAACGCTCCCCGGCACGGAGACGGCGCGGCGCCTGCCAGGGGTCCGCCGTGTCGAGCAGCGTCTCCCATCGTTCGATTGGCGACGTCGCGGGCAGGACGAAGTGCGTGAGGTCCGGTCCGGCGTTGAGCATGACGAGCAGCGTGTCGCCGATGATCCGATCGCCGCGCTCGTCCACCTCCAGGATCGCGTCGCCATTCAGCCGCACGCCGAGCACCTTCACGTCCGGCGAGTTCCACGTCGCGTCCCTCATCTCGGCGCCCGTCGGCCCGAGCCACGCGATATCGATGACGTCGGCGCCGCGAATGCGGCGGCCCTGAAAGAACTTGCGGCGACGGAGCACCGGCTGCGTCTTCCAGATCCTGATCACGCGCCGGACGAAGTCGAGAAACTCCTGCCGCTCGGGAGTCATCTGCCAGTCCGTCCAGCTGATCGCGTTGTCCTGGCAATACGCGTTGTTGTTGCCAAGTTGCGTGCGCCCGATCTCGTCGCCGCCGCTCAGCATCGGAACGCCGATGGAGAGGAACAGCGTGCTGATCAGGTTGCGGCGCTCCCGCGTGCGGAGCTCGAGCACGCGGCGATCCGTGGTCGTCCCTTCGACGCCGCAGTTCCAGCTCAGGTTGTGGTTCTCGCCGTCGGCGTTCTGTTCGCCGTTGGCTTCGTTGTGTTTCTGGCTGTAGCTGACGAGATCCGCGAGCGTGAAGCCGTCGTGCGCGGTCACGAAGTTGATGCTGGCGTACGGCCGCCGGCCGCTCTGCTCGTACAGATCGCTGCTGCCCGACAACCGCGTCGCAAGCTCCGAGACGCCGCTGCCGTCGCCCCGCCAGAAGCTTCGCACGGCATCGCGATACTTGCCATTCCACTCCGTCCACTTCGTCGGGAAATTCCCGACCTGATATCCGCCTTCCCCGAGATCCCACGGCTCCGCGATCAACTTCACCTGCGACAAGATCGGGTCCTGATGAATGATGTCAAAGAACGCGCCGAGCTTGTCCACAGCATGCAACTCACGAGCCAGGGCGCTCGCCAAATCGAACCGGAACCCGTCAACGTGCATCTCCTGCACCCAATAGCGCAGGCTGTCCATGATCAATTGCAGGACGCGTGGGCTGCGCATGTTGAGCGTGTTGCCGCAGCCCGTGAAGTCTTCGTAATAGCGCCGCGCCTGCGGCTGCAGCCGGTAGTACGACGCGTTGTCGATCCCGCGCAGCGAGATCGTCGGGCCGAGATGGTTTCCTTCGGCGGTGTGGTTGTAGACGACGTCGAGGATGACTTCGAGACCCGCTGCGTGCAGCGCGCGCACCATCATCTTGAACTCGCGGATGCACTCCAGCGGTGAAGACGCCGACGCGTAGCGCACGTCGGGCGCGAAGTAGGAGAGCGTGTTGTATCCCCAGTAATTGCTCAGGCCCCGTCGCACGAGGTGCCATTCGTCCGTATGGTGATGGACGGGCATCAATTCGACCGCGGTCACGCCGAGCGACGTGAGGTGGCGAATCGCGGGATCGGAGGCCAGGCCCAGGTACGTGCCGCGCAGCGTCTCCGGGATGTCGGGATGCTGCTTCGTGAAGCCCTTCACGTGCAGCTCGTAGATGAGCGTCTCGTGCCACGGTGTACGCAGCGGTCGATCGTTGCCCCACGTGAAGGCCGTGTCGACGACCGCGGCGAGCGGCGCGTGGGCCGCGCTGTCGCGCTCGTCGAACGTCGTATCGTCGCCTCCCGGCGTGAATCCGAAAAGCGAATCGTGCCAGTGAGCGGTGCGGCCCACGACCTTCGCGTACGGATCCATGACGACTTTGTTGGCATTGAAACGATGGCCCTGGTTCGGATCGTGCGGCCCGTGGACGCGATAGCCGTAGAGCTGGCCCGGGCGGACGTCTGGCAGATACCCGTGCCAGACCATGTCCGTCTGTTCGGTGAGCGCAATGGTCAGCGATTCGCTTTCAGCTTCCGGCGAATCGAAGAGGCACAGCTCGACGCGCGTTGCGTGCTCGGAGAAAATCGCGAAGTTCACGCCGACCCCGTCCCACGTCGTCCCCAGCGGATAGGGCGACCCCGGCCACACCCTCATCGATCGATTCGGCACAGCAGAGTTGGTACCACGCACCCGCACCTTCGCGCAATCCGGTCGAGGTGGGATGGTCTGCCGCTTGCGTGTTCAGCGGCGATGGCGGGCCTGAGAGGCCCGCGCTACACGTGTTTGTTGGCCGGGTCTCTCGGACCCGGCTCAGAGGGAGCACAATGGACTACAGCAACGAGATCTCCACACTGAACGACTTGATTCAGACGTGCCGCGACGGCGAGAACGGATTCCGCACCGCCGCCGAATCGATCAAGGATTCTCACGTCAAGGCGCTGTTCGAACGCTTCTCCCGGCAGCGGGCGGAGATGGTTCGCGAGCTGCAGGAGCAGGTGCGCGCGCTCGGAGGCACGCCCGACCAGAGCGGGAGCGTGTCGGCGTCGCTTCACCGCGGCTGGATGAACATCAAGTCCGCCGTCACGGGCAAGGACGACGGCGCGATCATCGCGGAAGCAGAGCGCGGCGAGGACGTCGCGAAAGCCGCGTACGAGAAGGCGCTGAAGCAGGAGCTGCCGGCCGGCGCGCGGGCGCTCGTCGAAGCGCAAGCGGCGATCGTCCGCACGGCGCACGACGAAGTGCGCGCGCTCGAGAAGGCGCACGCGAGGTAAGATCGTGGCGGAGGCCGTCATGCGGCGTGCTGCAGACAAACGCATTCGCTCCCGCATGACGGCGGCGCGCACGCCGCGCCCGCGAGACGGGGCCCCCACGATGCGTTTTGTGCATCGTGGGGTGGGACGGAGCGGCGCGGGGCACGGGGCCCCCGCAAGCGACCGAGCCGCGGTGTGGGGCGGAGCCCCACGTGAATAACGACCGCGCGCTGGCGGCCCTGCGCCGCTGGGCGCGGTTGTTCGACAGCGCCTTCCGCGTTCCAGGCACGCGGTTCTCGTTTGGCCTCGATCCGCTGATTGGCCTCGTTCCGGGCCTCGGCGACCTCATGTCGCCCGCGCTGACCCTGCTGATTCTCTGGCAGGCCGCCGCGATGCGCGTCCCGAGGATCGTGCTCGTGCGGATGGTCGTCAACGCGATCATCGACGCGGGCATCGGCGCCATTCCGCTCGTGGGCGATCTTTTCGACTTCGCGTGGAAAGCCAACGACTGGAATCTCAAACTCCTCGAACGCCATGCGATCGCCGGCGCGCGCGCGACGTCGGGCGACTGGCTCTTCGTCAGCGTCTGCCTCCTCGTCGTCGTCGCCGCTGCGTTCGTTCCGCTGATCGTGATTCTGTGGATCGGACGCCGATTGGTGTGAGCGGCGTGCGAGGGGCGCGGGTGCGACGTGCGGTGTGCGAAGTGCGGGGACGGCGGTCACTCTCCGAGCAGTTCGCCGATCGGCTGGAGGTCCTCGATGTGATCGCAGGTGGCCTTGAGCATCATCAGCATCGGGACGGCGAGGACGGCCCCCCACACGCCCCAGACCCAGCTCCAGAAGAGCAACCCGACGAAGATCGCGACGGGATTCATCTGCGCTGCCTTGCCCATCAGCGCGGGCGTGAGGAGGAACCCTTCGAGGCTCGTGATCAGAAACGCGACGCCGCAGACGAGCACCGTCCGTGACAGGCTGTCGAACTGCAGGAACGCCACGATGCCGAGCCCCCCGCTCACGATCACGGGACCGAGGTAGGGGATCGAATTGAAGATGCCGGCGAGCAGTCCCCAGATGACCCACTGATCGAGCCCGAGCCACCAGAGCGCCACCATCGTGGCGACGCCCACCACCGTGCTCGTGAGCACCTGGACGCGGATGAAGCTGGCGATCTGCGAATTGATGTCGTCGAGGATCTGAACGGTGAGCTTCTTCTCGTGAAGATGCGGACCGGCAATCTTGACGATCTTGCGCTTGTAGAGGTCGCCCGTCACGAGCAGGAAGTAGACGAGAAAGATGATGACGGCCGCCTGACCCGTCGCGCCGAGCAATCCCATACCGCCCCAATACAAGTACTTGGTCGCCTGGAACGCCGGCTGGACGACTTGTACTTTCGTGACGCCGTCCGGGGCAGGCATTTTCGACGGCTGTGACGCTTCCGTCGCCGTCTTCTCGAGGGCGTTCGCGGCGCGCTGCACCTCCTGAATCGCGCCCGCCTGGTGCCGGTTGGAGCGCACGCGATCGCGAACGCGCTCGGCCGCCTGCGGGATCTGCGACACGATTTCCATGGCCTGGTCGGTCAGCGAGTAGACGCCGATGCCGACGGCGCCGACCAGAAAGACGAGGACGATTGCCGCGCCAATCGACCGCGGGACGGCCAGCCGCGCGAGCCCCGTGACGAACGGATCGAGCGCGTATGCGATGAGGATCCCGATGACAATCGGGATCAGCACCGACTGCGTGTACTGCAGCATCAGGACCGCTGCGATCGTCGCCAGGGTCGTCAGCGCGATGTTCCGGACGTTCATCGGGACGTCCGCCGCGACGGGAGGGGCGTCGGCCGGCTTGTCCTCGGGCTTCGCGCTCGCGTCGCGGTCAGTCATTAGAATCGAATGTTACTCGCGATCGCGCAACGGTCGCGGCACGGCCCACTTGCATCGTGAAGGTCAGCGATTTCGATTTCCACCTGCCGCCCGAGCTGATCGCGCAGACCGCCGCGCCCCGCGGCGCGTCGCGCCTGCTCGTCCTGGACCGCGCGCGCGGCGCGCTCCGGCACCTGCACGTACGCGACCTGCCGGGCGTCCTGTCGCCGGGAGACCTGCTGGTCCTGAACGATACACGTGTGTTCCCGGCGCGTCTCCTCGGGCATCGCATTCCAAGCGGCGGCGCCGTCGAATGTCTGCTCCTGTCCCGCGAGCATCCCGTCTCGAACTCCCAACCACCAACCTCCAACCTCCAACCACCAACCTCCAACCTCCAACCACCAACCTCCAACCAACCACCCGCCTCCGCGGCTCCGCCGACTACGGCGGGCAAGCCAACCTCCCGCCTCCGCGGCTCCGCCGACTACGGCGGGCAAGCCAACCTCCAACCTCCTCGCGACCAGCTCTGGTCCGCGCTGATGCACCCCGGGCAGAAGCTGAAGCCTGGCGCGCGTGTCGAGTTTCGGGGACCCGGCGGCGTGCTCTTCGCCGAAGTCCTCGAGCGGCAGTTCTTCGGCCGGCGGCTGATCCGTCTCTGGACGGAGGACGGCAGCGACGTCGACGCCGTCGTCGACGCGATTGGCCACATTCCGCTGCCGCCGTACATCCATCGCCCCGATGACGCGAGCGATCGGGAGCGCTATCAGACGATCTTTGCGTCGGCGCGCGGATCCGTCGCCGCGCCGACAGCCGGCCTCCACTTCGATGCGGCGCTCCTCGACGCGCTCGATCGGGCCGGCGTGCGCCAGACGACGATCACGCTCCATGTCGGCTACGGCACGTTCAAGCCGGTGCGCGTCGAGAACCTCGAGGAGCACAGCGTGGATCCGGAGCCGTACGTCATCAGCGAAGCCGCGGCCGGCGCCATCGCCGCCGCGATCGCCGAGCGGCGCCGCGTCGTCGCCGTGGGGACGACGACGACGAGGGCGCTGGAAGATGCGGCGTCTCGTGCCGGCGGGGGGATGCGGCCCGGGGCCGCAACCGCAACGCTGTTCATTCACCCGGGCTACGAGTTTCGCGTCATCTCGGGACTGCTGACGAACTTCCACCTGCCGCGATCGTCGCTGCTGATGCTCGTGTCGGCGTTCGCCGGCCGCGACCACACGCTCGAGGCGTACCGGGAAGCGGTCGCGCAGCAGTACCGGTTCTACAGCTATGGGGACGCGATGCTGGTGGTGTAGGAGGTTGGAGGTTGTTGGAGGTTGGCTTGCCCGCCGTAGTCGGCGGAGCCGCGGAGGCGGGTTGTTTGGAGGCTGGTGGTTGGACAACCTCCCCTCCTCCTCCGCAGTATAGTCAAGCCGTGCCCTTCACCTACGACGACTTCGATCTCTCGGGCGTCCGGACGTATCCGCTCGCGTCGCGAACGAGCAAGGCGAATGCGGCGGACTTCGCGAAGCCGTATCGACCCGGATCGGGTGTTCGAGGTCTGCTCTCCTCACTGCCATCGATCCTCGCGGCGTCCGACTTCAAAGCGGTCGTCGCGGCGCTGAGACGGGCGCACGAGGAGGGGCGCGGGATCATCTGGGGATTCGGCGCGCACGTGCTGAAGACCGGCTTGTCGCCGGTGCTGATCGATCTCATGGAGCGCGGGTTCGTCTCGGCGCTGGCGACCAACGGCGCCGGCATCATTCACGACTTCGAACTGGCGCTCGCCGGGGCCACATCGGAGGATGTCGACGAGGCGCTCGGTCCCGGGCGGTTCGGCATGGCGGAAGAAACCGGACGCCTGCTGAACGGCGCGATCAACGAGGGCGTCGCCGAGGGCCTCGGGCTCGGGCAGTCGGTTGCGCGGTATCTGGGCTCCGCCGCACCCGCGCACGCGTCGCTCAGCGTGACCGCCGCCGCCGCGCGCCTGCAGATTCCGATCACCGTCCACGTCGGCATCGGCACCGACATCATCCACATGCACCACGCGGCGAACGGCGCCGCGATCGGCGAGGGGAGCCTGCGGGATTTCCGGTACTTCGTCTCGAGCGTGGCCCGCCTCGAGCGCGGTGTGTACCTCAATTGCGGATCCGCGGTGATGCTCCCGGAAGTATTCCTGAAGGCGGTGGCCCTCGCGCGCAATCAGGGGCGATCGCTCGACGGCCTGACGACCGTGAACCTGGATTTCATGCGCATGTATCGTCCGCAGACCAACGTCGTGTCGCGGCCCGTCGCCGGCGTCGGCAAAGGCTATTCGCTCGTCGGACACCACGAGATCATGATTCCGTTGCTGGCGGCGGCGCTCGTCGAGCCTTGATCGTGGCCGTTCCGTTCGAGCGCGTGCAGCAGTACCGCGTCCTCGAGCCCATCGGGCGGGGCGGCATGGGGGAGATTCATGCCGCACGGGACGAGCGGCTCGGGCGCGTGGTCGCGCTGAAGACGATCTCCGTCGGCGCCGTGCCGGATCCGCAGGCGCGCGCGCGCCTGCTCGCCGAGGCGCGAGCGGCGGCCTCGCTGTCGCATCCGTTCATCTGCACGATTCACGAAGCGATCGAGTACGAAGGCGCCCCCATCATCGTCATGGAGTACGTGCGCGGCGAGACTGTCGCGCAGCGGGTGGCGGTTGGGCCGCTCCCGCCTCACGAAGTCAGCCGGATCGGCCGTGAGGTGGCCGAGGCGCTCGCGGCGGCGCACGCGCGGGGCATCATTCATCGCGACATCTCCGCGGCGAACATCATGCTCGCCGAGGACGGCCACGCCAAGGTGATGGACTTCGGCCTCGCGGAGAGTACGGCCGCGCGAACGGCCGTGATGGATGCGACGGTCACGGCCGCGCACGCCACTGCGGACCTCGTCCTCGGGACGCCGGCGTACGTGGCGCCTGAAATCCTGCGCGGCCAGCCGGCGACGGCGCAATCGGATCTCTACGCGCTCGGCGTGGTGATGTACCTGATGGCCACGGGCCGTCTGCCATTTCCGGTGGAGACGATGGCCGGGCTCGTTGCCGCGGTGCTGACGGACACGGCGGTGGCGCCGCGGTCGATCGTGCCGGCGCTGCCGTGGGCGCTCGAAGCCGTGATCGTGCGGCTGCTCGCAAAGGATCCGGCCAACCGCTACACGTCGGCGGGAGCGGTCGCGGAGGCGCTCGCCTCGCCGTCGACCGACGCGCCGGGCCGCGGCACATCGCGATCGGTCGCGGTGCTCCCGTTTCGCCCGCTCGGCCACGCGTCTGCCGATGCGGACCTTGGCGTCGGGCTCGCGGACGCGACGATCACCGATCTGGCGGCCGTTCGGTCCCTGCTGGTGCGTCCGACGGCGGCCATTCTCCCGTACGCGCAGCGTGCGGTGGATCCCGTACAGGCCGGCCGCGAGCTTTCGGTCGACGCGGTCGTCGATGGCAGCCTGCAGCGGAGCGGAAGTCGCGTGCGCGTCACCGTGCAGCTCCTGAGCACGTCCGACGGACGCCCGATGTGGGGCACCAAGGTCGACGCGTCGCTCGAGGACGTCTTCGTTCTGCAGGACCAGGTCTCGAGAGAGATCGTGAAGGCGCTCGAAATCGAGCTGACGGATGCGGATGAGCGCCGGCTGGAGCGCGTCGCGCGCGGTGCGTCGGCGGCGCAGGAGCATTACCTTCGCGGGCGCGTGCACATGCTGCACGAGGATCGCGAGCACGTGGACGCGGCGATTCGGGAGTTCGAACAGGCGCTCGCCGTCCAGCCCGGGTTTCCGCTCGCGTACATCGGGCTCGCGTCAGCGTTCGGGCGCATTGCGTTCACGTTCGATCCCGACTCCGACTATTACGCGCGGGCTGCCGAGATGACGGAGCGGGCGCTGAGCCTCGACCCGCAGCTCCCCGAAGGGCGCTACCTGCGCGCCCGGCTCGCGTGGACGCCGAACGCGCACTTCCAGCACGAGACGGCGATTCGGGAAGCGGCCGCGGCGATCGACGCGAGTCCGGGGCTGCACGAGGCGCACGACATCCTCGGCGTCATTCTCGCGCACGTGTCCATGGTCGAGGAGGCCGCGCGGGAGCTGGAGCGTTCGCTCGCGATCAATCCGCGCGACGGCTTCGCCTACATGCTCCTGGGGCTCGCGCGGCTCTACGGCGGCGAGTGGAAGGCGGCACTCGAAATTTCGCAGGAGGTGTGGCGGCGCGAGCCGTCGCCCTGGGCTGCGTATCAGCTCGCGCTGGCGCACCTGCAGCTCGATCAGCTCGACGAGGCGGAGCGCATCTCCGCCGCCGGAACGGAGCGCTTCCCGTCCGACGTCCTGTTCTACCCGTTGAACGGCGTCATGGCGGCGCTGCGCGGCGACACGGCGTCGGCCGATGCTCAGGTGCAGCGTGCGATCGAGCACAAGCGGGCGTTCGGCCACTACCACCACGCGCAGTACGACATCGCCTGCATTCACGCGCTCGCCGGCCGTGAGCAGCAGGCGCTCGAATGGCTCGAGGCCGCTGCGGCCAACGGGTTCCCGTGCGCGGGCTTCTTCCGTCGCGATCGCCTGCTCGACTCCCTGCGCACGCTGGAACCGTTCGTCCAGCTGCTGGGCAGGCTCGAATCCGACAACCTGCGCTATCGACAGGCGTACGCCGAGTCGCGCCAGCACTCGACCGGCATCCGGCGGACGTCGCAGCACTGAACATGGAAACCGACCCGAACCTTAGAACCAGAACCCTGGAGAACCCCAGAACCTAGAGAACCCCAGAACCTAGAGAACCCCAGAACCTCGAACCCCAGAACCTCGAACCCCAGAACCGGTATAATCAGTGATTCCGCCGGTGTAGCTCAGTTGGTTAGAGCACGCGGCTCATATCCGCGGAGTCCGGGGTTCAAGTCCCTGCACCGGCACCATCTCTGAATTCGTGTAATTGGTGGATTCGTGGATTGGAGAATTGGTGAATTCACGAACCCAATTCACAAATTCACCAATTCACAAATTCACCAATTACAGTGTCTCCCCTCCCCCCCCGGGTTCTCGGCGCGATTCACCGTCAGCATTCGACGGCGGCGGGCACGCGCGTCGTCGTGGCGCTGTCCGGCGGCGCTGATTCCGTTGCGCTGCTGCTGATTCTTCACGAACTGCACGTCCGCGGGGAACTCGCGCTCGCTGGCGCGGCACATTTGAACCACCTGTTGCGAGGCCGCGACGCGGACGAGGACGAAGCGTTCTGCGCCGCGCTCTCCGCTCGGCTGAACGTGCCATTCGTGTCCGAGCGCTTCGATGTGCGGCAGCGCGCGCGCGAGCAGAAGCGATCGATCGAGGATGCCGCACGGACGGCGCGCTATGCCTTTCTCGATCGCGCGGCCGATCGTCTCCGAGCGGACGTCATTGCCGTAGCCCACACGCGCGACGACCAGGCCGAGACGTTTCTGCTGCGGCTCATTCGCGGCGCCGGGACGCGCGGCCTGGGCGCGATTCGCCCGCGCGTGGGCCGGGTCGTGCGGCCGCTGCTCGCCCTCGATCGCGCCGAGCTCCGGGCGTACTTGAAAGAGCGCGCCGAGTCCTATCGAGAGGACGCGTCGAACGCGGACGTCTCCGTTCCGCGCAACCGCATCCGGCACGAGCTGCTGCCGCTCCTGCAATCGCGATTTTCGCCGGGAATCACGGACGTGCTCGCCCGCGAGGCGTCGGTGGCGCAGCAGGACGAAGACTTTCTTCGGCACCAGGCGATCGAATTGGCGTCCCGGATCGTCTCCAGAGACGACGGGGTGGTCCGGCTGGATGCCGTGGGCCTCAAATCGGCCCCGGCGGCGCTCTCCTCCCGCGTGGCACACGACGTGCTCTCGGACCTGGGCGGATCCCGTCCCATCAGCTTCGATCACGTGCAGCGCCTTCTGGCGCTGGCCGCCGGCCACGCGGGCGGCGCGGTGAGCGTGCCGGGCGGACGAGCCGTGCTGACAGGGGACGTGATCATGTTGCGGCCGGGACGAGCCGAAAAGCCGCAGGAAGCGAACCGTTTCGCTTTTTTGCTGTCTATACCTGGTGAGGTGCGGTCGGCCGCTCACGGTTGGGCGATTGCGGCGGAGCGGCTTCCGGGGCTTGCGCGCACCGCCCGGCTCGCGGCACGGGCGCGGGAAGTCGTGGTGGCGGCCGATGCCGTGCCGGCGCCTCTGGGTGTTCGAAGCCGCCGGGCGGGCGATCGGTTTCAGCCGCTGGGCGCACCGGGCGTCAGGAAGCTGCAGGATTTCCTCGTGGATCGCAAGGTGCCCCGGCCCGATCGCGACGCCCTGCCGCTCGTAGTCGACGGCCGTGACCGGATCGTGTGGGTGGTGGGGCACTCGATCGCCGAAGGGGTGCGGGTCCGCGACCGCTCGCAAGGCGTGATACTCTTGAAAGTCAAGCGTTTAGGAGGTCCAGGGTGAATTCGACCCTCAAGAGCCTGCTGTTCTGGATGGTCCTGATCGTGGTGGGCGTCCTGATCTGGCAGTTTTCGACCGGTCTGCAGCGGAACGAGGCGCCGATGGCGTTCTCGGCGTTCCTCCAGCACGTCGACAAGAACGAAGTGGTCTCGGTCACCATGACGGGCAACGAGATCACCGGTCAGCTCTCGACCTCCGCCAGCGGCGACGGCAATACGAAGTTCCGCACGTACGCCCCTCCTCAGTACGAAGGCCTCGCAAACAAGCTGTGGGACAAGGGCATCCAGATCACGGCGAAGCCGGAAAGCACGAGCCCCTGGGCGACGCTGCTGTATTCGTGGGCACCAATCCTCCTGATGATCGGCTTCTGGCTCTTCATGATGCGCCAGATGCAGAGCGGCGGGAACAAGGCGCTCTCGTTCGGCAAGAGCCGCGCGAAGCTGTCGTCCAGCTCGCAGAAGAAGGTGACGTTCAAGGACGTCGCGGGTGTCGACGAGGCGAAAGAGGAGCTGCAGGAGATCATCGAGTTCCTGAAGGAGCCGCAGAAGTTCCAGAAGCTCGGGGGCCGCATTCCGAAGGGCGTTCTGCTCATGGGCCCTCCGGGAACCGGCAAGACGCTGCTCGCGCGCGCCGTTGCGGGTGAAGCCAACGTTCCGTTCTTCTCGATCAGCGGCTCCGATTTCGTCGAGATGTTCGTCGGCGTCGGTGCGTCGCGGGTGCGCGATCTTTTCGAGCAGGGCAAGAAGAACGCGCCGTGCATCGTCTTCATCGACGAGATCGATGCCGTCGGGCGTCACCGGGGCGCCGGCCTCGGCGGCGGGCATGACGAGCGCGAACAGACGTTGAATCAGCTGCTCGTCGAGATGGACGGCTTCGAGTCCAACGAAGGCGTCATCCTCGTCGCGGCAACGAACCGTCCGGACGTGCTCGATCCGGCGCTCCTTCGCCCCGGGCGCTTCGATCGCCGCATTGTCGTGAACCGTCCCGACGTGAAGGGCCGCGAAGGGATCCTCGCCGTCCACACGAAGAAGATCCCGCTCGCCGACGATGTGAACATCCATGTGCTGGCGCGCGGCTCGTCCGGCTTCTCCGGCGCGGATCTCGCGAACCTGGTGAACGAGGCCGCGCTGAACGCGGCGCGCTTCAACCAGAAGGTCGTTCGCATGAGCGACTTCGAGTTCGCGAAGGACAAGGTCCTCATGGGCTCCGAGCGCCGCTCGATGATCATCTCCGACGAGGAGAAGAAGGTCACGGCGATTCACGAAGCGGGGCACGCCGTGCTCGCCGTCGTGCTGCCGCACGCGGATCCGATCCACAAGGTCACGATCATTCCGCGCGGCATGGCGCTTGGCGTCACCATGCAGCTGCCCGAAGGGGACAAGTTCAACTACACGCGCGACTATCTCAACGATCAGATCGCGATCCTGCTGGGCGGCCGCCTCGCCGAGGAACTGACTAACGGCGGCATGACAACGGGTGCCGGCAACGACCTCGAACGCTCGACCGAGCTGGCGAGGAAGATGGTGTGCGAGTGGGGCATGAGCGACGCCATGGGGCCGCTCACGTTCGGCAAGAAGGAAGAGCAGATCTTCCTCGGCCGCGAAATCGCGCAGCACCAGGACTACAGCGAGGACACCGCGATCCGGATCGACCACGAGATCAAGCGGATGGTGACGGAGAACTACGAGCGCGCGAAGACGCTGCTCGAGAAGCACAAGGTGGCGCTCGAGCAGATTGCCGACGCGCTGCTCGCGCGTGAGGTGCTCGATGCGGATCAGGTCCGCCGAATCATCGACGGGCTGCCGCTCGAGGAGATGAAGCCTGCGGCGGCCCCGGTCGCGGCGAACGAAGAAGCACGGAAGACGCCGAAGGAGCGACAGCCGATCGTCCCGGCGCTGCCGCCGCTCAACAAGCCGGTGCCGCAGGAATAGCGTGTAATTGGTGAGTTGGCGGGTTGGTGAATTGGTGAATTGAGTTGGTGAGGTGAAATCGCACATCCGCCAACCCACCCATCCAACTCACCACCTCACCAATCCACGAATTCACCAATTGCACGCGCGCCCTCACTATTCGGTTCCGCTGCCTCACAAGGAACCGCTCCTTCTCGGCGCGCGGACCCTCGTGATGGGGATCCTCAACGTCACGCCGGACTCGTTCGCCGACGGCGGGAAACACCTCGATCCCGCCGACGCTGTGACAGCCGCACGCCGGATGGCGGCCGAAGGCGCGGACATCATCGACGTCGGCGGCGAATCCACGCGCCCCGGGGCTGACCCGCTCCCGGCGGACGAAGAGATGAAGCGCGTCCTGCCTGTGGTCGAGGCGCTCGCGTCCGAGGTGCCGATCCCCATTTCGGTAGACACCTACAAGGCGCGCGTCGCGAGCGAAGCGCTGCGCCTCGGCGCCACGATCGTCAACGACGTGAGCGGGCTTCAGTACGAACCGGAACTGGGCGCCGTCGTTGCGGATGCGGGGGCCGCAATCGTGCTGATGCACACACGCGGGCGATCGCGCGGCATGTACGATCTCGCCGTCTACGCGGACGCGCCGCGAGAGGTCGCGGCGGAGCTGGCGCAGGCGATCAGACGCGCGGGTCGCGCGGGGATCCGGCGCGAGTCGATCGTCGTCGACCCCGGGTTGGGGTTCGCGAAGCACCCCGACCACACGTACGAGGTCGTGGCACGTCTCGACGCGATCGCATCGCTCGATCGTCCCATCCTGTCGGGCCCCTCGCGCAAGTCGTTCCTGAAGGCCGCGCTTGGGGATCGCGCTGCCGCCGATCGCGATTGGGGCACCGCGGCTGCCATCACCGCCAGCGTCCTCTTCGGCGCGCACATCGTCCGTGTCCATCACGTGAAGCACATGGTCGACGTCGTCCGGGTCGCCGATCGCATTCGGGCGGCCGCGTTCGACGGAGCCGAATAGAACGGTCCGCACGCCGCACCCCGCACCCCGCACCCGCACCCCGCGCCTGCGATAAGCTACTCCCCGGGTGCCCGACTACCTGACCAACATCCTGCGCCGGCCGCCCATCGGCTGGTGGGACGTCCTCGACATCGCCGCCGTCTCGCTCCTGATCTACGAGTTCCTCAAGTTGATCAGAGGGACGCGCGCGGTGCAGATGGCTGTCGGCTCGCTGCTCGTGGTCCTGCTG
Organism: Acidobacteriota bacterium; assembly: GCA_046735335.1. GTDB lineage: Bacteria > Acidobacteriota > Vicinamibacteria > Vicinamibacterales > 2-12-FULL-66-21 > JBKPQB01. Next base: position 17,026 of record JBKPTE010000019.1, on the reverse strand, counting down.
TTCTATGTCTCGCAGCTCGCGCCGCTGCAGACGCTGAACTGGCTGGTCCGCAACATGCTGTTCTACGTCGCGTTCGCGGCGATTGTCATCTTCCAGTCGGACATCCGCCGCGCGCTGGCGCATTTCGGCCAGGCGCCGTTCTTCCGCTATTTCAACCGCCAGGAAGCCAACGACGAGACGATCGAGGAAGTGGTCGTGGCCGCGACGCTCCTTTCGAGCCAGAAGGTCGGGGCGATCATCGCGATCGAGCGCGAGATCGGCCTGCGCAACTACATCGAGAGCGGCATTCCGCTCGACGCGACGCTCACCTACGATCTCCTCGTGACGATTTTCCAGACTTCGTCGCCGCTGCACGACGGCGCCGTCATTCTTCAAGAGGGCAGGATTGCCGCGGCCGCCTGCTTTCTGCCGCTCACCGTCAACCCGCGGCTGAGCCGCGATCTCGGCACGCGGCACCGCGCGGCGATCGGCCTCACGGAGGAAAGCGATGCCGCCGCCGTGGTCGTCTCCGAGGAGACGGGGCAAATCTCCGTCGCGCTGAACGGCGAGATCGATCGCGCGCTCTCGCCCGACGACCTCCGCGTGAAGCTGCGCACGCTCGTCACGACGCGCCGCGCGCGCGTGCGCCCCGCGTACGACGCCTGATGCGCTATCACCCCTTCCAGCATCTGGGGCTGAAGATGCTCGCCATCGCGCTGGCGATCCTGCTCTGGCTGACGGTCGCGGGAGAGCACGTCGTCGAGCGCAGCCTCCGCGTGCCGCTCGAGTTCCGCAACATTCCGCGGACGCTCGAGATCGTCGGCGACACGCCGGACAACGTCGAGGTTCGCGTGCGGGGGAGCTCCGCCGTGTTGAGCCGGCTGCAGCCCGGCGAGATCGTGGCCGTGCTCGACCTCGGCGCGGCGCGCTCCGGCTCGCGGCTCTTTCACATCCGCAACGACGAAGTGCACGCGCCGTTCGGGGTCGAGATCGCGCAGGTCGTGCCGGCGACACTCTCCATCGAGCTGGAGAAATCGGCGGAGCGCGTCGTGCCGATCATTCCGGCGCTCGAAGGGCAGCCGGCGCCCGGGTTCGTCGTCGGGCGCATGATCTCGGAGCCGTCGACGGTCGCGATCGTGGGGCCGGATACGCGCGTCCGGCAGGTCGCGGAAGCCACGACGGAACCAATCTCGGTGGCGGGCGCGCGGACGCGTGTTCGCGACGTGGTGACGGTCGGAATTGCCGATTCGGCCGTGCGCCTCGCGCAGCCGCTGTCGGCAACCGTCGTCGTCGAAATCACGCCCGCGCCCGTCGAGCGTTCTGAACCAGACGTGCCCGTCCGATGGCGCAATCTGGGATCCGACCTCCACGCGCAGGTCACTCCGCCTGTCGTCCGTGTGACCGTTCGCGGTTCCCGCGAAGCGTTGAGCGCCCTGAAGGCGGACACCATCCAGGCATTCGTCGATCTTGCCGGTCTGGGACCCGGCCGGTACAATCTACGCGTTCAGGTCGATCCAGCCGAATCGTACGCGGTCACCGCGATCGAGCCCGCTGTGGCGGCCGTCGCCATCAGATAACGTCACTCATGCATCGACTTTTCGGCACGGACGGCGTCCGGGGCACCGCCGGCGAATATCCCCTCGATCACGAGACGGTCGCACGGCTCGGGGCCGCGCTCGTGCGCGCGATGCGCGCCGGGGAGAACGCCGGCGCCAAGCGGCCGCTGCGATTTCTGGTCGGCCGCGACACGCGGGAATCGGGCGAATGGATCGAACGCGAGCTGGGGCGCGGCGTCCACTCGGAGGGGGCGGCCATCACGACCGCTGGCGTCATTCCCACGCCGGCCATCGCCTACGTGACCCGCGCGATCGGCTTCGACGCGGGGATCGTGATCAGCGCCTCGCACAACCCTTTTCAGGACAACGGCATCAAGGTCTTTTCGGGACGCGGGGAGAAGTTCACCGAAGCGCTCGAACGGCAGGTCGAAGCCATCATCGCGGACCGGAACTGGAGCGTGCCGGCGTCGGGGACGCCGCCGGTCGATCGCACGGACATCGTGGATGCTTACATCGCGCACGCGCTTCAGGCATTCCCGAATCCCGAACGGCTCGGACGCCTGAGGATCGCGATCGACGCCGCAAACGGTGCGACGACGACCGTGGCGCCAAAGCTGTTTCGCGATCTCGCGTACGACGTCACACTCATCGGAAACGAGCCGGACGGCCGGAACATCAACCTGCACTGCGGGTCGACGCATCCCGAGCGGCTCGCCGAGGTCGTTCGCGGGGGCCACCACCGCCTCGGCGTGGCGTTCGACGGCGACGGCGATCGCGCGATTTTCATCGATGCGGCGGGGAGCGTCGTGGACGGCGATGCGGTCATGCTGATGTGCGCGCGCCACATGCGTGCGCAGGGCCGTCTCAAGGGCAACGCCGTCGTCGCCACGGTGATGAGCAACATTGGCCTCGAGCTCGCGCTGAAGGAGAGCGGCATCGACCTGATCCGCTGCCCTGTCGGCGACAAGTACGTCATGGAGGAGATGCTCAAGCGCGATCTGTCCATCGGCGGCGAGCAATCGGGGCACATCATCTTCTCGGAACACCTGTTCACCGGCGACGGCATCGCAACGGCCCTCAGCGTGCTTCGGGTGATGGCCGACACCGGCCGCGAGCTCAGCGATCTGGCCGCGCAGCTCGTCACGTATCCGCAGGTCCTCGTCAACGTGCGCGTCCGCGAGAAGAAGGAGCTGCGGGCGGTGCCGGCGATCGCGGACGCCATGCAGCGCGTCGAGAGCCGCCTTGCCGGCCATGGACGCCTGCTCGTACGCTATTCGGGCACCGAGCCGCTGCTGCGCGTCATGATCGAGGGCAAGGACCAGCAGGAGATCCAGGGCTGGGCGCGCGAGATTGCCGACAGCGTCAAACAGCATCTGGGATGAACGGGCCGCATTCGTCCGGACCCCGCCTCAGCGTCAACGTCAACAAGGTCGCCACACTACGCAACTCGCGCGGCGGCGCCGTTCCGTCCGTCGTCGACGCCATCCGTGTGTGCCTCGAGGCGGGCGCGACCGGCATCACGATTCATCCGCGGGCGGACGAGCGGCACATCACGCGCCATGACGTGCAGGCCATCGCGGCCTACCTCGCCCCGAAACGCCGCGAGGTGGAGCTGAACATCGAAGGCGATCCGCGGCCCGATCTTCTCGAGATGATCCGAGAGGTGCGTCCGCACCAGTGCACGCTCGTTCCGGTCAGGCCCGGCGAAATCACGAGTCAGGCCGGATGGCCCGCTGATACGCCGGTCGCGGAGCTTCGGACGCAGATCGCGGATCTGCAGTCGCGCGGCGTGCGCGTGAGCGCGTTCATCGATCCGGAAAAGGGCGCGGTCGAGTGGGCGGCGTCGACGGGCGCGGACCGGGTCGAGCTGTATACCGAGCCGTTCGCGCGCGCGTTCAAGGAAGGCGAAGCGCAGGCGGAGGCCTCGTTCCGCAAGTACGTCGAGGCAGCGAACGTGGCGCACGCGCTCGGCCTGGGCGTCAACGCCGGACACGATCTCGATCTCGACAACCTGGCGCTGTTCCGCGGCCTGCCGCACCTCGACGAGGTATCCATCGGACACGCCCTCATCAGCCATGCGCTGTACGTGGGGCTGTCGCGGGCGGTCAAGGACTATCTGGCGGCTTGCCGGATCTGATCCCGGTTTATGATCGATGGACCGCCTTGTCGAGAGAATCCATAGCTGTCGGGATCGCCGGCGTTCTGTTCGGATTGCTCGCCGGCTGGATTCTCGGAGCTCAGCAGTCCGATCGCGGCACCGCCCAGCCGGCGGCGCAGGCTTCAGCCGCGCCGGCAGCGTCGACCGCGCAGAGTCCGCCGCCGCTGGACGAGTCTCGCGCCGCGTCGCTGCGATCGCAGGCCGAACAGAACCCGAAGGATGCGGCCGTCCGCGTGCAGCTTGCGAACCTCTATTTCGACGCAGAGCGGTTCCAGGATGCTGCGCAGTGGTACGAAGCGGCGCTTCGAATCGATCCCAAGGACGTGAACGCCAGCACGGATCTCGGCATCGCGTATTACTACATGAACCAGTCCGACAAGGCGCTGGCCCAGTTCGACGAGTCGCTGCGGATCGATCCGAACCACGCGAAGACGCTGTTGAACATCGGGATCGTGCGCGCGTTCGCGAAGCAGGATCTGGGCGGCGCGGCCGCGGCGTGGGAAAAGGTGCTGAAGGTGGCGCCCGATTCACCGGAGGCGCGCGCCGCGCGCCAGGCGCTCGACGGCATCCGCGCGGCCCACCAGAACGTCGGGCAGCCCTCGGGTGCGGAGCGTTGACATGGGTTGGATTCTCCGCGTCATTCTGATCATCATCGTCGTTCGCGCGTTGTGGCGGCTCGTGTACGGCATCGCGCAGGGGCTGAGCACTCCGTCGATCACCGAACGCCCGGCTGTCGGCCTGCAGCGCGATCCCGTGTGCGGGACGTTCGTGGTGCCCTCGCGCGCGCTCACCGCGCGATCCGGTGAGGAGGTGCGCTTCTTCTGCTCCGAACGGTGCCGTCAGGCGTGGAGCCGCAAGTGACGCAGACCTCGGAGCGCGCGCTTCGCGAGCAGATCGTCGAGGTCGGGCGTCGCCTCTACGCGCGCGGATACACGGCGTCCAATGATGGCAACATCAGCGTCCGTCTGGACGACGGGCGCCTGTTGATGACCCCGAGGAGCGTCTGCAAGGGATTCATGGGCGTCGAGATGATGTGCATCACCGATCTCGACGGCCGCAGGCTCGCCGGCGAACGCGATCCGTCCTCGGAGATGCAGATGCACCTCGAGGTGTACCGCCAGCGCCCCGACGTGAACGCCGTCGTGCACGCGCATCCGCCGATTGCAACCGGGTTTGCCGTCGCGGGCATTCCGCTGGATCGTGCCGTGCTGGCGGAGGTCGTGACGACGCTCGGCAGCGTGCCGATCGCCGAGTACGCGACGCCGTCCACGAAGGAGCTGCCGGAGGCGGTGCGCCAGTACGTGAAGGCGCACGACGGGATGCTGCTCGCGAACCACGGCGCGCTGACGATCGGCGCCGATCTGTTCTCCGCGTACTACAAGATGGAGACGATCGAGCACTTCGCGAAGATCAGCCTCGTCGCGCGCCTGCTCGGCGGCGAGCGCCTGCTGTCGCGCCAGGAAGTGGAACGGCTCCAGGGGCTGCGCGGCATGTACGGGATCGCGTCGCCGGCGCCGATTTGCCCCGAACCCGCTCTCGGGTCGTCGGATCCCGCGAGCTGCCAGGCAGTGCTCGCGCCGGCCGGCGATGGAGAGCGGCTGATTCCCGACGCGCGCCTGCGGGCGAGCGGCATAGGTGAGGATGCGGAAATTCGGCTAACATACCGCGAGCTGACGGCGCTCATCGAAGCCGCGGTCCGCGAATTGAAATAGTCGACGGGTTCTCGTGGCTTCCGCCTTCAGGCGGAAGTCGAAGGAGCACAGCATGGGTGAGGCGCTCGGGATGGTCGAGACCAAGGGTCTGGTCGCGATGATCGAAGCGGCGGACGCGATGGTCAAGGCCGCCAAGGTCACGCTCGTCGGATGGGAGAAGATTGGCGCCGGCTACGTGACCGCGATCGTTCGCGGAGACGTCGCCGCGGTGAAGGCGGCAACCGACGCGGGCGCCGCGGCGGCGCGCCGTGTGGGCGAGCTCGTCTCCGTGCACGTGATCCCGCGGCCGCACGCGAACCTCGAGGACGCGCTTCCGATCGGCAAGGCGACGGCAGCCAACACGAAGTAGGGCCGCGGACCAACGCGGACAACGCGGATTGCCGTTGACATGATTCTTGCGCGTGTTGTGGGTACCGTCGTGGCGACGAGGAAGGACGAGCGGCTGGTCAGCAACAAGCTGCTGGTGGCGCGTCCGGTCGACCCGAGGGGGAAGGCTGACGGCAACTACCTCGTCGCCGTCGATACCGTTGACGCCGGCTTCGGTGAAACGGTCCTCATCGTCAGCGGCAGTTCCGCCCGCATGGCATTGGGGATGAAGGACTGCCCTGTCGACGCCGCGATCGTCGGCATCGTCGACACCGTCCAGGTGCAGGACTGATCGCCTGTGCAGCTCGCGCGCGTGATCGGAGAGGTCGTCTCCACCATCAAGGATCCAAACCTCACGGGCCTGAAGCTGCTGGTCGTGCAGCCGCTCGCCGCGTCCGGCGAGCCGGCCGGCCGGACGCTCGTCGCGCTTGATTCCGTGGGCGCCGGCGTCGGCGAGAACGTCTTCTTCGTCCGCGGCCGCGAGGCGGCGTTTCCGTTCTATCCCGTCGAGCCGCCGGTCGATGCATCGATCGTCGGGATCGTCGATCACTGGACGCGAGAGTAGGCGGCATGCAGATCGGCCGCGTCGTCGGGACCGTCGTCGCCACGCAGAAGAACCGCAAGCTCGAAGGCGCGAAGCTGCTGCTCGTGCAGCCGCTGACGCTCGAGGGTGAGCCCAGGGGAACGGCGCTGCTGACGATTGATTCGGTCGGCGCGGGCGTCGGCGAGAAGGTGCTCGTGGTGATCGAAGGCAGGGCGGCAGGCGACGCGCTCGGCCGGAAAGCCGCGGCAGTGGACGCGGCCATCATTGGAATCGTCGACTCCGTCGACTACCAGTTGTAGGGCGCCTCTTTTAGAGGCGCCCCAGTGAACGACCATGGACGACGAAACGATCAGATCCATCGTACGTGAAACGCTGGCGCGCATCGATGCACCACCGCCCGCATCCGCCATGACGCTGCAGTCGACGTACTCGCAGCGGCACGCGAGCCACTATCGATACGTGCTGACGCCGACGGATGGCCCGTGCCTCATCGAGCCTGCTGTTCGCTGCAACCACTGCGGGTACTGCGAAAGCCACGGGCACTGATTGGCCTCGGTTCTCCTCACGCGACGAATCCCGTCATCCGTACTGTCCAGGCTCGAGCAGGCGCACGAGGTCGACGGCCACTACGGCGACGCCGGCCTGCCCCGCGACGAGCTGCTGCGCCGCGTTGCGGACAAGGCGGCGATCATCACGGTGTTCACCGATCGCATCGATGCGGAATTTCTGGACGCCGCCTCGCGGCTGCGCGTCGTGGCGAACGTCGGCGTCGGCTACGATCACATCGACGTCGCGGCAGCGAAGGCGCGAGGGGTCGTCGTCACCAACACTCCCGACGTCCTGACGGAAGCGACCGCGGAGTTGACGTGGGCCTTGATTCTCGCGATCGCCAGGCGCGTCGCGGAAGGGGACCGGCTGATTCGTGCGGGACGCTGGAAGGGGTGGGCGCCAGATTTCATGATCGGCACGGAGCTGCGGGGCAAGCAGCTCGGGATTGTCGGCGCCGGGCGCATCGGTCGCGCGGTGGCGACGAAGGCGCCGGCGTTCGGGATGACGATCGCATTCGCCGCACGGGGGAAGGGTCCACGCGAGCCGGGGACGCTGTCCTTCGACGAGCTGCTGGTGACGTCCGACGTCGTCTCGATTCACGCGCCGTTGACGCCGGACACGCGCCACTTGATCGATCGCAAGGCGCTCGTGCGCATGAAGCGATCGGCGCTGCTGGTCAATACCTCGCGCGGCCCGCTCGTCGACGAAGACGCGCTCGCGTGGGCCCTGGGCGAGCGGCTGATCGCCGGCGCCGCGCTGGACGTCTTCGAGCGCGAGCCCGAAGTGCATCCCGCGCTGCTGACGATGGAGAACGTGGTGCTCGTGCCGCACGTGGGCAGCGCCACGCGCGAGACGCGGACCGCGATGGCTGATCTCGCCGTCAGCAACGTGCTCGCCGTGCTCGCGGGCAAGTCGCCGCTGACGCCGGTGTAGACAGGACGCATTCGCCATTCGTCTTTCGTCGTTCGTCATTCATTCGTCGTTCGTCTTTCGTCGTTCGAAATTGACACCCAAGGCTCCCGTAGCAACCGTGATGCGGCGGCTCGCCAAGGCCATCGACGGCCTCGACGAGCCTGCCGTCGAGAAGATCGCGAAAGCCCAGCAGGAGGATCCGTTCCAGGTCCTGATCGCGACAATGCTGTCGGCGCAGACGAGGGATCCGGTGACGCACGCGGCGTCGACGCGGTTGTTTCGCGCTGCGCGCACGCCGCGATCGATGGCCAGGCTGCCGGTGAAGCGGATCGAGGCGCTGATCTATCCGGTCAGTTTCTACCGGAACAAGGCCGTGCACGTGCAGGCCGCGTGTGCGCAGATCATGTCGCGCTTCGGCGGGCGCGTGCCCTCCACGATGGAGGAGCTGCTCACGTTGCCCGGAGTCGGCCGGAAGACGGCGAACCTCGTGCTGATCCTTGCGCACAGCAGCCAGGAGAACATCTGCGTCGACACGCACGTCCACCGGATCGCGAACCGCCTCGGATGGGTGCGGACGCGGACGCCGGAGGAGACCGAGCGCGCGCTCTACAAGGTTGCGCGGAAGCGCTGGTGGCCGCTGATCAACCTGTATCTCGTCACCTGGGGCCAGAACGTCTGCCGCCCGGTGTATCCTTTGTGCCCGCAGTGCGTGCTCGTGGACGTCTGCCCGAAGGTTGGTGTCACGAAAGTTGGAAAGTTGGTACGCGAGAGAAATCGTCATGCGTTCTAGATTTCTGATCGTCCTCATCCTTGCCTTCTGGATCGCGCCCGCCGCCGCGCAGGTGAAATCGCCGGGCGCCGGCCCCATCGTCGTCCTCGAAACGTCCAAGGGCGTGATCGAGTTCGAGACCTACCCCGAGGAAGCGCCGAAGACCGTCGCGCGCGTGCTGGAGCTGGTGAAGAAGGGCTTCTACAACGGCCAGCGATTCCATCGCGCCGAGCCGAACTTCCTCATTCAGATCGGCGACCCCGTGTCGCGCGACATGAGTCGTGAAGACTGGTGGGGACGCCAGGGCAGCGGGAAGGCGATTGGAGTGGCCGAAATCACGAAGAAGCGCCGCCACGTCGCGGGCGCCGTGTCGATGGCGTATCCGGGCACCGACAAGACGGCGGCCGACAGCCAGTTTTTCATCACCCGCCGGGCCGCGCCCGAGCTCGACGGCAAATACACCGTGTTTGGACGCGTCCTGAAAGGCATGGACGTCGTCGCGAAGATTCAGAAGCGCGACATGGTCAAACGAGCGTATCTGAAGGACGAGGCGGCAAAATCCTGACGCTCCCTTTGAGCTCCGGGAAGCGCTCCACGAACGACTCCGGGTACTCCCCCGTCAGCGGCTGACCGAGCCGCTTCTTGATCGTCGCGGCGTTGGCGACGGACTTCGCCGAGAAGTGATTGTTCGCGTAGAGGTAGGCCTTCCTGACGTGGTGCGACGCCGCGTCGGCCGCCTCGACGATCGGTTCGAGCTCGTGGTCCGTGTACAGGTAGTTGTAGCGATCCTCGCTGTTGTCGTGCTTCCACCATTGCGCGGCGTTCCGGCCGTGCAGCCGCATGTAGTAGAAGGTCCGCACGTTGGGGAGCAGGGTCTGACGGATCGAGAGCCGGAACTTCGGCTCGTCGATCTGGACGAGCGCCGCGCCGTACCTGGCGAGCAGCCCCAGCGTTCCTTTCGGATCGTCGCTGAAGCTTCTGTGCCGCAGTTCGACGGCCATCGGGTAGTCCTTGAAGGCCTCGAGGAGCCACTCGAGATATCCGCGTGAGTTCGGCTCGTTCTTGAAGCTGGCGGGAAACTGCGCCAGCAGCGCGCCGAGTTTCCCGGCCTCGACGATTGGATCGATCGCGCCGCGGAACTCGCCGACGTCCTTGTCTCCCACGTCCGCCGGATCGGCGCCGGTCGCCTTGTGAAACATCTCCGGGTGCGTGAACTTCTGGTAGAGCTTCAGCGAGAACTCGAAGTCGCGCGGCGTCCGCTCGACCCACTTCTTCGTGGTCTCGCTCGCCGGGATCCGATAGAAGCTCGAGTTCACTTCGACCGTGTCGAAGTGCTCGGCGTAGAACGCGAGCTCGTCAAAGCCGGCCTTGCCCCGCTTCGATCCTGGCGCGGTGGGGTAGAAGACGCCGTTCCAGGTTCCCTTGCCGGTGGGATAGCTCCACCCCGACGTTCCGACCCTGACGCGGCTCATGTCAGCCCGCCGTACGCGTCCTTGTCGAACCCGAAAATCACCTTCGAACCCTTGATCAGAATCGGCCGCTTGATCAGGTTCGGCTGTTCCATCATCAGGTCGATTGCTTCCTTCTTCGTCCTGGGCAACGGCCGCGTCTTCCAGACGGGACTCCGCGTGCTCACGAAATCCAGGAACCGCTTCTCGTCCACGTGTTTCTCGAGGAATTCCCGGCTCGGCGGATTCCTGTTGATGTCGATCTGATCCACGGCGACGTCGTGCTCGTCCAGGAAACTCCTGGCGTTCCTGCACGTGGTTCAGGTCGGCTTCGCGTAGAACGTCGGCTTGGCCATGGCAGTCATTGTAGTGGCAGAGGCGTGCGGGGTGCGGCGTGCGCGTGCGGCATGCGGGAGCCGGGGTTCGAGTTCCGGAACCGTTACAATTGAAGGATCCTGTGCTGACCGTCAACGAGATCTTCCACTCGATCCAGGGGGAATCCACCCACGCCGGACGCCCGTGCGTCTTCGTGCGCCTGACGGCGTGCGATCTGCGCTGCTCGTGGTGCGACACGCCCTACGCGTTTCACGAGGGCAGCAGAATGAGCGTGGACGATGTGATCGAGAAGGTCCGGACGTATGGGTGCGATGTCGTCGAGATTACGGGCGGGGAGCCGCTGCTGCAGAAGGAGGTCTACCCATTGATGGAACGGCTGATCTCCGAGGGGCATACGGTTCTGCTCGAGACCGGCGGCCATCGAAGCGTTGAGCAGGTGCCGGACGGCGTCTTCCGCATCATCGACGTGAAGTGTCCCGGCAGCGGGGAAGCCGGCAAGATGCACTGGGCGAACCTCGACGCGCTGCGGCTCACCGACGAAGTGAAGTTCGTCATCCGGGATCGCGTGGATTACGAATATGCCCGCCACGTCGTCGAAGGTCGCGAGCTGACTGGGCGCTGCGCCGCCGTGCTCTTTTCGCCCGTGCACGGCGTGCTCGACCCGAAGCAGCTTGCGTCGTGGATCCTCTCCGACAGGCTTCCGGTCCGGCTGCAGCTGCAGGCTCACAAGTACATCTGGGATCCGCTGACGCGCGGGGTGTGATGTGCCGCGAGCGGTCCTGCTCCTGAGCGGCGGCCTCGATTCGTATACGGCCGGCGCGATCGCGAAGGCCGACGGCTACGAGCTGTACGCGCTCACGGTGCGGTACGGCCAGGTGCATGCGCGCGAAGTCTCGGCGGCGCGCGAGGTCGCGAAGGCGCTGGGCGTGGCGAAACACGTCGAGCTGGAGGTTCCGCTCTCAACGTTCGGCGGGTCCGCGCTGGTGGGCGATGGCGCCATTCCGAAAGACCGTTCCATAGACGACGAGATCCCGCCGACATACGTGCCGGCGCGCAACACCGTCTTCCTCTCGCTCGCGCTCGCGTGGTCGGAAGTGCTCGCCGCGGACGCCATCGTGATTGGCGTCAACGCGCTCGATTACTCCGGGTATCCGGACTGCCGGCCCGAGTACATCGACGCCTTCGAGACGCTCGCGTCGCTGGCGACGAGAGCCGGCGTCGAAGGGAAGCGGCTCCGAATCCTCGCGCCGCTGCAGATGCTCTCGAAGGCCGACATCATCCGGCGCGGCACCGGTATGGGACTCGATTACGCGTTGACGCTCAGCTGCTACGAGCCGCGCCCGGACGGCGCGCCATGCGGCCGCTGCGACAGCTGCGCGCTGCGTGCGCGCGGCTTCGCCGAAGCCGGAATTCCCGATCCCGCGCTCGCCCGGAGCCGCGCGTGACCGACCGGCTCTACTACACGGATCCCTACGTGCAGGAATTCGACGCGACGCTGCTCGACACGGTGTCGCACGAGGGGCAGACCGCGCTCCTGCTCGATCGGACCGCGTTCTATCCCACGTCCGGCGGCCAGCCGCACGATGTCGGCTCCTTCCACGACGTCCGCGTAGTCGGCGTGGTGGAGATGGACGATGGGCGGATCCTGCACGTCGTCGATCGCGCGCCATCGACAACGGCACTGCACGGGCGGATCGACTGGACGCGCCGTTTCGATCACATGCAGCAGCACACGGGACAACACGTGCTGTCCGCCGCATTCGATCGGCTCTTCTCCGTGCGGACCGAGAGCTTCCACCTCGGCGTCGAGTATTCGACGATCGATCTCGCGCGCGAGGTGACCACAAGGGAAGTGAAGGAGGCCGAGAGCCAGGCGAATCGCGTCGTGTGGGAGGACCGTCCGGTGGCGATTCGATTCGCCGATGCCTCGGAGGCGGCGCGCCTCGGGCTGCGCAAGGAAACGAAGCGCGAGGGCACGATCCGGTTGATCGACGTCGAGGGGTTCGATCTCTCCGCGTGCGGCGGAACGCACGTGTCGCGGACGGGCGCGATCGGGATCATCGCGGTCTCCGCGACGGAGCGCTTTCGAGGCGGCTCGAGGATCACGTTCCTCTGCGGCGGACGCGCGCTGAACGGTTTCCGTGTTCTGCGTGACGCCGTTGCCGGCAGCGTGAAGGCGCTCTCGGTACTGCCCGCCGACCTGCCGGCCGCCATCGAGCGCGTTCAGTCGGACGCGAAGGAGTTGCGCCGCCAGGTCCGCGAGTACCAGATGCAGCTCGCGGATCGGCAGGCGGACGCGCTGCTGAAGTCTGCCGCGGATGCAGGCTCTGCGAAGATGGTTGCCGCGTCGCTTCCGGGCTGGGATGCGGCCGGTCTCAAAGCGATCGCCACGCGGATTACGGCGACGGCGGGATACATCGCGGTGCTCGTCTCGGATCCGCCGCCGTCAGCCATCGTTGTCGCGCGCGCGGCGGATCTTCCGTGCGATTCCGGCGCGCTGCTGCGCCAGATCATCGCCGCGCACGGCGGCAAGGGTGGAGGACGTCCGGAGCTGGCGCAGGGCGGCGGCGTGATGGCGTCTGCATCAGAGGTGCTCGACACCGCGCGCCGCGTCATCGCGGCCACGGCTTCAACGCCTCGGTCGCCTCTTTAGGGAGGTGCCATTACGCCGGTGTCGAAGACCGCATGCGACCCGCGATACCACGCCACATCGCCATCACCGATCGTTGTCCGGGTTTCAGACGGGAACATCGAGCATCCGGCCGGGTCTCTTAGACCCGGCCGGGGTCTACACCGGTAGGCCGGGTCTCTCAGACCCGGCGACACTCGGCGCACCATAGAATGGCTCCATGTGGCGCTTTGCCGCCCTGCTGCTGGCGCTGATTGCCGGCGTCGGCGCGGCGATCTGGTATTACCGCGAGCCGGACGCGACGGGCCGGGTCGTCCGCGTTGCCCGAAACGACGATCGGTGGCTGAACGATCTGCAGAGCCGCTCGCCGAAGGATGTCCAGCGCGCGTCCGCAGAGCTGGAGGAACGCGGAACTGCCGCCCTTCCTCTCATACGCCGCACGCTGCAGGATCCCGCGGCGGACCCGGCGCGGCGAAAGGCGGCCTTGAAGGCATGCGCGCTGCTCGGTGCGCGGGCGGCCGAGGCCATTCCCGACGTGGCGGCGCTCCTCGATCAGCCGGAGTTCGCGCCCGAGGCTGCGCTCGCGCTCAGCTTCATGGGATCTGCGGCTGTGCCCGCGCTGCGCGACGCGCTCGATGCGGACGAGCCAGCCGTGCGCCGTGAGGCGCTTCGATCGCTGGGGAAGCTTCGCGAGCGCGCGTCGATCGATCCGCAAATCGTCATCCCCTCGTTGTTGAGCGCGCTGCACGACGAGGATCCTTCGGTGCGCGAGGTGGCCGTCACCTATCTCGGGATCGTCCGCGACAATCCCGGCAAGGAAGTGCCGGGGCTGATCGACGCGCTGGGCGACGAGGAAGCATCCGTGCGGCGGGCGGCGGCGGTCGCGCTCGCCTCGTACGGCGAGCAGGCCCAGCCCGCCGTGGCTGCGTTGAGAAAGGCAACGAAGGATCCCGACGAGGACGTCCGGCGCGAAGCGGGACGCGCGCTCGTCATGATCGCGGAGGCGAAACAGAAATAGGAGGACGGTGCTGGTTGGAGGTTGGAGGTTGGCTTGCCCGCCGTCGTCGGCGGAGCCGCGGAGGCGGGGAGGTTGGACATTGTCGATTGTCGAATGGCCGCATGCTGTACTCGCCGGCTTCAACCGCAGTAATCGAAACGTGCCGTTGGTTCCCGCCCTCAGTTTGTCGTCGTTAGCGCCTGAAATTCGACAGCGTCTCGACGGCGAGATCCGCAATCCACGTCACGGTCGATCCGGGGACGGCGAAGTTGTTCGCCAGGATCGAAAACGCCAGCATCTCGCCGTCGCGCGTGCGCACGAAGCCCGACAGCGTGCGCACGTTCGAGATCGATCCCGTCTTCGCCAGCGCGTTCCCTTCGGCGCGCGTCTTCTTCAGCCGCTTCTCCATCGTGCCGTCCCTGCCCGCGATTGGAAACGTCGCGAGGAACGCCGCGCGGTGCGCCTCGTCGGCATAGAGGCGCGAGAGAATCGTCACGAGCACGTCGGCGGTGACGTAGTCGTAGCGCGACAACCCGGACCCGTCCACCTGGACGTAGCTGGTGTCCGTAACGCCCCATGATGCGAGCAACGCGCGCGTCGCGACGCGGCCGCCGTCAGTCGTCCCGAGCCCGCCGTGCGCCGCGCCGACCGCTTTCAGCAGCGTCTCCGCGTAGAGATTCTGGCTCACCTTCATCAAAACGGCCGCGATGTCGGACAACGGCGGCGAATCCGATCGCGCAAGCACCCGACGCTCCGCCGGCGGGATCACCGGCACGAGGTCGTCGCCGTCGACGGCGCGTCCGGTCACCTCGATCCCACGCGCGATCAGCGCGTCCTTGAGCGCCTGCACGAAAAAGATCGTGGGATTGACGACGGCGACCTCGCGCCGGAGCGGCGTCGCCCCTTGAGGCACCGTTCCGGTCACTTCGAGCACAGGTTCTTCGAGATGCCGTACATAATCGAGCGTCGTCGTCGACCCCACGGGGCCCGTCACCGCTCGATTGAACACCCGCAGCCCTGACCCTGCCGTCAGCTCGAGAAAGACTGGATCACCCTGGCGCGCGCCCGGCGTGACGACGAGGTCAGCGAAGTCCTCGTTGTACTCGAGCGCCCCAACCGGCGCCGCGTAGTCGTACTGCAGGTAGTCCCACGCCCACCCGGCGCCGAGCCACGCGTCGTCGAACGCGTTGTCGTCGCCGACGATGTGGCCGTCGATACGGGAGATGCCGGCAGCCTTCAGGGCCGAGGCCCATTCGTCGAAGACCTGCGTCGCGCGCCCATTGCGCGTGTTGATGGTCGGGTCGCCGGTCCCGCGGACGACGAGATCGCCGGCGAGGATGCCCGCTTCGATCGGCGCCGCCGTCTCGAGCGTCGTCGTGAACCGGTAATCCCATCCCAGGGTGCCTGCAGCGGCAGCCAGCGTCACGATTTTCATGTTGGACGCGGGCATCAGCAGCTTGTCTGGATTGAGGGCGAAGAGAGTACGTCCCGAATCGAGCGATCGCACCTCGACGCCCCACTGCGCCTGCGCCATGACGTTCGCGCCGAAGATGGTGGAGAGATCGGAGGCGAGCTGCCGAACGGCCTGCGACGGCGGCTGCGGGGTGACGGACGGGGCGCGATGGCCCCCGCACGCCGCCGCGAACAGACAGAGCGCGACGAGGAGCGGGGACCTCACACGTTACTTCAGCGCGTCGAGAGCCTTGACGATCGCGTCGAGAGCGGAGGCGTCAATCTTTGCCGCGCCAGGCTCTCCGTCGCGGTGCGCGAACGCATCCTGGCCGTGGCGGCCGAACGCGACGCGTTCCTGCTTCTGGTTCTCCTCGTACTTGATCGAAACGGTGAGCTCGGGCGCGTCCAGGCCGGTTCCGGCCGTCTTGTCGACGAACGACGTCGCGCGCGCGTTGGTAAGGGCGCTGATGAGCGTGTCCATCTTCGAGGAATCCACGTCCTTCGCCGATGGCGTCACCTGCTTCCAAACCTCCGGCGGCGGCTCGTTGCCCTTTGCGGCGCCCTTCGACTTCTCGAACGCAACGGTCTGGCCGCCGCGCGCGACCTCGATGCGGTTGATGTTGAACGCGCGCGCGTCGAAGAGGTCCTTCACGCGGAAATCGTCGGCGGGTTTCTTCAACTCGTCGACGAGCGCGGATTCGACGGTGAAGATCAACGGCCGCGACAGGTCCTTCGCGTAGAAGACGCCCTCGCCCGCGCTCGTGCCGATGGCCAGCGCGGCCTGCGCGCTGCCGGCGCCGAGACGCACGGTATAGGCAGGCTTGTCGAGCCCGTATTGCTTCAGATCCGTCGCGTCGGGCGCCGTGAGCGCCTTCATCTGCGCCGTGTTGAGCCGTCCGACGACCCCTTCGATCGCGCTGAAGTCCGCCCGCGCGTCGACAGGAGCCGTCATCCGCCAGTCCGGACCCTTCTTGGCGAACTTCAGCGTCCGGTCGGCGCTCGCAATCTCCAGGCTGTCCACCTTCTCACGATCGAACTTCAGGACGGTCTTGTCCCGGAGGTCGAACGTCGATTTGTTGAACGTCGAATCGAGGTAGGACGATATGAGGAACACGCGCGGCTTGTCCGGCAGCTTCGCGTAGAGATCGGTACCGGTCGGCGTCTTCTGACCCACGAGCAGATGCCGTTCCTGCCCGCCGGCCTTGAACCCCACTTCCACGCGCGCCGGCTGCAGTCCGTATTGCTTCAGATCGGACGGCTGCTCGTCCACGACGCGCTGCATTTCCAGCGACGAAAGGTTCGACGTCAGCCCGGACAGCTCCCCTTCGTCCGCCGCCGCTGTCACGGGCGCCGTCACCTGCCACTTCGACGACTGCTTCTGCACGGTCGTGCGATCGCCCGACTCGGACTTGATCGTGACCTGATCGATCTTGTCGGCCTCCACGCCGGCGAAGACCTTCTCGAGCTTCTTGTCGCTGGTGGGCGCTTCCTTCTTCGACTCGCGCAGCGCGTACCAGCCGAGAGGAATCGCGATGATCAGCAGGATGATCAGGGACCGCACGCCACGCAAGGTTATCGCCTCCGCCACCAGGTCTGGACGCCCGCGAGCAGGATCAGTC
>JBKPTE010000018.1:0-69100 GCA_046735335.1 Acidobacteriota bacterium | reverse complement strand
CGTGCCCGGCGCGAGCTGGTTGATGTTGTTCTCGCGCTGGTTGTAGACGCCGCGTCGGCCGACGTAGGTCGCATCGACGATGAACCCGAACGGCACTTCACGCTGCACACCGGCCGACCACATGTAGGCGGTCGGGTGCTTGAAGACCGGGTCGATCGCCGTCATGCCGAACGGCAGGTTCGCCGCGCCGCCGGCGCCGGGATTGTCCGCCGAGCCGTTGCTGACGCTCACCTGGGGCTGGAACGGCGGGTTGCCGCCGAGCAGCAGCGAGTCGTTCAGCGTCACACGGTTGTGGAAGATCCCGCCGCTCGTCTTGATGATCGTCTTGTCGTCGAGCGCGTACGACATGCCGAGGCGCGGCTCGAAGACGTTCTTGTGCGTCTGGGTCAGCCCGAGCGGCGCGCCCCGGAACAGGGCAAGCACGGCCGGATCGTTGTAGACCGCAAGGTTGCTCGCGCTGCTCGGGAAACCATCACCCGGCAGCAGGATGCCGTTGTACCGCGGACCGCTGATGATCGCGCCGGTCTTCGGATCGATCACCGCCTGGTTGTTGACGTCGTAGTCCGCCGGATTGAACGTGGCGATGTTGTTCGTCAGCGAGTGGAACGGCGGCCACAGCGAGTAGCGCACGCCACCCTCGACCGTGAGATTGCTCGTCGGCTTCCACGAATCCTGGAAGAACAGGTCGGTCGCCAGCGCACGCCACTTGGTGAGGGCCCGCTGCCCGATCTCGCCGTAGTTCGTGAACAGTCCCATCGCCGCGTCGGCCATGCCGAGGCCGGTACGCGCCGTCGTGCTGTTGCGGAACTCGAAGCGGCCGTTCTGGTTGTTCGTGCTCCCGGGAATCGCCTGCACGTTGATCTGGTCGAAATCGTCCTCGCCCGAGTACTCGAGCACGACGCCGCCCTTGAACGTATGCCGGCTCTTCACCCACGTCGTCGTGTTGGCGAAGCTGTGAATGGGGCCCTGCGAGGAAGACGGATACGGTCCGCCGTCGATCTCGCTCAGGTTGTCGACCGTGATCGTCGGGATCTTGTCGGGGATTTCCTTGTTGTTCGGGAAGATGTACGGGTAGTTGATCCCGTACTTGCTCCGCGAATACAGATCGCTCTTGAACACATTGATGAACACCTGGTCGAGCGAATACGTATAGCTCGCCTCGTTCACCAGGTTGCTCTTGATCGTGCTCGTCCAGCTCAACGTCTGCGTGGTATTGGGACGATCCCAGTCCGTGCGCGCGTACGGGAACGTGCCGCGGAAGGCGTCGACCGCCGTCCAGCTGTACTTCCCGTAGCGATACGTGATCATGTTGTTGTTGTTCGGGTGGTAGTCGAACCGAAAGTTGTCCTTCCGCTGATCCTGCGGGTTCTCGCTGTTGAGAATCGCGTTCGACGTGCCCTGCTGAAAGCCCGGCGTGGGCAGCGGGTAGGCGCTCAGCAGCGCCAGCCCGTTCGCGCTCAGGCGATCCTTCGGGATGATGTTGCCCGGGAACGGCTGGCCGGTGCCCGGGTCGCGGATGATCTGCGGCGAGCTGAAGAATCCATTGTTCGCCGTCAGCAGTTCGCTGAAGTCCCCCTGGCGCATCTTCGCGGTCGGCACCGTCGCCAGGTTCGTCTGGCCGGCGAGGTAGTTCACCCACTCCTGCGCGGCGAAGAAGAACAGCCGATCCTTCATGATCGGGCCGCCCGCCGAGTAGCCGTACTGCTTGTAGTTGAAGGGCGCGGTCTGGCGGTCGGTCTGGTTCGCGCTGTGGTTGCGCGTCCAGGTGTTCGCCTGCAGCTTGTCGTCGCGGTAGAAGAACGATCCGCTGCCGCTGAACCGGTTGCCGCCGCTCTTCGTGATCATGCGGATCTGGCCCCCGCTCACGCGGCCGTACTCGGGCATGTAATCGCCCGTCAGGACCTGCACTTCCTGCAACGCGTCGACGTTCTGGATCCCGACGATCGCGCCGTTCGACCGCGTCCGGATCGCCGTGGCGCCGTCGACGGTGATGTTGTTCTCGTCGCTGCGGCTGCCGTTGATGCTGAAGCCGCCGTTGCCCAGGTCCGAGAAATTGTAGTTGTTGAAGTTGCCGCCGATGACCCCCGGCTTCAGGCCGACGACGCCGATCGGGTTGCGGCCGTTGAACGAAAGCTGCTCGATGTCCTTCGATTCGATCGTCTTGCGCAGCGCGACGTCGGACTGGAGCGGAGCGCTCTCCGCCGTGACCGTCACCGATTCGGTGACCGCGCCGGTTTCGAGCGTGAAATCGAGCGTCAGCGAGCCCGCCGCGTCGAGCGTGACGTTCTGCCGGAGCGCCTTCTTGAAACCCTGCAGCTCCGCGCTGACGTTGTACTTGCCCGCCGTCAGGTTCGGGAACGTGTAGAACCCCGTTCCGTCGGTGACGGTCGTCGCCTCGATCTGCGTCTGCGTATTCTGCGCGACGACGGTGGCACCGGGTACCACGGCACCCTGTGCGTCTCGTACGCGACCGGAGATCTGGCCCCGGTCGAACTGAGCGGCTGCCGGCAGTGCCAGCGCCAGCATGCCTGCGAACACGGCGCTGCAACCCAGTACGCGCCGGTAAAACGACATATTCCTTCCTCCCTCTTTGGTTAGTAGTGCTCGAACCCCAAAGCGTATGTCTTGCGCTAACGCAGTGTCAAGGCGTCGGTTAGCGGCTGTGGTCGAGGTGCGCGCGGATCGCCGAGGCGATGCCGTCCGGCGTGAGCGCCTGCTGCTGAAGGGCGGGCGCGTGGAGACCCAGGTCGGGCCGCGCGTTGTGGAGGACGAGGGTACCGCGCGCCCCGTCGATGGCTGTCTGGAAGTCGCCCGCGCGGCGGAGGCCCGGAATGTAGAAGTGGTCCGCGAACCAGTCGTCGGTCCGGTCGACGCCGCCGAGATCCAGCACGGCGATCGGTACCGGGACGACCGCAGCCGCGAGGAGGGCCGCCGCTGCGGCATCGCCGCTGGCGACGAGCGCGGCACCCGGATGCTCCCGAACGGCGTTGACGATGTCCGCGACGTTGGCGCCTGCCGCGGTGCGGTTGTACGTGTCGAAATGGTCGATCTTCGCCGCGGCCTCGGCGTCGAACGGCGTGAACGCGATCGGCTGGACGGTGAACGCGCGCGCGCGAAGCCTCCGCGCGACGACCGGGTCGTCGCCGGCGAGGAGAACGGTGTGCGTGTGCGGCGTGCGTTGTGCGGCTGCGGGTGCGCTTGTCCGCCCTGGCGTGGAGCGCGAAGGCGGCGGCGCGTCCCCGTAGCCCAGCGCGTGGCGAAGGAGGCGGGTACGGACGTCGACCGGCATCGTGGAGAGTTGACGTGTGGCCGCATCGATCCAGTTCGTCGTCAGCTGCTCCCGCGTGACCGCGTTGGACGGCAGCGCCCGGTGATGGAAGACGAGCAGGTCGGGCGGCGCATCGGGCGTGAACGCTTTCTCTTCACGGACGACATCGGCCGGCTGATGTTGCAGCCATCGCGCCATCCACGCGTACATCGCCTCGCGGCTGTCCTTGTTGTAGTTGTGCTCCGCCTTGAACTGCACCGCCTTCACCCGATCCTCGGCGCCGAACAGCCCATAGATCGCGCGCACCGCGGGATATTCGAGCTCCATCGTTTCGTTCGTCCAGTCGCCCGTGGCCGAGACCATCAGGAGCGGACGCGGCGCGATCGTTGCGGCAATCTCCACGTTGTTCGTGTCGAGCCGCAGGCCCGGCGGGTTCTCGCAGATGCAGCCGCCCTGCATGTGCAGCGAGATCATGTTGACGGGAACGGCGACGGCGACGCGGTCGTCGACGGCCGCGACGAGGAATGTCTGCGTGCCGCCGCCGGACTCGCCGGTCACGCCAATCGCGTCACGCTTCACGTAGGGGAGCGATTCGAGAAAATCGAGGCTGCGGATGCTGTCCCAGAGCTGCAGGCCGCCGACGCTGAGCGACCACAGGTACTCGCGCTTGCCGCTGAACGTGCGGTGCGGCAGTTGCTGGCTGTCGTTGTACCCGACCATGTCGTAGGTGAAGACGACGAATCCCTGCCGCGCGAGACTGATCGCGCGCCCCGGTCCTGAATTGAGGTCCGTGTTCTCGAGCCGACCGTATGCCCAGTGGCCGTGCGGGCTCAGGACGGCAGGGAAGGGGCCGTCGCCGATCGGACGATAGAGGTTGCCGGTGACCAGGAACCCCGGAAGGCTTTCGAAGTACACCTTCGAGACGGTGTAGTCCTTGTGGTCGATCTCGTCGAAGACGACCGGATTGAGCGGCGTCTTTTCGGGGGAAGGCAGCAGGCCGGCGGAGGCGAGGATGTGCTCGCGCAGGTACGCCGCGCGCGGCTTCCAGTCGTCGAGCGCCGTGAATCTGGGCGGCGCGTAACGATCGTTCAGCGTGCGGAATTGCGCGCTGCCGACGTCGGCCGTCAGCAGCGCGCCGAACAGGAGCGCGGTCGTGAGCGTTGCAGCAGCGCGCGGCATGGCGCGCACGATATCACGGTGCCGGGTCTAAGAGACCCGGCCCACGCTGTAGGGCAGGTCTCTCAGACCCGCCTTTCCTACGCCCCTCGCCGCGCTTTCAGCGCATCCAGCAGCCGGCCGATCTCGTCGTCCTTCTGCAGCGCCTCGAAGCGCCGATCCACATCGTCGGCCACGAGCTCCGCCTTGGCCTGGCTGATGGCCTCGCTGCGGACGACCTTCGACCGCAGGCGATCGAAGTCGGCGGCGGTCGACCGATCGCCGATCGCGAGCTGCGCCTGGCTCGCGCGGTCGAGCGCGAGGGCGCGCCGGTGTTGCGCGACGAGGAGGTCGCTCTTCGCGCGCGCTTCGTTCAGCTTCTGATCGAGCTTCTCGAGCGCGTTCCGGAGCGTATCGACCTGCAGCTTCTGATCGTCGCTCTGGCGTCCGTAGTCCTCGGCGAGCTTCGTGAAGCTCTGATAGCGCGCGAGCGCCGCGCGCGCCAGATCGTCCTGCTGCTTGTCCACGGCGAGCTCCGCTTTCTTCATCCACTCCGCCGCCTGATCCTCGTGCTCCTGCTGCTTCTTGCGCAGCAGGTGCTGATCCGCCATGGCCACCGCCACCTGCGTCTTCACCTGCAGGAGCTGGTTCTCCATGTCGAGGATCACCTGCTTGATCATCTTTTCCGGGTCCTCGGCGCGATCGATCAGATCGTTGAGGTTCGCCCGGACCAGCGTTGCCACGCGTTCGAGTACGGCCATTGCAGTGCTCCCATTCTTAGCGCGCGTGGGGTCCCACCCCCACGCGCATTACGCGCTTCGCGCGACGGCCTTTGGCCTGTCCGCCCGCTTCGCGGGCGGCCCAGCGCCTTCTGCCTTCTAACTAGACTCCGGCCGCTTGATCCGCACGCGGCGCCTTATCTCCAATCTTGCGCACCTTCGAGAGGAGCTCGTTCATCGGCATGCCGGAGAGCGCCTCGAAGAGCGCCGGCACCTGAGCGGCGATCTCCGTGATGTCGCCCGTCACCTTGTGCAGGCCCGCCGAGTTGCCGTTGCCGGTCGAGACGATCGTGATCTTGTCGACGTTGGACAGCGGCGCCGCCAGCGCACGGACGACATCGGGCAGGCCTGTGAGCAGCTTGTCGATGACGGCCGCCTGGTTGTACTCCTGGAACGCTTCGGCCTTGACGTTCATCGCACGCGCCTCGGCGTCCCCCTTCCTGAAAATGATCTCCGCCTCGGCCTCGCCCTGCGCCCTCGTTGCGGCCGCGTGGCCTTCTGCCTCCGTCTTGAGACGTTCGCGTTCGGCATCGGCGAGCACCTCGATCCGCTGCCGCTCGATTTCGGCCTGCTTGAGGACGGTCGCGATCAGCTCCTTCTCGCGGCGCAGGATTTCCGCTTCCTGCACCTTCACCTGCTGTTCGCGCTCGACCTGCTGGACGCGGACGGCTTCGGCCACGACCTGCTGCTGCATGACGTTCGTCTGGATCTCGTAGGCCTTGTCCGCCTGCGCCTGCTGCTTCTTGACCGTCTCGAGGAAGTTCGCCTTCTTGATCTCGAGGTCCCGTTCGGCCTCCGCCTGCTTGGCCTGCGACAGCGTTTCGGCGAGCACGCGCTCCTGGTCGGCCTGGGCCTTGGCGATCGCCGACGCTCGCGTCGCTTCGGCGCGCTTGATTGCGATGTCTCGGTCCGCTTCCGCCGCCGCGACGTCGGCGTCGCGCTTGATGCGCGCCACGTCCGGCCGGCCCATGTTGACGATGTAGTCGTTCTTGTCGCGGACCTCTTTGATCGTGAACGACACGACCTCGAGCCCCATCTTGTTCATGTCGTCGGCGCAGGTGGACCGCATCCGCTCGGCCACCATCTCGGGCTCCTTCACGATCTGTTCGACGGTGAGCTGTCCGATGATCCCGCGCAGGTGGCCTTCCATGACCAGGCGGATCAGGCTTTCGCGCTGATCCGGCGTCTTCGTCAGGAACTGCTCCGACGCCGTCTGAATCGATTCGACGTCCGACTTCACCTTGATCTGTGCGACCGCTTCGACCGTGACGGCGACGCCCTGCTTGGTATAGAGGTCCTGCACGGGGGCGACGTCGAACGACATCAGCTCCAGCGACAGCTGACGGCACGCTTCGATCATCGGGAAGATGACCGTCCCATGCCCCTTGACGATGCGCGTGCCGCGGAAGCCGTAGACGATGAGCGCTTCGTGCGGTCCTGCCTTCCGATAGAGCGACGCGAGGAAAGAGGAGAGCAGGATCACGCTCAGCACCATCAGCCCGACGATGACCCAGAATCCCGTCCCGAACGATCCAAGTCCCATCCCCATAGAGGGCCTCCTTTAAGACCCGTCGGTTACAGCTTTTCCGCCGCGAGATCTTCCCAGCGCCTGACCGAGGCGATGCCGCGCTCGTACGCGGTGACGATCACTTCGGCGCCCTTTTCGATTGGCTGCCCATCGGCGCTGCGGGCGCCGCAGGAGCGCCGCGTGCCGCCGCTCGAGTAGATCAGTTCGCCGATGCCGTCGGCCCGGATCGGCTGCGTCACCCGCCCGAGGACGCCGATGATCTGCGAATCGGCGATGCGCATGTTCTCGTGAGGCGACCAGAGCACGCGTGACATCAGGAGGAACACGAGCGATGCGCCGGCGATGCCGGCGATCGTCGAGACCGCCATCGACGGCAGCGCCAGCCAGCGGAACTGGGACGTGAGCAGATAGCCGGTGCCGCCGAACCATGCGAGGAAAGCCATCAGCGTCGCGAAGTTGAACGGCGACACGCCGTCGCCGCGCGCGTGCGCGTGAGCGTGTGCGAGGTCTGGTGCGTGGCCCGGTGCGTGGGGGATCTGCGGGTGGTGCACGAACGGCGCGTGGCCGTGCAGATCGAATCCCGCCACGCCCATCGCGAACGAGACGACGCTGAACACCAACCCAATCACGAAGCTGCCGAGAAAGAGTGCGGGCCAGTTCATGGACGCTCCTTTGCCATCAGCGTCTTCGACAGTTGATCGATGAGGCCCGGGACCGCGAGGAGCTCTCCGAGCAGCAGCAGGCAGCCGCGCGAATCGTCGGATCCGGCGACACGCTCGAGCGCCGCGCTGAGCGCCTGGTCGCTGGCGAACCGCGCCGCTCCGTCGAAGAGCCAGCGGTCGACGGTGTTCTCGATGCCGCCGACTTCGGGACTGAGCTCGGTACGGTATCCGGGCGGATCGCTGACGAGGTACCCGGGGTGAACTTTGAAGAAGCGCGCGAGCAGGCCGCGCGAGTGGGATGACAGGTGAGGGCGCGAGTCGTTCTCGATGAGCGAGAGATACGACTGGCTGATGCGATCGCCGAGCTCCGCTTCGATCGCTCGCGCGACTTCGCTCTGCGTCATCTCGCGCCCAAGTCCCCGCAGATGTCCCTCGAGATGGCGCAGTGCGCGGAGCTTCTGGCCGATCGTCATTACAATTGGAAATAACAATATGACTATTAGAAATAATTGTCAAGTGACTACCTCGGTTGACGCAACGCCCCGAAACCGGGGTCAGACCCCCGAGCTGCGCGTCGGCGACTAGTGGGTCGGAGGTCATGACTTACGGCGAAACAGCCGCTCGAGCTCTGACCCCCGGGTGTGGCAATTTGCCCCGTAGCTCGGGGTCAGAGCCCGGGGGCGGTCAACCGGCGCGGCGGTGGACCGTCGAAGGGGCATGCGGAAGTTTGCTCAGGCCTGGCGGGCGCTCGCGAGGCGACGCGCGTTCACCGCCGCAGCCGTCGTGACGATTGGTCTCGGCATCGGCGTCACTACCGCCGTGTTCTCGCTCGTCGACGCCATCGTCCTGCGTCCGCTGCCCTTTCCTGACGGCGATCAACTCGTCACCGTGTACGAAGCGGCTCCTTCGCGACGCGAGCGTGTGAGCCTCGTCGCGCCCGCGCGCATCGACGACTGGAATCGGCGGACGAAGACATTCGACACGATCTCGGGCAGCTACTCCGAGAACATGACCGACACGAGCGGCAGCGAGCCGGAGCGGCTCGCGGGACGCCGCGTCATGCCGCACTACTTCGACGTCTTCCGCATGACGCCGATCCTCGGCCGTGCATTCGCCGATGCGGAGGAACTCGACAGCGGACCGAAAGCCGCGGTGATCAGCGAGGGCTACTGGACGCGCCGGTATGGCCGCGCGCCGGATGTGACGAGCCGGCAGCTCAAGATCCGCGGCGTCGACTGGCCGATCGTCGGCGTGATGCCCTCGATCTTCGCAAGCGGCTCCGCGTTTGCGCCGACGTCCCTCGACGTCTGGCTTCCCGCGCAGCTCTCGCCGCAACTGCTGCACGCCCGCGAGGCGCGCTTCCTCGGCGGCGTCGGGCGCGTGAAGCACGGCGTCAGCCTCGATCAGGCGCGTGCGGATCTGGAGCGCACGCAGCGGACGCTCGCGGAGCAATTTCCGTCCACCGACAAGGGTTGGGGCGTGGAGGTGCGCAGCCTGAAGGACGTCCGCGTCGGGGACTACCGCCGTGCGCTCATCCTCCTGCTCGCGGCCGTTGCGCTGCTCCTGCTGATCGCGGTAGGCAACACCGCCGGCCTGATGCTCGTTCAACTGCGCCGGCGCGCGCCGGAGCTGGCGATCCGGAGCGCGATCGGCGCGTCGCGGGGACAGGTCGTCGCCGCGATCGCGCGCGAGGTCGTCCTCCTGATGCTGCTCGGCGCGATCGTCGGGACGGCGATTGCCGTCTGGCTGACGCAGATCCTGACGCGGATCTTTGCGGACATCCCGCGAGTCTCCGAAGCCCACCTCGACTCGCGCGCGTTGGTGTTCTCCGCCGTCGCGTCATTCGTCTCCGCGATGCTCTTCGGTCTGCTGCCGGCGCTGCACGCCACGCGGCGTCATGGGGCACCCATCCTGACTGGGGCGGGCCGCGGCCTCGTCGGCACGCGTCACCGTCTTCAGGGGACGCTCGTGATCGCGCAGATTGCGCTCGGCGTGGTTTTGACCGGCGTCGCGGGCCTGCTCGTTCGCAGCTACGGCGCGCTCTCGCGGGTCGAGACGGGCTTCTCGACGGAGAACGTCCTGACCTTCCACGTGGGCGCCTCGTGGGGCGAAGATCGCGACGCGCTCGGCGTGCTGCAGGAGCGGCTCGTGCGCGAGCTGCAGCGATTGCCCGGCGTTCGGGAGGCGGGATTCACGAACTTCCTGCCCGCGACCGGCGCGACGCTGCGATACCAGATGGCCGTGGACGGACTGACTGGGCCGGATCAGAACGGGATGTTCACGGTGGGGGAGCGCAGCGTGACGCCCGGATATCTTCATGCGCTGCAGGTGCCGCTCGTGGCGGGGGACTGGTGTCCCGACATTCGCGCGGGCGTAAACGCGCCGCGGACGGCGCTCGTCAACAGGCGCTTCGTGGATCAGTTCGCGGGCGGCGTTCCGCCGATCGGACGCACCGCGCGCATGCCGGTTGCCCAGAGCGCCTGGCGGATCGTCGGGGTCGTCGGCGACGTCATCGAGGACGGACCCGCTGCGCCCCTGTCGCCCTACCTCTATGTGTGCATCGGAGCGGGCGCGTGGCCCGATCCGGAGTACGTCGTCCGTACCGACGGCAATGCAGGCGCCGTTGCGTCCGAGATTCGTCAGCTCGTTCGCAGCGTCGCTCCCGCGCGGCCGCTGTTCGGTCTTCGTCCCGTGTCCAACATCGTCGACGCCTCGCTGGATCAACCGCGGCTCGATTCGCAGCTGCTGTCGGTCTTCGCCGGCGCGGCGCTCGGGCTGTCTGCCCTCGGGCTCTACGGCCTGCTGATGCTCATGATCGCCGAACGGCGCCGCGAAATCGGCGTACGGCTCGCGCTCGGCGCATCGACGGGCGACGTCGCACGCGGCGTGCTCACGAACGCGAGCGTCCTCGTCGCCATCGGCGTCGCAGCGGGCCTGGCGCTGACGCTCTGGTCGGCGCCGCTCCTTCGCACCGTGCTCTTCGGCGTCGCGCCGCAGGATCCGCGCGCGCTCGGCATCGGCGTCGTCGCATTGATCGCCGTCTCGATCGTCGCGGTGATCGTACCGCTGCGGCAGGCAACCGGCGTCAACCCCATTGATGCGCTCCGCGCGGAGTGATCGCGATCCGACGTGATCCCGGTATAGTGGCGGCTTGACGCTCGCGCCGGTTCACGTCGGGCTCGTCCTGAGCCCGTTCATCGTGCTCCCGCTCGCCGGCTGGGCCGGCTCTCGCGGCTCGCGGCTCGCCAGCGCGCTCGCGACCGTTCCCGCAGCGCTCACAATTTACTTCGTCGTGATGTTTCGGACGGTGGCGGTCAGCGGACCGTTCACCGCATCGCTTCCGTGGGCCGAGGCGCTCGGCCTCACGCTCGGCTTTCATTTCGACGGCCTCGGGCTTCTCTTCGCCATTGTCATCACGGGAATCGGAACGCTCGTCGTGCTCTACGCGGCGACGTACATGGAAGCCGTCGCGTTACGGGGACGGTTTCACGTGTTCCTCTTCGCGTTCATGGGCTCGATGCTCGGTGTGGTGTTGAGCGACAACGTGATCGCGCTCTTCGTCTTTTGGGAGCTGACGGGTTTCACGTCGTACTTCCTGATCGGCTTCGAGCACGAGCGCTCCGAAGCGCGGCGGGCCGCGATGCAGGCGCTGCTCGTGACCGGAACCGGCGGGCTCGCGCTGCTTGCGGCCGCCGTGCTGCTCTCGCAGATCACCGGCACGACGAGCGTGTCCGAGCTGCTGGCGCGGCACGCGACGCTCGTGGATCACCCGCTCTATGGAGCGATCGCCGTGCTCGTGCTCCTCGCGGCCTTTACCAAATCCGCGCAGTTCCCGTTCCATTTCTGGCTTCCGAACGCGATGGAGGCGCCGACGCCCGTCAGCGCGTATCTGCACTCCGCAACGATGGTGAAGGCAGGCGTCTATCTGGCCGCGCGGATGACGCCGATCCTGGGAGGGACCGCGCTCTGGGCCGGCACGATCGCGATCGCGGGTGCGATCACGATGATCGGCGGTTCGTGGAGGGCGGTCGTGGAGCGGGATCTGAAGCGCATCCTCGCGTATTCGACCGTCAGCGCGCTCGGCGTGCTGATGCTGCTCGTCGGGATCGGTACGCGGGATGCGGTGGCCGCGGCGCTCGTGTATCTGCTCGCGCACGCGTGCTACAAGGGCGCGCTGTTCCTCGTCGCCGGCGGCATCGAGCACGAGACCGGGACGCGCGACGTGACGCGGCTGAGCGGCCTTCGACGGCAGATGCCCTTGACCGCACTCACGGGAGCGCTGGCCGCCCTGTCGATGACCGGCGTGCCGCTGTTCGTCGGGTTCGTCGCGAAGGAGCAATTCTACGACGCGGTCTCGGGGTCGGTGTTGTTGCTCGCTGTCGCGGTGGTTGCGAGCGCGCTCCTGGGGGCCGCGGGACTCATGGCCGGCATCGGTCCATTTGTCGGCGCGCCTTCTCGGGCTGCCCATGAAGCGCCGGTTTCACTCTGGCTCGCTCCGCTGGTGCTTGGCGCGCTCGGGCTCACGCTCGGGGTGTTGCCGGGATTGGCGGACGCGCCGGTCGCGCTGGCGGTCACGCGCGTCATTGGATCGCCAGCATCCGTGCACCTGGCGGTGTGGCATGGCTTCACGCCGACGCTGTGGCTCAGCCTGTTGACGCTTGCGGGAGCGATTGGGGTGTTCCGCGGAACTAAGGTTCCGCGCTACGCCGCGATCGTCCGCGCAACTAAAGGTGCGCGCTACGACATCCGCGCGGAGCGCCTGTATTCCGGCACGCTGGCGGTCCTGGATCGGGCGAGCAACGTGCTGGCGCCGATGCTGCAGAGCGCCTCGTTGCGGCGATACCTGCTCCTCGTCATCGCGACGGCCGTCGCGCTCGTCGTCGCGGCGCTGGCGACGGCGCGCGGACTCCCCGCGCCGAACCGGTGGACGCCCATTCACGTTCACGAGGCGCTCGTCGTGTTACTCGTCGCGGTGGCCGCCGTCGCCGCGTCGCAGGCGCGATCGACGATGGGGGCGGTCCTCTCGCTTGGGGCGGTCGGCTACGGCGTGGCGCTCATCTATGCGCTGTTCGGCGCGCCCGACCTGGCGATGACGCAGTTCGCCGTCGAGACGCTCACGGTCGTCATCTTCGTCCTCGTCTTCCGGCGGCATCGCGATTTCAGCGAGCTGTCGAGCACGCTGGTCCGATCGCGGGACGCGATCGTCGCGCTCGCGGCGGGCGCCGTGATCACCACGCTCGTGCTGTTCGTCGGCGCTTCCGGGACCTCGTCGCGCCTGTCGTCGTACTTCGCGGAGAATGCGCCCGTCCTCGCCCACGGCCGCAACATCGTGAACGTCATTCTCGTGGACTTCCGCGGGTTCGACACGATGGGGGAGATCACCGTGCTGGTGACGGTGGCGATCGGCGTACGCGCGCTCCTCAGCATCAGCCTGGAGCGGCGGTCGTGAGGTCCTCGATTCTCCAGACCGCGACGCGCGTCCTGATGCCGCTGCTGTTGCTGTTTGCCGTCTTTCTCCTCCTGCGCGGGCACAACGCGCCGGGCGGCGGTTTCGTCGGCGGCCTCGTCGTGTCGGCGGCGTTCATCCTCCACGCCACGGCGTACGGCGTCGAGGCGTCGCGCCGCGTCCTGATGATCGACGCGTCGACGCTGCTGGGCATCGGCCTCTCGGTCGCGCTCGCCAGCGTGCTGCCGTCCGCCTTCATGGGCAGGCCGTTCATGAGCGCACTGTGGGGAACCCTTGGCGGCGCGGGCGTCCCCGTCGGGACGCCGCTCGTCTTCGACGTCGGCGTCTTCCTTGCCGTCATCGGCGTCGTGTTGACGATAGCGTTCATGCTGATCGACCTCGCGTCGCAGGAGGAGTGACGTGGAACTGCTCCTGGCGATCGTCTCGGGCGTGCTGTACGCCACCGGACTGTACCTGATGCTGAGGCGCCGCCTCGCGCAGCTGATCATCGGCCTCGCGCTGCTCTCGCACGGATCGAACCTCCTCATCTTCACGGCCGCAGGGCTCACGCGGAACTGGCCGCCGCTGATTCCAGAAGGCGATGTAGGGCGCCTCTTTAGAGGCGCCACGCCCTTTGCCGACCCCGTACCGCAGTCGCTGATCCTCACCGCGATCGTCATTGGATTCGGCGTCCTCGCGTTCGCGCTCGTGCTCGCGCATCGCGTCCACGTGTCGGCCGCAACCGAAGACATCGATCGCATCGTGCCGGATCGCGACTGATGCTGCTCGTCCTGCCGATCGCGCTCCCGCTCGCGACGGCGATTGCGCTGCAGCTCCTGCCGTACCGGCCGCGGCTGCTGCAGGGCGTGGCGTTCGGCGGCGCGCTGGGAATTCTTGCCGCAGGGATCGCGATTCTCGCCTTGGTCGTCAGCCACGGAACGCAAGTGCTCCAGATTGGCGGATGGCCTGCGCCCTTCGGCATCACGCTCGTCGCGGATACGTTCAGCGCCCTCCTGATCGTGATGGTCGGCATCGTCGGCGCAGTCGTGACGGCGCAGTCGTTTTCGGGCGTCGATCCGCGCCGCGCCGCGCTCGGATATCACGCGCTCATTCACGTGCTGCTGATGGGCGTCTGCGGCGCGTTCCTCACCGGCGACCTGTTCAACCTGTACGTCTGGTTCGAGGTGATGCTGATCGCCTCGTTCGTCCTGATGGCGCTGCACCGCACGCGAGCCCAGCTCCAGGCGGCGTTCATCTATGTCGCGCTCAACCTGCTGGCCTCCGCGTTCCTACTGACGGCGATCGGCCTGCTCTACGGCCAGGCGGGGACGCTCAACCTGGCGGATCTCGCGCGCGCGTGGCCCGAACGGCGCACGCCGGCGCTCGACGCTGCGCTCTCGGCGCTGTTCCTGACCGCATTCGGCATCAAGGCCGGTCTGTTTCCGCTGTTCTTCTGGCTGCCAGCGTCGTATCCGACGCCGCCGCCGGCGGTTGGCGCGCTGTTCGCCGGTCTCCTGACGAAGGTGGGCGTCTACGCGATGATTCGCATCTTTCCCCTTCTCTTCGACGGCAACACCCATCCGGTGTACGGCGTGCTGCTCGTGCTCTCGGCAGCGACGATGATCGTCGGGTTGATGGCCGCGCTCGGACAGATCGATTTCAGGCGGGTGCTTTCGTTCAATCTCGTGGGGCACATTGGCTACACCACAGTGGGACTCGCCTTGCGAACGCAGGAAGCGCTCGCGGCGTCGATTCTCTACATGGTCCACCACATCCTCGTCATCACGGCGCTGTTCCTTGTGGGCGGATGGTTCCTGCGTCAGCGCCGGACCGCGAATCTCGGCGCGCTCGGAGGACTCTTCCAGAGCCAGCCGATCGTCGCCGCGCTCGCGATGGTGCCGGTGTTCTCGCTCGCCGGCGTGCCGCCGCTGTCGGGATTCATCGCGAAGCTTGGCATCATCGCAGCCGCGCTGGCGAGCGCGCACTACTGGATTGCCGGGATTGCGCTGACCGTCAGCCTGCTGACGCTCCTGTCGATGGCGAGGCTCTGGGACGAGGCGTTCTGGAAGCCCGCTCCGCCGCACTCGGGCTACGGACGCCTCGATCGCCTCGTCGTGTTGCCGGCCGCCGTGCTTGCCGCGTTGACGCTGGGGTTGACGATCGCCGCCGGGCCCGTGTTCGATCTCACGATGCGCGCGGCTGACGAGTTGCTGCGGCCCGCGGCGTACGTGCAGGCCGTGCTCGGAGGGCGCTGATCGTGCTGCTCGCGAATCTCCTGCTCGCGCTCGCGTGGACGGCGCTCCAGGGAGAGTTCACGCTCGGGAACCTGCTCATCGGGTACGCGGTCGGCTATGCCGTCCTCCTGTTTCTGATGAAAGGCCACGTGCTCGCCGAGTCGCGGTACATCGGCCGGCTGCACGTCGCCGTCGGCCTCGTCGCGTATTTCGCGTGGGAGCTCGCTCGCGCGAATCTCCGGCTGGCGGTGGACGTCGCGACGCCGCGCTTCTACATGAAGCCCGGCATCATTGCGGTCCCGCTCGACGCGACCCGCGACTCCGAGATCCTGCTGCTCTCCATGCTGATCAACCTGACGCCCGGGAGCGTCGCGCTCGACGTGTCACCCGATCGGCGCACCCTTTACGTGCACGTCATGTACATCGACACCCCGGACGCGGCGCGCGACGAGATCAAACGCGGATTCGAGCGCCGCGTCCTCGATCTGCTAGCCTGAGGAGTCCCATGCTGAACGTCGTGATGCCGCTGACCCTGGCGCTCCTCGCGCTGGCGGCGATCTTCTCGCTCGTGCGCGTGCTGCGCGGTCCCACGGTGCCGGATCGCGTCATTTCACTCGACCTGATCGGCGTCCTGATCGTCGGGCTGACCGTCGTGACGGCGGCGGCGACGGGCGAGCACGCGTTCCTGGACGTTGCGATGGTCATCGCGCTGGTCAGCTTCGTGGGAACGGTCGCCTATGCGCGATACGTCGAGCGGGAAGGACGGTCATGATCGCGGCGATCGCCAGCGTCTTCTTCGTCGCGGGCGCCACGCTCGCGCTGCTCGCCGGCATCGGCGTCCTGCGCATGCCGGACGTGTTCACGCGGATGCAGGCGTCCACGAAGGCATCGACGCTCGGGCTCGGATGCCTCCTCGCAGGTCTCGTGCTGCTCAGGCCCGATGCGTGGGTGGTCATCCGCGCGATCAGCATCGCCGCATTTACGATGTTGACGACCTCGGTCGGCGCACACGTGATCGCGCGCGCGGCGGCGCTCACCGGCGCGCCGCTCTGGGAAGGTACGCGCGTCGACGAGCGGCCGCGCGACGGCGGGCAGCCGTAACGGGCGTACGATAACCTGCCGGATCATGACGAACCCCGCACCCGCGATCGCCTCTATTGCCGCGCTGGTCGTTGCCGGTGCGTTCGGACACGCGGCGGCAGCGCGCGGGCCCGAGAGGCCCGCGGCCACGAGCGCACTACAGGGATCCACGAACGCGCTGCAGGGGAATGACTCTCCGCCGAACGGCGTCTGGCTCGACAGTCTCGACCTGACCATCGCTCCGCTGCGCCGGCCGCGCGGCGGCCGCGGACAAACGGCGCCTCCGCCGCCGCTGACGTTCGTGCTCGGCGGCATCACCTACCCGCACGCGGTACCGCTTCAGTCCGACGGCGATCTGGAAATCGATCTCGGGGGGGCGGCGGCGCGCTTCATGGCCATGGTCGGGATCGACGACAGCGTGAAGGCGCCGCAGGGAAGCGTGATCTTCGGCGTGTGGGTCGACGGAAAGAAGATCGAAGACACCGGCGTCATGCGCGGCGGCGACGCGCCGAAGATGCTCTCGGTCGACCTCACCGGCGCGAAGCGGCTCGTGCTCGCGACGATTGACGCGAACGACGGAACGCAGGGCGACAGCGCGGAGTGGGCCGGTGCCGTCATCACGATGGTGCCGGGTCGCCAGGAGAAGCCTCGCGTCGTGCAGCCGGAGGCGGGTGCTCCTCCGCCAATCGCGTCCAGCCGATCCTCCGTGCCGCAATTGAATTACCCGCGGATCACCGGCGCCACACCCGGACGTCCGTTCCTGTTCCGCATTCCTGCTGGGGGCGACGGCCCGCTGACGTTTTCGGCGGCGAATCTCCCGGCAGGCGTGCAACTCGATCCGAAGACGGGAATCATCAGCGGCTCGCTGAAGGAGACCGGCCGGACCGCCGTGCACGTCACCGTGAGCGGGCCGAAGGGCAAGACCACGGGCGACATCACGATCGTCGCCGGGCCCGATGCGCTCGCGCTGACCCCGCCGCTCGGCTGGAACTCGTGGAACGTGTGGGCCGCAAAGGTGGACGATGCGAAGGTGCGCGCGGCAGCGGACGCGATCGTCTCGACCGGACTCGCCGCACAGGGCTACACCTACGTCAACATCGACGACGCCTGGGAAGGCGCGCGGAATGCGGACGGCGAGATCACCTCGAACGATAAGTTTCCGGACATGAACGCGCTCACGGACTACGTCCATTCGAAGGGATTGAAGATCGGACTCTATTCGTCGCCTGGACCGCGCACGTGTCAGCAGAAGTACGCGGGAAGCTGGCAGCACGAGGAGCAGGACGCGAAGACGTGGAGCAAGTGGGGATTCGACTACATCAAGTACGACTGGTGCTCGTACACGGAGATCCAGCCCGATCGGACGAATCTCGAAGGTTTGAAGAAGCCGTACCAGGTCATGCGCGCCGCGCTCGACACGCTCGACCGCGATTTCGTCTTCTCGATGTGCCAGTACGGCATGGGGAACGTGTGGGAGTGGGGCGATGAGGTTGGCGGGAACCTGTGGCGCGTCACCGGAGACATCACCGATACGTGGCCGTCGATGTCGTCGATCGGTTTTCAGCAGACCGGACATGAAAAGTACGCGGGTCCGGGGCATTGGAACGATACCGACATGCTCGTCGTCGGCATGGTGGGGTGGGGCCGCGGCGAATCGCCCCGCCCGACGCAGTTGACGCCCGACGAGCAGATCACGCACATTTCCCTCTGGGCGCTGCAGGCCGCGCCGATGCTGATCGGCGCGGATCTGTCGCAGGGGGACACGTTCACGATCGACCTGCTCGGCAACCGCGAGGTGCTCGGCGTCGATCAGGACGTCCTCGGCAAGGCCGCAGGACGCATCGCGAGCGACGGGTGGACCCAGGTCTGGGCGCGTCCGCTCGAGGACGGCACGATGGCGGTGGGCTTGTTCAACCGCGGTCCCGTCCCGGTCTCGATGACCGTCAAGCTGTCGGATCTCGGGCTCACGGGCTCGCAGCCGGTTCGACTGCTGTGGACCCAGAAGGATGTGCCCGCCGTGACGGATGCCTATACGACCACGGTGCCGCGGCATGGAGCTGTCTTGGTGAAGCTTGGAAAGAGGCGGGCCTAAGAGGCCCGCCCTACATCTGCACAATCGTAGGGCGGGCCTCTTAGGCCTGCCTTACATCTGCACAATCGTAGGGCGGGCCTCTTAGGCCCGCCTACCTGATCCCCGGCTGGATCGGCTGCCGGAAGCCGACGATGACGTAGGCGAACGATGGGAGCGGCCCTTCGTCGAGCGATCGCGCCGGCCGGAACGTCCAGCGTTGCACCGCCTGGAGCGCCGCCGCATCGAACCCGCCGCCCGAGTGGACGACGCGCACGTCCTTGATCGTTCCGTCGGCCCCGATTTCCGCTTCGAGCAGCACGATGGCGTCTCCGGATCCGTTTGGCGGATAGGAGGGCGGGAGCAGTTCCTCCGGAACCGGGACGGATATGGAGGGCTTCGCGACGTCCTTCGGCAACTCGCCGACGGTGCGTCCGTTGTAGAGGGCCGGCGCCCGATACACCGCGGCGACGAGCACGCGAGCGTCCACGAGCCGACGGCCGTTGCGGTCCGAAAAGGCCCCGGCGGGCGTGAATCGCCAGGTCTCCGCCGCTTCCGCCACCATGTCGGTGTACGGCGGCGTTGTCCGCAGGCGGTCGATGTGCGACACGCGGCCCTGCGGATCGACGCTCAGTTCGAGGAGGACCTCCCCGCCGCCCGCAATCGTGATCGCGGGAGAGGCCGGCGGCCTCCCGTCCGCCAGGCGGGCGGGCCGATACGTCTCCTCGGCTCCCGTGCCGATCGAGCCGGCTGCCACCGCAAGCGCCGCACACAAGGCAATCCGCCGCATTCGCGCCTGAATCATCATAGCGCGCCCCGGTTGTGACCCCCTTCCAGAGACTGCTATCATCGCGGTTCCGTCCGGGCGTCTCCAGTTCGAAACCTGACTGTCGACATGCAGACCATCGGCCGCTATCAGCTCCAGGAAAAGCTCGGGCAGGGCGGCATGGGGATCGTGTATCGCGCATTCGACACGCTCATCGAACGCGTGGTCGCGATCAAGGTCATCTCGAGCCCCGCGGACCTGACGCCCGAAGCGCGCGAACGGTTCTTCCGCGAAGCGCGGGCCGCGGGCCAGCTCTCGCACAAGAACATCATCACCATTCACGATCTGGGCGAGGTCGACGGCCAGCCGTACCTCGCGATGGAGTTCCTCGAAGGGGAAGACCTGCAGCACCGCCTCCACCGCCCGGAGAAGATGGGCCTCGGGCGGAAGCTCGATCTCGCCATCGAGATTTGCGAAGGGCTCGAGTTCGCGCACGCCCGCGGCGTCGTCCATCGCGACGTCAAGCCGGCGAACATCTTCATCACCGACCGCGGCACGGTGAAGATTCTGGACTTCGGCCTCGCGCGGCTGATGTCGTCGCAGCTCACCAACACCAACATGCTCATGGGCACCGTGAACTACATGGCGCCCGAACAGGTGCGCGGCGAGCGTGCCGATCAGCGGTCGGACGTGTTCTCCGTCGGGGTGGTCCTCTACGAGCTGCTGAGCGGGCGCAAGGCGTTCGAAGGGGATTCGTTCGCGTCGACGCTCTACAAGATTCTTCAGGAATTTCCCGAGCCGCTCTGGAAAATCGACGCCACCCTGCCGCGCGAGCTGATCGCGATCGTCGAGCGCGCCCTCGCCAAGCCGAAGGACGAACGCTACCAGACGATGAGCGAGCTGAAGGCGGATCTCGCCGCGTACCGGCACCAGTACGTCCTGGAACTGGGCGGCCCGTCGCGTCCGCCCTCCGGATCCACGACGGTCAGCGATCTGCCGGCCACGCGGCCGCCATCCGGCGGACTTGGATCCGGCGGCGTGCCCATCCGCCCGTCGACCGATCCGGGCCGCACCGCGACGCCGGGGTCAGGCCAGGCGCTGCCGCCGGGATCCGGTTCCGGGCACGTCGCCGCGGGGTCGGGTCAGGCGCCGGTGAGCGGGTCCGCCGTTCCGGGGAGCGGCACGGCGGTGTGGACAGGGGGTGACGGCACCCGTCGCGTGCTCGTGCCGCTGCTGATCGTCGTGGCGATTGCGGCGATTGGAAGCGCCATCTGGATTGCACGCCATCGATCGTCAACGCCAGCCACGCCGGCACCCGCTTCCGCCTCGGTCGCAGCCCCGGCCGATCCGATGGCGGATCTGGTGCAGCAGGCGGAGCGGGCGCTCCAGGCAAGCGACTATCCCGCCGCCCAGCGGTACGCCGAGATGGTGCTGAAGCAGCAGCCGCAGCACGCGGAAGCGCGCCGGATTCGGGACACCGCCCGCGATCGCAACATCGAGGCGTCGCTCCAGCACGCACGCGATGCGTTCGACGCGGGCGATTTCGCCGCAGCGTCGAGGGCGGCGGGCGACGTGCTCGCGATTGCGCCGGAGAACGCCGACGCGCGGCGGATCATGGATCAGGCCGGCGCCCGCATACGTGGCCGCGGTGCGGACGAAGCGCGCCAGCACATGACGGAGGCTCGGAGCGCCGCGCAGGGCGCGAGGGCACAGGCGCTCGCGCCGGCGGCATATCGTGCGGCGCTGCGGACGGAGCAGGAGGCGCAGCGGTTGTACAAGTCGGGCCGCCTGGCCGAAGCAGCCACGCGGTTCTACGAAGCAAGCGGCCTCTATCGCAGCGCCGAAACGACCGCCCGGAGCGAATCAGCCGCCGCATCGCAGCGCGCCGCCCAGCAGCCGACGACCCCTGCCGCTCCAGCGCCGGCGCCCGCCCAACGCGAGCGTGAGACGGCGCCGGTGCCCGAGCCTGAGAAGCCGGAGCCGCCTGCCCCGCAGCAACAGCAGCCCGCGCCCCAGCAGAATCCGCCGGCGCAAGCGCAGCCGCCGCAGGCGCCGCCGGTCCAACAGCAGCCGCCGGCGCCCACACCTCCGCCGCCCTCTGCGGGTCAACAACAGCCCGGGGGCGTGCCATCCGCGCAGCCCCCCATCAGGAGCGCTCCGGTACCTACGACCACACCGGACCTGCCGAGCCGCTCGCCGAGCGCCGAAGAGCGGGTGAACGACGTGCTCGAGCGCTACAAGGGCGCGCTCGAGGCGCGGAGCCTCGAAGATCTGAAGCGCCTCTGGCCGTCGCTCGGCGGTCCGCCGCAGGAGAGGATCCGCGACGAATTCAGGCACGCCAGCCAGATTTCCGTCGAGATCGCCGATCCGCACGTCCAGGTGTCTGGCGCGACCGCGACCGCGACGTTCCTCAGGCGCTACAACATCCTGACGGTGGAAGGGCAGCGGCTCCACAGCGAATCGCAGTGCGTCATGGAGCTGCGCCGGAACGGGAACAATTGGGTCATCGAACGTATTCGCTTCACTCCGCTTCGCTGAGAGTGGCAACGAAAGGATTCGCCGATGCGTAGAACGGTCGTGGTGCTCTGCACCCTGTGGGTTCTCGTTCCGGGATTGGCCGTCGCGCAGACGCGGCCCGCAACGCTCGCCACGCTCTTCGAAGAGGTGTTCGGTCCCAACGGACTGGTCGTCAGCAGCGACGAGGTCCTCCTCGACGGCAGCACGCACGGGGCACACGTCAACAGCGCGTTCCAGTCGGACTTCCGCCTGGTGAACATCGCGCTGACCAGCCAGTTGACGTCGCTCCCCGTGCCGTCGCCCGCGTCGGGCTTCATCTATCAATTCGACGCCGGCACGGGCACGTTCATCCGGTCGACGCGGAGCTTCGGACCGATCCTCGCCGATCGCGGCGAGACCATCGGCCGGGGCCGGATCGCCTTCGGCATGAACTATCAGTACTTCTCCTTCGATCATCTCGACGGCGTGTCGCTCTCCGCGATCCCCGCGATCTTCCGCCACGACGCCTACCAGACGACCGGCGGCCGTTCTGACGTGATTTCGACGATGAACACGATCACGTCGAGCGTCGGCCAGATGACGAGCGCGCTGACGTACGGGATCACGGACCGCCTCGATGTCTCGCTCGCACTGCCGCTCGTCCGCACCCAGCTGTCGTTGCTGTCCAATGCGACCATCGAACGCCTCGGCACGGGCGGGAACACGGCCGTCCATTACTTTCACGACGAGAACGCGCTCGACGGGCGCGGCAGCTCCCGGCAGTTCTTCTCGTCGGGGACCGCGACGGGGGTCGGCGATCTCCTGGTGCGCGTCAAGGGGACGATGATGAAGGAAGGAACGCGGTCGCTTGCCGCGGGCCTCGACGTCCGCGTGGCGACGGGTGACGAGGAGAACCTCCTGGGCGCAGGCGCACCGGGCCTGCGGCCGTTCGTTGCGATCTCGGGGGCCTTCGGGAGCGTCGCGCCGCACCTGAACGTCGCATACCAGTGGAACGGCCGGAGCCTGCTCGCCGGCGACGTCCGCTCGCGCGTGAAGGGCGATTTGCCCGATCAGATCGGGTACGCCGCTGGAACGGACATCTCGCTGAATCCGCGGTTGAGCCTCGTCTTCGACGTGCTCGGGCAGCGGATCCTCAACTCGCCGCGGCTGTCGACGTACGAGTTTCTCGCGACGGGGCCGGCGGGGCGGGAAACGCTCCCCGACGTGCGCTTCGACACGGCGTCGTACTGGACGACGCACGGCGCCGTCGGCATCAAGGCGAACCTGGCGTCGCGGCTGCTGATCAACTTCAACCTGGCGTTCGCGGCGAGCAGCAACGGCCTGACGGACAGGTTGAGTCCCCTCATCGGCGCAGAGTGGGCGTTCTAGGCCGCAGACGAACGCGGACGACGCGGACAGTCACTCGTAGCCCGCATCTCACTCGTAGCGCGCATCTTTAGGTGCGCGAGCGCGGGACGCCTACAATAGTGCGCCGCCGTGGAAGGCGGCCCTGAAAGGGCCGCGCTCCCCTAGAACGTAATCCTGAATCCAATCTGCCCGACGCGCTGCTCGGGTTCCTGGAAATCGCCGGCGTACGTCGACGGTTGCAGGAAGTTCGGATTGGGCGACGTCGTGTTGTCCGCGTTGATGAGCAGCCGCGGGTCGCGGAACTGCGTCGTCGGACCGAAGCCGGACGGGTTCTTCGCGTTGAAGAGATTGAACACCTCGCCGATGGCTTCGGCGCGGAGGTGTCCGACGAGCGGGATCGCCTTCGTCACGCGAAGGTTCAGCTGCGAAAACGAGGCGCCGCGACCGCAGTTGATCGTCTTGCACTCGCCGATGTCCTTCGGCGCCGTGCCGATTCCGTCGAACGCATACGCGCGGGCGGGGATATCGTCGTTCACCCCGTCGTTGTTCAGATCGACGCCCTCGATGATGTTGACGGGGAACCCGGAGTGATAGCGCCAGATAGGCGACACCTGCAGGCCGCCCGGCAGGTTCGCGATCGCGCTGATCGTGACGCGGTGGCGCGCGTCGGAGCGGCGTGAGGGACCGAACTGGACGTCGTTGAACGGATCGGCCGAGTTTTGGATGTTGATCACATCGAGCTCGTCGCCGCTGTTCCCGGTCGTGCTCAGCGACCGTGAGATCGAGTACCACGCCGAGAGCTGAAGACCGCGGTTCATGCGGCGGCGCAGCCCGACGTTCAGGCCGTCGTGACGGCTCCGGCCGCGGCTGATCGCAATCGCGATGTCCTCGGGGCTCGGGACGATTCCGAGCTGCGCGAGCGGACGGAGCGCCTCGGCGGGATGCCGCGCGTTGAGGCGCGGACGCCAGCCGATCTCCCGCCCTTCGGCGTGCACGTAGTCGACGTCGAGGACTGTCGCGAGGTCGAACTGGTGCGACCAGCCGGCCGAGATCTGATCGGTGTACGGCTGCTTGATGCGAGGCGAGGCGACGTGGCGGTTCAGCGGCAGCGCGCCGCCTGCTTCGTTCAGCGCCTCGATGTTCCCGATTGGATCGTCGACCCTGAAGAAGCTGCCGT
The DNA here is from genome assembly GCA_046735335.1 of Acidobacteriota bacterium. GTDB lineage: Bacteria > Acidobacteriota > Vicinamibacteria > Vicinamibacterales > 2-12-FULL-66-21 > JBKPQB01. The sequence continues at coordinate 45,073 of JBKPTE010000018.1, read as the reverse complement.
CCGGATTCCTGATGCCGCTGGCGTTGTTCACCTCGAACACCGTGCCGGCGCCGATGCCGGTCGCGTTGATCGCCGCGAACAGGATGTTCGAGTTCGTGTAGCCGAAGTCGAAGTAGCGTCCGTAGCCAATACGCAGCACGTCTCGTCCGTCGCCGTGCAAATCGTACGCAAGCCCGACGCGCGGCTGGATGTTGTCGTAGTCCTCCTTCGGGCTCTTCCCGAAGTCTTCGAAACCGGGCAGCCCGACGAGCAGGCCGCGGCTTCCCGCGTCGGCGAGCATGGCGTAGTTTGGGTCGAGGCTCTGGTCGATCGCAAACCCCGTGTTCAGGTCGTAGCGGAGCCCGAGATTGAGCGTCAGCTTCGGCGACACCCGCCAATCGTCCTGCATGTAGGTCGCGAACTGTTTCGTCGGGATGTTCGTTTCGGCGGACCCGCCCTGCAGCGTCACCTGCGAGATCGGCCCGTTCAGCGTGTTGTCGAGGTGCTGATACGCGTACCCGCCCGTTCCGGTATTGAACGTGATGAAGAGCCGTGGCTCGTTCACGAAGTTGACGCCGGCCTTGAAGTCGTGCCCGAGGCCGCCCATTCCCGCCGCGTGCCACGAGAAGTCGTCGCGGAACTGCCATTTCCGCTGCTGCGTCTGCTGCGGCGTGTTCGGGTTCTGCCCGATCGTCACGCCGTTGGGGAACACCTGGTATTGATCGAGGCTGTTCGCCGTGATCGCGTTCGCGAAGTCCGCGTATTGAAAGACGACCTCGTTCAGCCGCGTCCCACCGAGCACCCAGTTGTGGTTCACGTTGATGGAGTTGAAGGTGTTCGCGCTCACGCCCCAGTTGTTGACGAGCGCCTGCGGTCCCGCGCCGTACGGCTGCGAATTCGTGTTTCGCCCGTAGCGCACCGTCAGGTACTGCGAAGCGCCGACGTTCGCCGTTCCCTTCGCGGTCAGGAGATTTTCGCGAATAGGCGTCGTGAAGACCCCATCCTGATCCGGAAACAGCCCGAACGTGTCGACCGACTGGCTCGTATCGAGCTGCGTCCGTTCGGCGGCGGCAAAGAAGTGCGCGCGGTTGCGGACGATGGGGCCGCCGAACGATCCGCCGTACTGCCAGCGGCGGTAGTCCTGCTTGGGCACGTCGGTGATCTTCTCCGTCTCGGTGCGCGCGTTCATCGACTTGTCGCGAAAGAGCGAGAACCAGCTCCCCTGATACTGGTTCGTGCCGCTCTTCGTGACGATGTTCATCACGCCGCCGTTGCTGCGGCCGTATTCGGCCTTGTAGCGGGCCGTCTGGAAGTTGAACTCCTGGATGGCTTCGAGCGGGAACAGCTGCAGCAGTCCGCCGACGGTGTCGTCGTTGTTGTCGCCGCCGTCGATCTGGTAATTGACGTTGCGGCCGTTGCCGCCGGCGATTTGCGGCGAGAACTGCGTGCTCTTCGTCGGGTCGCTGTGGAACCCGAGGCCCACACCGGGGATGGTCATCGCAAGGTTCGCGAACTGGCGTCCGTTCAGCGGCAGGCTCTCGATGTTCTGCACGTCGACGACGCCGCCGACCGACGACGAGGAGACTTCGACGAGCGGCGACGCGCCCGTCACGTTCACGCTCTCGGCGACCTGCGCCACCTGGAGCGTGAAGTCGACGTCGATCGTCTGTCCCACGTTCACGATGATCCCCTTGCGCTGCATCGTCGTGAACCCCTGGAGCACGATATCCAGATCGTACGTGCCGACGGGAAGCGCCGAGAGGCGATAGAGCCCTTCGGCGTCGGAGACGGCCGATCGCGTGAACCCGGTCTGCGTGTTGGTGGCATTGACGGTTGCGCCGGGGACTGCGGAGTTCTGCTGGTCCACGATCCGCCCGCCGACGTTGCCGGCAGTCTGCTGTGCGAGCGCCGCCGGCACGATGCTCACGCAGAAGACGGCCGCGAGCGCGAACGCCAGCGGTCTCGAATGCCTCGTCATGGGATGCTCCTGTCTGAAACGCCTCCGTCGACACATCAGGGCGTTGCGGCGCGCTGAGCAATCGGCGCGCCCGCGATCTGTGACGAGTCGCGGATTTCGAGGGGCGACCGCCGTGCGGGTCGAACGGCGGCGTCAGAGTGACGAGGATCGTTTCGGCTTGACGAGTGACGGCGTCAGTGACGAATGCCGTCGCGGGCGTGATGGACGCCGGGCGGCGGATTCAAATTCGTGAAGTCCATCCATTCAATGGACGGGATCCGGAGAAGCTCTGTTGCTACCCCGTGATCCGCAGGCTCACGCGCTCTTCGGCAGCGCCGGCGTCCGCGATCGCCGTGACGAGGAGGAAGTAATCGCCCGGCGCGAGCGGCGCGAGCGGCAGATCGAACTGCACGACGCCGCCGCGCGTCTCGTCGAGCGGCGCGAGGTCGCGGACGACCTGACCGCTGCGATTCAGCAGCCGCGCGGTGACGCGCGGCGTCGAGGATCCCGGGGCCAATGCGGGCACGCGCACGACGAGCCGTTCCGTGCGGCTGAATTCGCGCGACGGACCAGGGACGGCGTTTTCGTCCGCGCTCACCTCGCGGAACTCGCGCGCGGAGCGCGTCGCGAGGAGCACGGGCGGGAGCAGCAGCGTGCGCGCGCCGCCAGTCGGCGGAACGTCGAGATCGCGCGCGTCCATGTCGAGCTGTTCGCCGCGCTCGCCGAGAATCGTCATATCGAGCTGCACGCGCCCGGCCGGCGCATCGAATTCCGCGCGGTCCGCAGGGATGCCGGCGCTCGCGAGCGCGCCGCGCACGGGAGCGAGCACGCCTTCGAACAGCGGCGCTCCGTCCTTCGTGGTGGCCTTCAGCGCGACGGTCACCGCGCTCGACTTCATCGTCCCGCCGAGGCTGCGCCCAGGCTCCCACGTCACGACCACGCGGCCGCGGTTGTCGGACGCCCGCGTGACGCCTGACCACACATTGATCAACGGGCTCTGACGCAGCGGACGCGGCAGGGCCGTGTCGACCGTCGCCGCCGCACGCATCGCCCGCCGCATCTCCGCCGACGGCGGCGAGACGTAGCCGCTGCGCGCCCTCACGAGCGCGTCGCGCCGGCGCACCTGCACGTCTATCGTGTGGAACTTGCCGTCAGGTCCCTGGGACGGCCGGTAGGAGAGCGTGTAGCCGGCGTCGAGCTCGCGCGCGATCTGCGCCAATGAAGGCTCGAGATCGCTCCCTTCGAACACGAGCCCGCCGGTCTGCCGCGCGAGCCTCCTCAGCATCGTGCCTGCCTCTTCGTCCGGCGCGTCCGATGCCGCGTCGCGCGGATCGAGCGCGTAGATCGGGACGTCGTAGCGGTTCGCAAACCGTTCGACCATGCCCGCGTCCGGCAGCGCGCGGACCGCGTACGCGCGCTCGCGCTCGGCGAATCCTTCGCTCACGAGGATGATCGCGGGTCGTCCGGCGGCGGTGCCGACGCGCGGGGCGAGCGCGCGGATCGCGGAGAGGACGATCTGCGCCCGCGCGCGCTCAGCGAGGGCCGGCGCGCGGCCGACCGTCTGCTCTTCGAGCGGGGTGCGGGGCGTGTAGTTGCCCGCGCGTCCCTCGAAGGTCGCGATCGCGGCGTGGATCTCCTCGCGGTCGCTCGTGAGCGTGATGGTCCGCAGCGAGTCGAGCGGCTTGAGGACGACGACCATGTCGTCTGGACCGAGATGCTCGTCCACGAACGTCGCGAGCGCGTCGCGGACGCGCGCCGCGCGCTGCTCGCCGACGTGGAACTCGTCGAGCAGCAGCGCGAGCCGGCGCGGCAGCCGTTTCCGCGCGTCTGCGGAATCGATCGTCTGCACGATCCCTTCGTCCTTCAGGACGAAGTCCTTCGTCGCGAGGCCTGCGATCGGCTTTCCGCGCGCGTCCGTGACGGCAACGTCGACGTGGACGATGGTGGGAACGGTATCCGCGGCCGCGCTGGTGGACGACGGCGCAGCGCGCTGAGCGAAGGCAGAACCGGTGAGCGCAGCGAGCGTGAACGCGATCCCCGCACACCACCAGCATCGCAAATGGAGACGGAAGGATCCGGGGACCCGCGGCACTCAGGAACCCTCAGAGCGGGGGAGATGTCAGGCGGGCCGTCACCCGCGTATCGCGCAGCCGCCGATCGGGAGGAGTCGCGGTGACCAACTCGATGCGGAATGACGGCCCATGGCGACTAGCTTAATAGATTTGACGGCCCGTGTGTGTGGCAAACCGGTGGCGGACCGCGAAGAAATCTGGCCGTGACGGCCCACCCTCGTCCTCCGCGGAGCACATCGTGTGTCTGCCGCCGAGGACGGGGGTCCGAGGACGGGAGTCAGAGCACCGACCTTCCGGGGTCAGAGCACCGACCTCGGGGTCAGAGCACTTCCGGGGTCAGAGCACCGACCTCGGGGTCAGAGCACTTCCGGGGTCAGAGCACCGACTTGGGGGTCAGAGCACCCAACTGGGGTCAGAGCACTCGCACGGCACTTGCGTTGCTTGTCTCAGCCGCCCTGCCTCGGAGGTCCCGTGAACCCCAAGCGTCTGCTATTCGTGGTGTGCGTCGGCCTCACGTTCCTGACCGCGTGGCCGGCGGAGGCGACGGCACAGCGCCGCTTCGTCAGGCCGCGATCGAGCGCCGTCGTCGTCGTGAGCGACGGATTCTATCGCCCCTATTTCTACGATCCCTTCTTCTGGGGCTGGTACCCCGCCTATCCCTTCTACGGCGCGTATCAACTCTATCCCCCGTATCCTGGGGGCTACTGGTATGGACGCCGCTACGCGTCGGCGCGCATTCAGGTGATGCCGAAGGAGGCGGAGGTGTATCTCGATGGCTATTACGTCGGGCAAGTCGACGACTTCGACGGCATCTTCCAACGGCTCGACGTGCCGCCAGGCGAGCACGAGCTCGAGGTCTACCTCCAGGGTTATCGGCCGTACCGCCAGAAGACGCTCTTCCGGCCGGGCGAAAGCTACAAGTTCCAGGCGGCGCTCGAGCCGCTTCCGCCGGGCGAAGCGGGCGAGCCGCGTCCGACCGCGTCCGCCATCGCGCCCGGCCAGAATCCGTCGTCTTATCCTCCGCCGCGGGGACCGGGACGCACGCGTCCGCTGCCGGATCGCGATCGTGACCCCGGCGCCGAAAGCAGCGGCTTTGGCACATTGGCGCTGCGGGTCCAGCCGTCCGACGCGGTGGTCGAAATCGACGGCGAGCGCTGGGACAGTCCGGAAGGAGGGAGCCGGCTGGTCGTGCAGCTCCCAGCGGGACCGCATCGCGTCGACGTGAGGAAGGACGGCTTCCGCACGTACTCGTCGACGGTGACGATTCGCGCCGGCGATACCGAGACGCTGAACGTGAGCCTCTCGGCCAGCGGCGTGGGGCGGGCGTTCTAGAATCGGCTGCCCTACACGTGCGGCGCCGCCGGCAGGATCAATTCGAAGCGCGCGCCGCCCCCCGGAGGGTTCGACGCGCGCACCTCGCCCTGATGGCGCTCGACGATTGCGTGGACGATTGAGAGCCCGAGGCCGCTGCCGGATGGCACCGTCGTGCCCGCGCGGGAGCCATCCGCCTTGTAGAACCGATCGAAGATGTGCGGCAGGTGCTCGGGCGGAATCCCCGGGCCGCTGTCGGTGACGATGATGCGGATGCGATCGCCCTCGCGCTCCGCGCCAAGCGAGAGCCGGCCGCCGCGCGGCGTATGTCGAATCGCATTCGCCGCGACGTTCTGCAGCGCCTGCTCCAGGCGCGCGGCGTCGCCGTCGATCGCCAAAGACCCGTTCCCTGAATCCATCGACAGCTCGATCTCCCGTTCGTTGACGACGCGGGCGTGCCGCTCGGCGACGCGCGCGAAGAGGTCCGCCACGGGAACCGCTTCCCGCTTGAGCGTATCGCCGCCCCCTTCGAGGCGTGCGAGATCGAGCAGATCGCCGATGATCGCTTCCAGCTTGTGCGTCTCCTTCGCGACGATGTCGAGGTATTGGCGGCGTGTGGCGACGTCCAGCGTCAGCTCCGGCATGGCGAGCGTCTCGACGTAGCCGCGGATTGCCGACAGCGGCGTCATCAGCTCGTGCGACACATCGGCCAGGAGTTGACGTCGTGCGCGGTCGGCCTCGCCGAGCGCCTCGGCGCGGCTCTCGAGATCCGCCGCCATCCTGTTGAACGTGCGCGCGAGCGAGGTGACCTCGTCGCCGCCCGATTCGCTGGCGCGGACGTCCGTGCGGCCTTCCCCCAGTGCTTTGGCTGCCTGCTCCAGCGTGCGGAGACGCTTGTGCGTCGGCCCGAAAATCAGCAGCGCCGCGCACACCGCACCCACCCCGAGAAGCGCGAGTCCCGCCCATGTCAGCGTGGGCGCCAGCTCCCACAGCCCGATGAATACCGGCGGCGGATTGGCGGGCACCGCGACGACGCCGACGTCTTCGCCTTCGACGGTGATGCGTGCGTATTCCGTCCGCACCCACGCCGGACGCGGCCGGTCCCGCCCGGGCCCCCCGTGAGATTCGCGAAACTCGCGCCGCATGTAGATGTGCGCTTCGGCGAGGAGATCGTGCGGCAGCGCCGTCGGCCGATTCGATCCTCGCCGTCCGTCGCGGAGGACGACGCCGAAGGGCTGGTATGCACGCCCGTAGCGTTCGCGCAGGTACGGCTCGATCTCGAGGTCGGGATGCGACGCGAGCTGTGCCGACATGTCGGCGGCGACGAGGCCGGCGAGCTGCGCGGGCGGGCGATTGACATTCGGGGAGAAGCGGTTCGTCAGCCAGAGAAAGAGCAGCATCTGCGCCAGCATCAGCGCCGCGAGCAGGGCGATGAAGCCGAACGCGATTCGCGAATAGAGGCTGCGGAACCAGAGGCGCTCAAACATCGGCGAACTTGTAGCCGGTACCCCAGACGGTCAGGATCAACCGCGGCTCTCCCGTGTCGTCCTCGATCTTCTTGCGGAGCCGCTTGATCAACGTGTCCACGCTTCGGGCGGTGATGTGCGTGTCGCCGCCCCAGACGCGAAGCACGAGCGCGTCGCGGCTGAACACGATGCCGCGGTTAGCCGCGAGCACGTACAGCAGATCGAACTCGTGCGCGGTCAGCTCGATCTCGCGCTCGGCGACCCTTGCCATGCGGCGCGACGGATCGACCGTCAGGCCGCCGGCGCTCACCGGTGCCGCGTGAGCGAGCTGCTCGAGCCGCGTCCGGCGACGCCGCAACAGCGCGCGAACCCGCGCCACCAGCTCGCGGATGCCGAACGGCTTCGTCAGGTAATCGTCCGCGCCGCTGTCGAGGCCGAGGACCTTGTCCGCCTCCTCACGCCGCGCCGTCAGCATCAGGATCGGCACGTCGCCGTTCTTCTGATCGCGGCGGATCGCGCGGCACACGGTCACGCCGTCCAGCCCCGGCAGCATGATGTCGAGGATGATCAAGCCGAACGGCTCGGCGCGCGCGAGCCGAAGCCCCTCCGTCCCGTCCGCCGCGGGCACCGCGTCGTGCCCTTCGAGACGCAGGTGCAGCATCACCAGATCTCTGATGTGCTCGTCGTCTTCCACGACGAGGACGCGATGAGCGGCGTCCGAAGCGGGGTCCTGCGCAGTCATCCAAATCCAGTGTACCGGCTGGGCAGCCTCGGCGCTTGCGACACGCTTTTTTCACAGGAGCCGACGGACCTCACGCGGAGGTCGCAGGGAGCAGAGGTCGCAGACCTGTCGGACGTTCGCCGGCGCCGGCCTGTGGCCGGCTGCCGGCAGATCAGCCAACCGGATCCGATACAAACACGGAAACACTCATCCCCCGTGTTTGTATCCGGTCCGGTTGGCTGATCTCTCGCCGCGCGTCGCGCGGCGGCGACGTCCGTGCTGCGGCGATGCCGCCCCGCGTCCTCTTGCTCATGGCGACCGCTGCGTGAAACCGTGGCCGCCCTCTATTGCCCTCTGAGCACTCTGACCGGGTCGATGCGCGCCGCGCGGCGCGCCGGAACGGCGCTGGCGGCGAGCGCCATCACCAGCAGCACGACGCCGACGACGACGAAGCTCACCGCATCGTACGGCGTGACGCCATAGAGGAACTTCTGGAGCGTCGCCGACAGCCAGAGCGACAGCAGGACGCCTGCAGCGAGGCCCGCGATCGCAATGCCGAGAGATTGCCGCAGCACCAGCAGCAGAATGTCGCTGACCTGGGCGCCAAGCGCGGCGCGGACGCCGATCTCCCGCGAGCGCTGCGAGACGCTGTAGGACAGGACGCCGAACAGGCCCACGCCCGCAATCGCCAGCGCAAATCCCGCGAAGCTTCCGAGCAGGACGGCGTAGAGGCGCGGCCGTGCCAGGCTGCTGCCCACGAGATCCTGCATCGTCGAGATCGAGTCGATGGGCGCGCTGGCGGCCGTGTCGGCGACGATGGCGCGGAGTGCGGGGACGATCGCGCGCGGATCGCCCGTCGTGCGGACGATCAGGTTCAGATCGGAATCAGCCGGCGGCAGCTGCGCAGCGGGCCGATACACCTCGGGCTGAGAGGCATCGGTGACGTGATGCCTGACGGTGTCCTCGACGACCCCGACGATCGTCAGCGGCGACTCCTGGCCTGGAAGCCACCATCCGAGCGCTTTGCCGTCCAGGAAGCGGCGCGCGAACTCGCGGTTCACGATCGCGACCGGTGCGCCCGCCCGCGTGTCGTTGGCGGTGAACGCGCGCCCTTCCAGGAGCTTCTGGGCCAGCGCCGAGAAGTATGCCGCGTCGATGCTGCGCAGCCCGGTCTGCACCTGCACGCTGGTGCCGTCGCGCTTTTTGACCGGGAACGACGACACCATCTCGGCGTCGCCGAACGGGATGACCGTCGCATAGGAGGCCTGGGTGACGCCCGGCACGCTGCGCCACCGCGTGACGATTCGATCGAGCGTGAGCACGCGACGTTCGCCTGCGTACTCAGGATCCGGAAGCCGCAGCCGCGCGGTGAGCAGATTCGACGCGTCGTAGCCAAGCTCCGCGCGCGAGAGGCCCGCCAGGCTTCGGCCGAGCAGCAGCGCTCCAATCAACAGCACGCACGCGATGGCGACCTGAGAGGCCATGATGATGGCGCGCACCAACGACGTCCGCGATCGCAGGCCGACCCCGACGCGCGCGAGCCCGTCTTCGGCCAGCGCCGGAACGACCCCGTTTCGTGCGACGTGCCAGGCCGGCAGACAGCCGCATGCGAGTCCGGCCGCGACGGAGATCGCGATCGCAAAGATCTGGATGCGCCAATCGAACGCGAGGTCGTCCAGACGCGGAAAATCGGCGGGCAGGATCGACGGCAGCGACCGGTGGATTATCGCGGCCGCGAGGAGTCCGGCGGCGCCCCCGATGATGCCCAGCAGCAGATTCTCGACGAGCGTGTGTCTCACCAGGACACGGCGCGCCGCGCCGAGCGCCGTGCGGATCGCCAGCTCGCGCCGCCGCACCGTCGCGCGCGCGAGCTGCACGCTGGCGACGTTCGCCGTCGCCGTGGCGAGCAGGAGTGCAACGGCCGCAAGAAGAACAAGGATGGCGGGCCTGACCTCTTCGGTGAGCGCCTGGAGCAGCGGAACGGCCCTGACGTCGACGGGGCCGCTGCTGCCGAACACGGCCACCGCGACCATGCCCGGGCTCGGTGCGCTGCGCCCGCGGGCCATTCCCTCCGCGGCGGCCTGTTCTGCCGACACGCCCGCGCGCAGGCGTCCGATCGCCTGGAAGATCTTCAGCAGCCTTCCGTGCGTGTTGGGCGAGGTGACCGGCGGCACATAGAGCGGAGCCCACGCGCGCGTCTCGCGGTCGGGAAACGCGAACGCCGCTGGCATGACGCCGACGACCGTGTAAGCCGTATCGTCGAGGCGCACGGTGCGGCCGATGACCTCCGCGCGTCCGGCGAACCGCGTCTGCCAGAATCCGTGCGAGAGGATCAGCGGCTGCGCGCGCCCAGGATCCTCCTCGCCCTCCTGGAACGTGCGGCCCACTGCGGCCTTCGCTCCAAGCATCGGCATCAGGCTCGGCGTCACGAATGCCACGCGGACGCGCTCGGGGGCTGGCCCTTCGACCGTGAGCGGGCTCGTTGTCCACGCGCCGATCGCATCGAGCGTAGCGGGCGAGTCGCGCCACGCGAGATACGTCGCGTTCGTCATCATCGGACGAAGCCGCCCCGTGCTGCCCTGACGCGTCTCGTAGAGCCGCACCAGGCGCGGCGCGTCGGCCCACGGCAGCGGCTTGAGCAGCACGCCATACGCGATGCTGACGAGCACGGTCGTCGCCGCGATGCCTAGCGCCATCGTGGCGATCACGACGAACGCATACCCGGGCTGGCGCCGCAGCATTCGCCAGGCATACCGGATATCCTGCAGGACCGAAGCGGCGAGACGCATTTGGGCGCTGATCTTACGCCAGCCGTTCACCGCGCGGTCAGCTGGCATTTCGACCGTTGCTTCGAGGCATTCACTCCGGAAAGCGGCCTCGCACGCCGGAAAAACGCTGCTCCGGCTTGGCGTCACTGGAACGTGGCGTGGGGACCCCCATCCCCCCGCCCTGTCACTGGCCTGCGCAGCGTTTTTCGTGATCCCCGACGGCGTGCTCCTACGCTTTCCTCCGCGAAGCCTCGAACCAACGGTCTCAACCGCCCGGCCAACGGCCTCGACCGCCCCGATCTTGAGCGTCTCTCTCCGCTCCGGTAGACTCCGCTACGGCGTCCGCACCGTCATCGCGGCGCCGCCTCACAGGAGCTCACGTGCCCGCTCTCGATCTCTGGTCAATGCTGTTCGTGTTCATGCTGGCGACGTTCGTGGGATTTCAGGTCATCCAGAACGTCAGCCGCCTGCTGCACACGCCGCTGATGTCGCTGACCAACGCGATCTCGGCGATTGCGGTGGTCGGGTCGATTCTCATCGCCGGCGAGCAGGAATCCACGTTCACGACGGTGCTCGGCACCGTCGCCGTCGCCGCTTCCATGACCAACATCGTCAGCGGCTTTCTCCTCACGGACCGGATGCTGAAGATGTTCCGTGAGAAGGAGCGCAGCAAGTGATCTCCTACCATCTCATCGAGCTGTGGTATCTCATCGCCGCAGCGCTGTTCATCCTGTCGCTGCGATGGCTGAACCACCCGCGAACGGCGCGGCGCGGCGTCCTCGCGGGTGTGATCGGCATGACCGCCGCGATTGGCGGCACGCTGATGGCGCCCGAAATCGTCGGCTATTCCTGGATCGCCATCGCTTTCGTCGTCGGCACGATTGCGGGCATTCCGCTCGCGCTGGTGCCGCTGACGGCCGTGCCGCAGCGGACCGCGCTCTCGCACGCGTTCGGCGGCCTCGCGGCGGGGCTGGTCGGCGTCGCGAAGTACTCCCTGTGGATGCACCAGGGCGGCCTCACTTCGTTCAGGACGGGCGCGATCGCGCTCGAGTGCATCCTTGGGTTCCTCACCTTCACCGGGTCCCTCATGGCGGCGGGGAAGCTCCAGGAAGTGATTCCGACGCGGCCCATCACGTATCGCAACCAGAACTTCGTCAACCTGCTGCTGCTCGCGATTGCCGCAGCATCGGGTGTCTATCTGACGATCCATACGGAGTACTGGCAGGCGTTCGCCGTGCTCATCGTGCTCTCACTCGTGTTCGGGGTGCTCCTCATAATCCCGATCGGCGGCGCGGACATGCCGACGGTCATCTCGCTGCTGAATTCGTATGCCGGGCTCTCGGCGGTCGCGATGGGCTTCGTGCTCCAGAACAAGCTCCTGATTACGGCCGGCGCGCTCGACGGATCGTCGGGCTTCATCCTCTCCGTGATCATGTGCCGCGCGATGAACCGGTCGTTCACGAACGTCCTGTTCGGCGCCTTCGGCCAGGTGCAGGCGGGGCAGCAGGCAGCGGAGGCGAAGACCGTCAAGAGCGCCACGCCGCAGGACGTCGCGGATCTGCTGCTGAGCGCCGACCGCGTCGTGATCATTCCGGGCTACGGCATGGCCGTCGCCCAGGCGCAGCACCGGGTGCACGAGCTGTACGATCTGCTGACGAAGCGCGGCATCGACGTGCGCTTCGCGATCCATCCCGTTGCCGGCCGGATGCCCGGCCACATGAACGTGCTGCTCGCCGAGGCTGAGATTCCCTACGAAGCGCTGGCGGAGATGGACGACATCAACCCCGAGATGGCGCAGACCGACGTCGCGCTCGTCGTCGGTGCCAACGACGTCGTGAACCCCGCCGCGCGGCACGACAAGTCGAGCCCGATCTTCGGCATGCCGATCATCGACGCGGACAAGGCGAGAAGCGTCATCGCCATCAAGCGCTCGATGAATCCCGGATTCGCGGGGATCGAAAACGAGCTGTATTACCTGGATCGCACGCTCATGGCGTTCGGCGACGCCAAACAGGTGCTGGGCGACATCGTCAAGGCGGTGGCCGGCGAAGCGGTCGCCGCGGCGCACTGACGGAGTACGCGATGGCCATCGTTCGAGCGCTCTCCGCTGCAATCCTCACGATCGGGCTCGTCGCACCGGGCATCGCGCGGGCGCAGCAGGCCGGCACGCGGTCCGACGAGCGCCGCGACGAGACGATGCAGCACCTGATGGACCATCTGGCGGCGCACCATCACGGGAAGGTGTCGCTCTACGCCAGGGCGCTCCGCACCGGGCAGACCGTCGCGATCGACCCGGATCGGCCGGTGAACACGGCCTCGGTCATCAAGGTGGCCATCATGCTCGAGGCGATGTATCAGGTGAAGGAAGGACGAGTGTCGTTCAACGACGACCTGACACTACGGAAGGAGGACCAGGTTTCGGGCTCCGGTGTGCTGCTGCTGTATCACACGCCCGCGACCGTCAATTTCGAGACGGCGATCGTCCTGATGATCACGCAGAGCGACAACACGGCCACGAACCTGGTGCTGGCGCACGTCGGCCGCGAGCGCGTCAACGCCCGTCTGCGTTCGCTGGGCTTTCCGCTGACTACGAGCATCCGCCCGATCGGCCACTCGGAGCAGGGCGATCAGCGCCCCGAACTGAAGCCGTTCGGGATCGGCCGCACGACCGCGCGCGAGATGGCCGGCATCCTCGAAGCGATCGAGCGCTGCGATCTCGGCGACACGGCGTTGTGCGCGCGCATGGTCGACATCATGGAGCACCAGTTCTGGCGCAACGGCATTCCGCACTACCTCGAGGACGCGGACACGACCGAGGTCGCGAGCCACATCGCGAACAAGACGGGCAGCCTCGATCGCGTCCGCAACGACGTGGGGATCGTCTACACGAAGGACGGCCCCATCGTCATCTCGGTGTTCAGCTACGACAACGAGGACCAGAGCTGGACGCCCGAGAACGAAGCCGAGCTGCTCATCGCACGCATGGCAAAGACGATCGTCGAGGGCTGGTCGCCGCGCGGCCTCGGCAAGGAGATTCTGCGTTAGTCCGCGTCCCGCGTCGTCCGCGGCCTGAATGATTCCGCGTGAGTCCGCGTCGTCCGCGGCCTGAGTCTGGGGCCAACTGAATCCGCGTGAGTCCGCGTGAGTCTGCGGCCAACTGAGTCCGCGTGAGTCTGCGGCCAGAATTGCAATTCTCGCCACAATTCTGCGGTGAACCCAGGCCGCAAACTCTCCGTTAATCCCGCTGAACATCATGCATGGGCGGTTGGCACGGGGGCGGCATTTCGCGGTATGTGCGCTTCGTCCCCGATCCGCCGCCATTCACGCCCGATGCGTCCGCGGTCGTGCTCGTCATCGACCACGAGCGCGACGTCAGGGCCCTGTACCGCGAGTATCTGGAGTTCTGCGGACTGCACGTGATCGTGGCGGCCGACGAGCGCGGCATTCCGACCGAAGCGCAGGTCAGCGGCCCCGACATCATCGTCCTCGACCTCGGCGTTCCCGGCGTCGATGGCTTCGAGACGATCCGTCAGCTCAAGGCGCACCCGCGCACCGCGGATATTCCCATCATCGCGTTGAGCGGAAGGCCGGAAGAGGAAACGCTTCGCGCTCGCGCGGCGGGCGCCGACGCGTGCCTGCCGCGTCCGTGCCTGCCATCCCAGGTGGCCCGCGCGATTCGGGCCCTTCTGATCGCTCAGCGCTCCACGCTCGTCTCATTCGATCGTGAACGCTGAACCGGAACCTAGAACCTCTAGAACCTAGAACCTAGAACCTGGAGAACCCGGCCCCGAACTTTGAACCCTGTGAACCCCGTGAACCATCACCGCAAGGTATACAGAAACGCCACAATATCCTTCGCATCCTGGTCCGTCACACTCATATCCGGCATGACGTTCTTCGGGTCCACCTCCTGCGGCTTCTGAATCCAGCGCTCCATGTTGTCCGGCGTGTTCGTGAGGTGGCCCCCGAGCACCGATCGGACGGCGATGTTGTCGAGCGGCGGCCCGACGGTCGCAGTCGCGCCGGGGACGCCAGGAATGTTGTGGCAGCTCGGGCAGCCGTATCTGGTGATCGCTGCCTTGCCCCGATCGGGATCCCCGCCGGTCAGTGTAATCGCCGACGTCCGAATGTCCTCGCGCGGCGCGGCGCAGGCGGCAAGCGCGGTGAACACGGCGATCAAAGCGGCCGCGTCAGCGCGCATGATGCCGCCGAACCGCTTCCGTGCGCCCCAGCATGACGCGGCGCTCCGATTCGCCGAGCCATGCTGCGAACAGCGCCAGCCCGAAGATCATGAAGATGACGCCAGCCGGAATCCACATCAGCAGCCCCGCAAGCTGCTGATCGGCAAGCGCGTCGATCCGCCAGAGTGCAGCCTGCCGGGCGTAGTCGCCGTACCACACCGACGGGGATATCGTGAGCAGCGCGCCCAGGGCGCTGCTGTGCACGCCGGTCAGGAACACGTACAACACGCCGAGCCCGTACCCGATCCGTCCGTAGCGGCCGTGCACCATGCCCCACCAGAAGAGTGACGCGGCGAGCAGGAACGAGAGATGCTCGAGGGCGTGGACGCCCGTGTGGCGGAGCGCTGTCTGGTACAGCACGGGAAGGTGCCAGATCCACAACGCGACCGCGTTGATCAGGAACACGCTGAGCGGGCCGGTAACCGCATGCCATGCGCTTCGCACCGAACGGCGCAGCACGGCCGCGCAGATCTGCTCGCGCGCGTGCGCGTCGAACGCCCAGAGCCACACGAAGAGCGGGTGCCCGAACATCATCAGCGGTGCCGCGACCAGCATGAGCAGCGTGTGCTGCGTCATGTGAACGGAGAAAAGAATCTCCGACAGCCACGCGACGGGGGACACGAGTGCCAGAACGATCGTGAGCCACCCGGCGGCAAACGACGCGATCCGCCACGAGGGCAGGCCCCGGCGGGCGCCGGGATGCTGCCGCAACCGCACGACGCCAACGGCATACAACGCTGCGGTCACGATGAGCGGAACGATAACGAGCGGATCGAACGTCCACTGGCGGATTGCTTCTGCGGCAAGCTCGTGACCGTCGTGCGCCAGAACCGGTGCCGTCAACAGCAGCATTCCGGCGATCGTTGCCGCGGGCCGGCGCGCGCTCACGCGCACACCTCGAGGATCGAAATGACGATCTCGGTCGACAGCATGACGAGGATGAACCATGCCGAGAGCAGCACGGCGCCGAGCCCCATGAATCGTGCTCGAAGCAGCCGGGTTCGGTCCCTGTCGGCGGTGGGTTCCTCCGTGCCGCCGCCCAGCGGCGGCGCGGCACGCCACGCGAGCAAGCCGGCGGCCGCGACGACGAGAATCGCGATCGCGGTGGCGAGGTGGAGCATCCATTTGTGCCGCTGCTCGCACGCCACGTACGAGAGCACGTAGTTCGTCTCGAGCAGCACCGCCCACATCAGCGGACCCGCGAGGACGCCGATCCAGAGCGGCGTCAGCTTCCCGGCGTGCGACCACTCAGACGAATCGCGGCGCAAGGTAGATGACGGCATAGATCGGGATCCACGTCAGCACGACGAAGTACCAGTACATGGAGTTCTCGCTGACGTCGACGAACCGGTGCTCGTCCACCGGTCCCACGAACATCACGGCGGCGAGCACGAACGTATCGAGCAGATCCGTCAGGACGTGGACCGTGTGAGTGCCGAGAAGGAACCAGACGATGGAGCCGTAGGCGTTGGTGTCCCATCTGGTGTTCAACGCGCCGAACTCGACGAAACGAATGACGTTGAACGCAACCGCGAACGCGATGGAGATGGCGATCCAGAGCTGGACGCCTCGAAGGTCGAGCCGCTCCGCGGCCTTCTTCGTGAGTTCGTTGGGCACCGCGGACGCGAGCAGCACGATCAGATTCAGCGTTCCCCAGCGCAAGGCCGGATTGCCGAGGCCGGGAGGCCAGTGCGGCACGCGCCCCTTCAGATACAAGTACGTCACGATCAGCAGCCCGAACGCCGTGCCCTCGATTGCGATCAGGCACATGGTCGCCCACCACATCAGGCTGCGCTGGCCGAAGGCGTATTCGGGAAGCTGCGAGACGTCGAGCGCGGCGCGGGTCACGACGTGATCTCCGTGGGCGTCAGCCGGCCGGCGCCGGCGACGCGCTCCATCTCGCGGGGCTTCATGCCGTCTCGCGGCCAGAACCACCCGACGAGCGTGACGAACACCGGAATGGCGCCCCAAACGGCGCCCCACGCGGAGAAGATCGACCAGATGAAAAGCACGGTGGTCGCGATCGCGGCGAGCAGCGGCCAGATGGACGGGCCGGGCATCTCGTAGCGATGATCGGGTTCGGCGTCGAGCAGATAGGTGACGAGCACCTCGCGCTTGTCCGTCGCGAGGCCAATCACCGGCGGCGGCGCGAGCTCGGGGGACCACAGCGGCTCGTGCCCCGCGACGGCCGGCTGCGGCGCGAAATTGAACGGCGGTGGGGGAGATGTCGTACCCCATTCCAGCGTTCCGGACGCCCACGGATTGTCGCCGGCCAGCGCGCCGGCGCGCAGGCTGACGATCACGTTGATCAAATAGAGGATGAGCGAGACCGCCATGACCGCGGCCCCGATGCTCGCGAGCAGGTTCATGCCGCCCCAACCCATGGCCGTCGGGTATGTGTAGACCCGCCGCGGCATGCCTTCGAGGCCGAGCAGGTGCATCGGGAAGAAGGTCAGGTTGAATCCCACGAAAAGCAGCCAGAACGCGGTCTTCCCGAGCGCTTCGCTGAGCATCCGTCCCGTGAATTTCGGGAACCAGAAGTGAACGGCGCCGAGGAGGGGAAAGATCGATCCTCCGATGAGGACGTAATGAAAGTGTGCGACGACGAAGAAGGTGTCGTGAACCTGGCGATCGAGCGGAACCGAGGCGAGCATCACGCCGGTGAGCCCGCCGATGATGAAGATGAAGAACCACGACAGGACGTACAGCATCGGCGTGGTGAGGCGGAGGCGCCGCGCGGTCCAGACGGTCGCGATCCAGCAGAACGTCTGGATGCCGGTCGGCACCACGATCATGATGCTCGCGGCCGTGAAGAAGCTGGTGCCGAGCTGCGGCAGCCCCGTCGCGAACATGTGATGGACCCAGACGCCGAACCCGATGAACGCCGTCGCGATGAGCGACAGCACCAGCGCGAGGTACCCGAACACCGGCCGTCCGGTGAACGTCGAGATGATGTGCGACATCATCCCGAGCGCCGGGAGGAAGATGATGTAGACCTCCGGGTGCCCGAAGAACCAGAAGAGGTGCTGCCAGAGGATCGGGTCGCCGCCTTCGGCCTGATTGAAGAAATGCGTGCCGATGAGCCGATCCAGGATGAGGGACGTGCTTGAGACCATCACCGCGGGCATCGCGAAGAGGATCATGATCGACACGACGAGCATCGACCACACGAAGAGCGGCATCCGGTTGAGCGACATGCCCGGCGTGCGCAGCTTGAAGATGGTGCAGATGAGCGCGGTCGCAATCACGAGCGAGGACAGCTCGCTGAACGTGATGAGCTGCGCCCAGGTGTCCGCCCGCTTGCCGTAGCCGAACTCGGGACCGGCGAGCGGCACGTAGCTGAACCAGCCGTTGTCGGGGCCGGTGTTGATGGCGAACATCGTATAGAGAAAGATCCCGCCAAACAGGAACATCCAGTACCCGTAGGCGACCAGCCGTGGCAGCGCGATCGCCCTGGCGCCGACCATCAGCGGCACCAGATAGATCCCCATCGCCAGCATCACCGGCACGGCGAACAGGAACATCATCGTCGTGCCGTGCATGGTGAAGATCTGGTTGTAGAGATCGGGGCCGAGAAAGGTGTTGTCGGGCCGCGAGAGCTGGATCCGCATTGCGGCGGCGAGGAAGCCGCCGAGCACGAACCAGACGAACGCCGTCACGAGGAAGCGGCGGCCAATCGCCTTGTGATCGACTTCCGAGAGCCAGCCGACGAACCCGCGCGCGCACGCCCACGTGCGCGACAGCTCCGCGTGCTCGCGCGCGAGCGCATCCGCCTGAAGGCGCGGGTCGTCTTCGACCAGAACCGGCCGGCCGCTCAGATGCGACTTGTCGTACGCCTCCGGACGTACGCTCATTTCAACGTCTCCAGATACGCGAGGACGGCCTGCAGTTCCTCGTCGCCGAGGCCCGTGGGCGGCATGTGATTGCCCGGCTTGATGTGCTGCGGATCCATGATCCAGCCGGCGAGGTATCCGCGCGTGTTCGGCACCGTTCCCGCGCCGAGCGTGCTGCGCGATGCGACGTGCGTGAGATCCGGCCCCATATGCGCCCCGGCGGATGTGCCTTGCACGGCGTGGCACATCGCACAGGGCCCGCGCTCGACGACGTCGCGCCCGCGGACCTGTTCCGGCGTCTGCGGGGGGGGAGCGCTCGCGCGATTCGCGGTGAGCCAGCGCTGAAACTGTTCTTCGGATTCCGCGGTCACCAGGAGCGCCATGTGCGCGTGCTGAGCCCCGCAGTATTCAGCGCACTGGCCGCGATAGATTCCGGGCTTGTCGGCCTGAAGCCACAGCTCGTTCTTGCGCCCCGGCACCAGATCGATCTTTCCCTGCAGGTTCGGCACCCAGAAGCTGTGGATCACGTCGGACGAGAGCAGGTCGATCGCGACCGGCCGGCCGACAGGGATGTGCAGTTCGTTTGCGGTCGTGACGCGAAGGCCGGCAACAGGATTCTCGTACTGGACGTCCCACCACCACTGGTACCCCTTGACCTGGATCCGGAGCGCGTCGGCCGTACGAATCGTTTCGAGCGAGCGGCCGATGACGATTGTGTCGAACAGCAGGCCGATCAAGACGACGATCGTGACAGCGGCGGCGATGCCCACGATGAACGTCAGTTGTCCGTCGGTTGCCGTGGACGCGGCCTTTCGCCCGCGAGCGACCGCGAGCAGCGTCGCCCCCGCGACGAGCACCCACACGACCGTGCAGACGATCAGCATCACCCACCACACATGGTTGATGCGCGCCGCCTGAATGCCCGACGGAGAGAGGACCGACTGGATGTGCGGCATCAGCGGTGCCCCGTCTGGACCGGGTTCTGCGGCGCCTGACGGTTCTCGGAGAGGGCTGCGCTCTGATCGTCGTTCCTGCCCGGCGCATTCTTCGGATTCACCAGGCCGCCCATCGATTCGACGTACGCGACGAGCTGCCAGATCTGCTGGGCCGGAATGTGTCCGCCGAACGCCGGCATCCCGTCCGGCCGGCCCTGCGAGATCGTTGCGTAGATCTGGTCCGGCCTGCTGCCGTAGATCCACTTGTCGTCCATCAGCGCCGGACCGATCGCGCCGCCGCCGTTCAGGCCATGACAGCCGGCGCAGTTGAACTGCGAATACAGGCGTTTCCCTTCGCCCATGCCCCACGCGTTCCCTTGATAGGGGCTCTTCACCTCGGCCTGCTGCTCCGGCGATCCGGGCTGAAGCGACGTGACGCGCACGGCAGTCTCCCGGTTCGCCGCGGCAGGCAGCTCGTGATAGCGGCGCGCTTCGCGTTCGCACGCTGTCGCAGCGATCGCAAACGCCACGCATACGACGATTCGCTTCACTGCGCTGTCTCCTGTCGCGCATCGACCCGAGGAACGCCGTAAGCGTCCAGGATGGAGTCGATGTCGGCGCGACGCCGGACGATGAACTCGTCGAGCCGATCGCGGCGCGCGCGATCGTCCGGGCGGACGGCCATGGAGATGTCGAACACGAAGGGGAGCGACGGCGCGTCGGCGTGCGGCGACACGGGCGTCACCTCGAGCGGGTTGTGGCTCGACTTTGCGAAATACCCTGCCGGCGGGCCCCAGACGATCGCGGCATCGATATCGCCTCGATCGACCGCGCTCACGATCCCGGCGAGCGGCGCCGGCTGCGAGTAGTCGCCGTACACCGGAAACCCGACGACGTTGTTCACGAGCCCGCGATTCGAGAGCGCGTGCGCGGGAGGACTGTTCGTGAAGTCGTCGCCGATCATCTGCACGCCGATCTTCAGGCGGCGGAGGCGCGGATCGTCGAGCGAGGCGAGCTGCAGCCCGCGCTCGCGCCGGTCGACGAAGACGTAGCTCGATCGATAGTACGGACGCGTCGTCAAGACGCGCTCGGCGGACGTGGGCATGCCGATGACGATGTCGCACGAATCGGCGGCGAGCGTGTTCCGAAGGAATCCGCGCCGCTGCGCCCACCAGGTGTACTCGACGGTTCCCCCGCTGTCGTCTGCGAGAAGCTGTGCGATCCGGTTCTCGAAGCCCTGGCCGTCGCGATTGGAGTAGGGCAGGTTGTTTGGGTCGGCGCAGACGCGGAATGCGGGCGCGGGTGCGGCCCCGCCGCAGGCGGTGACGCCGAGAGCGACGAGCACGGCCCACGCGGCACCGCGCAGCATCAGTGCGTCCCTCCGATGGAGAACACGTACAGGATGCCGCCGCGAGTCGTCGCGGACTTCAGATCGCCGAGCGCGCCTCCCCAGCCGTTGGCGGCCGTGGCATCGCGCACGTCGAGATCGGCAGTGACGATCGCGCCCGGCCATCCCCCGACGCCGGCGAGCACGGCGATGTACTCGTGGCCGTCAGGGCCTTTGTACGCGACGGGCTGACCGATGACGCCGGAGCCCACCTTGAACTGCCACAACAGATCGCCCGTCTTCGCGTTGAGCGCCTTGAACCATCCATCCATCGTCCCGTAGAAGACAACGTCCCCCGCGGTGGCGAGTGATCCACTCCAGACGGGAAAATTCTCTTTGACGGCCCATACCGGCTTGGCTGCAACGGGATCCCACGCCGACATTTCTCCGCGATTTCCGCCCGGCCCGGCCTTGTACACCACGCTCGCACCGACGTAGGGCGTGCCCGCAATGTAGCTGGCGGACATGCCTTCCGAGTCCATGCACAGGTTCTGATGCGGGATGTAGACGTAACCCGTCCGCGGGGAGAACGACATCGGCTGCCAGTCCTTCATGCCGGGCGCGGCCGGGCAGATGTCGCGCGTGACGACGCCTTGCTTGACGGCCTTTTCTGGAACAGGAATCAGCTTGCCGGTCTTCATGTCGACGCCGCGATTCGAGTTCACGTAGCCGTACGGCGTCGCCGAGAGCACTTCACCGGTCGTGCGATCGATGACGTAGAAGAGCCCGTTGCGATCCGCGCGCATCAGCACTTTCCGAGTCTGACCGCCCATCTGCAGATCCGCCAGGATCACCTCGTTGACGCCGTCGTGATCGAACAGATCGTGCGGGCTCGTTTGATAGAACCATCGAGCCTCGCCGGTATCGGGATCGCGCGCGAACATGCCGGCCGTCCACAGGTTGTCTCCGGGGCGCTGATCGGCATTCCACGGCCCGGGGTTCGCCGTGCCGTAGTAGATGAGATTGAGATCCGGGTCGAAGCTGATCCACCCCCACACGGTGCCGCCGCCGATACGCCACGCTTCGCCGGGCCAGGTCGAAAGCCCCAGATCCTTTCCGCGGTACTGGTCATAGTGCGGCTTGAAGGACGGTCCAATCAGGACGTCCTTGTCGGGACCTGTGCTGTATGCGCGCCACGCGACCTTCCCCGAGTCGGCGTCGAGCGCGGTCAGCCATCCCCGGACACCGAACTCCCCCCCGCTGTTGCCGACGAGGACCTTGCCCTTGACGACGAGCGGCGCCATCGTGATGGTCTCCCCCTTGTTGATGTCCGCAAGGGGCGTGATCCACTTGGGCTGACCCGTCTGCGCGTCGATCGCGATCGTTCGTCCGTCGAGCGTGTTGAGGAACACGCTGCCGTTGAAGTACGCGACGCCGCGGCTGACCACGTCGCAGCACGCCACGCCCTTCGACGCGCCGAGCGGCTTCGGGTCGTACTGCCATCGAAGCGGCGCGCCGGGCTTCGTCAGATCGAACGCGTAAACAATGTTGGGGAACGGCGTCACGAGATACATCGTGTCGCCGACGACGAGGGGGGCGGCTTCGTGGCCGGCGACCATGCCCGTCGAGAAGGTCCACGCGACACCCATCTGGCGGACGTTGCCGGTATTGATCTCCTCGAGACCGCTGAATCGGGTGGACGCGTAGTTCTTCGCGGGCATCACCCACTGCCCATCGTCAGCCTGGGCCTTGAGGAGATCGGGCTCGCTGAGCTTGCCGTTGAGGGCCCGCGCGGATCCGGGCCGCGAGGTGTCGAGCGTCTGCTTCTGACAACTACCGGTCACAGAGGCTGCTGCAATCACACCGACAGCCAGCGCGACACGCAGGGACGTCCGCATCGCGGATGGGGTCATGCAAACCAACCACCAACCTTTCTTTGGCAGCGCTCGGCGGCGGCTGCGCCGCGTTTCACGCTGCCGCCTCGCTCGGGCCCCGGGCGCTCCCGCCTGCGTGCTTGGCGCTACGGCGGGCAAGCCAACCTCCCGCCTCCAGCTACCAGCCTCCAACTACGAACCTCCAACCTCCAACATCCGTCACGGTACTTCGTTGACGCCCAACAGGCGGGCAACACCATTCACTTCGTACGTAATCGTCGTAATCGACCCGGGGCTGATCTCGAAGCCATACCAATGGTCGAGCGATGTGCGCGCGACGTGAAGCACCGCGCTCCTGATCACGTCTGCGTGGCTCACGACAGCGATCGACTCGCCTGCGTGGCGTTTCCGGAGATCGTCGAGCGTGGTGACGATGCGTAATTGGACGTCTGAGGGGCGCTCGCCGCCGGGCACGACGGCGGTGGAGCGCGCATCGTTGAAGCGCCGCCAGTCGCTGCGTCCGGCGAGATCCTCGAAGTTCAGGCCGGTCCACTCACCGAAATCCACTTCGATCAGGCCTTCGGCAATCGTGATCGGCAGCGAGCGAGAGGCGGCGAGTGGTTCCGCGCTTTCGAACGCGCGCTCGATCGGGCTCGAGTAGATCGCGTCCACGCGACGCGACGCGAGCCGATCGCGAACGCGTTCGGCCTGCGCGCGTCCGTCGGAATTGAGGTGAATGCCGGGCGTCCGGGACACGAGATGTCTGCCGACGGCGTCGGTCAACCCGTGGCGGATGAGGAAGACGGTCGTACGTTCCACGTCAGCGGTTGCCGAACGGCCGCGCTGTAAGGCAGCACACCTGAGTCTGCAACAAAATCATACGGCACGTCAGCGCCGTTTCCCCGCCACCTCGAGCTTCCGCGTCGCCAGGAAACGGCACCACCGCAGCAGTTCGGCCGAACTGAGCCAGTAGAACACCGCGCTCGCATCCCGCCGTCGCTGCACGAGCCCCGCGTGAAAGAGCACCTGCAGGTGCTTGGATGCTGTGGACTGCCGCGTGTCCGCCGCCGCTGCTATCTGGCCGACCGCCTGTTCGCCGTTTTCCAGCACGGAGAGGATGCGCACGCGCGTCGGATCGCCGAGCGCCCGGGCGCGGTTCGCGATCAAATTCATGCGCTCAGTCGACAGAGTCTTCATATCGCGATACGCGCAGATGCGCATATGACGCTGAGAGCGGCTGACGTTATGCGCATGAGCCGGAAAACTGGAACCTGCTTTGCTACTTACCTTCCGACGTTCATTCCCGTAAGCAAGCCGGACACCACCGTTGGCCGGCGCGAAAGGACGAGGGTTCATGAAAATTCTGATAACGGGCGGCGCGGGCTTCATCGGATCGCACCTCGCGGACGAACTCCTGCAGCGCGGCCATCGCGTTCGCGCGCTCGACAGTCTCGATCCGCAGGTGCACGGCGCCGATGCCGCGCGCCCACGTTATCTCAACGCCGACGTCGAGCTGCAGCGCGGCGACGTGCGCGATGCCGCCGCCGTGCGCCGCGCGCTCGAAGGCATTGACGCCGTGTTTCATCTCGCCGCCGCGGTCGGTGTCGGCCAGAGCATGTACGAGATCGAACACTACACGTCGGTGAACAACCTCGGTACCGCGGTGCTCCTCCAGGCGCTGGTGAAGCGCCCCGTCCAGCGGTTGATTGTCGCGTCGAGCATGAGCCTCTACGGCGAGGGGTTGTATCAGGCCGCCGACGGCACGAGCCGCGAAGTGCGTGAGCGTCCGCTCGAGCAGCTGCGCCGCGGCGAATGGGAGCTGTACGACGAGACGGGGGGAGCGCTGACGCCTGTCGCGACGCCGGAGTCGAAATCGCCGTCGCTGTCGTCCGTGTACGCGCTCTCGAAGTTCGACCAGGAGCGCATGTGCCTGATGCTCGGGCGCGCGTATCGCATCCCCACGGTCGCGCTGCGGTTCTTCAACGTGTTCGGAACGCGCCAGGCGCTCTCGAACCCGTACACCGGCGTCCTCGCGATCTTCGCGTCGCGCCTGATGAACGGCAACGCGCCGCTCATCTTCGAAGACGGCCAGCAGCGCCGCGACTTCGTCAGCGTGTACGACATCGCGCAGGCGTGCCGTCTCGCGCTGGAGTCGCCGAGCGCCGATGGACGCGCGCTGAACGTCGGCAGCGGCCAGTCCTACACCGTGCGCCAGGTGGCCGACATGCTGGCGGGGATTCTCGGGAAGCGCGCCGCGCCTGAGATATGCGGCAAGTATCGCGTCGGGGACATCCGTCATTGCTTTGCGGAGATCTCCGAGGCACGCGAGGTGCTGGGCTACGACCCGAAGGTGATGCTCGAAGACGGGCTCGTGGAGCTGGCCGAGTGGCTGCAAAATCAGGCGGCCGAGGATCGCGTCGACGAAGCCAGCCAGGAGCTGGCCGCGCGGGGGCTCACGGTATGACCCGCCCCATTCGTGTTCCGGCCTCTACCGGCACGTCGCTCATCACCGGGGGCGCCGGCTTCGTGGCGACCAACGTCGCCGATCGCCTGCTGCGCAAGGGACGGCGCGTGCGGCTGTTCGACAACCTGTCGCGCGCGGGGGTCGAGCAGAACCTGCGCTGGATCCAGGCGCGGCATGGTGAGCGCGTCGAGTTCGTCCGCGGCGACGTCCGCGATGAAGCGGCGCTCCGGCGCGCGGTTCGCGGCGTCGACCAGGTATTTCATTTCGCGGCACAAGTGGCCGTCACGACCAGCCTGACGGACCCGTTCCTCGACTTCGAGGTCAACGCGCGCGGCACGCTGAACCTCCTCGAAGCAATTCGCGCGGCCGACGCGCCGCCGACCTTGCTGTTCACGTCGACGAACAAGGTCTACGGCGATCTCGACGACGTGCGCCTGCGCCGCCGGGGCTCGCGCTACGAGCCGGAAGAGGAGCGGCTCGTGCTTGGCGGAATAAGCGAAGCGCGTCCGCTCGATTTCCACAGTCCGTACGGCTGTTCGAAGGGCGCGGCGGAGCAGTACGTGCTCGACTACGCGCGCACGTTCGGCGTTCCGGCCACCGTCTTCCGAATGAGCTGCATCTACGGACCGCACCAGTTCGGGACCGAAGACCAGGGCTGGGTGGCGCACTTCCTCATTCAGGCGCTCCGCCGCCGCCCGCTGACGCTGTACGGCGACGGCCTGCAGGTGCGTGACGTCCTCTTCGTCGAGGATCTCGTGGACGCTATGCTGCTCGCGCACGAACGGATCGAAGATACGGCGGGCGACGCGTTCAACATCGGCGGCGGTCCGTCGAACACGATCAGCCTCGTCGAGCTGATGGATCTCATCGCGGATCTCACCGGCGAGCGCCCGACGTTCGCGATCGAGCCGTGGCGGCCGGCAGATCAGCGGTACTACGTGTCGAGCACGTCCAAGTTCGAGCGCCTCACGGGGTGGGCGCCTCGCGTGACCGTCAGACAAGGTGTCGAGCGGCTGCTCTCCTGGCTCGTCGCCAGCGACGTCGTCGAACCGCGTATAGCGGCCGCGGGCAGGGTCGCGTCATGAGATTCGCGCTCGTGAACCCGAACTGGCAGTTCGACGGCAGCATCTATTTCGGGTGCCGCGAGCCGCACCTGCCGCTCGAGTACGGCTATTCGCGCGCACTGCTCGAAGCCGAAGGCCACGACGTGCTCGTCGCCGACGGCCAGTTGCATGCGCTCGGCGAGGATCGCCTTGCGGCGGACATCGCCCGGTTCGCGCCGGACGTGCTCGTCGTCACGACCGCGCCGAGTTACCTGTTCTGGCGGTGTGCGCCGCCGGAGCTGAGGATTCCGCAGCGCACCCTCCGCGCCATTCGATCGAAGCTGTCGCGGCGCCCGCTGACCGTCGTCGTCGGGCCGCACGCATCGACGACGCCAGGCGCGGCGCTTCGCAAGCTGGACGCCGACGTCGCCGTCCTCGGCGAGTGTGAGGACATCCTGCCGAAGCTGGCGTCTCCTCGCGCGGCATGGGAGCGCATCGAGTCGCTTGCGTATGTCGTCCATGGCGGCCTGCGGGTGCAGGGCACGCCCCATGCCGTCGACATGGCATCACTGCCGGCGCTCCGATGGACGCGTGAAGACGTCGCACGCCACCGCCACCATCACCATCGGTTCGATCGAGAGCCGGACAGTCCTGGTGCGGAGATGGAAGTCTCGCGCGGGTGTCCGTACCACTGCTCGTTCTGCGCGAAGGACAACTTCCGGAACGACTACCGGAAGCGTCCCGTGGCAACGATCCTCGAAGAGCTGGACGCGCTGCTCGCGCTGGGCGTCGGCTACGTGTACTTCATCGACGAAATCTTCCTGCCCAATCGGGAGCTGCTCGAGGCATTCGTCGATCGGCCCTTCGTGTTCGGCGTGCAGACGCGCATCGACCTCTGGAACCACGCGATGATCGATCTCCTCGGCCGGGCAGGTTGCGTGTCGATCGAAGCCGGCGTCGAGAGCATCACCGTCGAAGGACGCAATCTGCTCGACAAGGGCAGTCGCCTGACGACGGAGCAGCTTGCCGAACGGCTCGTCTACGCCCGCGGCCGCGTGCCGTTCGTGCAGGCGAACCTGCTGGAGTCGGGCAGCGACGATCCCGCGGATGTCGAAGCCTGGCGGGAGCACCTGCAGGGGTTCGGTGTGTGGGCGAACAAGCCGGTGCCGATGTTCCCGTATCCGGGCTCGCCCGACTACACGCGCCGGTGGGGCGCGCCTGACGACAACGCGTGGGAGCGCGCCATGGAGCACTACCTCTCGCGCTTCGAAGAGTTCAGCGACATCCAGGACGCCCGGCCGCGGCCGCTGTCGGAACTGGAGCTGCATTGATGTGCGTCGGTCGCGTCCTCATGACCGCCGACGGTGTCGGAGGCGTGTGGACGTATGCGCTCGATCTCGCCTGCGGACTCCGCGTCCGCGGCATCACCGTCACGATTGCGACGATGGGGCCGCGGCTGTCCGCTGACCAGCACGGCGAGGCCGCCCGGCGAGGGATTGACGTGCGCGAAGGGGACTTCGCGCTCGAATGGATGGACGATCCGTGGCCCGACGTCGACGCGGCGGCCGGGTGGCTGCTGGCTCTCGAAAACGAGTGGCGCCCCGACGTCGTGCACTTGAACGGATACTGCCACGGCATGCTGCCATGGCGTGCGCCGGTCGTCGTCGCGGCTCATTCGTGCGTTGCGTCCTGGTGGCGCGGTGTTCATGGAGGCGCCGCGCCATCCTCGTGGCACACGTATCGCGAGCGCGTGCGCGATGGCCTCGCCGGAGCGGCGATCGTCGTCGCGCCGACGCGCGCGATGCTCGATGCCCTGCAGCAGGAGTATGGCGCGGTGCCGAACGGCAGAGTGATTCCGAATGGGAGGGCCGCGTCTCTTCCGCCTGAAGGCGGAAGTTCCAGCCGCGGAAGTCGCAGCCGCGAATTCATCTTCAGTGCAGGCCGGATTTGGGACCAGGCCAAGAACATCGACGCGCTTTGCCGGGCCGCGCCGCGATTGCGCTGGCCGGTGTATGTCGCTGGCGACAGCGGTGGCGCCGAGTGTCGATCGAGCAACGCCGTCCGGTATCTGGGACGCCTCTCCGCAGGAGAGATGAACGAGTGGTTCGCTCGTGCGGCAATTTACGTGCTGCCGGCGCGATACGAGCCGTTCGGCCTGTCCGTCCTCGAAGCGGCGTCCGCGGGCTGCGCGCTCGTGCTCGGCGACATAGCCAGCCTGCGCGAGAACTGGGACGGCGCCGCCGCGTTCGTCCACCCGGACGACGGAGACGCGCTGGTTCGCGCGATCGACGAATTGATCGACGATGCCGCCCTTCGCAGGGACCTGGCCGCGCGTGCCCACGAGCGCTCGAAGGGGTTCACCGTCGAGCGCATGGCGTCGGCGTACGCTGGTGTGTACGAGGAGATCGCGGCCCTGGCAGGGCCGCGCCACGACCCTAGGGCGGCCCTTTCGGAGAGAACCTGAATGACACGACCGCGGATTGCGTTCTTTGGCTCGAGCCTGGTGTCGGCGTACTGGAACGGCGCGGCAACGTACTACCGCGGCATCGTCCGCGCCCTGCACGCGCGCGGGTTCGAGGTGACCTTCTACGAGCCGGACGCCTACGATCGCCAGCAGCACCGCGACATTCCGGATCCGGACTGGGCGCGCATCCGCGTATACCCCGCCGACGAGGACGGCGTGCATCGCGCCCTCGACAGCGCTCGTGACGCCGACATCATCGTGAAGACGAGCGGCGTTGGCGTTTTCGACGCTGTGCTGGAACGCGCCGTCCTCGACGTGCGGGCCCCGAACGCGACGGCGATCTTCTGGGACGTCGATGCGCCGGCGACACTCGATCGCCTCGAGCAGAACCGCGACGATCCGTTTCGCGCGCTCGTGCCGCAGTACGATCTCGTGCTGACGTACGGCGGCGGCGATCCCGTCGTCCGCGGTTACACCGCGGTCGGGGCGCGCATGTGCGTGCCGATCTACAACGCGCTCGACGTCTCGACGCACCATCCGGTCGCGCCAGACCTGCGCTTCGACGCGACGCTCGGGTTTCTCGGCAACCGGCTCCCCGATCGCGAGGCGCGGGTCGAGGAGTTCTTCCTCGCGGCGGCCTCGGCGCTGCCGGGCGAGACGTTCCTCCTCGGCGGGAACGGATGGCACGACAAGCCGATGCCGCCCAACGTGCGGTATGTCGGCCACGTCTACACGCGCGATCACAACGCGTTCAACTGCACGCCGCGCGCGGTCCTCAACATCAGCCGCGACAGCATGGCGCGGTACGGATTCTCGCCGGCAACGCGCGTCTTCGAAGCGGCCGGCGCCGGCGCGTGTCTGATCAGCGACGCCTGGGTCGGTATGGAGCTGTTCCTGGAACCGGGACGCGAGGTGCTCGTTGCGGACTCGGGCGGCGCCGTGGCCGCACACGTTGCCGCGCTCGACCCTGCGCGCGCACGGGACGTGGGCGAGGCAGCGCGACGGCGCGTCTGCGCGGAACATACGTACGATCATCGTGCCATGCAGCTCGAAGCGTTGCTCGGCGCCCGCGTGGCCGCATGAACATCGTCGTCTTTGGCCTGACGATCAGCTCGTCCTGGGGCAACGGGCACGCGACGATCTGGCGAGGCCTCTGCCGCGCGCTCGGCGTCCGCGGCCATCGCGTCACCTTCTTCGAGCGCGACGTGCCGTACTATGCCGCGCACCGCGACGCGACGATGCCGGCGGGCTGCGATCTGCGGCTGTATGAGGCCTGGGAGGACACGATCTCGTCGGCCCGCGAGGCGGTCGCGCACGCAGACGTGGCGATGGTGACGTCGTACTGTCCGGACGCTCAAACGGCCAGCGATCTCGTGCTCGACTCGCCGGCGGCCCTGAAGGTGTTCTACGACCTCGATACCCCGGTGACGCTCGATCGCCTCGCGCGCGGGGAGCGTGTCGACTACATTCCGCAGGGCGGCTTCGCGCCGTTCGACCTCGTCCTGAGCTTCACGGGCGGGGGCGCGCTCGATGCGCTTCGAGAACAGCTGGGTGCGCGAGCGGTCGCGCCGCTCTACGGCAGCGTCGATCCCGACGTTCATCGCCCGGTGGCGCCGGATCCCGACCGGTTGTTCGACTTGTCGTACCTGGGAACGTTCGCGACCGATCGGCAGGACGCGCTGGACCGCCTCCTGATCGAGCCGGCCCGGCGGCGTCCGGACCGGCGCTTCGCGATCGCGGGATCGATGTATCCGATCGACTTTCCGTGGACGCCGAACATCTACTATCTGCGCCACATGCCGCCGCCCGATCATCCGGCTTTCTATTGTTCGTCGGGCTGGACGCTGAACATCACGCGCGGGCCGATGGCCGAGATGGGCTTCTGTCCGTCCGGACGGCTGTTCGAAGCTGCCGCGTGTTCGACGCCGGTCGTGAGCGACACCTGGGATGGGCTCGATACCTTCTTCGAGCCGGGCCGCGAAATCTACATCGCCCGCGGTACGGAGGACGTGCTGCACGCGCTCGATCTGTCCGACGAGGAGCGCGCGCGGATCGGACACGCCGCGCGCGAGCGCACGCTGGCCCAACATACGGCCGATACGCGCGCGCGCCAATTGGAGGACATTCTGAGCGGCGTCGGTGCGGCTACGACCGATGCCGGCCTCGCGGGCGTCGGAGTCCGGGATTCGGGATCCGCGATCCGGGATCCGGGGTCCGGATTGAGGATTGCGGATTGTTGATTGAGGATTGAGGATTAGCGATTAGGGATTCGATCATGTGGGGAATAATTCCTGCTGCCGGTCAGGGAAGCCGCATGCAGCCGCTGGCGTTCTCGAAGGAGCTGCTCCCTGTCGGGAGCCGCCGCGATGGCGATCGCGAGCGTCCGCGTGCTGTGAGCGAGTACCTCGTCGAGCGCCTCGTGCTCGGGGGCGCCGACAAGCTGTGCTTCGTCATCTCTCCGGGCAAGTCCGACATCCTGGAGTACTACGGCGGCGGGGTGTTCTCCGCCACCGTCTTCTACAGCGTGCAGCCGCACGCGTCGGGGCTGTGCGACGCGATCTTCCGTGCGCTTCCGCTCATCGCGCCGGACGATCAGGTGTTGATCGGGCTGCCCGACACGATCTGGTTTCCGGAGGACGCGCTCGCTCGGCTCCCGGACGAGGAACTGTCGTTCCTGCTGTTCCCGGTGGAGCGTCCGGAACTATTCGACGCGGTCGTGTGCGATGCCGCGTGGCGGGTGCAGGAGATCCAGGTGAAGCGCACCGGCGCGGCATCGCATTGGATCTGGGGCGCGTTCAAGATGCCGGGGTCGGTCCTCCGCGAGCTGTTCGATCTCTGGCGCGCGCGCGAGTGCCGCGACGAGTACGTGGGGACGCTGGTGAACGCGTGGATCGCGCAAGGAGGCCGCGCGCTGGGCGTGCCGGAGGGAGAGTCGTACGTGGACGTCGGGACGGTGCGCGGCTATCGCGAGGCCGTGGCGCTGCTGGGCGAGGAGCGCTTCCTGAAAGAGGCGCGATTGTGAGCCGGGCTCCGGGTGCTTACCTGGGCGATTGAACACCTGAAGCCGTACCGCGGGCGCGTGGCACTGCTGGCCACGCTGTCGGTGGTCGAGGTGGCGCTGCGCGTCCTGCTGCCCTGGCCCATGAAAGCCATCGTCGATCAGGCGCTCGGGCCGATGCCGCCCGCGGCATGGGTGCTCCGGCTTCCGGGGCTCGTGCCCGGCAGCCGCGCCTCGATGCTGATCGCGATTGCCGTGGCAGGGATTCTGATTCAGTTCGCCCACCAGGCGGTGTTGATGGCGCATACGCGGCTCTTCAGCGTGACGGGACATCTTCTGACGCGTGACCTGCGCCAGGAGCTGTTCGATCACCTGCAGGGCCTTGCCTTGCGCCATCACTCGCGGATGCCCGTCGGTGACGCCGTCCACCGGCTCGAGGCGGATGCCGCCTCGTTGGAGCAGATGCTGCTGCGCGGCGTCTTCCCGATGACCTTCTCCGCCGTGACGCTCGTCCTGATGTTCGGGATCCTGATGAAGATCAACGTCTCGCTTGCGCTGGTCTCGCTCTCGGTCGTGCCGTTCATGCTGGTCTGGATTCGCTGGGCCGGCCGGCGGCTCCGTCCAGGCGCCGAGCGCACGAAGCAGCTCGAGTCGCGGCTCACGGCGCGGCTGCACGAGAGCTTCGCTGCAATCCGGTTGATCAAGAGCTTCGCGCGCGAGCCGTACGAGAGCGCACGCTTCTCGCGCGAGACCGAGGAAGCGATGCGCGCGCGGGTGGGCCTGTCGACCGCCGAAGCAGTCTTTTCGCTCGTCGTCGGGACCCTGACGGTGATCGGCAGCACGCTCGTGATCATCGTCGGCGGCCTGCTGGTGTTGCGCGGCTCGCTGACCGTCGGAACGCTCCTCGTGGCGCTCGCGTATCTCGGCTTCGTCTATGGGCCGCTGGCTGGGATCGCGAACACGGCGGGGACGATTCACCAGGCGCTCGTCAGCGCGGGCCGCGTCCGCGAGACGCTCGCGATCATGCCGGAGCCGATCGATCAGCGCGATCGACGCCAGACGATGAGGTTCACGGGAAAGGTCACGTTCGAGCACGTGTGGTTCTCGTACGAGAACCGTCCGGTGCTGAGCGACGTCAACCTGACGGTGCACGCGGGGGAACTGGTGGCGCTCGTCGGGCCCTCCGGCGCGGGCAAAACGACGCTCGTCAGCCTGATCCCGCGGTTCTACGAGCCGTCGTCCGGACGCGTGCTGATCGACGGGATCGACCTCAGGACCCTGCGCCTGAGGGATCTGCGCGAACAGGTGTCGATCGTGATGCAGGATGCGATCGTGATGTCGGGCACCGTCTTCGACAACCTGCGCTACGGGCGCCTCGACGCCAGCCCGGTGGACGTGCAGCAGGCGGCGATCAACGCACATGCGCACGACTTCATCATCGAGCTGGACGAAGGCTACGCAAGCGAACTCGGCACGGGCGGGTTCACGCTGTCGGGCGGGCAGCGCCAGCGCATGAGCATGGCGCGCGCGTTCCTGAAGGACGCGCCAATCCTGATTCTCGACGAGCCCACGGCCGCCCTCGACACACTCAGCGAGCGCGAGGTGTTCGCCGGCCTCGAGAAGCTGCGCAAGGGGCGAACGACGTTCGTCGTAGCCCATCGGCTGTCGACCGTCCGGAACGCGGACCGCATTGTCGTGATGGACCGCGGCCGCATCGTCGCGATTGGCGGGCACGAGGCGCTGCTCGAGACCAGCGCGCTTTATCGCGACCTGGCGACGCAATTGACCGACGTCTCCGGAAGGCCTGGCGTCTGATGCGCTTCGTGTTGTTCTGCCACTCGCTCGCATCGGACTGGAACCACGGGAACGCGCATTTCCTGCGCGGCGTCGCGTCCGAGTTGATCGACCGCGGGCACGAGCTTCGAGCGTTCGAGCCGCGCGACGCGTGGAGCGTGCAGAATCTCGTCCTCGAGGCAGGCCCGAAGGCCGTGGATGCGTACCGTGCGAGCTATCCCACGCTCCGGTCTACACGCTACGACGCCTCGTCGCTGGACCTGGAGGACGCGCTCGACGGGGCGGATGTGGTCATCGTCCACGAGTGGAACAGCCACGATCTCGTGGAGCGCATCGGCCACATGCGAAGGAGGGGCGGCCGCTTCGCGCTGCTGTTTCACGATACGCATCATCGATCGGTCACCGAACCGGACGAGATGGCCAGCTACGCGCTGGAGGACTACGACGGCGTCCTCGCCTTTGGTGAAGTCATCCGCGAGCGCTACGTCGAGAACGGCTGGTCGCGCCGTGCGTGGACGTGGCACGAGGCGGCGGATCCGCGCGTCTTCCATCCGCTCGAGGCCGACAAGACCGGTGATCTTGTGTGGATCGGCAACTGGGGCGACGACGAGCGGTCGGCGGAGATCCGGCAGTTCCTGATCGAGCCCGCGCGCGCGCTGCGGCTGAGCACGTGCGTCCATGGCGTCCGGTACCCCGAGGGTGCGCGTCGCGAGCTTGCGGACGCAGGCGTCGACTACCGGGGATGGCTCCCGAATTACCGCGCGCCCGAGGTCTACGCGCAGTTCCGGCTCACCGTTCACATTCCACGGCGGCCGTACGTCGAGGCGCTCCCGGGCATTCCCACCATTCGGGTCTTCGAGGCGCTCGCGTGCGGGATTCCGCTCGTGTCCTGCTCGTGGGACGACTGCGAAGGCCTCTTCACCGCGGGGGGAGATTTTCTGATGGTGCGCACGCCGGGCGAGATGCGAAGCGCGATGGCGCGACTGCTGCAAGACTCGGACTTCGCGTCCGCGATCGCGCAGCACGGCCACCGCACCGTGCTCGAGCGCCATACGTGCGCGCACCGCGTCGACGAGCTGCTCGACATCGTCGCGACGGTGTCGCAGCGGGACGGAGAGGAGCCGACCTCGTCGCGCGCCGGAACCGGGAGCGTACGAACCGTATGAAGATTGCCATCTGTGGGCTGTCGATCACCTCGTCGTGGGGCAACGGCCACGCGACGACGTATCGCGCGCTCGTGCGTGCGCTTGCGCGCCGCGGGCACGAGATCGTGTTTTTCGAGCGCAACCTTCCGTGGTACGCGGACAATCGCGACCTGCCGGAGCCGCCGTATTGCCGCGCGGTCATCTACGAGAGCCTCGCGGAGCTGGCGGAGAAGGCCGCGGCGGACTTGCACGAGGCGGATCTCGCGATCGTCGGATCGTACGTGCCCGAAGGAATCGAGGTTGGCGATCTCGTGCTGCGCACCGCCGGCGGGCTCACGGCGTTCTACGACATCGATACACCGGTGACCCTCGCGCGGCTTGCAGCCGGCGGCGCGGAGTACCTCGCCACGCGTCAGATTCCCCGCTACGACCTGTATCTGTCCTTCACCGGCGGCCCGACGCTCGACCGGCTCGAACGCCAGTATGGATCTCCCCACGCGCGCGCGCTCCATTGCTCGGTCGATCCGGATCTCTACTATCCGGAGCCGCGGCGTGCGCGCTGGGACCTGGGATACCTCGGCACCTACAGCGACGATCGCCAGCCCGTTCTCGATCGGCTGATGCTGCAGGCCGCGGAACGATGGCCGGAAGGACACTTTGCCGTTGCCGGACCGCAGTATCCCGACTCGATCGTGTGGCCGCGGAACGTGAAGCGCGTCATCCATCTCGCGCCCAATCAGCACCGGCGGTTCTACAACGCGATGCGCTACACGCTGAACGTGACGCGGGCGGACATGGTGCGCGCCGGATATTCCCCGAGCGTGCGCTTGTTCGAGGCGGCCGCCTGCGGCACGCCCATCATCAGCGATGCGTGGGAAGGCATCGAGCAGTTCTTCACGCCAGACGTCGAGCTGCTCATCGCGCGCAGCGCCCGCGAGACGCTCGGCTACCTTCGGGAGATCGACGAAGAGACTCGCACCTCGATGGCCGCCCGTGCGCGCGCTCGCGTCCTCTCCGCACACACTGCCGCGCACCGCGCGATGGAGCTGGAAGGCCACGTAGGGCACCTCTTCAGAGGTGCCTCGGCCTCGGCGAAGGCCGTGCGATGAGCGTCTCCGGCCTGACGACCGACGCCATTCGCGATCGCATTCGCGAGCTGGGCGACTGGTTTCACAACATCAATCTGGGCGGCGTCCCGACGGCGCCGAATCACTTCCTCGGCGATTACCCCGCGGTCAAATGGGAGCGCTTCTCGCACGCGCTCCCCGCGGATCTGTCCGGCAAGACGGTGCTCGATGTCGGGTGCAACGCGGGATTCTACTGCCTCGAGATGAAGCGCCGCGGCGCGGCGCGCGTGGTGGGCGTCGACTCGGATGCACGCTACCTCGCACAGGCGCGGTTCGCCGCCGAGGTCGTGGACGCCGACATCGAGTTCCACCAGCTCTCGGTGTACGAGCTGCCGACGCTCGGTGAACGGTTCGACATCGTGCTGTTCATGGGCGTCCTCTACCACCTGCGTCATCCGCTGCTCGCGCTGGACATCCTGCACGACTGCATGGTGGACGACCTGCTCGTGTTCCAGTCGATGCTGCGCGGGAGCCCTGCCGTGAAACCGTTCGAACGCGATTACGAGTTCTCGCAGACGGAGCAGTTCGAGGACCCCGCGTACCCGCGCCTGTACTTCGTGGAGCGCAGGTACGCGCACGATCCGACGAACTGGTGGATTCCGAATCAGGCGTGCGCGCAGGCGATGCTGCGCAGCGCCGGGTTCGGGATCGTCGACCAGCCCGAAGAAGAAGTGTTCATCTGCCGTCGCCGCGCCAGCGTGGAGCGGTATGGGGAGGAGTTGCCGGCGTGGTTGAAGCGGTGATGTTGTGGAACGAACCCAACAACCTCTCCCACTGGGACTTCCAGGTCGATCAGGGCTGGCGGGTCTTCTCGGACCTGGTGCGGACCGCGTCGGACGCGATCGCAGCGGAACGCCCGAACCTCACCCGCGTGCTCGGCGGGATGTCGCCGATCGACCCCGAGTTCCTGCGCAACCTGCAGCACGCGGGCGCCGTCGACGCGGTTGATGCCGTCGCCGTCCACGGCTTTCCGCTGGACTGGAACCACTGGCAGATCCACGAGTGGCCGTGCAAGCTCGCCGAGATCGAGGCGGTCACGCCGAAGCCGGTGTGGATCTCCGAAGTCGGCGTCTCGAGCTTCGGTGCGGAGGAAGTGCAGCAGTTCGGACTGCGCCGCAGCGCGGAGCTGCTCACCGGACGATCGAACCGCATCCACTGGTATAGCCTGTTCGACCTGCCGCGTGCCTGGCCCGCGACCACGCGCCACCGCGAGGCCGAGGGCTCGTCGTACTACCGTCACTTCTACATGGGCCTCCTGCGCGAGGACGGCACGCCGAAGCTCGCGCTGCACGATTTCCCGAACTACACGCCGGAACTGGGCATCTGCCAGTGGTTCCATTTCGAGGACCACCGCCTCGAGGATGCGGTGCGCTGGATGAAGGCACTGGGTGTAACGTATCTGCGTACAGGCCTGAGCTGGGCAGACAGCGTTCGTCCCGGCGCGCAGGCGTGGTTCGACCGGCAGATGCGCGCGCTCGAACCGTTCGACGTGACGGTCACCTTCTGCTTTACCCCCGAAGCCGAAGGCGTTCGTCCCCACCACACCAGCCCGCCCCGGGACGTTCGTCCTTTCGCTGAGTTCTGCGCCGCACAGGTGCGGCGGTACGCCTGAGTGCACATGGAACGGTT
This sequence comes from Acidobacteriota bacterium, assembly GCA_046735335.1. Taxonomy (GTDB): domain Bacteria; phylum Acidobacteriota; class Vicinamibacteria; order Vicinamibacterales; family 2-12-FULL-66-21; genus JBKPQB01. The sequence goes on along the minus strand of JBKPTE010000018.1, from coordinate 7,925 downwards.
ATGAACCACGCCGGAGCAGGAGGACGTGTGGCCAGGCACGACATCATCGTCATTGGCGCGTCGGCTGGCGGTGTCGAGGCGATCAGTCGCGCACGCGGAAACGACGGAGGGCTACTCGGGGGGCCTGCATCTCTTCCATCAGGAGAATCGCGCCGGCGATCGCGTCCGCGCTTCTCAACGGCATGACGCTGGCGCGGCACAGGAGCCGGCGGCCTTTGCGGTTCGTCGCGTTCACGGTGAGCTCGCGTCGCGCGGCCGATGCGTTCACCACATCGAGCGTCTGTTGGTGCAGCTCGGTACCGGGCAGTCCGATTTCCAGTCCGAAGAAATAGGTGCCGCGAACCTCGTCGGAGCGCAGTCCCCATAATCCGACGCTTCCGGGTTCCACACCTGCACGCGCATCTCTCGGTCCACGACCACGACCGCCTGCCCGAGGCTCGTGAACACACTTTCCAGGAAGGCGTTCGCCGAGTTCAGCTCGGTGCTGATGTTTGGCGTCTCCTCCGGAAGACGGAGGACGAGCTCCTGCCCGTGCTCGGCAATGGCGGGACGAATTACGTCGGCGCGGCAGGTCCCGCGCGAGGTCGTCTCCGCGGCGATTGGGCATGTGCCGGTGCTCTACTGCAAGTCGTCACCGGCAATTGGGGATTATGATGGCGCGTTACGGAAAAGAGGTCCTGTGTCAGTTGACGCCCTCGAATTGCAGCTCGTCTCCGCCCTTCAGCGTTTTTCGACCCTTCAGCGCCGCGTGGCATCGGAGCCCGCCGACCCGGCAAAGCTCCTCGATCGTGCGATTGCGGATCTCGGGACGGCGCTCGAGGAACTGCGTGTCGCGCAGGAGCAGATCATCGAACATCGTGCCCGGGCGGAAGAGCTCCGGATGGAGCTGACCAATCAATACCGCAAGTACCGGCTCCTCTCCGACCGGATGCCGCAGCCCTACCTGGTGACGAAATCTGACTCGGTAATCATCGAGGCAAATCCCGCAGCCGCCGAGCTCCTCAACGTCAGCCAACGCTTCCTCGTCGGCAAGGTCCTCAGCGTGTTCGTGTGCGAAGACAGGCGAGCGTTTCTCACGGATGTGCTGCGGGTGGTCCCCGACACCACTTCCGAGATTACGTTCCGCATGCGTCCGCGGGAGCGCGCGCCCCTGACCGTCGTCGCACAGGTGAGCGCCGACGAGGAGGCGCTTCGGTGGGTGGTCCGTGTCGTCGCGAAGGCACCGCACGAGACGAGCACGCCCGCTGTCTGATATCGCAGGCAACGCGCGACTGTCGTATCAAATCGATGCGCGTGGGCCCGTGCACCGACGTCCGCCAGCTCAGCGCCGCCTTCGAATCACGCGTGTTTCGAATTGGCACATGAGTTGATCCCACCTGTCTCATGTCCAAGATGAGAACACCAGAGAACCCGACATCTTCGCGTTCCGGCGAGCGGCCGAACGAGGAGCAAGTCAGGAATGCGGCAGCCGAGCGTTCCGATGAGCAGACGCGCATCGAGCGCCGGGCGTACGAGCTGTACCTCGAGCGCGGCGGATCGCACGGTCAGGACTGGGAGGACTGGCTCGCGGCGGAGCGCGAGATTCGCGGCCCGCGAACGAACCGCAACGAGTGAACGGGGTCGCGGTACACCGGTTGCGTTCTTCCGGCTGATGGGGCGGGGGAGCGCACGAATCGGGTGCTCGGGCTGGCAGTACAAGCACTGGCGCGGCCAGTTCTATCCGGCCGATCTGCCGCAGAACCGCTGGTTCGAGCACTACGCGGCGTTCTTCGACACCGTCGAGATCAACAACACGTTCTATCGGCTCCCGGAACAATCGCAGTTCTGCGCGTGGCGGCGGCGCGCGCCGATTGGGTTCGAGTTCGCCGTGAAAGCGAGCCGCTTCCTCACCCACATGAAGAAGCTGAAGGACCCGGGCGAGCCGCTGGATCGCCTGTTCACGCGACTGCGCGCGCTCGGCACGTGCCTCGGGCCGGTGCTCTATCAGCTTCCTCCAGGCTGGAAAGCGGATCTCGAACGCTTCGAGGCCTTCACGGCGCTTCTCCCGCCGGACGCGCGTCACGTCGTCGAGTTCCGCGACCCCTCGTGGTACGACCGCGGCATCCGCGAGGTGATGGAGCAGCGCGGGATCGCACTCTGCCTGCACGACATGCCGGGATCGGCTACCGCGCGTGAACGCATCGGCCCTTTCGTTTACGTTCGTTTCCACGGCGCCGGCGCGAAATATGGCGGCGGCTATCCCGAAGATCGTCTTCGCGACTGGGCGCGCTGGCTGAATGCCGAACGTGACGCCGGATGCGATGTGTTCGCCTATTTCAACAACGACATTGGAGGACACGCGCCGAGGGACGCCATGACGCTCCGGCGCGTGCTGGAGGAGCCGAGATGAATGCGCAGCAGAAGTTCGCGTGGGGGCTGGCCGCAGGGTTCGGCGCGGCGCTCGTCGCCTCGCGCCTGGCGCGCGCGCGCCACGCCGTCTCGTTCGAGGATCGCGTCGTCGTCATCACCGGCGGCTCGCGCGGTCTGGGGCTCGTGCTCGCGCGTCAGTTCGCCGCCGAGGGCGCGCGCGTCGTATTGCTCGCGCGCGATCTGAACGAGCTCGAGCGCGCACGCGAGGATCTCGAAGCGCGCGGCGCCCAGGTCCTCACGATTCGCTGCGACGTGCGCCGTCGCGCCGACGTGCGCGCGGCGGTCGATCTGGTCGTCGAGCGATGGCGCGCCATCGACGTCCTCGTCAACAACGCCGGCGTAATCCAGGTGGGGCCGCTCGAGCACATGGCGCACGAGGATTTCGAGAATGCGATGGCCACGCACTTCTGGGGCCCGCTGCACCTGATGATCGAGACGGTGCCCATCATGCGTCACCGCGGCTTTGGGCGGATCGTCAACATCGCGTCGATAGGAGGAAAGATCGCCGTGCCGCACCTCGGGCCGTACTCCGCGAGCAAGTTTGCGCTCGTCGGATTGTCCGATGCGGTGCGCGCCGAAGTGGATCGCCACGGCATTCGTGTCACGACGGTTGCGCCCGGCCTGATGCGCACCGGCTCCCCCGTGAACGCGCAGTTCAAAGGAAACCACGAGGCGGAATACGCGTGGTTCAAGGTCGCGAGCTCCATCCCCGGCGTCACGATTTCGGCGGAGCGCGCCGCCGCGAAGATTGTCGAAGCCTGCCGGTACGGCGATCCCGAGCTCACGATCACGCCTCAGGCCAAGCTCGCCGCCGCCGCGAACGCCGCCGTCCCCGCGGCCGTCGCGCGCGCCATGGCGATCGTTTCACGCGCGCTGCCGGGACCGGGCGGAGCGGACGGAAACGTACTGCGCAAGGGGAGGGAGACAAAACCGCGCGCAGTCCCGTCGGTCGTCACGACGCTGACGGACCGCGCGGCGGTTGCGAACAACGAATGTTGAGGGTGGCGGGCCTTTCAAGACCCGCCATTTTCAGCGCGTCGCGACTTCTCCGGCTTCGACGAGCTGTTTGAACCGACGCAGGTCCTCGCGGATCTCCGTTTCCGCATCGCGCCCGAAGAGCCGCGCGAGCGCGGCGCCGACCTTGCCTCCCGGCGGGCTGTACTGCAGCCGGACCGTGACACGCGTGCCGCGTCCCGCGCCCTCCGGATCGAAGTTCACGGAACCGGCGCTGACGACGTCCGCGCCTTCGAGCGAGCGCCAGCCGATCACCTGGTTCGGCACCTCGTTGATGATCTCGGCATTCCACTCCACGCTCGTGCCCGCGGGCCCCTTCGCGCGCCAGTGCGAGATCGTGTCGGTGATGCGCTCCACCGAATCGAGGTGGCGCATGAACTGTGGCAGGTTTTCGAGGTTGCGCCAGAAGCGGTACAGCTCCTCGATCGGGCGATTGATCGCGACCGTCTCCTGGACGTTGAGGCCGCCGCTGCCGCCAAGCACGCGGCGCGTGTCGCTGCCCGTGCCCGCGGTGTTGACGCCGAGCGCTTCATAGACGTCGCAGTGCGCCGTCATGCCGCGGCGGAGGAGGAGTGCGCCGAGCCCCGCGTAGAGCCATCCGCTCGACTTGAGGCGCGACAGTCCGAAGATCGCGAGCCCGGCGCCGGCGCCAATCGACGCCCAACGCTCGAACTCGCTCAGGTTCCGGCCGGTGCGCGCGCGTGTCTCGCGCCAGTCTTCCGGAAAGGTCATGTCCATGTTTGCCATTGATGCATTCTCCTGCAGGCAGCTACCGCCGTCCCGTGCCTTCCGTCGGCGTCCACGACGGCGCGTCGCTCGCCGGGAACGACTCGTCGGACGCATCGTGGACGACGTCTTTCGAGCGCCAGCCGTATGCGTGGAGCGCCTTGTCGAGCAGGTGCCGCGCCATCGCAAAATCGTGGCGGCCCATCGCCGCGCGGACGGCGATCGTGGTGCCCAACGTCGCGAGCAGTCCGCCGGTGAAGCCGCGACGCCGCGCGCCGAGCATCGTCAAGCCGCTGCCCCAGGCGGCGGCAATCCACCGCTCCTGGTCGCAGGCGTTGATCGACGACGACATGCTCTGGCGATCCCAGATGCTGGGCTGGCTCCGCGAAACGGTCAGGTTCTTTGATGCGTCGGCCATATGTGCAGATTCTCCGGCGCGGCAGACTGCACGGACTGTGCCCGCGACCGAGGTCACACCCCGGCGGGGACAGGTAGGGGTCAGACCCCGCTGTCGACCGGGTCCGGGTCAGACCCCTCACTGCACGCTCACGTTCGTGAACGTGGCGGTCGCGGTTGCCGATGTCGTGTGGCTGGACACGGCAAGTCCGATGTACACGGTCGCGCCCATCGAAATCGTGTCGGTGCCCACCAAGGTCCAGGTGGATCCGTCACGCGACTGGTACGCGCTGATCAGGTTGCCGTTCCTCGTGAGCTTGACCCAGTACGGCGCGGTGGCCGCTGCGCCCGCTGTGCTGACGGTCGTTCCGCCCGCGACGGGGCGCCGCTGGAATGCGAGCCCCTTGCCCGGTGAGACGAGCATGAACGCGTGCGCGGACCCGGCGGTCAGCGTCTCCCGGATCATGACGCCCGCCTTCGTCCACGCGTTGACGTTCTGAATCGTCGCAACGCGCGCGACGATCGAACCATCAGTCGAAAGCGATTCGTACGCGAACTGGAACGCGTCGGCGCTCCCCCAGACGTCGGCTCCAGCGCCCTTCAGCGTGAACGTCTCGGTCGAGCTGTCGAACGACGCGCTTCCCGCGATGCCGACCGATCCGATGTCGCGGTTGACCCACGGCGAGGGCAGCGCAGTGGAAGGGGGAGGAGGCGGCGGCGTACCGCCGCCCGAACGCGGATAGATGGTCGCATCGTTCTTCAGCGCGCCGGGCGCCGACGTGAAGTACTGCGATGGCGACAGCATGATCTGGTCGATCGACAGTCCGTCCTCGCGCGTCTGGATCCGCAGCGTCTGCTCGCCCGAGCCGAAATACAGGGGCGCAGCCGCGACGTTCAACCCGTACGCGTTGTCCTGCCATCCCCATCCCGAGACGCCGCAGCCGGTGCAGTTCTCGAGGTTGTACTCGGCGGCCGACGTGGTGCCGATCTGATAGACGGACGTTCCGTTCGCGGTGCTGAGGGCACCCGAGAACTGCACGAATATCGAATCGTTGGAGTAGACGTCGTTCTGGGCTTTGCCACGGATCCACAGGTGATACGCCTGTCCCGCGACCGGCGTGAACGTGAACTCGACGTAACTCGCCGGGTTCGCGGATGCCGTCGTGATCTTCGCCGCGTTCTGATTGGGGTTCCACAAGCGCTGCGCACCGGCCGCGGTGGAGTCCGCGGCAACCTGCCATGCCGTCCCCGTAACGCGGCCGTCCACACCATAAATAAGGATGTCTCCGGGACCCAGGGTCCCGTTGGACGGCGGCGGCGCCGGCACTCCGGCGGTCGTGAAGCTCCACAGATCGCCCGTCTTCGTGAGGCCCGCCATCGTCCGCGACACGACCCGCCAGTAGTACGTCGTCCCGGACTGGAGCGACGTGACGGTGAATGACTCATATTGCGTCGAGCTTTCGCTGGGTCCGAGCTCCTGATCCGCCATCACGAGCGCGAGGTTGCTGGCGTCGGTCCCGAAGTACACGTCGTAACGATGCGCCCAGGGACCTCCATACCACTTCAGCGTCACGCTGCTCGTCGCGACGTTCGTGGCCGCGTTCGCCGGCAGCTTGTTGACCGGCTTGTCGGGCGGCAGCGGAACGAAATCGGCGTTCTCGACGACGCCAGCGGAGTTGTTCCACTTGCGCTCGAACTGGTCGGTGAACCAGGTGAACATCGACGGCTTCCTGTTGCAGAAGCAATTGTGCTCTTCCTGCGACTTGTCCGACGCGCTCGTCCAGTTGGAGGATCCGAAGATCGCCATGCCCTGCGAGTAGAGCAGTACGAGCTTCTGGTGGTTGAGGCCCTGATGCGCGCGCATCTTGATCGGAATGCCCGCCGCGTACATCCGGTCGATGTTCCACGAGTCCCACAATCGGGTCACGTCGCGATACTGCTCCGGCTCGCTGATCAGCCTGACCGGAATGCCGCGGCCGTGCGCCGCGATCATGGCGTCGGTGTGCCGCCGGTCCGTGATGCGATACATGATGACGTCGATCTTCGACGTCTCCTTGTTGTAGGCGGTCACGGCGCGGGTCGCGTAGCTCTCTGCCGGCGGGAAGTTGAGCGTCGGGTCCTTCGTGTACGTTCCAGGCGGTCCGTATTCGCGGACGAGGGTCGCTGGGACGTTCGCGTAATTGGCGTACGACGTCGTATCCGTCCACAGGTCGTCGTACTTCCCCATGAAGCTGTGCACGATGGAGAGGTCGTCGGTGAAGTAGATCGACTCGTCCGTGTAGTTCACGTACGGCTGCGACAGATCGGCGGGACGCCACGCATCCGCGCTGTAGTTCGCGCCGCTGAACTCGACGACGTTCTGGCCGGCGAAGAGCATCATCTTGTAGTGCAGGATGCCGCTCGCGATGCGCTTGCGCATCGGGATTCCAGCCGTTTGCAGCTCGTTCAGCCGATCGGCGTTGAACGGGTTCGTCGCGTTCGCGCGCGGGTCGACGAGGACGCGTATCCTGACGCCGCGCTGCCAGGCCGCGGAGAGCGCGGCCGTGTACCGCGCGTCCTCCATGAACCAGAACCCGACGTCGATGCCGACGCGTTCCGCGTTGATGTAGTTGAGGAGGATGGTGCGGCAGTCTTCAGCGCCCGGATCGCAGAGGCGATCGAGCGCCCGCGCCTGCGGCGCCGCCGCAACGAGAAAGGCCAGCGCCGCCGCGGCAACGCGCAGCCAGCGGCGCAAGGAGACGTCGGGCGACGCGGGCCGCTGCACACGCGGACCCTGCGGACGGATTTCGACGAACATGTCCAGCGACCTCTCGCAGCGCCAGTCGCTCCTCCGGTGCGGCCGCTCCTGCCAGCACGATGCCGCTCTGTTCGGGCGGGCCGTGGCCAAACCGCGTGGGAATGTTCAGGAAATTAACGGCTTCGCCGGATTCGGCGGGGGAGTATCTGGCGAGCGGAAACGGACGTGGTAGCCCGCCCGGAGAACTGGGCAGTTGGGGTGCGACAGTGGGCAGATCTGGCGGTTGACACGGAGGCATCGAGCCGTGTAACCTTCAATCCGGATTTACGGATGGATACCGCTCGGCCCAGCGAGACCGCGATTTTCGAGGACCTGTCGGCGCTCTCCGACGCGACGCGGAGCCGCATGCTGCTGCTGCTCGAGCGGCACGAGCTCACCGTGTCGGATCTGTGCTCGATCCTGCAGCTTCCACAGTCGACGGTCAGCCGCCACCTGAAGACGCTCGCGGACGCCGAGTGGGTGTCGTCGCGGCGCGACGGAACGAGCCGCTATTACACCCTGGCGCTGGACGAGCGGAACGCGTCCACGCGACGGTTGTGGAGCGTGCTGCGCGACCAGGTTGCGCACTCGGTCGGCGCCGATC
>JBKPTE010000017.1:0-13174 GCA_046735335.1 Acidobacteriota bacterium | reverse complement strand
CAGCACGCGCGTGAGCCCCGCGGACGTTCGTGAGCTGGCATCGAGGCCGAGGCGGCGGATGCGGCCGACGTCGACGCGTGAAAACACCGCGACCGACGCGACCGGGCCGTCCGAAACGATCCCGAGATCGGGGACCACTTCATACGGCACGCTGCCGCGCAGGTACTCGATCGACGGGATCATGCCGACGTCGATCTCGCCCGCGTGCAGCAGCGTCGCGCAGGTGGAGGGCACGTCGAACCGGACGTCGAATCGATCGCGGTGGTCGAGCGTGTGCACGAGCGGCCGCGCGTTGAGGTAGCCTACGGCACCAAGTCGAACGATGATGAGCCTCCTTAACCGGGGGGCTTCGCCCCGCCGGACCCTCCGGCGCCGTCGCTCGCGGGGGCGCCGGCCCCGCTCCGCTCCGGCGGGCGCGCCGCCGGCGGGCATCGCACAGGAGATCAACCTTTAATTGTGACGCAGCGGCTTCAGCAGCAGCCGCTGGTGCGGATAATCGATGAACAGCTGGAAGCGCTGCAACAGCGTGTTCCCAATCAATCCGTCCGTGCTCGTGAACGCGCCCGATCCTGTGGGGTCGCGATGCGCCAGGACGTCTGGATGATCGAACGTCCATCCGCCAATCGAGACTTCCTCCACGGGCACGTCGACGAGCGATAACGTGCCGCCCGCGAGGCTGTTCGCCTCCTGTGGCTTCCGCTCTGGAGCATCCTGTGGCTTCCGCCTTAAGGCGGAAGCCACAAAATTCGATGCGAACGGATAGCGCAGGATGATGCCCTGCGATGCGCCGGTGTCGATCACCAGCCGCGCACTCAGCGATCGCCCGTCGCCCAACTTGATCGTCGAGCGCACCGTCGCGAGACGGCCGACGAACTCGATCGGCACGACGACCGCATCCGCGGGCGGTTTGAACGCCGACGCCTCCCACAGGGTCAGGCGGTGCCCGCTGAAATCAATCGCCACCACGAATCGCGCGAACAGATCGTGGCCGAGGAGCCCGTCGATGTTGCGCCCGCGCGCGTAGTAGCCGTCGAACGGCATCACCATGACGCGCTCGTGCTCGAGGCTCACCGGTCCAATGGCCAGCGCCACATCATCCGCGAAGTCGCGCCCGTGCAGCGACGCGAGCTGGAGGCGGAGCCGCGCGGCCAGCCGCGTGCTCACGACCGAGAATTCGGAGGCGGTGTCGAGGAGAAACGTCGCCGGCGTGTCATTGACGCGGACGGCGACTTCGATCTGCCCCGGCGTCCAGGTGAACGGAATTCGCACGAAGGACGGCGCCGCGGCAGGGATCGACACGAGCGCGGCGATCGAAAGCGCGACAAGGGTCACGCACTATTGTGGATCGGAGCAGGCGGCCCCGAAAGGATCGCCGCACGTAGGCCGGGTCTCTCAGACCCGGCATCACCCCAACGCCTGATCCAGATCGTCGATGAGATCCTGCGGATCCTCCAGGCCGATGGACAGCCGCGCCATGCTGCGCGTGATACCCGCTTTCGCCAGTTGCTCGTCGGTATGCCCCCACTGCGACGTGAGCACGGGCAGGCTGCAGAGGCTCTCCACGCCGCCAAGGCTCGCGGCGCGTGCGAATACCTTCAGGCGATCGAAAAACCGTTCGGCGCGCGCCTGACCTCCGCCGAGGTCCACGCAGACCATGCCGCCGAAGCCCCGCATCTGCCGCGCCGCAAGCGCGTGGTCGGGGTGGGACTCGAGCCCAGGGTGGTAGACGCGTTCGATGCGCGTGTCCTTCTCCAGCCACCGCGCCACCGCCAGCGCGTTCTCGTTGTGGCGCTGGACGCGTACCTCGAGCGTCTTCAGCCCGCGCCCGATCGCATACGCCGCGTGCGGATCGAGCACCGCGCCAAGCATCCTCCGCGCCTTCTCCATCCTCCCGATCAGCGCCGACGGACCACACAGGACGCCGGCCGTCACGTCGCTGTGGCCGTTGAGGTACTTCGTCACGCTGTGCATCACCACGTCGACGCCGAGACCAATCGGACGCTGGTTGATCGGGCTCGCAAACGTGTTGTCGAGAATCGAGATCACGTTGCGCCCTCGGCACGCCGCCGCGACGGCGGCAATGTCCACGCACCGGAGCGTCGGGTTGATGGGCGATTCGAACCAGAGGACTTTCGTCCGCTCGCTCAGGACGCGTTCCGCGTTCCGCAGCTCCTCGATTTCGACGAACCGCGGCCGGATCCCGTAGCGCGGAAAGAGATCGGCGAGGAGGTGCAGCGTGCCGCCGTAGATGGCCGCGCTGCAGACGACTTCGTCGCCCGATTCGAGCAACGCGAGCAGCGCCGTCGACGTCGCCGCCATTCCGCTCGAGAACAGCAGCGCGGTGTCGGCGCCCTCGAGACCCGCGAGGGTTCGCTCGACCGCGAGCACCGTCGGGTTTCCATACCGCGAGTACAGAAATTTCGAGGACTTCCCTTCGTTGTACGCCTTGACTTCGTTCGCATCCCTGAAGACGAACGTCGTCGTCTCGTAGATCGGCGTCGTCAATGGATCGGCGCCGCGGTCGACGGCTTCCGGCCGACGGATGGCTTCTGTTGCAGCTCTCATGCGCTGATTATCAGGCGGATTGGCGTCGGGCCGGCGCGCCAAATCGGGATTGGGCCGATGGGACGGCGGGCCTAAGAGGCCCGCCCTACAGCTATGGGGGTCTCCTAGACCCGCCTACACCTGTGCGATGCGCTCGCCGCTGACGGCGACGACGGGCTCGATGAACTGACGGAAGGCGTCCTCGTATCCGCGATCGAGGAGTTCGGAGAGCGGATAGGTGCGATCGGAGCGCTCGTCGTAGACGCCGCCGAAGTCGAGGGGACCGAGCGGATTGTGGGCCGGACGAATCACGAACAGGCCTGCGAAGCGTCCGCCCGCGCCTTCGAGCGCATCGCGCAGACCCCCAACCTCGAACGCCGCAAGCTGCTCCCCTGCACGACCCCGAGGATCGCCGCGTCCGGACGCGAGATCGTGCACGCGCGCTGACGAGGGGGCCGCAGAGACGACGATCACCTGCTCGGCGCCGGCGACCCGAACCTCCTCGAGCAGACGCTCGAACGACGCAGGGCGATCGCACGTCCGGTGCGTCTCGCCGCGCCACGCGCTCTCGGGGGAAAAGCGGATCAGATGCGAATCGGTCGCGACAGGGAGCGTGAGGTTCGCGCACAGCGCGTCCATGATGTGGTCGCGCCCGACGCCCGCGAGATCGAACGCCTCCGCGTGCCGGCTGCCATCGAGCGTCGGCCGGTTGAAGAAGCGCGAACGATGCGGCTCCGAGAGCAGCCCGAACAGGAGATCGCGTCGCGCGTCGATGTCGTGGGCGATCAGCAGCAGCTCACGGAAGCCAGGCTGTCCGAGGTTCTCCACGAGGAGATCCATGTACTTGCGGCCGAGCTCGGGGCGCGGCGGCGTCGCGATGGACGCGGCGCCGCGAATGAGATTCCACAACTGCTCGCAGGCCGCGTCGACCAGCGGGGCGGTCGACAGCGGCGAGCCGAACAGGCGCCACATCCAGCCGCGGCCGACGCGCCGGCGGGCCGGCGCGGCGAGAAGCGCCGCGCCGAGCGACCCCGCGAAGGCGAAGATCGCGACGAGCAGGCACAGCACGACGAGTCGGGGAATGACGGTTGGCATGCCGGCGGGATCGAAGAGCGCGTCGAGGAACCGGCCGTACGCCGATCGCAATCCGCCCGCGATGCCAGTCAGTCCGACGGACCAGAGCAGCAGCCCCGCGAGGCCGACGACGACGCCGCCGGCGAGAAGGAGGAGCGGTGTGGCGAGCAGCGCACCGGCCGCCGCGAGCGCCCAGGCGGCGACGCGGAGCGGCGTGCGTGCGGCGTACGCCCGCGCGATCGACGCGCGCTTCCACAATCCGTCCGCCTCCCAGAGACGCGGGCCGCCGTCAACCGCGGCGAACATCGCGCCCACCACGCCAGCACCGCGTCCGGCGACGAGATCGATCCGGATCCCCGCTTCCCGCAGCGCGCGAAGGACGCCGGCGTGGTACGCCCCTGCCGTGCCGATGCCGGTGAGCACCAGGGCCGTGCGAAGCCGTGTCGAGTATTGACGATCCGGGGAGTCGGGCGTGATCACAACGACGCCGGGGGCAGGCTCATTCGTCGTGGATGGTGACGAGCTTCTCGACCTCGAAGCGGCGCTCGACGCCGTTGGGGGTGCGGACGACGACGTCTTCGCCTTCTTCCTTGTTGAGGAGCGCGCGTCCGATAGGCGATGCCGTCGAGATCAGGCCTTCGTCGACGTTGGCGTCTTCGGGCATGACGAGCTGATAGACGATCGACTGGCCCGCTTCGTCGCGCAGCGTGACCGTCGATCCGAATCCGACCTTGTCCCGCGGAATCCGATCGAGGTTCATCAGCGAGATCTCGCTGACGCGCTTCTGGAGCAGGCTGATGCGGGACTCGACGAGCCGCTGACGCTCCTTCGCCGCCTGGTATTCGGCGTTTTCGCGCAAATCGCCGAGCTCGCGCGCGCGCTTGATCTCCTTCGGCAGCTCGGTCTTCCGCTCGCGATCGAGCTGCGCGATCTCGTCCTGGAACTTCCTGAGGAGCCGGTCTTTCACGTTCGCCATGGTAGCAGAAACGGGCCGCGGACAAGGGCCGCGGACAACGCGGCCGCACGCCCGCAGCTCGGGCAGTGGGCCGCGGACGACGCGGACTCACGCGGACAGCTTGGGGCAATGGGCCGCGGACGACGCGGAATCGTTCGGGCAATAATACTGGCATGGAGCGGATCACGAGCCGTCAGAATTCGACGGTTCGGCGCTTTCGCGAGCTGGCGCGCGCGGCCGGGAGGACGAGGTCGACGGAGATCCTGCTCGACGGCGCGCATCTGCTCGACGAAGCGCTCGCGTGCGCGATTCCGATCGAAGTTGCCGCGTTCGTGGATCGTGAACTGGACCTGCCGTCGTCGGCGCTCGCGCATCTCGCGTCGCAGGTCCGCGGGCAGGGCGGCCGCGTGCTGAGCGTCACCGACAGCGTCCTTGCCGCGATGAGCCCGGTGCAGCACCCGTCGGGGGTCGTCGCCATCGGGCATGCAGAGCCGTCGACGTTGCTGGGAGTCTTCGGGGCCGCGGGGTCAGAGCACCGCGTGGGGTCAGAGCACCGTCGGGGGTCAGAGCACGTCGCAGATTCTGCGTACGCTGGCACGAGAGACGTGCCGTTCGGGTCCGAGCCCATGGGGTCAGAGCACCGTCCGGGGTCAGAGCACTCCGCGGAGCACGGGTTGGGGTCAGAGCACCCGGCTCAGCCGCTCGTGCTGCTGCTCGCGGGATTGCAGGATCCCGGCAACGTCGGCGCGATTATCAGGACGGCCGCCGCGTCGGGTGCCACGGGCGTCGCGGCGATCGAAGGCACGGCCAACCCGTTCGGATGGAAGGCGCTGCGCGGCGCGATGGGCGGCACCTTCCGCATTCCGGTCTCGACGCGGGGGTCGCTGCTCGATGCGATCGCCGCCGCGCGCGACGCGAACGTCCAGATCGTGGCCGCCGTCCCGCGCGACGGGACGCCGCTGCCGGAGGTGGACTTCCGCGGTCCGACCGCGCTCGTTCTCGGCGGCGAGGGCACCGGGGTTTCAGATGCGGTCGCCGCAGCAGCAGACGCCGCCGTGACGATTCCCATGCGGCGCCCGATCGAATCGCTCAACGTCTCCATCGCCGCGGCGGTCATCCTGTACGAAGCGTTCCGCCAGCGGGACGCGGGTCATCGCTGATGGATCTCTTCGCCGACGATCCTCCGCGCGTTCCGGCAGTCGACGGATCGGCGCCGCTCGCCGAGCGCATGCGGCCGCGCACCCTCGACGAGTTCGTCGGCCAGGAAGCGCTGATCGCGCCCGGACGTCCGCTGCGCGAGGCGATCGAGCACGATCGGCTGCGTTCGATCATCCTGTGGGGACCGCCGGGAACCGGCAAGACGACGCTCGCGCGCGTCATTGCGAACGTGACGCGGGCGCACTTCATCGCGTTCAGCGCGGTCCTCGCCGGCATCAAGGAAATCCGTGAGGTCATGAGCGAAGCGGAGCAGGCGCGCCGCCGCTCAGGCCGCCGCACGATCCTCTTCATCGACGAGATCCACCGCTTCAACCGCGCGCAGCAGGACGCCTTCCTCCCTCGCGTCGAATCCGGCGACATCGTCCTCATCGGGGCAACGACGGAGAACCCGTCGTTCGAGGTGAATTCGGCGCTGCTCTCGCGTTCGAAGGTGTACGTGCTGCAGCCGCTTGGACCGGACGCGATCGTCGAGATCCTGCGCCGCGCGGTTGACGATCCGGAACGGGGTCTGGGCAACGAGCGGCTGACCGTGACCGAGGATGGATACGCCGCAATTGCGCGGTATGCGAACGGCGACGCGCGCGTTGCGCTCAACGTGATCGAGATGGCCGCGTCCTCCGCCGGCGGGCGCGCGATCGACGGCGCTTTCGTTGCCGATCTCGCCCAGAGCCGCGCGTTGCTCTATGACAAGTCCGGCGAAGAACACTACAACCTCATCTCGGCGCTGCACAAGTCGATGCGCAACAGCGATCCGGATGCGGCGGTCTACTGGCTCGCCCGGATGCTCGAGGCTGGCGAGGATCCCCTCTACGTCGCGCGTCGGCTCGTGCGCTTCGCGTCGGAGGACGTCGGCAACGCGGACCCGCAGGCGCTGACGGTTGCGGTCGCCGCGAAGGACGCCGTCCACTTCATCGGCATGCCCGAGGGGAACACCGCGCTCGCCCAGGCGGCGATCTATCTCGCCACCGCGCCGAAGAGCAACGCCGTGTATCGCGCGTACTCGGAAGCGGCGGATGCCGCGGCCCACGACGTGGCCGAACCGGTGCCGCTGCATCTCCGGAACGCGCCGACGAAGTTGATGAAGGAGTTGAACTACGCGCGCAACTACCGCTACGCGCACAACGAGCCCGAGGGCGTCGCCGACATGCAGTGTCTGCCGCCCGCGCACGCGGACCGCACGTTCTACACCCCGACGGATCGAGGTTTCGAGGCGGAGATCAGGCGGCGGCTCGAGGAGTGGAAGCGGAAGAGGCGGCCGACGTAGGCCCGGTCTTGAGACCCGGCGTTCAAAGGCGGACCTAAGAGGTCCGCCCTACTTCCGTCAAATCACCGCACGATGTGCAGGTTCGTCGGTGCACGAGGGGGTGTTCCAATCTGGAGAATCACCCCCCGCGTGTAGTCGACGACGTACAACTCGCCCGAAGCGTCGACGCCGAACGAGCTGATGTTGCTCAACCCCGTCCCGCTCGCGATGGCGGGCGTATGCTCGACGAGATTCGACGCGCTCCCCTCGCCTGACGCATCCGTCGTAATCGCCATCGACCAGATCCGCGCGCGAACGAAATCCGCGAAGAAATACCTGCCGCGCAGCTCCGGGCTCGACCCGCGATACACGTAGCCGCCGGTGATCGAGCTGCCCACGGAGTGGTCGTACTGGTGAATCGGGTCAATGAGCGGCATGAACGCGGCCGTCTTCACGAGATGCGCGTTCGCCCCTTCGCGAATGCTCCACCCGTAGTTGCGTCCGCCGCGGCCGCGCGGCTCGTAATCGACCTCTTCCCACTGATTCTGTCCGACGTCGGCCACGACGAGCGCTCCGGTGCCGCCGCGCGCCACATCGTCGAAACTGAAGCGCCACGGATTCCGGATCCCGAAGCTCCAGATCTCGGGCAGCACGCCGGCCGACGCGACGAAGGGGTTGTCGGCAGGGACGCGGAACCCGTTCGGATCGGAATCGGCCACGGATACGTCGATGCGCAGGATCTTGCCGAGCAGTGTCGACCCGGTTTGCGCATTGTTCTGTGGATCGTCGCCGGAGCCGCCATCGCCCATCCCGATGTAGAGATACCCATCGGGCCCGAACGCGAGACATCCGCCGTTGTGATTCGCGTACGGCTGGCTGATCGTGCGCTGCCCAGTCGACCATCGGAAATCGAACCGGCTTGCCGGATCGGCGACGCGCGGGTTGGACGAGCGCTTGAAGCGCGCGACGACGGTGTTGCCGTCGGGATTCGTGAAGTTGACGTAGAAGCGGCCGGTCGACGCGCCGTCGGGCGGGAACGCGAGCCCGAGCAGCCCCTGCTCGCCTCCGCTGCGGATCGCGGCGCCGAGATCCAGAAAGTCGGTGGATTGGACCTGGCCGGCTACGACAACCCGAATCCGGCCCGCCTGCTCGACGACGAACTGGACTCTCGAATCAGCGGGATCCTGAACGAATGCAACCGGTGAGGTGAAACCCGTTGCGTAAGTAACCAGACGGACGTCCGTCACCGCCGCCAGCAGGATCTGGCGCGCGCCGCACAAGAGAAAGGCGCCTGCGAAGAGTGCGGCGACAGCTGACCGCATGAGGCCGTCTTGCTCAGCAGCAAACGATGTGCCCGCAGTAGTGGGTTGTCGCTCGGTTGGCGTCGCGCGGGAAATCGCCGCGGCCGATATCCGGCTCGCGGCGACTAGACACTCGAGATACCCGCGAGCGCGCGTGTAGGAGCTCCGGCGGGGCGAAGCCCTTCGCTAGTCAAAATGCGAACGAGCGGAGCGAGTGAGCCACGCGCGCGGAGCGGGGATCATGGGGTCCCCGCGAGCGCGCGTATAGGGGGGTCGGCGGGGCGAAGCCCCCCGGCAAATTACGAATTCAGATGCGGGACTTTGCGGAACATGTCCGCGCGCAGCGGGAGGATGAACGAGAAGCGATAGTCCCCCTGCATCCGTCCGATCGGAATCCCCACGAGCTGGCCGTCGGAGTTCAGCACGCCGCCGCCCGACACGCCCGGATGGCCGTCGGTCAGGCACGTCACGAGGTTGTTCGTCGTTCGCTGCCCGACGTAGCCGGTCGAAAGGATGATGCCCTTGGAGTAGTCGTTCCCGAGACGGAAGATCGGATCGGCGAAGTCGAAGTGGAACGCAAGGTCGACGTCGAGCGGCGGGAGATCGATCGCTTCCTTCACCTTCAGGACCGCCCAGTCGCCGGGGTCGACTTCGAACTGCGCGTCCCCGGTGTCGATGACGCGGGCGGCAAGCGCACGGCCCTTGTACATCAGTTTCACCGACGTGATCTTGCGGGACTCTGGGGCGTTGCCGAGCGCGACGACCCCGTGCTTCACCGTGATGAAGTAGCCGTGACCGAGGTAGCCGGCGGTGCCGTAGTTGCTCGAGCCGGTCGTATCGTACGAATACATCTCGACGAAGCTCTCGCGCCGCTCGCGCAGCATGCTGAGCGGCAGCAGCCCCATCTCCGTCTTGAGCTCGCGTTTGATGTCGGCGACCAGCGCGGCGCGGCTCTCGTCGTCCATCGCGGTCGGCTTCGGCGTGAGGGCGCGGCCGCTCGTCCCCGAGATCAGGGACGAGTCTACGGGATGCTGCCGGCGGAGGATGCCGATCTCCGCGCGCAGCGCCGCGATCTGCTCGTTCTCGTTCTCGGCAGCCTGGCGCGCCGCAAGAAAATTTCCGAGGCCGAAGAAGACCACCGCGGACAGGGCGAACAGCAGCGTAGGTAAGAAACCGCGAACGGACATATTCACACTCCAAGTTCGGCAGCTAAATCACCCCGCAGGAGCACACACGGGGCTTACAGCTTTGCAGCTCCGGCAGCGCCGGAACGCCTTTATCGCTTGGAACAGACGCGCCCTTCGAACGGCCCGCCGTTATGACGGACGCGCCGGAGGTCGAGTTGCTGGGATGTGAAAAGAGTAAACCTGCCGGAAAAATTCGTCAAGTCTCTATACACAGTTGAGGTCAAATCCTCTGAAAATTTTTCTCGATCTCCCTCCGCGTGAGCCGCAGGACGACCGGCCGGCCGTGCGGACAAACGCTGGAATAGGCCGTTCTGCGCAGTTCTTCCAGGATGTACCGCATCTTCTCCAGGGTCAGTGCATCGTTTGCCTTCACAGCCGCGTGGCAGGCCATCGTCGCCGCGACGCGGCGGAGCGCGTCCTCGACGCGCGACCCGCGATCGAGGCCCTCCAGGTCCTCGGCCAGCGCGCGAACCGCCGCCTCGCACTCCGCCGGATCGAGCAGCGCGGGCACGGCAGACAGCCGGACGGCGCCCCCGCTGAACTCCTCGATGTCGATGCCAATCCGCTCCAGCGTGTCGGCATGCTGACGCAACGCGTCCCGCTGCGCCGTCGATAGCTCGAGCACGACCGGCGTCAGGAGACGCTGGCTCTCCAGGCGACCGCTCGTCAGGCGCTCCATGACCTGCTCGAACAGCACGCGCTCGTGCGCGACGTGCTGGTCGACGATCGCCACCCCCTCGTCGTCCACCGCGATGATGAAGGTGTCGCGGAACTGGCCGAGCGGGATCATGGGTCGGACGAGGCCGGGATCCGGATCCGGGACTCGGGATCCGGGGGCCGGGGAGCCGGGATCCGGAAATCCAATGCCGCGCTCCGGCGCGTCCTGCCAGCGATTTCCAACGATTGCGCCCGACAGGACGCCAGGGATGGACATCGGCCGCGGCTCCGACGGCGTCGTCGGCACCTGCGCGAACTGGAACGCGGGCGCGCGGGTCTGACCGAGCGCCTCGCCAAGCGCGCGCCGGATGACCTCGTGCACGAACGAGCCCTCGAGGAAGCGGACCTCCGCCTTCGTGGGATGAACGTTCACGTCGACGCGATCTGCCGGCACCTTGATGAACAGGTGAACCTCGGGACTTCGTTCCTTGATGGTCGCGACGCTGTACGCGTCGATGATCGCGTGCGCGATCGTACGGTCCTTGACGATGCGCCGGTTCACGAAGACGTTCTGGGTGCCGCGAACGGGGCCCTGGTCGCCGAGCGCAGCGGCATACCCCTCAATCGACAGGCCGCCCGCGTCCTTTCGGACGGAAACGAGATCGGGACGATCGCCGAACAGCTGGAAGAAGCGGTCCTGGAGGCTGGCGGCCGGCGGGCACTGCAGCAAGCTCCGCGATCCGCTGGTGAGCGTGAAGCCGACTTCGGAGTAGCCGAGCGCGAGCTGCGTGGCGAGCCGCGAAATCTGCGTGGCTTCGGCCGTGTCGGACTTCAGGAACTTGCGCCGGGCCGGAAGGTTGTAGAAGAGGTCCGCGACCTCGATGCACGTGCCTTCGGGAGCGCCGACCTCGCGAATGGACGCAATCGCCCCGGCGTTGACGCGGATCTCCGTCCCGCTCTCCGTGCCGCGCGCGCGGGTGCGCAGCGTGAAGTGCGACACGGACGCGATGCTCGGCAGCGCCTCGCCCCGGAACCCGAGCGTCCGGATGGCGCCGAGATCGTCCGCGCGCCGGATCTTGCTCGTCGCGTGGCGCTCGATCGCCAGCCGCGCATCGTCGGGGTCCATCCCCTCGCCGTCGTCTTCGACGCGAATCAGCTTCTTGCCGCCCATCTCCACGGCAATCGCAATGCGCGTGGCGCCGGCATCGAGCGCGTTCTCCACCAGCTCCTTGACGACGGACGCGGGACGCTCGACCACCTCGCCGGCGGCGATCTGGTTCGCGAGATCGGCGGGGAGTTTGTGGATTCGGGGCATATGGAGTGGCGCCTCTAAAGAGGCGCCCTACAGCCGGTGGCAGTCCGCGTTGTCCGCGTCAGTCCGCGGCCTCAGATCCATCCGCGGCTGCGGAACACCGCCAGCATACCGCCGCTGATCGCGATCATGAACACCATCAGGATCCAGAACATCGTCGTGCCGCCGAGACCGAAGTGCGGCAGATCGACGTTCATCCCGTAGAGGCCGGTGATGAACGTCAGCGGCATGAAGACCGTCGCAATGACGGTCAGGATCTTCATGACGCTGTTCAACTGGTTCGAGACGGTCGACAGGTGCGCGTCGAGCAGGCTCGTGATGCGGTCCTGGAAGAACATCGACTCGTCGGCGAGCCGCACGAGGTGATCGTGGACGTCGCGGAAGCGGTACGAGATCGCCTCGTCGATGAACGGGAACTCGCGGCGCGCGAGACGGCCCACGACGTCGCGCTGCGGCTGCACGACGCGCCGCAGCGACGAGACGTCCCGTTTGAAATCGAGGATCGCCTTCGCGAGTCGTGGGTTCGTCCGTTCGAATACCTCCTTCTCCAGCCCGTCGAGCCGATCGCTCAGCTCGTCGATCTCCGGCCGGTAGTGGTCGACCATCGAGTCGACGATCCGGTGCATCAGCGCCGCCGGCCCCTCGCCGAGCGCCAGCGAGTTCCGCTCGCAGATCTGCGAAATCTCCTCTATCGATCGGGAATCGCCGCTGTGAATCGTGACGAGATAGTTCGCCCCGAGGAAGAAGTCGACGTCGTGCGTCCGGAAGCAGTGCTCGGGCGCCTTGAAGTCGATGCGGTGCAGGATGACGTAGAGGTAGTCGCCGTACGTCTCGGCCTTCGGAAAGTGCGTGGGGCTGAGCGCGTCTTCCACCGACAGTTCGTGGAAGTGGAAGACCTCCGAGAGAATTTTTCCCGCCTCCGGGGAGGGGTTCGTGAAATCGACCCAGAGAATGACGCCGCTGCCGGGAGAGAGCCACGCGGGATCGACGTGATCCGCCGTCCGCGTGGCGCCCCCGCTGTGGGCGTAAACCTTGATCAATCGCCGACCTTCACCTGCAGGGCGGCCTGCGCGGCCGCAAGGCGCGCGACGGGGATACGGTACGGCGATGCGCTCACGTAATCGAGGCCGGCGCGATCGAAGAAGTGCACCGACGAGGGGTCGCCGCCGTGCTCGCCGCAGATCCCGATCTTGAGATCGGATTTGGTCGAACGCCCTTTCCTCACGCCTTCTTCCACGAGCTGTCCGACGCCAACCGTGTCGATGGTGGCAAAGGGATCCTTGTCCAGGATCTTCTTGTCCTGATACGCCGCGAGGAACTTGCCGATGTCGTCGCGCGAGAAGCCGTAGGTCAACTGCGTGAGATCGTTCGTGCCGAAGGAGAAGAACTCTGCCTCGGTCGCGATCTCGTCCGCCGTCAGGGCGCCGCGCGGCACCTCGATCATCGTCCCGACGAGGTACTCAATCTTGACGCCCTGCTCCTTCATCACGTCCGCCGCGACGCGATTCACGACAACCTTCTGATCCCGCAGCTCCTTCACGCTGCCGACGAGCGGGATCATGATCTCGGGAACGCACTTCGTTCCCTCCTTGGCTAGCTGGCACGCGGCTTCGATGATCGCGCGCGTCTGCATCTCGGTGATCTCGGGGTAGGTGACTGTCTCTTATACACATCTCCGAGCCC
>JBKPTE010000016.1:0-61638 GCA_046735335.1 Acidobacteriota bacterium | reverse complement strand
GCTGATGGACATCTACGGCTGGAAGCGCGCCGATGTCTATGCCGGCAACCCTCCCGGCGAATGGCAGATCCTGAACGTGGTCGTCGTCGGCAATCACATCACGGCGACGCTGAACGGCAAGCGCGTCCACGACAACGCGGTGCTTCCCGCATTCACGGGGGGCGCCCTCGACAACGACGAGCTGGCGCCCGGTCCGATCATGATCCAGGGCGATCACTCGCACGTGGGGCTTCGCAAGCTGGTCGTCACGCCGATTACGAAATCGGGAACGTAGGCCGTAGCTCGCAGCGCGAAGCTGAAAGGCGTTCGCCAGCCTTTCAGCGCACCTCGAACGTGCTCACGACCGGGCGGTGGTCCGACGCCATGTGGCCTGAGGCGTCGCGCGTGTCGTACACCCTCGATGACTCGAGGACGAGCTGACTCGCGCCCTTCGAATAGAAGATGTAATCAATCCGCCCGTTCTTCGTGGCGCCGCTCGGACTGACTCCAGCGACCGCCTGCGCGGTCCCGTGCGATTCGGCCACCCCCCAGGAGTCGTTGTAGTTCCTGGAGAACTCCGCGATCGAGGACTGATCGGGCCACGCGTTCATATCGCCCGCGATGATCCGGTTCTCCGCGTAACCCGCGGCCCAGCTCATCACGTCTTTCGCCTGGGTCAGGCGCATCGTCCGGCTGTCGGGATCCAGGTGCGAGATCACCAGGCTGATGTTCCGTCCGTTGACGACGATCGACGCCTCGCCGGCGGCCCCAGCTCCGCGCAGGCCGTCTGAAGGCGTGATGCCGATGCGACTCATCGCGTCGATCCGGTAGACCGACAGAATCAGATGGCCCTTTCCGTTCGCGGACGCATCGCCGAACTCCTGCGTGAACATGCGATACCAGCTCCGGCCGGTCTTCGCTTCGAGCAACGCTTCGTACCGCGCGGGCTGATCCTCGTTTCCCCAGCCGGTGTTCTTCTCCACCTCGTTGAGCATCACGACGTCCGGGTTCATCCTGGCGATCCATGTCGCGATGCGATCGAGGTTGTAGTGTCCGTCGGTTCCGACGCCGTGATGCGTGTTCCATGTGAGCACGCGAAGGCCAACCGCTCCCGCGGAGATTGGGATCGGGGATTCGGGTGAGGGCCGGACGGAGGTGCCGGATTGGGTCGCCGGTGCAGAGCGTGCCATGCCGGGAGGCAGCCAGCCGCCGTTGTGGCAGGTGCCACCCCCGAGCGCCGCAAACGGATCCGGCGTCGTGCAGGCAGACGGCGCGACTGGTGCCGGCAATGTGGTCGCCGTACCTCCGCCGCTCGGGATCGGCATGCCCGGCGGCAACCAGCCGCCGTTGTAGCAGGTTCCCCTGCCGAGCCCCGCGAACGGATCCGGCGTCGCGCAGGAGAAGGACGGCGCTGGCGCCCGGAATTGGGTGGTCACAGCTCGGCCGCTCGGGATGCGCATGCCCGGCGGGAGCCAGCCGCCGTTGTAGCAGGTCCCGCCGCCAAGCGCGGCGAACGGATCCGGCGTGACGCACATGGACGGCCGCGCTGATGCACCCCTCGACGGTTGGGAAGCTGTTGACGCGCTCCCAGGGATTGCCATTCCTGGCGGCAACCAGCCGCCGCGATAGCAGGTGCCGCCGCCCAGGGACGCGAACGGGTCGGGTCCCGTGCAACCGGCCTGCGCGTGGGGGGGAGCGTCGAACAGAAGCGCGCCCACGAAGGCACACAGTGCGGCAATCAGCAAGCGTCGCAAAGTCGTCGTCATATTCTGATGAGCTTATGATTCGGTCCTGACATCTGGGAGCGCTTGATCCTTACACGATCCCGAGTTGCCGCGCGCGCAGCGCGGCTTGCGTGCGATCGCGGACGTCGAGTTTGGTCAGGATATTGGTGACGTGGTTCTTGACCGTGCCTTCGGCGAGGTTGAGGCGGTCGGCGATTTCCTTGTTGGACGCTCCGCTGCCGAGCAGCGACACGATCTCGCGCTCGCGAGGAGAGAGCGGCAGGACCAGGGCTTCGGCTTTCGGGCCGCCCGAGTCCATCAAGCGCGCGAACGCCGCGACCACCCGCCCGGTTACCGTGCTCTGGAGGAACGATTCGCCTCGCGTCGCCGCATGGATCGCCGCGACGAGCGTCTCGGACGACACGTCCTTCAACAGATACCCCGCAGCGCCCGCTCTCAGTGCGCCGAACAGGTTCGCATCGTCATCGAAGGTGGTAAGGACCAGGACCGGGATCTCGGGACAGCGCTCGCGCAGCCGGGCGGTCGCCTGGATGCCGTCGACTTTCGGCATGCGCAGATCCATCAGCACGACGCTCGGACGCAAGCGCTCGACGAGGGCGACGGCTTCCTCGCCGTTCGCCGCCTCGCCGACAACGTCCATGTCGGGCCGCGTGGAGAGCAGGGTGCGGAGACCCTCTCGAAAGAGCGCCTGATCGTCGGCGATGATGATCCTCGTCACGCCGGCAGCTCGACAGACAACGTGAAGCCTTCGTTCGGCGCCATCCGATAGGTTGCGCGTCCCTTCAACTGCTCGGCCCGCTCGCGGATCCCGCGCAGACCGAAGCCGGCTCCCACCGTCTCCTCCGCCGCACCCTTCCCATCGTCGCGGACGCGGAGCTGCACCAGACCGTCCTCGCGAAACGCCAGCTCGATCTCGACGTTCGCCGCGTCTGCGTGCTTGCGGACGTTCGTGAGCGCCTCGAGCGTCGTGCGATGGAGGGCGAGCGCGACCGCGGCGCTGACCGGCCGCGGCGCACCCGAGATCGTGAACGCTACGCCGAACCGCTCGTCCCGGACCGAATCGACGAGTGACCCGATCTGCTCGGCGATGCCGTCCACGGTGCCCTCTTCGCGCAGCGCCTTCACCGACTGGCGGACGGCCGCGAGTCCGTCCTTCGCGAGCGCCTGTGCGCGCGTCACGGCCAGCATGCCGCGCCCGGGATCGCGATCGATGATCGCGCGCGCGGCTTCGAGCTGGACGTGAATCACCGTGAGGTAGTGCCCCAGTGTGTCGTGGATCTCGCGCGCCATCCGGTTGCGCTCGTTCGCGGCGGCGAGCTGCGCGACTTCGACGGTGAGCGCTTCGGCGCGCTGCCGCGCCTCACGTTCGCGTTGAGCGACCCCGACGTAGACGACGACGAACACGACGGCTGCCGTTGCCTGCGCGATGTTCCGCAGCCAGTTCGGCCAGACCGGCACCCACGAGAGCGTGCCGCTGACGCCGGCGATCACGAGAACGCACATGCCGGCGGCCAGCGCGCGCGGCAGCAGGACGACGGCCTGCGCGGCGAGCGGCAGCAGAATCAAGGGAAGGCTGCCTTCCCATGCGAGCCGGTTGATCCCCATCCCGATCGCGAACTCGATCAGCAGGTATGCGAGCGAGATCGCCACGCTGCTCTGCCGGCGCGCATAGTCGAATCCCCAGATTCCAAGCAGGAGATAGAGCGCGCAGAGCGGCAGCAGCCGCGCCCATGAAATCTCCTCCATCATCATCATGCCGGTCCGCGGCGTCAGCGCAATCAGCGTGACGTACGCCGCCGCGATCACGGCCACGAACGTCCGGTAGCCGACGATGGCGTCGCCGGCCGACGATGAACGCGACGTCGAGGCGGTCACGCCCGACAGTATCTGCCTGCCCCGAGTCCTCTACAAGGCATGGTGACCATTTCGTGACTTCCGGCACATGTCTCGTCCGCACGCGACGCGTACGATGCGGACATGTTTAAGACAACGTTTCGTGCAATCGCCGGTGTGTACGCGTTGGCCCTCCTCTCACCCTTTGCCGCCGGACCAGCGCAACCAAAAAATACTCCCGGTGCCCGCGCCGCGGAACCGATCACCATTCCCATGACGGCCGACCGCTGGCAGACCAAGGAGAACGCGGAGTTCCTGCGTCAGCTCGGGTTCTTTCATGGCTTGATGCGGCTGAACAGCGGGAATGCGGTACTCAAAGGCACCACGTTCGGCAACGGAACGATCGAGTTCGACGTCAACACGGTCGGGCGGGGTGCACCCGGAATGGCGTTTCGTCAGCAGGACGAGGAAAATTTCGAGCTCTTGTACCTCAGGCCTGATCCAAACTGCCCCGCGTTCCGGGCCTGCATGCAGTATGCGCCGCAGACCCACGGCGTGCTGCTGTGGGACCTCTTTCCGCAATATGAAAACCGGGCGCCGCTCCGGGAGAACGGCTGGAACCACGTCAGGATGGTCGTATCCGGCCGGCGCATGAACGTGTTCGTGAACGATGCTCCCTCGCCCACACTCGAAGTGGGCAGGCTGGAGGGAGATGCGTTGACCGGCGGCCTGCGGCTGCAGGGGCCGGGCACCTTCGCGAACATGGTCATCACTCCCGATGCAGTAGACGGCCTGTCACCGGAGGCGGCCAGAGATCCGCTGGACGAGGACCGCCGTGTGGTTCGGAACTGGCGGCTCTCATCGTTCTCCGCACTGCCGAACGGCAAGGACCCGCTCTATGATCAGATACCGGGTGCTTCGCAGGACTGGAAATCGATCGGCACGGAGCGCAACGGCCTCGTCAATCTCAGTCGCGAGTACGGCGCCCCCCTCCACGACCCCAATCGAGCTCTCGCATGGCTGAAGACGACGATTGCGTCGGACGGGAAGCAGACGAAGAAGGCGCATATCGGATGGACGCGCGAGCTCTGGGTGTTCGTGAACGGGAAGCTGGTGTACGCCGACAAGAACCTGTTCGATTCGGAAGCGGCAAGAAAGGATCCCGACGGACGATGCTCGCTGGAGAATGGCGTCGTGACGCTGCCGCTGGACGCCGGCAATAACGAGGTTGCGGTGGCACTCGCGAACAACTTCTTCGGCTGGGGACTGATGCTGCGCCTCGATGATCTCGAAGGGGTTCGTCTGGCTGCAGAATGAAAGCCGGCAGTACATGAACGCGGCGGTTCTCCATACGTTCGGGGCGGCGCCACGCTTCGAACCGTTCGCCGATCCGGTCCCGCAGGAAGGCGAGGCCCTCGTATACGTTCGGGCGGCTTCGCTGAAGCCCGTGGACAGGCAGCTCGGTGAAGGCGTCCACTTCGCGAGCCGTCGCGAACTGCCGCTCGTGTGCGGCGTTGATGGCGTCGGTGTGCTCGAAGACGGCACGCGGGTATTCTTCGGCGGACCGCGGCCGCCTTACGGCGCCATGGCCGAGCGGACGGTCGTGTCGCGCCGCTTTTGCTTTGCCGTACCGGACGAAGTGGACGATGTGACCGCCGCGGCGCTGCCGAACCCCGGCGTGTCCGCGTGGTTGTCGTTGACCTGGCGCGCGCGCCTCACTGCAGGCGAGAGCGTGCTGATTCTGGGCGCGACCGGGACGACGGGGCGGCTCGCGGTGCAGATCGCGAAGATCCTCGGCGCCGGCCGAATCATCGCCGCGGGACGTAATTTGCAATTCCTGGAGCACCTGCCGGTCGATGTGATGATCGGACTGGACCAGCCGCGCGAGAAGTTGATCGCGGCGTTTTCGCGTGTCGGCGCCTGCGACGTAATCGTCGACTACGTGTGGAACGGACCAACGGAAGCCTTGCTCTCGGCGCTCACGCGCAAGGAGTTCGCGGAGGCGTCGTCCGAGATTAGGCTGATCCAGGCAGGCGAATCTGCTGGCGCGACGATCGCCCTCCCAGCCGCCACGCTGCGGAGCACGCGGTTGACGATCAGCGGGACGGCCGGGGTCCCGGCCGCGCAGATGCTTGCGGACGCGTTCGACGCCGTCATGCGCCACGCGGCGCGCGGAGAACTTCGGATCGAAACCGAACGAGTGCGGCTCGCGGACGTCGAGGATGCCTGGCGGCGAAACGATGGCGGACGCCGAATTGTGCTCATCCCATAGCAGCGGTCGTGCTGCCCGGACGCATACCACCGCGGAGCGGATACGGGCGTGCCTTTATGGCATCGCCGTCGGGGATGCCGTCGGAAAGCAAACGGAGAGGCTGTCTCACCACGAGGTGCTTCGCTGGTATCCCAACGGAATCCGCGGCTTCGAAGGTCATCCCGGCGCGACCATTCCTCGATATTCGGGCAATTCGAAACGCGAATGGCGCATCGGTGAGACGACCGATGACACCGAGCGGACGATCGCGGTCGCGAGGGCCGTGATTGCCGATCGTGCCGTGTCACATGTGAGCATCGGCAGGGAAATGCTCCAGTGTGTGAAAGGCGTTCATCCCGGCATCGAATCGCTCTGGGAATTCCATCTGGCCGGAGATCCGGCTCGCAAGGCGACGAACCACGATGGATGTGGTGCGGCCGTTCGTGTCGCTCCGGTCGGCATCCTGTATCGCTCCGAGTCGCTGGACGATATCGTGAACGGCGCGCGCGAGGCGTCCATCTCGACACATGGCGGATCGCTCGCGATTGCCGCGGCGGCGGCGACTGCGGCAGCCGTCTCAGCAGCGATCGACGGTGCATCTCCCGACCACGTGTTCGCGATGGCCGAAAGAGCCGCCCGCCAGGTGGAGAGCGCCTGGCCAGGCGACCGGGGACGAGCAGTCGCTCCTGCCATTCGGGCCGTTCACGAGGATCTCGCGCAGCGACCTGCGCTTCGCGCATCAGATCTGGCCGCCCGCTGTTTTCCAAATCAGCCCTTGACGATTGTGCCGCTGGCGCTGTCGCTCGCCACGCTGCTCCGGTCAGCGGAGGACGCGATCCTGATCGCCGCGAACGTCGGGGGCGACAGCGATTCCGTCGCGTCGATTGCTGGTGGCATCCTCGGCGCGATGTATCCGACGACGGTGCGTCAGCAATGGATCGAGATCGTGGAGCAGATCAACGAACATCACATCGAGGCGATCGCGGGTGAGCTCGCCCGGCTTCGCCACTGATGCGCAACGGGCTCTCCACGCCCACGGGGGTGGATCACTCCTGCCGCAGCGCTTCCATCGGATCCACACGTGAGGCGCGCCAGGCCGGAATGTAGCAGGCGATGAGCGACGCGGAGGCGAGCACGGCCACGACGCCGGCGTAGGTGGCCGCGTCGGTCGGCGCGACGCCGAACAGCACGCTGCGCAGCGCGCGGCCGGTAATCACGCTCAGAACCGCGCCGATCGCGAGGCCGACGATCGTCAGACGCAGTCCTTCGCCGATCACCGAACGCACAATGTGGCGTGAGGAGGCGCCGAGCGCCATGCGCACGCCGAAGTCGCGCGTGCGTCGTTTCATCGTGAACGCAAGCACGGCGTATTGCCCGAGCGTCGCGATCAGCAGCGATACCGCCGCGAAAAGCGTCAGGAGGGTCGTCAGGACGCGAACGATGGACGTCATTCCCTCGAGCTGCGTTCCCATCGTGCGCATGTAAACGATCGGCGCGCGTGACTCCACCTCCGCGAGCGCGCGGCCGATCGCCGGCGCAAGCGGATCGAGGCCGCCGGCGTACCGCACGTAGAACGTCGTGCGACCCGGCGCGCGCGGGTCCGTTCGCAGCGGCACGAACACGAAATACTGACGGTCCTCGCGGCGGAAGCCGCTGAAGAACGCATTCGGAGCGACGCCGACCACCTGGAGCGGCTGGCGATCCGGACCGATGAGAAGCGTCCGGCCCACGGCGGCCGTTCCCGGCCACAGCGCGGCCGCGAGGTTCTCGTTGACGACAGCGCTCGTCGTAACCTGGGTGCGATCCTCGCGTGTCAGCTCGCGGCCGGCGCGCGGCACAAGTCCGAGGACGCGCAGGTAATCCGGTCCAACGCTGTTCCGCTCGGCGGTGGCCGGCTGCGCCGCGCCCGCGATGCGGACCTGCTCGGTGGGCCAGAACTCCTGCGGCGGCGTCCTCGCGTAGCTGACGCCCGTGACAGCGGGCACGGTCATGAGACGCTCGCGCATACGATCGAGCAATGTTGCCTTGAGCGACTCGGGCACGCCCTGCGCATCGATGGTGACGAGCAGCAGCCCCGTCTTGTCGAAGCCGAGATCGATCGCCTCCACGACCGACAGCGATCGATACGCGAGCCCGGCGCCCACGAGCAGCAGCACGGCAAAGGCGAGCTGAAGGATCACGAGCCCGTTCGCGACGCGCGAGCGTCCACGGACGATGCCCTGCTCTCCCGCCTTGAGGAACGGCAGCAGATCCTGACGCCAGGTTCGAGCCGCGGCCCCTGCGGTGAACACGACGGCGGCGGCGGCCGCCAGTACCATCGCGTACGCGATGACCTTCCAGTCGGGGGTGAAGTCGAGCGCGATGGCGGCGCCGGTGTCGCTCGTGGGTGCGATGAGCCGCGGAATCACCCGGGACAGTGCCCACGCGATGAGGCACGCCAGCCCCCAGGCGGCGGCCGAGATCGCGGCACTCTCGGCGAGTACCAGCCTGACAACCCTGAGCCTGGACGCACCGAACGACTGCCGGACGGCCATTTCGCGTTGCCGCACGACGGCACGCGCGAGCATCAGGTTTGCGACGTTTGCGCAGACGATGAGCAGCGTGAGCCCCGTGACGACTGAAAAGATCGCGAGAAATCTGGGCGCGCCCTGCGCGATCATGCTGTCGCCTGCTGCCATGCCGGAGTACGGAAAGAGCGTGATCGTCTTCCCTTGGTTCCCTTCGGGATACGACGCCTGAAGGCGCGCCGCGATCGTGGTCATCTCTGCGCGCGCCTTGGCCAGCGACGCGTCGGGCGCGAGCCGCCCGACCATCGCGACCGCGCCCCAACTGCGGTCCTCGAGCCCGCGAGCCTGCCCACGTACGCGTGCGTACGCGGCGATTGGCACCCAGACGTCGGAGCGTTCGAAGAGCCACACGCCCTGAAATTCAGGCTGGGCCACCCCTACGATCGTGGCCGGATAGCCGTTCAGCACAATCGTCCGGCCGATCGCCTCTTCAGCGCGCTGGAAGCGCTCGAGCCACACGCGATCGCTGATGACCGCGGTGAGCGCCGATCCGCGAGCCTCGTCGTCGGTGAAGCCGCGGCCGCGCGCCAGCGTGAGGCCCAGTGTGTCGAAGTAGTTCGGCGTGACGAGCGCGCCGTGCAGCGCGTAGCTGCCGTCTCGGTACGTGAGCGTGAAGCGCTCGAATTGGAACCCGAGAAGCGGCCGTACGGTGCGTGCCTGCGCCGCGACGTCGACGTAGTTTGCGTAGCTGTCGACCGGGTGGACGGGCTGACGATCGACGGACCAGCCGAGCGAGACCAGGCCGGGCGCCGCGATTGCCGGCGCCGGCTTGGTCAGGAGCGCATGGACGCTGGAGAAGATCGTAGTGTTGCCGCCGATGACGAGCGCGATGAGCGTGATGGCCGTGACGCTGATGCCGGGCGACCGTGTGAGGATTTGAAAGCCGGACCGCACGTCCGCCATCGATTGCTCGACGGCCGTCCAGGTCCACACGCTGCGGACGTCCTCCTGCGTGACGCGCAGGTTGCCGAACTCGATCAGCGCCGCCCGCCGCGCCTCTCCCGGTGTTTCGCCTCGGCCGACGCGTTCCTGGATCGCGAGCGCGAGATGGCTGCGCAGCTCTTCATCGATCTTCTCGTCGTTCGGCCGCCGGCGGAACAGGGGCCGCATAGGATGTAGACGTTCTACACCCATCCCGCGTCCCTTGTCCAGTTCCTGCGCCACGCACGCGACTCTCCGTCGCGCTGACGGTGTACGATCGCGGCGTGCGGATCCTGAGCCTCGGCGGCCTCGAGCGAGCCAAGGGCGCGGCCGGCCGGCTGGAGGATCTCGCCGATCTCGCCGAGATCCAGGAAATCCCACGTGTCATCAGGAAGCGCCCGTAAGCTCGCCGCCGGCCTCGCGCTGGGCGCCGCATCCGCGTCGCTCGTCCTCTTTCTCGCGAACCTGACGCCCGCGCGCGCGCTTTTCGACACCGCCGAGCTGAAATCGTACGACTGGCGGATCCGCCGCTCCGCGCAACCCGCGGCGATCGACAAGGACATCGTCCTCGTCGGGATCAGTGACACCACGATTCGCGATCTCGAGCCGCTCTTCGGCCACTGGCCCTGGCCGCGCGTCGCGCTCTCGTACGTGATCGATTACCTCGCGCGCGCGCCCGCGAAACTCGTCGCGGTCGATATCGCATTCACCGAACGGGATCGCGTGGAGCGCTACGACATCGGCGGCGGCGCGTGGACCGGCTCGGGCGCCGAGAGCGACGCCGCGCTCGCCGAATCGGTCAGGAAGGCCGGCAACGTCGTCATGCTGGCCGATGCCGTCGGAAACGCCCTCGGCGAGAACAGGAGATCAGCGGACCAGGAGCACGCAACCAGTCGGGAGCAGACCGGGGAGCCGGGCAATCGCCGCTACGCTGTGACCAGCGTCGCGGAGCCGCGGCCAGTCATCCTTCGACCTTATCCCGAGCTGGCGGCCGCGAGCCTCGCGCTCGGCCACAACTTCCTCGCGCTCGATCCCGACGGCCCCGCGCGCCGCATCGTCCCCTTCGTGGCGCACGGCGACGATGTCGTGCCGTCGCTTGGAATGGCGGTCGCGCTCCAGGCATCCGACCTGTCGTTGCAGAACGTGTCGTCGGATGACGCCGAGCTGAGGCTCGGATCCACCCGCGTTCCGATAGTGCCCGTCCCCGTCCGTGACGCCTCGAATGGCGCCGCGCACACGCAGTCGACGATCATGATCGACTACAAGGCCCCAGCCATCCTCGCGAACGGCGAGGCACCGTACGAGTCGTACGAGCTGCGGCATCTGTTCGAATCGGAGCAGCAGCTCCTTGCTGGCGTGCCGCCGCACATCGACCCGTCGCGCTTCCGGAACAAGATCGTCTTCATCGGGCTCACCGCCTCGGGTCTTCGCGACGCCTTCAACACACCCTTCGGTGTAGGAACGATGTCGGGGATTCAGTTGCACGCGAGCGTCGCCGACAGCGTGCTGTCGAAGCGATTCATCTGGCGTGCGCCGGGCGCGGCGACGGCCTCGACGGCGTTCGCGATCGCGGGCGCCATCGGTCTCTTGTCGACGCTTCTGCCCTTGTGGTTCGCTCTCTTGACGTCGATTGCCGTTCTTACCGCGTGGGTCTGGATCACCGCGGCGACGTTCAGCGACGGTGTCTGGGTGAACCTGACGCAGCCGCTCGCCGCCGGGGGGCTCACGCTCTTCGCCGGGACGGCGTATCAATACTTCGTCGAAGGGCGCGAAAAGCGCAAAGTGAAGCGGCTCTTCGGCCGATACGTTTCCCGGGACGTCTACGTTCAGCTGCTGGCGCACCCGGAGCTCGCCGAGCTGGGCGGAAACCGGCGCGAGATGAGCGTGCTGTTTTCCGACATCCGCGGATTCACGACGGTGACCGAGCGCGGCAACCCCGAGGAGATCGTCGCGCAGCTGAATGAGTACTTCTCGACGATGGTCGACGTCGTGTTCCGCCACCACGGCACGGTCGACAAGTTCGTCGGCGACATGGTCATGGCGCTGTTCGGCGCGCCGGTGGACGACGAGCAGCACGCGGACCATGCGGTGCAGGCGGCAATCGACATGGTGCGCGAGCTCGGCGCGCTGAACCGGCGATGGGCGGCCAGCGGCATGGCGCAGCTCGACATCGGCATCGGCGTCAATTCGGGAGAGATGATCGCCGGCAACATCGGGTCGGCGTCGATCATGAGCTATACGGTGATCGGCGACAACGTGAACCTCGGCTCGCGGCTCGAGTCGCTGAACAAGGAATACAAGACGCGGGTGATCATCAGCGACGCGACCCGCACACGGCTCACCGGCGCGTACGATCTGCGCCCCCTGGGCGACGTGGTGGTGAAAGGCAAGAGCCGGCCGGTCGCGATCTACGCGCTTTCAGTACCAGCTCCGCTCGGGCGAGGAGCGGCGATCGAACAGGAACAGACCTTATGAGAATAGCGGTGATTGCTTTGATTGCGGCGCTCTCGGCGGCGCCGGCGCACGCCCAGTTCGGGAACGTGCTCAACAAGGTGCAGAAGGCGAAGGAGAAAGTCGACGAGCTGAACATCGACGATCGCGAGGAGCGGCAGCTCGGCGAGACCGTCAGCTCGAATCTTCGCGACAAGTACGGCGTCGTGCAGAGCGAGGAGCTGACGAAATACGTGACGCTGGTGGGTACGGCGCTCGCGCAGACGAGCACGCGTCCGAACCTGAACTGGACGTTCATCGTGCTCGATACGGACGGCGTGAACGCCTTTGCCGCGCCCGGCGGCATCGTCCACGTCACGCGCGGGCTGCTCGGCCTGGTGCGGAACGAGGCGGAGCTGGCCGGCGTTCTCGGCCACGAGATCACCCACGTCACCGTGAAGCACACCGTCAGGGCGATTCAGAAGTCGAAGACGATTCAGATGGCGAGCGACGAGGCGGGCGGAGGCTCCGCGCGCGATCGGCTCGTCGCCAGAATGGCGCAGGCCGCGTACGAGAAGATCCTGAACAACGAGTTCAGCCGCGAGGACGAGACC
The DNA here is from genome assembly GCA_046735335.1 of Acidobacteriota bacterium. Classification (GTDB taxonomy): domain Bacteria; phylum Acidobacteriota; class Vicinamibacteria; order Vicinamibacterales; family 2-12-FULL-66-21; genus JBKPQB01. The sequence goes on along the minus strand of JBKPTE010000016.1, from coordinate 49,298 downwards.
GAAGCGGACACCGTTGGAGTGAGGCTCGCCAGCCGCCTTGGATATGCGCCCGACGGCCTCGCGGACGTGCTCCGCAAGCTGGACTCGCGTAACTCCGGGCGTGACGAGCGCAACGGACTCTTCGCATCGCATCCTGCGACGAAGGAGCGCATCGATCGGCTCGACAGACAGGTGAGGGACGAGAAGCTGGCGGGCAGCGCGACCGTCGAGGCACGTTACGCGAAGTACGTCCACTTCGAGGCGAAGCCGCTCGGTGAGATTGCCGTCGGCGCGGACGGCGCCGCGGGCCTTGCGGGCGGCTCGGGCGCGAAGGACTCGAAAGAGACGCAGGACGCGAAGAACGCGAAAGACTCGACGGAGCCGAAGAAGAAGGGCAGCCTGTTGAGCAAGTTCAGCACCTCGTCGAGCAGCGAGAAGCAATCGACCCAGACGATCGCGTCGGCAGGCGCCCGAGGAATCGGGCCAGATCGCGACGCGAAGGGCGGGCCGAACAAGAACGTCGTGGCGGTGACCGTCACGGCGGCCGAGATCGCGGCTTTCAAGAAGGGAATCACCGCATAGATCCGGTCCCCATGATTCAGGCCTCGGGTCACTTCTTCCTCGGCATCGCCGCGCTGGCGATCACGGTGGGGTTCATGGGCCTCACCGTCAACCGGCTCGTCAAGCGGAAGCTGCGGCTTTCCGTCGCGCTCCTCGTGGCTGCGATCGTCATCAGCCTCGTCGAGGCGCTCTATCGCGGCCTGACGCCGGATGCGGCCGCGCAGCTTCGCGTCTTCCAGAACCTGGCCATCGCGGCGGCGCTCATCAACGCGGTCGTGCTGATCGCGATCAATCCGTTCCGCGTCGATCGCGTGCCGGAGCGCTTTCCCGCGATCGTTCAGGACGCGCTGATCATCGGGCTCGTGCTCCTTGCCGCCACCTTCATCAGCGACCGGCTGCTGACCACGTCGGCGGTGAGCGCGGTCGTCCTCGGCTTCGCACTGCAGGACACGCTGGGAAACGCGTTCGCCGGCCTTGCGATCCAGAGCGAGAAGCCGTTCCATGTCGGCCACTGGATTCGCGTGGGGGAATTCGAGGGGCGCGTGGCGGAGGTGACGTGGCGTGCGACGAAGCTGCGCACCAAGTCGGGGAATTTCGTCGTGCTACCGAACAACATCGTCGCGAAGGAGGCGATAACGAACTATTCGGAGCCGATCGCGCCCACGCGGCTCGACGTCGAGGTCGGCGCGTCGTATCTCGTTCCGCCCAACGACGTGAAGGCGGCCATCACGGAAGCGCTGCGGAACTGCGGCCGCGTCCTGGCGACCCCGCCCCCGGACGTCGTCCTCCTTGCGTTCGACGCGTCGGCGATCACCTATCGCGCGCGGTTCTGGGTGGACGACTACGAGCGCGACGAGGCGGCGCGCGACGAGGCCCGGACGGCGATCTACTACGCGTTCCAGCGCAGGAACATCGAGATCCCGTGGCCCATTCAGGTTCAGTACGACCGTGTCATGCCCGAGGCGGATCCGGACGCCGCGCTCGAGGAGCGGGAGCGGCTCCTCGGGGGCGTCGACCTTCTCGCGCCGCTTCCGCCGGAGCTGCGGCACGAGATTGCGATGTCCGCGCCGCTCACCGTGTTCGGCAACGGCGAAGCGATCGTCCGGCAGGGAGAGGCGGGTCAGTCCATGTTCGTGGTGTGCAGCGGGGCCGTCCGGGTCGTCCTCGAGCCGCAGCGCAACGAAGTGGCCCGGATCGAGCGCGGAGGCTACTTCGGGGAGATGTCGCTGCTGACGGGGGAGCCGCGATCCGCGACCGTGCTGGCCGCGGGCGACGCGTCAGTCGTGGAAATCGGTGTAACCCTGTTCCGCAGGCTGGGTGCTGCGGACCCGCACGCAATCGAACGGATCGGCGTGGCGGCGATGGCGCGCCGCGCCGATCTGGATCGCGTCAGGACCGCCGCGGCCGGAACCGTAGCGGTCGAGACGCACACGCTCCTCACGCGGATGAAGAAGTTCCTGGGGCTGTCGTAGCGCGCAACTCTAGTTGCGCGAGCTAATACCGTCGCCCTTCCCGATACGCGCGCTCGTAGCCCTGCTGGAATCCGCGCCGGTATTGCGCCTTGTAGGCGTCGCGCGATCCGTAGCGCCCCTCGTAGTGGCGATCGCCGTCGCGATACCACTTCTGGCGCGCGTAGTCGGAATACTTCCGATCGCGCACGTCGTCCAGGCCCTTCTGGTATCCGTCGTTCACGCCGTTCTGGAAGGCGATGTCCGTTCCGTAGCCGTAGCCGCCGCCGGGATAGGACGGATATTGATTCGGGTAGCGCCCCGGATATCCATACCCGCCGTCGCGCCGGACGCCGCCGCCGCGATCGCCGTAGTAGCCGCCGTTGTATCCGTAGCGATCGTACGCAGCCCGATAGCCATCGCGGTATCCGCTGCGGAAGGTGTCGCGATAGCGATCCTTGTCGCCGTAGCTACGGCTGTAGCCCTTGTCGGCCTTTCGATAATCCTTCTCGCGATCGACGTCGAACGCCCGGCGATCGCGGGCGGCCGATTCGCCGTCGCGCATGCCTTCGCGATAGCCGTTGTCGTATGCAATGCGCCGCGAGTCGTATCGCGAGTCGTACTGCGGCGCGCGCGAATCGCCCCAATACGGCGCGCGCTGGTCCATCCAGGCGTTGAACTGCTGAGCGCTCGCGGGAGCCGCCGCCAGCAGCAGAGACGTGCCGAACACGAAAGCGCGTATGGACATAGGGTTTTCTCCAGCGAGTGTTCGCGTCTCGATTGAGCAGGAAGCGTACCTGTGCGATGCGCTGAAACAGGCCGGAAAATGACCGTGTCAGGAACGGGGGTCGCCGCCGGGGGACAGCTACTGCGTCCAGACGAGGACACGCTCGCCGCCGCGCCCCTTGTGATCGACGATGAGGGTCGGGCCGTAGCGCTCGAGATCTTCCACGGAGAGACGGAGATCCTGGAGGTCGACGCTGTCGCCGCCGATGTCGACGCGCGTGCCGCGGAGCTTCAGCCGCAGCAGCCAGAACGGGATCTCCATGCGCACTGCGCGCCCTTCGTCCGGATCGAACGCGAGGACGTTCAGCGACTCGGGCCGCGTCGTGCCGGGCGGCCGCTTCGTGTTGGAGCGGACGAAATGCCCGCGTTCGTCGAGCTCGATGAGCGGCTTCTCCTGCTTGAAGCGCTGGCGCACGCGGTCGAAGTCGTCGGAGACGCTCGCGGACGAGGTCGTCGTCACGTTGATGTGCGTCTTCGCGAACCACAGTGCGGCGCCCGCGACGGCGATCAGGCACAGGACGCCGAACACGAAGATGCCGACGACGACCCAGACCCACGTCTTGACTTTGCCCGCCATCACGTCACTTTCATTTGACGAGTCTTTTCGACTGTTCGACGCAAACGGGATCGGAATCTTTTTCGCAGGCGTCGATCGCCTGTGCCGCTTCGGTCCGCGCGGCGCTGCCGTTCCCTTCCCGCAGCGCGAGGCGCCCGAGCTCGAGGTGCGCGCGCCCCTGCACCCAGACCAGCGAATCGGGGCCGAGCGCTATCTGGAGGTCGCTCCGCGCATCCGCCGGCCGTCCGAGCAGCACACGCGCCGCGCCGCGCTTGTAATGCCACAGCCCGGCCTCGCCGGGGACCTTTCGCCGCGGATCGCGCGCGAACATGTCGATCCCTTTCGTGAGCAGCGCTTCCGCCTCGGCGCCGCGTCCGGCGCGAACGGCCGTCGCACCGGCCTCGAGCACCACCAGGCGGTTGCGGGGATAGCGCCGATGAAGGCGATCGAGCACCTGCAGCGCATCGTCGTACCGCTTCTCGCGGTTGTACAGGAGGACGAGCGCGAAGAGCGCATCCGTCTGATCCTCGCTCGGCGTGGCCGCGCTCTCCTCGATCAGCCGCAGGCCGCGCTCGCGGCCGCCGCCGAACCCCGCCATGTACGCCATCAGCCGCATCGGCAGCGACAGCGTCGAGACGACATACCGGTACGTCCCGACGATCAGGCCGGCTTCCTTGCGCGAGGGATCGAGCCGGAGCACGCGCTCCTGCTCGTCGAAGCTCCGGCGCGCCGCGCGAAGACCCGCGAGCAGCCGGCCTTCGACGGACGCAATGTAGGACGCTTCGAGCCCCAGCGCGGTGCCGAGATCGTAGTGCGCCTGCGGATCGTTCGGCCTCGCGTCCACCTCCTTCTGCGCGAGCTCGATGGCGCTGGCGATCTCTGCTCGGAACTGCGCGTCCAGTTCGGGCGCGGGCTTCTTCACCTTGATCATCGAGCGTGAGACGCCGCCGAGATAGTGATCGACGGTGACGGCGCCGCGCTCGAACAGGATCTCGAGCCAGACCGACGAGGCGAGCGCGCGATGCGTGGCGGAATCGTTCGGATCGAGCGCCACCGCCTCCCGCAGAAGGCGCATGGACTCGTCGTGATCCAGGTTGTAGGCGAATTCGGCCGCACGATCGCGCAGTTCGCGCGGGGTCTCCGCGGCGGCCGGAGCGCCCGCCAGGCAGGCCACGAGGACGAGGGCCGCCTGTAGTCTGCGCGGCGACATACGACTATGATAGCGGGGCGTGAACGGGCCATGCCGGAGGCAACGGCTCTCATGCGGCGAGAAGAGAATCAGGCGCGCACCAGCGCGACCGGAGGTCCGGCGCGACGAAGCCGCCCGGTCCAAGGAGGACAGATGCCTCGTGGCAGACGCCGCAGGAATGCGGATGCACTGATGACGTCAGCGGAATTCATCGGCTGGGCGCTCGGCGCGCTCGAGCGCGAAATCACCGAAACGCGCCAGCGCCTGGCGACGCTCACCGATCAGGCGAAGCGTTTGCGAACCGGACGACCGGCGCGGAGCACCGCGCCGGCCGCGGCCGCCACGTTCGACGAGCCGGGCGCGACGGGCGTACCCCGCCGCCGGCGGCGCCGGGGAAAGATGTCCGCCGACGCCCGCAAACGGATCTCCGAGCAGATGAAGAAGCGGTGGGCGGACCGCCGCCGCGCGGGCAAGAAGACGCTCTGAGGAGGCGCGACGCGGTCTCCCGGGCCCGCGTCAGAGCACGAATCCGCGACCCAGGCCGCGCGCCGACGCACCCTGCCATGCGAGGCGCGCGGCGGCCACATCCTCCACCGCCATCCCAAGGGACTTGAAGATCGTGATCTCCGCATCGGCCGTGCGCCCCTGCACGCGGCCGGCGAACACGTCGCCCAGCTCGCCGGCAACATGGGACGGCTCGATCGCGCCTTCACGGATCGGGATCACGAGGTCGCCGGCTTCTGCCAGGGCGCCGGCGCGCGAGTCCACGAACACGCGGGCCCGGGCCACGAGTGCCGTGTCCATCTCCCTCTGCGTGGGACGGCATGCCCCGACGGCGCAGATGTGCGCGCCATCGCGCACCCACGCGCCCGGCAGCACGGGATCGGACGAGGCGGTCACGAGCACGACGAGGTCGGCGCCGGAAGACGCCTCTTCGATCGTTCGCGCCGGCGAGAGCGTCGGGCCAATCGACGGCTGCATCTCGTCGACGAGCGCCGCCACGTGCGCAGGCGTCCTGCCCCAGATCCGTATTTCTTCCAGGCGCCGCACGCGCGTGAGCGCCTCGATGTGGCTGCGCGCCTGGACGCCGGATCCAATCACGGCCATGACGCGCGCGTCGTCGCGCGCGAGCCAGCGCGCGGATGCCGCGGAGACGGCCGCCGTCCGCGCCTCCGTGATGTAGCGGCCGTCGAGGATCGCCTGCAGCGCGCCCGTCTCCGGATCCTGCAGGAGGATCGTCGCAAGGTGGGTCGGCAGGCCGCGGGCGGTGTTCGAGCCGTAAACCGTCACGATCTTGGTGCCGACCGCAGCCGGTTCGGCGATCACGGCCGGCATGACGCCGAGGAACGCCCCCGCCGCCAGCTCGAGCACCGTGCGCACCGGCTGCTGCACGCCGCCGGTCGAGAACTGGACGAGCGCCGCTTCCATGACGTCGATCAGCGCGTCCATCGAGAGGACCGCGCGAACGTCGGCTTCGGTGAGGAGGACGGGCATCGAGCGGTGTCACTATACCTGCACCGGCATTCAGCCGATATTCTTCGCGGGTCTGCGACACCTTGCACGGCATGACGACCTCATACGATCGCCTCTGGAAGAGTACGTGGGGCGATCTCCAGCGATTCGGTCCAGTACACCGCCATTCGACGGAGGATCTGCTCGAGACGGTGTCGTCGCTGAACGTGCGGACGGTCCTCGACGTGGGTTGCGGTTCCGGCGACAACCTGGAGGCGCTCGCATCGACAGGGCGGTACGAGCTCACGGGCGCCGACGTATCGGCGCAGGCGCTGAACATCGCTCATGAACGTGCGCCGGCCGCGCGGCTCGAGATCTTGAACGTCGAGCGCGAAACGCTCCCGGATCGCTTCGATCTCGTGATCAGTCTCCAGGTCATCGAACACCTGCTCGACGACGTGTCGGCGCTTCGCAACATGGCGTCGATGGCCACGCGTTATGTGTACGTGGGGACGATGCAGGGACGGATGCGGCGATCGGAGCTTGCAATCGGACACGTCCGTAACTATTCGTCCATCGAGCTCCGCCGAAAGCTCGAGATCGCCGGGCTCGAGGTGATTCGCATGTCGGGCTGGGGCTTTCCCTTCTACTCTCCTCTGTATCGGTCCGCGATCGAATGGCTACCCGGCGGTCCACCGTCGGGCACGATGAGTCCGCTGTCGCGCGTCATCGCGGCCGGGCTATACCATCTTTACCGCCTGAATCTCCCGGGCCGCGGCGACGTCATCAGCGCTCTCGCGCGTCCCGCATGATCCAGCCCGCCCCTGTGGTGTCCATAGTGATGCCGTGCCTGAACGAGGCGGATGGTGTCGGCAAGTGTGTGGAAGCGGCTTTGGACGCACTGAAGGCTCTCGGCCTTCCCGGCGAGGTCATCGTCGTCGACAACGGTTCGACTGACGGTTCGCCGGACATTGCAGGGGCGGCGGGCGCGCGCGTGGTTCCCGAGCGCCGCCGCGGCTACGGATCCGCGTACCTTCGCGGCTTTCAGGAGTCGCGCGGGCAGTATCTCGTCATGGGCGACGCGGATGGCAGCTACGACTTTCGCGACCTGCGACGCTTCATCGAGCCGCTCCGTACGGGGCGGTTCGACATGGTCATGGGCAATCGGCTCGGCGGAACGATCCTCCCAGGCGCGATGCCGTGGACGCACAGATGGATCGGCAATCCCATCCTCTCCGGGATGCTGAAGCTGTTCTTCGACACGACGATCTCCGATTCGCACTGCGGTCTCCGATCGTTCACGCGCGAGGCGTACGACCGCATGCACCTTCGGACGACCGGCATGGAGTTCGCGTCCGAGATCGTCGTCAATGCCCTCCGTGAGAACTTCAGGATTCAGGAGGTGCCCATCACGTACTTTCCGCGTGAGGGCACGTCGAAGCTACGCGGGTTGAGTGATGCGTGGCGCCACTTCCGGTTCATGCTGCTGTTCTCGCCGTCCTATCTCTTCCAGCTTCCCGGAATCGCGCTGATGGTTTGCGGCGCGTTGTTGATCGTCCTGCTCGCGCGCGGCCCCCGCGTGCTCTTCGGCCACCAGTGGGACTTCCACGTGCTCCTGTTCGGCGCGCTCTCGGTGATTCTCGGGTACGACTTCGTCCTGTTCGACGTCTTCGCGAAAACGTTCTCCATGGGTTCGGGTCTCGCGCGCCCGAATCGGTGGCTCCGCGCGTTGATGCGCGTGTTCACGCTCGAGCGCGGGCTCCTGCTCGGATTGCTGCTGGTGCTGACGGGGCTGACCGTCGAGGTGAAGATCACGCTCGACTGGATGCGGAGCGGGTACGGCACCCTCATGGCGGTGCGCGGCATCACGATTGGCATGACGCTGATGGTCCTGGGCGCGCAGACGCTGGTCGCGTCGTTCCTGGTGAGCCTCCTCAGCCTCGAGCGGCGCTGAGCGCCGCACCATGCGGGTCCTTCAGGTCACACATTACATGCCGCCGCACCACGGCGGCATCGAGCGCGTCGCGGACGTGCTGTTCGGCGGCTATCGACGGGCAGGCCTCGACGTCCTGTGGTTCGCCAGCCGCGTGCCGCGTGATGCGCGGGAACACGAGCCCGGCAAGAGACGCGTGCCGTGTCTGAACATCGGCGAAACACGCTTCGGCGTCCCGGTGCCCATCTGGGGGCCACGCGCCGTTCGGGAACTGGCGCAGAGCGTTCGGTGGGCCGACGTCGTGCACGTTCACGACTGCCAGTACCCCGGCAGCGCATTCGCAGTCCGGTTTGCGCGGCGTTACGGCCGTCCATCGCTCCTCACGCAGCACATCGGCCTGAAGATCTATCGAAGCGCGATTCTCAACCGCGTCCAACACGCGGTATACGCAACGATGGGGCGTCCCGCGCTCCGAGGCGCCAGCCGGCTCACCTTCGCGACACCGACGGCCGAAGCCCACGTGCGAGATCTGCTCGGAGTGCTCCCCCCCGACGCCTGCGCGATTCCGAATGGCATGGACCTCGGCCGGTTCACGGCCGGCGGACCTGCGGCTCGCCGCGACGCGAGGCGCGCGCTCGGCATTCCAGAGGATCGGGCGGTGGCGCTCTTTGCGGGACGGCTCGTCGAGAGAAAAGGCCTGCCGCTGCTGCTCGACGTTGCCAGGCGCACGCCCGACGCGCTCTTCGTGATCGCAGGAGACGGGCCGCTCTCGTCGCTTCTCGTCGATGCGCCTGTCAACGTTCGATGGTCGCGTGGCATTCCGCACGCCGACATGCCGGTGTACTACCGTGCGGCCGATTGTCTGCTGCTTCTCTCCGAAGGAGAAGGATTCCCCCTCGTGGTCCAGGAGGCCCTCGCGTCGGGATTGATTCCGATCGTGTCGGACCGCGAACGCTATGCGCGGCCGCTCGCCGACGCGGGTCTCGTCGAGAGCGTATCGCCGGAAATCGATGCCGTCGCCCAGGCGATGCAGCGACTCCACGCTGTCGACGCCGGGCGTTCGGCCGCCGCCCGCCGCTACGCGGTGGAGCACTGGGACGCCGACGCGATGGTCAATCGCTACGTCGGCATCCTCCGAGATCTTGCGAACGTCACGTAACCGCTCCCGCGACTCCCGAGTCCCTGCCCGACTTCAGTGAGCGCTGGATCGTGACGCCGCCAAAAACCGCGACCGCAAGCAGGGTCAGTAATCCCGCCTTCGGATTCACGGGTCTCTTTCCGGGAGGAATCGTCCTCATCCACAGCGGCCATGGGCGCGGCAGCCAGAACACTCGGTAATGGCGCATCCACTCCGGTGGCGTCATTCCTCGCTGGCCCCACCCGCCGAAGACGGCGTACGTGAGTAGATCAGGATACGGACCCGGCCGGAACTGCGTGGCTTCCGCGGGAATGCCGTTCTCGATGGAGTCGAGGATCTCGCCGGGGCGAGAGATGAGCGCGGAGTGTGTGAAGTAGTAGCTCTGGTCCGAATACCAGAAGAACGCGGGTAGCGAGTGGGCGTAGAAGAACCGGTGATGCTCCACGCTCAGCGCGAGCGCCTGTACGCAGATGCTGGCTGCGATCACGCATCGGACGGCGGTCCGGGCGGCGCGGCGGCGCGGATCGAGGAACGGAAAGCCAAGCGCGAGAAGCGGAAGAACAGAGGCGAAGTAGCGTGGTCCCCAGCACCAGTCGCCGCCATAGAACGACAGCGATGCAATCATGCCGACATAGACGACCGATGTGACCGCGACGCTCAGCCCGAGACGCGGCTCGCGTGAAAACAGGCGCCGCACGCCCAGCAAGGCAATCAGGGTGGCGGGACTGTACAGGAAGATCGATTTGCCCGGACTGATCAGCAGCCCCGGAACGCCGATGATCGGATTGCCCCACGCGGACGGATGCGCGGGATTGCTCTTGCCGGAGAACAGCAGGCTCCCGAATCGATAGTTGTTGATGCCGCACCAGACGAGAAGACCCATCGCTCCGACGAACATGAAGACGGCGCACCGTTCGTACGATCGCCGGCGCAATGCCGTGGAAGCATTCGGCGGGGCGAGGGCGGCAGCGGCAAGACCAGGAAACAGAACGACGTAGATCTCCTGGTAGTTGACGAGCAGCGCAAGACAGACGCCGCCAGCCACCGCCAGCGTCATCGATTCACGCCGCGCCGACAAGAACGCGAGGAAAGCGGCGCACAGGATCAGAAAGCCATGCTGTGTCTGATCGAACACGGATGTGGCGGCGGGAAACGCAAGCGTCGCGAAGGACGCGACCATGATCCACGCGATCGCCGTGCGCCTCCGCACGCCCAGTGCTTCGTAGAACAGGAAGAGGACGGCGGCCGTTGCCGCTCCCAGCATTGCTGATGTGAAGGAGAAGAAGAACTGTTGGCGATCGCGCGTTGCGCTGCCCGTCAGCTTCGCGAGCGCAATCAGCGGAACGCCGGCCAGAGATCCCGAGACGTTGTAAGGCGAGTAGACGCCGTTGATCCCCTGAACGGCCCATCCTAGGTACGGGTCCATGATCTGAATGGACCCGTCCTCGAGAATGTTCTTCGCGACCTCGAATCGATATTGGCCGTCGATGATGTCGATGCGCCCGGGGCCTGCGAGGGAATAGACCGCGCCGACGAGCAGGAAGATGCCAATCGCCGGGCTCACGGATCGCATCCTGTAAATATCGGCGCGACGCGCCACGGTCGTTACACGTGTGTCAAAGGTGTGAAATCAGCGGTACTGACTAAACTGCCGGCGGGGTGTTGTCGTCTAACTCTCTGAAAGGACGGAAAACACCATGTTCGTCGAAAAGAACGTATCGGCCAATGCCGACCTGCTCGTGGCGATTCTGCTGGTCGTCACGATCCTCGTGGCCCTGGTCTGAGCCCACGGTCCATCCGCCCCTGCCGCCCGCGTCCTTCGCGTGGCGGCGGCTGCCGGGCGCGTCCGCAGCCGATGGCCGAGCGACCCTGCCGGCTCATTTCGATCCCGTAGAAGACGTCGTGGTCGCCGCGACGTAGCTCTTCCGCGCGCGGGCGGTCATCCCGCTCTTCTTCACGCGCACGTCGAGCTTGTGCACCTTGCCGTCGAGCGTCTCGGGTGAGAAGCCCAGGACGTACTGGCTGTGCAGCTCCTGCGCGACGCGCGTGAACGTCTCGCCGAGATCGGCGGTTCGCTTCAGCTCGAAGTAGCCGCCGCCGGTCTCCTCCGCAAGCTTCTTCAGCCCGCGATCCGGCTGGCTGCGCACGCGCTGCTGGCCGTTGAAGTAGTCGTTCACGAGGCCGATCGCGTACACCATCACGTCCTTCGAGCGCGCGCGATCGAGCACGTGTCCTGATCCCACCTTGCTGCTCGTGTCGTCCCCATCGGTGAACACCAGAACGACCTTGCGTCCATCGACGCTCTCGAGGCGCGCGATGCTCTCGTCCACCGCGTCGTAGAGCCGCGTCGGATAGCCGAAGTCGAGATCCTTCAAGGCCGCGACGAGTGCATCGCGGTCGCTCGTGAACTCGGTCGCGGGATGGAACTCGATCTTGTCGTTGAACGCGCCGACCTGCCCGGCATCCTCCGGCATCAGCCGGATGAGGAACTGTTCCGCCCCGTCCTTCACCAGATCCAGCGCCGTCGTCATGCTGCCGCTCGTGTCGAGCATGACGATTGTCGTGATCGGCGTCGGCTTGTTCTCGAACACGTCGATCTTCTGAGGCTTGCCGTTGTCGAGCACCTCGAAGTCGTCGCGCACGAGGTCGGGCACGAGGCGCTTCTGCTGATCCATCACCGTGACGTAGACCGGGACGGACGCAGTCGAGACCTTGATCTGCGCCCGTGCCGACATCGTCAGCACGGCGAGCGCAAGAGCGGTCAGAAGGGCAGGGACGATACGGCGCATAGGCGGATTCCCGAGAAGGCAGGCAATGATCCCACTATACCGGAGGTTGGAGGTTGGGAGTTGGAGGTTGGGAGTTGGAGATTTAGAATGCGCCCCGATGAGGGCTCTCTACGTCATCCTTCCGATCCTCGGAATCCTCGCGCTCGCCTACCGCTATTACAGCGCGTTCATCGCCGCCAGGGTGCTCGTCCTCGACGACGCCCGGGCGACGCCCGCGCACGTGCGGCCCGACGGCCACAACTACCACGCGACGACGCGTTGGGTGCTGTTCGGGCACCACTTCGCAGCAATCGCGGGCTCGGGCCCGCTGATTGGACCCGTACTCGCCGCGCAGTTCGGGTATGCTCCCGGGCTCATCTGGCTCGTCGGCGGGGTCTGTCTCGCGGGCGCCGTCCAGGATCTGATCATTCTCTGGGCGTCGACGCGGCGGGGCGGCCGATCCCTCGCGGAGATTGCCCGCACGGAGATCGGGCCGGTCGCAGGCACGACCGCCGCCGTTGCCATCATCTTCATCGTCGTCATCGCGCTGGCGGGGCTCGGCCTCGCCGTCGTCAACGCGCTGCAGGAGAGCGCGTGGGGCACGTTCACGATTGGCGCGTCTATTCCGCTCGCGCTCTTCATCGGCGTCTACATGCACCGCCTCCGGCCTGGACGCATCGCGGAGGCGACGATCATCGGCGTCGCGGGCCTGCTCGCGGCCGTCATCTTCGGGAAGCCGCTCGCCGCATCGTCTGTCGGACATCTCTTTCAATACGGCCGTACGCCGCTCATCGTGCTCATGGCGGCGTACGGATTCATCGCGTCCGTGCTGCCTGTCTGGCTCCTGCTGGCGCCCCGCGACTATCTCAGCTCGTTCATGAAGATCGGCACGATCGCGTGCCTCGTGCTCGGCGTCATCATCGTGAACCCGCACCTGCAGATGCCGGCCTTCACGAAGTTCGTCTCCGGCGGCGGCCCGATCGTCCCGGGGCCGGTCTATCCGTTCGCGTTCATCACCATCGCCTGCGGCGCGATCTCCGGTTTCCACGCGCTCATCGCGTCCGGAACGACGCCCAAGATGGTGAATCGTGAGTCGGACATCCGCGTGATCGGCTACGGCGCAATGCTGTTCGAAGGCCTGGTCGGGATCATGTCGATGATCGCGGCGTCATCCCTCGCCCCCGGCGACTACTTCGCGATGAACACGCCGCCGCACGTGTTCTCGAACCTGGGCCTCCAGGTGTCGAACCTGCCGTCACTCGAGTCCGCCGTCGGGGAGAGTGTCGTCGGGCGGACCGGCGGCGCGGTGTCGCTCGCGGTCGGAATGGCGCAGATCTTTTCCGGGCTGCCGGGGATGCGTCATCTGATGGACTACTGGTACCACTTCGCCATCATGTTCGAGGCGCTCTTCATCCTGACGACGATCGATGCCGGCACGCGCGTCGCACGGTTCCTCGTCGGTGAATTCCTCGGCCGCGCATGGGCGCCGCTCGCGCGCCACGACTGGATGCCGGGCGCCATGTTCTCGACGCTGCTCGTCGTCGGCGCGTGGGGGTACTTCATCTGGGCGGGCAGCATCTCGACGATCTGGCCGATGTTCGGAATCGCCAACCAGCTCCTCGCGTCTGTTGCGCTGGCAGTCGGCACGACCGTCATCATCAACGCGGGGCGCGCGCGCTACGCGTGGGTCACGACGGTGCCTCTCGCGTTCGTCGCGGTGACCACGCTCGCGGCAGGTGCGCTGAGCGTGAGGGACAACTTCTGGCCGATGGCAGTCGGTGCGAACCCAGCGCTCCACTTCCAGGGCTACCTGAACACGGTCCTCACGATCGTGATGATGGTGTCGGTGCTGGTGATCCTTGCGAGCGCGATGCTGCGATGGGTGGGCGTGCTGCGCGGGCGGATCGCGATCATGGGGGACGCAGAGGTGGTGTAGAGGGCGGTCACGACGACGATCGCACGCAGAGAGCGCAGAGGAGCAGAGGCCGCTCACGATCGCACGCAGAGTACGCGGAGGAGCAGAGGCCGCTCACGTCAGACTAATCATTCATTCAATGATTCGTTGCCGGACCTGGTGCCCTCCGGGAAGTTGTCCACGATCCGTTTGATCCCATCCACCAACTTCAGTGGCCAAAGTTCAACAGCAGGCCGAGCGGGAGCCCTTCCAAACGCAGGTAGGTCAAAAGCTGGCGGTGATGAACATGCGCGAGGCACTCGAGTGCTTTCACTTCGACAATGATCCATCCTCCGACGATCATGTCCGCCTGATATGCGTTCCGTATGAAGAGTTCCGCGTAGCGCAGCGTGAGCGGGACGTTCGTCCGAACATCCAGGTTGCGCTTCTGAAGCTCGTATTCCATGCACCCCAGATACACCGACTCGAAGCAGCCCGGTCCCACACGTCGGTGCACCGCCACCGCGGCTGCGATGATCTCGCGGGAAAGCTGGTTCAGATAATTTCTGATCGACCCTTCGCGAACACACAGTACAAAGAGAGTTCGTGAGCGTCCTCTGCTCCCTTGCGCCCTCTGCGTGAGTTCGTGAGCGTCCTCTGCTTCCTTGCGCCCTCTGCGTGAGATCGTGACCGCCCTCTATTTCAGGAGCGCCGTCGACGGCCCTCGCTCTGCCTGCAGCTTCTTCGATACGCGCCCCGCCTCACGCATCACGCGCAGGACGTTCTGACCCAGAATCTTCTTCACGTCCCCGTCGCTGTAGCCGCGGCGAAGCAGTTCCGCCGTCAGATTCGGATACTTGGACACGTCGTCCAGATCCTGGACGACGAGGGTGATGCCGTCGAAGTCGCTGCCGATGCCGATGTGATCGATGCCGGCGACCTTGCGGATGTGATCGATGTGGTCCGCGACGTCCGAGATCGTCGCGCGCGGCGCGGGATGCGATGCCGTCCACGCATCGACGCCTGCCTTGACCGCAGCCGCATCGTTCGGATGCAGCGCCTTGAGGCGATCCTGCTCTGCGGTCTGCAGCTTCGACCATTCGTTGACCTTCGGGGAGAGAAACGCGGGAACGAAGGTGACCATCACGACGCCGCCGTTCTTCGGCAGCATCTGCAGGATGTTGTCGGGCACGTTGCGCGGATGATCGTTGAGCGCGCGCGCGTCGGAGTGCGAGAAGATGACCGGCGCTTCGGTGACGCGCAGCGCGTCCTCCATCGTGTCCGGCGACGTATGGCTCAGATCCACCAGCATCCCGAGCCAGTTCATCTCGCGGACGACGGTCTCGCCGAACGGCGCGAGGCCGCCGAATTTCGGCGTGTCGGTGGCGGAGTCGGCCCACGCCGTGTTGCTCGCGTGCGTCAGCGTCATGTAGCGCGCGCCGAGACGATAGAACATGCGCAGGTCGGCGAGCGAGTTGTCGATCGAGTGCCCGCCTTCCATGCCGATCATCGACGCGATCTTTCCTTTCTTGAAGATGCGTTCGACATCGTCTGCGGTGAGGGCCAGCTCGAACGTGTCCGGGTACTTGACCAGCATCCGGTAGACGGTGTCGATCTCTTGGAGCGTCGCCGTCACTGCGGCCTGGCCCTGCAGTTCGACCGGCACGTACACGGACCAGAACTGGCCGCCGAGGCCTCCGGCCTTCAGGCGTGGAATGTCCGTCATGATCGACGGCTGCGGCTGTCGGATGTCGAGCGTGGCCAGGTCGCGCGCGGGATCGTGTTCGCGGAGCGCCCACGGATAATCGTTGTGGCCGTCGATGAGCGGGGATTGGCGGTGCAGCGCGCGCGCGTGCGCCAGGAGATCGGCTGGTGGCTGCTGGCCGGCTGAGGCGACGGTGAGCGACAGAATCGCTGAGGCGAGCGCGAAGAGCATCGGGCGAGGCATACGGAATACTAGTCCGTGGCGAGTCTCCTGACCGAACTTCAGCGCGCGCAGGCGTTTAGCCGCGTTATCAATAGGCGACTTGACTGGTCGGAGTTGTGGGCACTAAACTGCAAAACGGGTCGCGGCCTTTCGCGCCACGACAGCGCGCTACGAAGACATGCTGCAAGCGTTCGTCATCACCCTTCGGGAAGGCCTCGAGGCGTTTCTCATCGTCGCGATCAGCCTCGCGTATTTGAGAAAGACGCAGCGCGGCGAGCTGGTGCCGGCGGTGCACTGGGGCATCGTGGTGTCGGTCGTGCTGAGCCTGCTCAGCGGCTACCTGCTCTACAACGCGGCCAACCAGGAGATGCTCGAGGGCCCGCTCGCGCTGATCGCCGCGATCTCCGTGACGTGGATGGTCGTGCACATGTGGCGCGCGGGACGCCGCATGAAAGGCGACATCGAAGGGCATCTCTTGAAGTCGAGCCTGCGCACCGGCGGGGCCGCGTTCCTGGGCGTCTTCCTGTTCACCGTCCTGATGATCACGCGCGAGGGGATGGAAACCGCGCTGCTGCTCCTCCAGCTCCGAGAGACACTGAATCTGGTGGCGGGCGCTGCTCTCGGTGTCCTGGGCGCGGGGGGTCTTGCGTGGCTCTGGTCGCGCTACGGACACCGCGTCAACCTCGGCGTGTTCTTCCAGGTCACCGCTATTTTCCTGTTCGTCTTCGTCCTCCAGCTTGCGATCCACGGCGTGCACGAGATGTCGGAACAGCGGCTCCTTCCGTTCAGCCAGTTCATCCACGACACCACCGAGCCCTGGGGCCCGGAAGGAATGTACGGCCACTATCTGACGTACCTGCTCGTCGTGCTGCCGCTCGCCTGGCTCGCGGTTGCATCGCTGATCGGACGTCAGCACGGTTATCGTTCTCAGGCTGCGTAGCCGAAAGGCGAGGCCCCTCCGCTCGGGGCACCTGCTCCAACGATTTGCCAACGCAGCTGTTTTCGGCCGCGCACGACCGTAGTGAAATGAAACCTGCCGTGCAGCTCGATCTCGTCTGGGAACACGACCTCGTGTTCGGCGGCCGATCCGCCTCGGCATCGATCACGCTCGACAGCGCCGGCGAAGCGGGCCCCTCTCCCGTGCAGACGCTCGCGTTCGCCCTCGCAGGGTGCATGGGCATGGACGTGGTGCACATCCTGCGCAAGGGGCGTTACGATCTGCGCGGCCTGGCCATCTCCATGACCGCCACACGCGCGGCTGAGAATCCGCATCGGATCCTCACGGTCGACATCGCGTTCACCGTGAGCGGCGCCGTGCCGGAGGCGCAGGTGCGGCGCGCGATCGATCTCTCGCACGAGAAGTACTGCTCCGTGTGGCATTCGATGCGCCAGGACATCACCCTCACGACGCGCTTCACCATCACCCCTGCCGCATGACGCCGCCGCGCGGGCGGCGTACGTATCTCGATCTGATGCGCGGCATTGCCGTGCTGATCATGATCGAGGCGCACGTGATCGACAGCTGGACGCGTGTCGCGGATCGCGGGTCGCCCTGGTTCGGCTGGTCGCTCATTCTCGGGGGCTTCGGTGCGCCGCTCTTTCTGTTGTTCGCGGGCATCGCGGTCGCTCTTTCCGCGGGATCGAAGTCGCGGCGCATGGGGGATCAGCGCCGCGCGGCGGCGGCCGTCCGCAAGCGCGGCCTGGAAATCTTCCTTCTCGCGTTTCTCTTCCGTCTGCAGGCGTTCGTCATCAGCCATTCGTCGCCGCGCGCGCTGCTGAAGGTCGACATCCTCAACCTGATGGGCCCGGCGATCATGCTGTGCGCGTGGGTGTGGGGCGCGCTCGAGACGAGACGCGCACGCGCGGCCGCGTTCACGGCGCTGACGTTCGCGATCGCGCTGGCCACGCCGATCGTCCGCGCGACTGCATCTCTCGCGTGGCTCCCTGATTTCCTCGAGGCGTACATCCGGCCTATCCCGAGCCTCACGAATTTTGCAATTTTCCCGTGGGCGGCCTTCGTCCCGGCGGGTGCGGCGATCGGGGTGTTCATCGACGCCGCGCGCGATCGCGCGACGGAGGCGCGCGTCAACGCCGCGCTCGCGGCGGGAGGGCTCGCGCTGGCGGCGGCAGCCTACGCGGCGTCGTTCCTCCCATCGCCATACGCGCACTCGGACTTCTGGACGAGCTCGCCGTGCTTCTTCTTCCTGCGTTTGGGACTTATGATGGTCGCGGTCGCGGCCGGCTACCTCTGGGAGCGGCGGCCGACCGCCGGCACGCGATGGAGTCCGCTTCAGCTTCTCGGGCAACGCTCGCTGTTCGTGTACTGGATTCACGTCGAGATGGTGTACGGCCTTCCTTCGACGCCGATTCACGGCGCCTTGACCCTCCTTCAGGCATGGGCTGCGCTCGGCCTCTTCTGCGTCTTCATCCTCATGCTCGTGCTCGCGAAGGACCGGCTCGTCTGGTGGTGGACGCGCCGAAAACCAGTTCAGATGTCGCCTCGTGGCGACGCCGGCTCCGCGCTCAGCTGAAAGATCGCCGATTTCAGGGCATTCGCCTTTGGATCGGTCCTTGCGAGCCTTTCCAGTGGTCCGTTTCGAGCAAAGGGGGAAGATCATGAAATTGAAGGCGTTGGCACTCCCGGCGTGGATCGAGGACGAGCGGCTGCTGCTCCGGGACCTGATCTCTCCGCATGCGGGGCACCCCTACGCGGAAGATCTGCTGGATGCCGTGAGCCTCATCACGTCATGGGTGCTCATCGCCGTGTCGATTCTGGCGGTGGTCGGCGTGATCGCCGACGCCGTCTTGCGCTAGCCGCACCTGCTGCCTTCCGGACCTCGGAGGAACGCCCCTCCGGCCCCTTCCGACCCGCGGACGTGTAACTTCAACCCACCCAGATCCTTACGTGACCGGCTCATCCATGCCCTGAAACGCTTGTGATTCTGACGCTGACACAATATAAACAGTGCTACTGGAGGGCCATTGATCAGCGTCGCCGCAATCCGGATGCAGCAGTTCGGCGTGCAGTTCTACCAAGCGTCGCTCTCGGCCAATGACATCGACAAGCTGGTCCGCTTCGAGGTCCTGAGCTACGGCGAGCAGGCGCAGCCCGTGCGCGGCGGCCGGCGCCGCGGCGCGCCGCCGGCCCCGTCGAAGGTCAACTGGGATCTGCTCGAGCGGCGCATCGCCTCCAGCGATAAGGCCTATCAGCGCCAGATCATCCGGCGGAAGATCGACGAGCTGGTCCAGTACTACGAACAGTGCCGGCAGGCACGCGACCTGCCGTCGATCCCCGGCGCCGTCATCATTTCCTGCGACGAGCCGCTGAAGTTCGATCCGGTGGAGGACGATTCGCCCCTCGGCACGCTGAAAGTGCCCGAGCGCGAAGGGATCCTCCGCGCGATAGACGGACAGCACCGGCTCCTCGCGCTCCACGCGGACATCGACCGCTTCGGCAGCGACCGGTTTACCGTTCCGGCGGTGATCTTCGATCGACTGCCCGAAGATCACGTCGTCCAGATGTTCGTCACGATCAACGCGAAGCACACGCGCTTGAACGCGTCGCACCTCGTGTCGCTCTCCGGCCGTCAGTTGTACCGCGACGAGAACCTTGCCGCGGCGCACGACGTCGTCCGTGCGCTGAACGATCGCGAAGACTCGCCGCTCTACGGCGAGATCAAGCTGCTTGGGGTAGGCAGCGGCCGCGTCGCGCAGGCGCCGCTGGCGCAGGAGCTGAAGAAGCTGTTCGCCACCGAAGCGTTCGGTCCCGGCCGCAAGGGAGAGGCGTTCCGCGAGGAGTCCAAGAAGTTCTTCGTCAATTACCTGAAGCAGGTCGCGCAGGTGTTCGGCGCCGCCTGGAACGGCCGGAAGTACAGCATCAAGAGCGCGACGGCGCTTCGCGCCTTCGTCCGGGTCGCGCCCGACGTCGTTCGGCGTCTCGATCAGGAGCACGCGGATCGCGCCGACTTTCGCGCGATCGGCCGCGTCATCTCACCCTGGGGTCGGCGGATCGGGGACCTGCGTTTCGAAACCGAAGGCGCCTGGAAGCGCGGAGGGACAACCGTGGATTCCCTCGCCAAGGAACTCCGGTTGGCGCTCCAGTACCCAGAGGGCGCCGCCGTCTAGGTCGTACAAGAAAAAGGGCATCGCCTCTTTCGAAAAAAAGACGATGCCCAGGTTTTGCGGGCGACCCGGCTCCCCAGCAACTCACGGCTCCCTGCCGTAAATATACAGGCCGCCTGCGCCAGCCTGTTGAGCAAGGGCCGTACCTCTAGATTTCCAAGGATTTCCGCAGATCGTCCCCGTAGACAACTGCAGAAATCGTCTGTCGATCACATTTCTGTCATCGAAGTCGTAGGGCGGTCGTTTTCAGGGCCGCCCGCTGCCCGCCGGGAAATTGCCGCCGTCGATGCACCCGAGCAGGCCTCCGGAGTTCGGATAGCCGGTTCCGGTGTTGAATGCGCGGTTGGACCAGTTCCCCTGAATCTTCCACGCCGACTTGCCGGAGAAGGCCAGGAGCGGTGTGCCGAACGTCCACGCGCACTTGTCGGAATTCTCGGCGCCGTTCGCGTCGTACCAGGCATCCAGATGCGGATCCGTCAGCGCTTCCGACAACTCGTGGCCGCTGACGTTCGCGAGCGCCGCGAGCCCCTGGCTGTGGAGGCCGGACGTGTCCTCGGGATCGCAGCCGGGGTCGCCGTCCAGATTGTAGAAGAACGCGAACTGGACGGTCTGGCCCGTCGGGCAGGTGCCGGCGCTGTGCCACGCGCAGAATCGTGAATGGCCGCGCGGCGAATCCACGTACACCGGGTAGTAGCCATCGGAGACGAGGTTCGTCGCGACCCGGCAGACTTCCGCGAGAATCGGCGACGTCTTCTGACCGCTGGGAGGCGCCTCGGAGAGGTCGATATGATCGCCGCCCCAGGAGACCGAACTGCTCACCGCGCCGACCGAGTCCGTGTACTCGGTATTCGTGTCCGCGTAACTCGAGCCTCCAATCGACGAATAGAACTCCTCCAGGCCATCCCTCTTGTCGGCGACGAACGCGGCATTGCCCCACCTGGCGCCCCAGTAGATTGGTTCGACGTAAGCGCCGCTGTTCATGACCGGGCCGCCGTGGTAGATGAGATTTGGCGATTTGGTCGGTCGGGCCGCGGGTGCCTGGCCGCGCGCCCAGTGGATGCCGCCCATGCGGGGGTTCTGCGCGTCCAGCCGGCTGACATCGTGCTGCTCCGCACGAATCGTCACCATAGCGGCCGTGCAGATGGCGCCGATGACCGCCACTCCGACAACGAGAACTGCAATACGCCTCATGTGGGTTCCTCCTAAGGATCGGCTCCGTGTCGAACGTACGTGGACGGCGATTATACGGGGGGCGGATGGTAGGATGCGCTCCCCGGCCGGAATCGTGTCAATCGACCTCAACTGCGACCTTGGTGAATCGTTCGGTCCCTGGACGATAGGGGCAGATGAAGCGGTGATGCCGCACATCACCTCCGCGAACGTCGCGTGCGGCGCGCACGCGGGGGATCCGGCGGTGATGCGGCGAACGGTTCGTCTCGCGCGTGCCGCCGGCGTGGCGGTCGGCGCTCACCCAGGATTCCCCGATCTGCAAGGTTTCGGCAGACGTGAAATGGCTGTCGCGCCCCGTGACGTCGAGGATTTCGTTCTCGCGCAGGTAGGCGCGCTGTCGGCGATTGCGCGGGCGGAGGGTGTCACGCTGCGGCACGTCAAGGCGCACGGCGCGCTCTACAACATGGCGGCGCGCGATCGCGCGCTGGCGGACGCTATCGCGCGGGCCATACGCGCGTTCGATCCGGCGCTAGCGATGTTCGGGCTGCCGAACTCGTCGATGATGGACGCCGCGCGCGCCGCGGGGCTCACCGCCGCGGCCGAAGGGTTTGCCGATCGCGCCTATCAGCCCGACGGTTCCCTCGTGCCGCGGTTTGCTCCGGGCGCGGTGATTCATGATGCGGGCGCGGTGATCGATCACGCCGTCCGCATGGCGCGCGACGGCGTGGTCCTGACGCCTGCCGGTGAGGAGATTCGCCTGCGCATCGACACGATCTGCGTTCACGGCGATACACCGGGCGCGCCGGAGCTGGCCCGCCGGATCCGCACTGCGCTCGAGGACGGAGGCATCGAGGTTCGCGCGCTCGCACGGTCGCGCGACTGAAGGGGACATGCCGCGAGTCGCGATCGCGCGCGTTCAGCCACCACCCGGATACCTCTCGTGGTGGCGCGGCGCCAGCGACGACGCGAAGCGCGCGCTGACGGCGGGTCTCCTGGGCTGGATGCTCGACGCGTTCGACGTGATGTTGCTCGCGCTCGTGCTCCCGGCCGTCAGCAGCGACCTCGCACTCTCCAGGGCGCAGGCCGGCCTCCTCGGGTCCGTGACGTTGGTTGCCGCGGCCGCCGGCGGAATCGGCTTTGGCTGGATCGCGGATCGATTCGGGCGGACGCGCGCCCTGATGCTCAGCGTCGCGCTCTATTCGGTGTTCACGGCTGCATGCGGCCTCGCGACGTCGTACGCGCAGTTCGTCGCGTTCCGCATCCTGCTCGGCCTCGGCATGGGCGGCGAGTGGACGAGCGGGGCAGCGCTGGTGTCGGAGTCGTGGCCCGCCGAGCATCGCGGCAAGGCGCTCGGCCTGATGCAGAGCGGCTGGGCCGTCGGATACGCGCTCGCGGCGCTCGTCAGCGGTCTCGTGCAGCCGCGGTTCGGCTGGCGCGCCGTCTTCTTCATCGGCATCCTGCCGGCGTTCTTCACGCTGTGGGTGCAGCGCCGCGTACGCGAGCCCGAGATCTGGACGCACCGTGCGCCGGGCCCGCGCGGCGTCTCGGCGGTCCTGCTCGGCTCGCTCGCGCGCGTCACCGTGTTTCTCACGCTGATGAACACCTGCACGCTCTTCGCGTGGTGGGGATTCAATCTGTGGCTGCCAAGCTATCTCAAGGCGCCGGCCGCCCAGGGCGGCATCGGCCTGAGCGCGTCCGCGATGTCCGCGTTCGTCGCGACCATGCAGGTCGGGATGTGGTGCGGGTACGTGACCTTCGGGTTCGTCAGCGATCGCTTCGGCCGTCGGCGCACGTACGTGGGATACCTCGTCGCGGCGGCCGTCCTCCTGGGTATCTACGTGACGGTCCGCTCAGCACCCCTGCTCCTCGTGCTCGGGCCGTTCGTGGCGTTTGCGGGGACGGGATATTTCAGCGGCTTCGGCGCGGTGACGGCCGAGCTGTATCCGACGTCGATTCGGGCCACCGCGCAGGGCATCACGTACAACATCGGCCGGCTCGCCAGCGCCGCGGCGCCGTTCATCGTCGGCTCGCTGGCGGACACGCGCGGATTCGGCTCCGCGCTGCTGCTGTGTTCCGCTGCGTTCGTGCTTGCCGCGGTCATGTGGATCTGGATTCCGGAGACGCGCGGACGCGAGCTCGCAATGTGACAGCGCGGTTCTAGGTTCTATGGTTCTAGGTTCTCTACAGGTTCTCTACGTTCCAGGCTCCGCGCCTGTATACTGCTCCCAATGCTGAAGGGGTCGCGGCCAGCGATTGTGAAAAAGGTGCAGCCCGTCAGCATTCACGGACAGATCTCACTGGACGTGTACTTCGTCGATCCGGAAGACCCCGATGGACAGGTGAGCCTAGCCCGGATCGGACCAGAGGCGGCACCGCGCAACCTCGAAGCGGGTGATCGGGTCGAACTTCAGTACATGCTCGGCGTCGTGACGCAGATCACGAAGCTCGCTTGAACTGAGAACTGAGAACCTTAGAACCTTAGAACCTTAGAACCTTAGAACCAACCCCGCACACCCCTGCCCGTTGTGACGAGTTGAGATAAAATCGAGAAGTTCCCCGCCTGCTTCAGGAGTTCCTGCATGTTCTTCAATCGTCAACGGCTTTGCCGGGCCGTTCCTGTGACCGCCACGGCCGTCGCGATGCTGTTCGTTTCCCTGCAGGCGCAGGCGCCCGCCCCAGCGAAGGCACCGGCCGACGCGAAGCCGGCCGCCGTCGACCCCACTCTTCCGGCGCCGCGCGACGTGATTGATCGCCACGTGAAGGCAATCGGCGGACGCGAGGCCGTGTTGTCGCACAAGTCGGCGCATGCGACCGGCACGTTCAGCGTGCCCTCGTCCGGCATGGTCGGGACGATTGAAACGTTCGGCGCCGCGAACCCGGACCGCGTTCTGGTCCGGATCACCATTCCCGGGCTCGGTGAGATGGCGAACGGGTTCGACGGCTCGCACGGCTGGGCCGTGACGCCGATGACTGGCCCGATGCTGCAGCAGGGCAAGGAGCTCGATCAGACGCGGCTCGATGCCGATTTCTATGGCGAGCTGCGCGACCCGAAGAAGTACGCGAGCATGAAAACGCTCGAGAAGACGACGTTCGAAGGGCGCCCGTGTTACAAGCTCAGCCTCGTGCGCAAGGACGGAAACCAAGACTTCGAGTTCTACGACGTCGACAGCGGCCTTCGTGCCGGCAGCATCAACACGCGCGAATCGCCCATGGGCACGGTGACGACGACGAGCGTCGAGACCGACTACAAGAAGTTCGGCAACCTGCTGCAGCCGACGACGCTCGTGCAGAAGATGATGGGCGTCGAGCAGAAGCTGACGCTCTCGTCGATCGAGTACGACACCGTGTCGCCGTCCGTGTTCGACCTGCCTCCGCCCATCAAGGCGCTCATCAAGTGATCTCGCGGCTTGCCGCGGCCGTCCTGCTCGCAGCGGCGTTCGTTGCCGCGGGCGCGCCGGCAACACTGCGCGCGCAGGCGCCCGCCGCGGCCCAAACCTTCGATGCCGTCTGGAACATCGTCCGCACGAACAGCTTCGATCCGAAGTTCGATGCGGAGCAGTGGGACCGCGCACGCGCGGAGCTGCGGCCCCGAGCGCTTGCCGCGAAGACGCCCGGAGAACTTCGCGCGGTGCTCGGCGACTTGCTCGGGCGGATTGGTCTGTCGCACTTCGCGGTGATCCCCGGGTCGCCGGATGCACCCGGCGACCGCTCGGATCTGACGGGCGAGCCAGGGTTCGACGTTCGTCTGATCGACAGGCAGCTCGTCGTGACGACAGTCGAACCCGAGGGACCCGCGGACGCGGCCGGAGTCCGACCAGGCTGGATCGTGCAGAGCGTCGGCGGCGCCGCCGTGTCGTCGCTCGTCAACGCGATTCCGGCGAACACGGCGGACCGTCTCACGCAGCTCGAGATCTGGCGTGCGGTATCGACCAGGCTGCGAGGTCCTGCCGATTCGAGCGTCGAGATCGTGTTTGTCGACGGCAGCAACTCGCCGGTCGCGAAGTCGATCCCGAGGCGCGCCGAGCGAGGCGCCCCCGTGACGATCGGGAGTCTGCCGACGATGTACGTGCGCACGAGATC
Organism: Acidobacteriota bacterium; assembly: GCA_046735335.1. Taxonomy (GTDB): domain Bacteria; phylum Acidobacteriota; class Vicinamibacteria; order Vicinamibacterales; family 2-12-FULL-66-21; genus JBKPQB01. The sequence goes on along the minus strand of JBKPTE010000016.1, from coordinate 24,295 downwards.
GACGCTCGCGCACACGCCCGGCGGAGGGGACGCCGGCGTCATCGGTTTCAACGTCTGGATGACGCCGGTCAACGCGCCGTTCCAGCAGGCGATGGACCGCTTCCACGATGCCGACGGGATCGTCATCGATCTTCGCGGGAATCCCGGCGGGCTTGCCGCGATGATCATGGGGATCTCCGGATATTTCCTGCCCGAGCGCCTCACGCTCGGCGTGATGAAGACACGCGACTCGGAGCTGAAGTTCGTATCCATTCCGCGGCTGGTCAACGGACGCGGCGAGCGCGTCGATCCGTACGACGGGCCCGTCGCGATCCTGATCGACGGACTGACCGGCAGCGCGTCGGAATGCTTCACGGGGGGCCTGCAGTCGCTCGGGCGCGTGCGCGTCTTCGGCGAAACGTCGATGGGGCAGGCGCTTCCCGCGCTCTTCGATCGGCTGCCGAACGGCGACGTGTTCATCCACGCGTGGGGAGACTTCGTGACGGGAACGGGATTGCGCCTGGAGGGCCGCGGTGTCGTTCCCGACGAACCGGCGCCGGCGGTGCGCGCGGATCTGCTCGCGGGGCGCGATCGCCCGCTGACGGCAGCGCTCGCGTGGATCGACCGCATGAAGGCGGAACGGCACAAGGCGCGTATTTAAGACCACTTGCAGGCGCTACGGTTGCGCTTGCGGTCGCCCCTCTGCTAGACTGGGGGCACCTCAATAGCGGTCTTTCCCAGCCCATTTTCAGGAATACATTCGGGGGAATTGAATGGAGCAGCGCCCGCTGCGTCTCGGTGACATATTGGACGACTACTGTCCGCGCGAGCGACGCGTCACCAATCACGTGATCGTCGCGATGATCGACGACGAGATCCGCCAGACCCGCTGCAGCACATGCGAGACGGAGCACGCCTACAAGGGCGGAAAGGCTCCCAGGCGGCGAAAACCGGATGCTGCGGCCCCCGCCGCGACGGCGCCCGCGATTGCGCGGCCCGCTCACGAGGAACGCGTGACTGAGGACACGAGCGAGCATCACGACGAAGCGGCACCCGTCGTTCACGTCGAAGAGGACGCGCCAACAGAGGATCAGCCGCCCTCACTCGAGGAGGGGCCGGTCCATCGTCCGCTCATTCGCGCGACGCTGCCTCGCCCCGAAGGGGTGAAGACCGAACGTCCCATCCCCGAATTCACGATCCGCCAGAACGGCGGACGCGGGAACGGGAATTTCCGCGGCGGCTTCGCCGCGAAGGGCGGCGGTCGCGGCCAGGGGATGAACGGCGGACGCCCCGGCAATGCGGCGAGATTCGGGCGCGGTCCGCAGGGCCGCGGCGGCCAGGGCCGCGGCGCATCCGGCGGCGGCTTCAATCGAGGTCCGAAGAAGCGATCCCGCTAGTTGCGCGCGTCACGCCCCGCAGCGCGGGCCCTTCAGGCCCGCGACAGACTACCCGCCTCGTAGCGCGGGCCTTTCAGGCCCGCGATAGACTACCCGGATGGAGTTGACCGGAAAGCACGGCCTGATCGTTGGAGTCGCCAACAAGCGCTCCATCGCGTGGGCCATCGCGCAGGCGGCTGCGGCTGCCGGCGCGCGCCTGGCGCTCACGTATCAGGGCGAGCGCCTCGAAGAAAACGTCCGCGAGCTGGCGGCGTCGCTCAGCAATCCGGTACTGCTGCCGTGCGACGTGACCGACGATGGGCAGATCGCGCGCGTGTTCGAGGAGATCGATCGAGAGTTCGGCGGTCTCGATTTTGTCGTGCACGGCGCGGCGTACGCGCCGCCCGAGGAACTGTCGAGCCCCTTCGTGCAGACGAGTCGCGGCGGGTTCAGGACGGCGCTGGACGTCAGCGCCTACTCGCTCATCGCGCTCTCCCGCGGCGCGATGCCGCTCATGGAACGGCGCGGAGGCGGAAGCATCCTGACGCTGACGTATCTTGGCAGCGTCCGCGTGTTCAAGAACTACAACGTCATGGGCGTCGCCAAAGCGGCGCTCGAATCGATCGTTCGCTACCTTGCCGCGGATCTCGGGCCGAAGAACATCCGCGTGAATGCCATCTCTGCGGGACCGATCCAGACGCTCGCGGCAAGGGGTATCTCGGGCTTCTCTTCCATTCTTCAGGTGTATCGCGATCGCGCGCCGCTGCGGCGCACCGTGGAGGTGTCCGAGGTCGCCGATGCCGCCTTGTTCCTGCTGAGCAGCGCAGGCCGGGGCGTGACGGCGGAGATCCTCATGGTCGACGCCGGCTATCATGCAATTGGAATGTGAGCGAGGACGGTCCGATGCTGAAAAGACATTTCTCCGTGCTGATGCTCGTGGCGATGCTCGCGCCGATGGCGGTGGCGTGCGGCGGGTCGGCGATCCGGGAGACGATCGACGACGCGACGATTTCGACGAGGGTCAAGACCGCGCTGCTGAACGCGCCGAGCGTCGCGGCGACGCACATCGACGTCGAGACGGCGCAGGGCGTGGTGACGCTGACAGGGACGGTCAAGTCCGCCGACGAAGAGCAGCAGGCGATCCAGACCGCGCGGAAGATCAATGGCGTGCGCGACGTCCGGTCGAAGCTGCAGATCACTCCCTGAGTGGATCCGCCAGCCGAGCCGCTTCGTCATGTAACGCTCCTGTCGAACCGCCGCGCGACGCCAACGTCGCGGCTCCTGCGGATCGGCGGCGAGCTCTCGTATCGCGCCGGCCAGGCGGCGTGGCTCGCGGCGGAGCCGGACGCCGATTTGACGCCGTACTCGATCGCCTCGTCCCCTGAGGAGACGGCGCGGTTCGGCTGGCTCGAGTTCCTCGTGAAGGTCGACGGGTCCTCGCGATTCGGCGGCCGCGTCACGTCGCTCGCGCGCGGCGCGCCGATCGTCATGCGCGCTCCGCTGGGGTCGTTCGTGTTTCCCGACGAGCCGCACGAACACCGATACCTGTTCGTCGCCGGCGGCACCGGCATCGCGCCGCTGCGCTCGATGATCCGGCACGCGATCGATACGCACGTGCCCGGAGCCTTTCGATTGCTGTACGCGGCGCGGACACGGGCGGAGTTCGCCTACCTGACCGAGTTGCGTGCGCTGGAGCGGGCACGGCGCCTCGAAATCATTCTGACCCTGACTGGCTCCGGATCGCGGTGGCCCCACGCCCGAGGACGTCCGGACGCATCGCTCCTCGCGCCGCTCGTCGACACCCCTGACACGCTCTGCTTCGTGTGCGGTCCCCCGGCCATGCTGATCAGCGTCAGCGATGCGCTCCAGCGATTAGGAGTACCGGCGGATCGGATTCGAAGCGAGACATGGTGAGAGAGCGCGGCCCTGAAAGGGCCGCGCTACGAAAGCGCCGCCATTCTCGTAGAGCGGTCCTTTCAGGGCCGCCTCAGAGAATGCCGGACGCGGCGCGCTGAATGTCGACGTCCGTGAGGTCGGGATAACCGCCGCCCGGTTCCGCGCTGCGCGGCGGCCGGTCGCGTCCTGAAAGCCGCTTCCGGCCGGACTTGTCCTGGTACATCCGGCTGTCGGCGGCGGCCATGAGCGCCTCGTACGTGTCGCCGTCGTGCGGGAACACGGCGGTTCCGATGCTGATACCGAGCGGCAGGCGCTTGCCGGGCCGCGCCTCGAAGTACACCTCGTCGATGGCCTTCTGCAGTTCCTGACGCTTGCTCTCCGCTTCCTCCGCGTTGCAGCCGGCGAGGACGACGATGAACTCGTCGCCGGCGTAGCGGACGCAGATGTCGTAGGGGCGGATCGCGGCACGGAGCACGCGCGCGACTTCGCACAGCGCGCGATCGCCGACGTGGTGGCCGTGGCTGTCGTTGATCTCCTTGAAGTTGTCGAGGTCCATGATCATCAGCGCGACCTCGGTCTTCAGGCGCTCGGCGCGCGACAGTTCACGCGTCAGGTGCATGAACAGGAACCGCGTGTTCGGAAGTCCCGTGAGCTGATCCGTGAGCGAATCCGACTGCGTCTGCTCGAACACCATCGAGTTGTTGATGACGGCGCCCGCTTGCTCGGAGACGCGATCGAGCAGCCGGCGGTGGTCGTCGCGATAGAACGCCGCGTCGGTGTGATAGACCGACAGCGCACCGATGAACCGGTCGTTGTACATCAGCGGGCACACGAGCGCGGACTGCAGGCTCGTCGTGAGGTGCGAGAGCCCCGCGGCTTCGAGGTCCGCGCTCGGCCTGGCGTTCACGAGCGGCCTTCGGTTGCGCGCGACCCACCCCGTCAGCCCGTCGCCGGTGTGCACCGTCACCTGGTGGATGACGTCGGCGTCGACGCCCGTCGCAAAACGGCAGCGGAGCGTATCCGACTCTTCGTCGTGCAGGAACAGCGCGGCGCACGAGAAGGGGACGAGGTTGCTCAACTTCGCCGAGATGAGCGCCATCGTGTCGGCGATGCCGAGGCTGGTGCCGAGCGCCTGCGCGATCTCGTACAGCGCATAGATCTCCCGGTGCGCATGCGCGATGTCGTCGAAGACGTTCTTGTTCCCCGGGTCGGGCGTCAGGCCGGTCGCGGGCTCGCCGGTCTGCGGCACCTCGTCCTCGACGGGACGCCGCACCGTCTGCTCCAGCGTGGCGGCCTCCTGCTGGAGGGTGGGAAGCAGTTCGATGAACTTCGCCACCACGGCGGGATCGAGCCCCTTTCCCGCTTCCTGCTGGAGGAGCCCGATCGCGGCGTCGAATTTCATCGCCTTGTGGTACGGCCGCTCCGCCATCAGGGCGTCGAAGTAGTCGACGACCGAGAGGATGCGCGCGCCCAGCGGAATCTCGTCCCCCTTCAGGCCCGCCGGATAGCCCTTGCCGTCCCATCGCTCGTGGTGGCTCAGGATCAGCGGCGCGACAGGATAAGGGAACGGCACCGAGCTGACGATGTCGGCGCCCACCTTGGGATGCGCGCGGATCTTCTGGAACTCCTCGGGTGTCAGCGGCCCTGGCTTCGAGAGGATGTGCTCGGGGACCGCGAGCTTCCCGATGTCGTGCAGCAGCGCTGCCGTCTTCACGCCCTGGATGTCGTTCTCGCTCATCCCCAGCGCGCGCGCGACGGCCGCCGCGTAGAGCTGCACGCGCCGGATATGGGACTGCGATGTCTGATCCTTGGCGTCAATCGCGAGCGCAAGCGCCTCGATCGTCGCAAGGTGAAGGTCCGCCATCTCGCGGACGTGGCGCTGCTCGTCCTCGATGCGGCCCAGATAGACCTTGTAAGTGCGATACGTCAGATACAACGGCGCGGCCGCGAGGGGAGCGAGCCACTGCCCGGAGAAATCGACGATCCACGCGGCGAGCGCGGCGGCGCCCGCGCCCACGAAATAGCTCGGCGCGCTCCAGAGGAAGTTCTCGTTCCACACTTTCACGACGGACTGCCGGGTCGACAGCGCGATCGCGGTCGCAATCGTCGCCGTGTTGATCAGGAAGTACGTGGTCGCGGCGCCCACGAGCGGCTTGCCGAGCGAATCGAGGTAGAGCACGCCCGGCACACCACCGAGCCACAAGTACACGCCGCCGGCCGCCTGCACGGTGACGATGAGGCACGCCATGCTGAACAGCGTGCGGTACAGCGGGTTCCGCTCCTTGATTCGGAACGTGCACTGGCTGAACGCGCTGACCGTGGCCACGACCATCGTCTCGTTGGGGCCGAGCAGCAGCAGCGACGCGAAGTCCACCGCGTAGGAGACGGACATCGTCGATGACCGTCGCGCGAGCGGCAGGTTGACCTTGAAGACCGACGTAATCGACGAGAGCAGCAACAGCAGGAAGAACAGCGGGAGCTTCGAGGTGTTCGCGCCCGGAAGGAACTTCACTAGCAGCACGGCGCCCACGCCGATGATCGTGCACACGTACACGCGTGCCGCGACGGGCAGAGATTTCATGAGGCGCCCCACACGGCCTTCGGTCGTATGGTCACGTCAGTTGCGCTCCTGCAGGGCACTTCGAGACGCCGTCCGCGGAAGATTCGCGCGCCACGCGATCTCCCGGCAGTCGGCGCCGCCGCATTCCGTCCCCCACACGACGTTCTGGTCGTCCCGCGCGGTCCCCCATACGATCGTGCCGGCGCTCGTCGTGACGCCCCACGTCGAGGGACTGCCGTCCGCCTCGCGCGCAAGCGCGTCACACGTGCTGTCCGCGCACGCGTCGCCCCACGTGATGGCGCGGCCGTCCGGCGCCTGCGCCGCGCCCCAGACGACGTCGGTGCGCCACGCGGTTCCATCGGGATCGAGGACGCCGCTTCCGACGCGATGATTGCCCCAGATGATGTGTCCGCTCCAGACCGACGCATCTCCACGGCGCGATCGCGCGCTCGGCGCGCCGGCGGCGAGCGACGAGGCGAGCTCCACCGCGCCGCGCGCGTCGAGGAATCCCGCGCCCTGCGTGAGCGCGTTGTAAGGGCGCTTGAATTCCGCCGTGTAGTGCAGGATCGCCTTGACGAGGTTCGGCGTCAGCGCGGGATTCGCCTGCAGCATCAGCGCGATGGTTCCGGACACCAGCGGAGAGGCCATGCTCGTGCCGCTCAGCGCAAGGTACGGCGCCGTCGACGTCGCGACGGTGCCCCACAGACGCGCGCCCGCCTTCGTGCGATACAGGGTCGTGGTCGGATCAGTAAGCGATTCGATGGCCACGCCGGGGGCTACCACGTCCGGCTTGGCCGTGAAATCGATCGCGCTCGGGCCCCGCGAGCTGAATGCCGCGACCGCGTCGTCGGCGCGAGCCGCCGTTCCCATGTCGCTCGACGCACCCACCGTGAGCACCCAGGGTGCATTCCCCGGCGCGCCCACGCCCGCATATTCCACGCTTCCGGCGGGACCCCGTCCGAGATTGCCGGCCGCGGAGACGACGACAATGCCGGCGTCGACGGCACGCTTCGCGGCGAGCGTCAGGGGATCGGTGTTGTACGACTCGTACACGCCGGCGGCGACCGAAAGATTGATGACGCGGATGTGGAGCGTGTCTTTGTTGGCGACCGCGTAATCGATCGCGCCGATGACGTTGCTGATGAACCCGTCGCCGTCCGCGTCGAGCACTTTCTCGACCAGCAGCGAGGCGCCCGGCGCGATCCCGCGGCGCCGTCCGCCGGAATCGAGCCCGCTGCCCGAGATGATCCCGGCGACGTGCGTCCCGTGGCCGTAGTCGTCGTACGCGGTCGGCTGGAAGCTCACGAAATCCACGAAGCGGACGACGTGGTCGGGCGTGAGGTCGTCGTGCCACGCGATGCCCGAGTCCACGATCGCGATCCCGACGCCGGAGCCGTCGAAGCCAAGCGTGTCGCGAACCCAGTCGGATCCAATCGTCGCGCCCGTCCGTTCGAGCGTTGCCTTGATGGGCCGGTCGACCCTGATGGAACGCACCGCGTCGTCACTGGCCAGCATGTCGAGGGCCGCGTCCGGCACTTCGGCGACCCAGCTGCCGGCGAGCGGCAGGCGGCGGCCGAGCGTGCCTCCGGCGGCGGCGACCATGGCTTCAGGCGAAAGGCCGGGACCGAGCGTCAGAATGATTCGCGAATGGCCCGAAGAGGCATGCGCGCGGGCCCGCAGGGAGGCGTCCAGCTTCAGGTCGCCCGCATGCAGGGATTTCCCGCTGGCCGGCAACGCGAACGCTGCCAACAGCGCGAAAGCGACAAGTAGACGTGGACCCATGCGAGTGAGTGAGGCCTCGCCAGGCAAAACGGCGCCTCGGATGCAAGCGTGCTGCCCGGCCGCCTCCGGCGCGCGGGCGCGCGAAAACACGTATTTTTCTTGGGTTATCGGCCGGGACGCCAGCAGCGGCTCGCGCAAGGTCGCCCGATTGACATCGAGCGATTGTGCTGTTTCAACACACTCGCATTCAAGACTGACGGTACGGTAATTCGCCCTACCGTTTTGGCGGTCGGACGCTCGGAAGCTCACTCGGCGGCCGGCCGGGTCCGGACGCGGGTGCTCTTCGGCTCCGCCTCGAGGCCGTAGTCGACAATCTTGCGGTACAGCGTCCCGCGGCTGATGTCGAGCACCGACGCGGCCTGCTTCTTGTTCCAGTTGACGCTGTCGAGCACGCGGACGATGTGCGCGCGTTCGGCTTCCGCAAGCGTCGGCATGCGCTCGCGAGTGGCCTCCACGGGGGCCTCGCTCGCGTGCAGGAACTCGATGTCGGCCGGCTTGATCACACGGCCCGGAGACGAGAGCGCGGCGCGCGAAACGGTGCTCTCCAATTCGCGGATGTTGCCGGGCCAGTGGTACTGCATCAGCAGGTCGAGCCCTTCTTTCGAGAAGCTCTTCCCGTCGAGCTGCAGGCCATTGGCCGCGCAGTAGCGCGCGAGGAAGCGCTGCGCGAGCACCGGGATGTCGGTCGCTCGCTCGCGGAGCGAGGGCAACCGGATCGAGAACGCGTTCACGCGATAGTAGAGATCCTCGCGGAAGCGGCTGTCGCGCACGAACTGATCGAGCGGGCGGTTCGTCGCGGAGATCAGCCGGAAGTTCACCTCGATCGAAGTGTTGCCGCCCAGACGCTCGAACCGGCGCTCTTCGAGGACGCGCAGGAGCTTCGCCTGCGCGACGATCGACAGGTCACCGATCTCGTCGAGAAAGAGCGTCCCGTTGTTCGCCAATTCGAGCCGCCCGGGCTTGCGATCGTGCGCGCCCGTGAAGGCACCCTTTTCGTAGCCGAAGATTTCCGATTCGAAGAGCGTGTCGGGAAGCGCCGCGCAGTTCACCGCCTGGAACTTGTGCGTACCGCGCCGGCTCAACTCGTGGATCATCCGCGCCACGACTTCCTTGCCCGATCCGGTCGGCCCCAGAATCAGGACCGAGATATCGGATTTCGCTGCGGTGCGGATCCACTCGAAGATGACGAGCATCTTCTCGTCGCGGCCGATCATCTCGCGGAATCGCTGGACCGACGGCGAGCGATCTTCGTGGGACACGGTCGCGCGCCGCTCGAGGAACGTGTCGAGCAGATCCCGCAGCGCGTCGCTCTCCGGCTGGACGAACCCGTACTTGGGCGAGCCGGGTCCGGCGGTACGGCGCACGATGCCGAACGTCACGAGCTCGCGGACGCAGTTGTCGACGTCGAGGCGCATGCGGCCGAACGTCTGCATCAGCGCCTCGACGTCGAACGATTCGTCGGGCCGCGCGCAGAGGAAGCGCAGGATGGCCGCCCGAAGCGGCGACTGCACGAGCGCCTGGAACCGCGCTTCGATTTCCGTCGGTTCGGCGCGCCGGCCGACCGCGTGAAGATTGTCGACGTTCGCCATCTGGTTGCTGCTCATCGCGTCCGATCGGGCGGTCCCGGCGGCGCGTGGTCCGGCCGGTCGCGGTAATAGCCCGTCTGGTACTCCTCGATGAGCCGTTTCATCTCCACCGCATCGCGCTTGTGATGGCCGTGGCATCTCACCGGGTCGGCGCCCCCGCTCGATTCGATGAGCACGTTGGAGAAGAACAGGTTCGTTTCGATCAGCACAGAGGCGATATGTGCCATGTGGATCGACTGTTCGAGCCTGCCGAACCATCGCGGGCGAAAGTGCACGACGCTGGTGGGGCTGACGGCCACCTGTGAAGGAAAGAGGTGGTTGCCGCGGCTCCAGCGGCTCGCCCGGAACACGTGCTCACCGGGCACCTTCTTGCCTCTGCGCCAGATCAGGTAGAGCACCAGCGCGACGGCCGCCGCAACGCCGGCGATGACCCACAGCAGCGCGCGCTCCCAGTCCATGTCCATCGATTGGCAACTGTGAAGCTACTATCGGCGGTACCGCCGTGCTGCTGCAGCGTGCAGGTGGTATTCTGAAACGCGGTCCCCTTTCAGGGCCGCCGCGTCAGGGAGGTCCGTTCAGTGCCCCATCGTGCGCCTGGCGCCCCGGCCCAGGGCCCCGACGATTACCTCAAAGGCAAACCGATTCGCTACTACCGGCCGCGCGGCAGCGCGGAGGTGCGGCAGCTGATCGACGGCGGGTTTCAGGCGTTCAACGCCGGGCGGCTGTCCGAGGCCTGCCACATCTTCTCGGACAAGATGCTGACGCCGGAGAACGACACCACCATCGGCCTCACGATCGCGGGCGCCCTCACCCCCGCGGGCCTGGGCGGCTGCATCATCGAGATGATGGATCGCGGCCTCGTGGACTTCATCGTCAGCACGGGCGCGAACCTCTATCACGACCTCCACTACGCGCTGAACTTCACGCTTCACCGCGGCTCGCCGTTTCTCGACGACGTGGAGCTGTACCAGCAGGGGATCATCCGGATCTACGACGTCCTCTTCCCCGCGACCGTGCTGCTCGAGACGGACACCTACATTCGCGACTTTCTCGTCCGCTCGAAGCTGAATGGCCCGATCTCGACGTCCGAGCTGCACTACCGGCTGGGCCGGGATCTCCTCGCGAAGAATCCCGAGTCCGCGGAGTACTCCGTCGTCGCTCGCGCCGCCGCGGCGGGCGTGCCGATCTACACCTCGTCGCCGGGCGACAGCTCGATCGGAATGAACATCGCCTATCACGAGCTGATCAACGGCAGCTCCCTGATGATCGATCCCAGCCGCGACGTCAACGAGGTCTGCGCGATCATCCTGGCGGGCGTCCACAACGGCTGCGTGATCCTGGGCGGCGGCTCGCCGAAAAACTTCTACCTCCAGGGGCAGCCCACGCTGTGGGAGGTCTACGGCATTCCCAAAGGGGGCAACGATTTCTTCATCCAGATCACCACGGACCAGGTCGTCTGGGGAGGTCTGAGCGGTGCGACGCCCGCGGAAGCCGTGAGCTGGGGAAAGGTCAATCCTGGCGTGCTGCCCGACACCGTCGTCGCATATTGCGATTCGACGATCGCGTTTCCGCTGTTCTGCGAGTACGCGATTGGATCGCCGAACGGCCGCCGGCAGCGCCGCGAGCTGTATCACAAGCGCGACGCGCTCGTCGCCGATCTGCTCCGTCAGGCACGCGGCGCGAAGGATGCCAAAGGCATCGAGCAGGAACCGGCGGAGATCGATCGGCACCGCTGATGGGGAGCCTGTCCTCAGCATTGTCGTCTTTCGTGCTCGAGACTTCGGAGCACCCGCGCGTGTACGCGGACGCGAACATTCCCCGCGGCGTGGTCGCCTACATGCGCGAGAAGCTCCAGTGGGACGTGTTCTTCGTCCTCGAACACGACGATCTGCGCCGCGCCAGCGACGTCGAACACTACCGGCTCGCGAAGCAGCTCGAACGCACCCTCGTGACGCTCGACCGCGACTATCTCGACGATCGGCTGTTTCCGCCTGACCAGGGCGCCGGCGTGGTGGTGTTCTGCGTGCCCGACGAGCGGTGGCTTCGCCGCCTCCTCCAGCGGATCGATCGCGAGCTGTTCCGCGCGGACGGCGCATCCGCGCTTCCGTTCGCACGCCGCAAGACGGTGTGGGACGTGGGTGGACCTGCCGCCGCATGATCCTGCTGTCCGGAGCCGATCTCGTCCTCCCCGACCGGATCGTCACAGGCGGTTCGCTGTTCATCGAGAACGATCGCATCGCCGACGTGGTCGCGGGGCCCGCGTCAGCCGATTCGATGGAGCTCGCGGTCGATCTGTCCGGGCGCTACGTCGTCCCCGGCTTCATCGACGTGCACGTCCATGGCCTGCAGGGCGCGGATACGCTGGACGGCGGTGACGCCATCCGCAGGATCGCGTCAGGCCTCCCAGCGTTTGGCGTGACGGCTTTCTGCCCGACCTCGCTCGCCTGCGCGCCCGACGCGCTCCGCGGCATGCTGACGGCCGTCCGCGCGGCGCGCACGACCAGACCGCCCGGCGGCGCGCGCGTGCTGCCCGCCCATCTCGAGAGCAATTTCATCAACCCGGAGTTCAAGGGCGCGCAGCCGCTCGTCTGCATCCGATCACCGCGCCCCGCCACGAAGGCTCCTGAAGGATCGAGCTGGTCCGGCGACGACATCCTGCGCGAGATCGCTTCGGCGCGGCCCGACGTCGGCATCGTGACCCTCGCGCCCGAAATGGACGCCGCGATCGATCTCATTCGCGATCTCGTCAGCCACGGGCATCACGTGTCGCTGGGGCATTCCGGCGCGACGTACGAACAGGCGCTCGAAGGCATCAAGGCGGGCGCGCGTCAGGCGACGCACCTGTTCAATCGAATGCCCCCGGTGCTCCACCGCGCTCCGGGCCTCGCAGGCGCCGTGCTCGAATCGGACGAAGTCGTCGCGGAGCTGGTCTGCGACGGCGTGCACGTTCATCCGGCGATCATGCGTGTGGCGCTGGCCGCGAAGGGGCCGGAGCGCATCATGGCAATTACCGACGGCACCGCCGGATCGGGCCTGCCGCCCGGCGGCGAAGGACGCATTGGCGGCCGGCGGATGTTCGTCCGCGACGCCGCGTATCTCGAAGACGGAACCCTCGCCGGCAGCGTGCTGACGATGGGCGGCGCTTTCGCCAATCTGGCCGCGAAGTTCGGTCTCAGTCTGATTCACGCCGCGACGGTCTGTTCGACGACCCCGGCGCGCGCGCTCGGCCTCCAGGGATTCGGCGTCATCGCGCCGGGAGCCGTGGCCGATCTCGTCGTGCTCGATCGCGATCTGCGTGTCGTCCAGACATGGATCGCAGGGACCCTCGCGTACGACCGTCCGGCGCAACCGTAGCGCGTAACTCAGTTGCGCGGAGGGACGTAGCGCGCAACTTTGGTTGCGCGGGCCTTCGAGGAACTCCCGCGCGATGCGGCCCGTCCAATTCTGGTGCGTATGAAATTTGTACTCTCGCTCGCCGCTCTCAGCTCTGCCGCCCTGGTCGCCAGCGCCTGCGTTGTCGTCGACTCGCAGGGGCACATCGTCCGCGACGAGAAACGGTTCACCGTTGCCGGTACGCCCGATCTTCGCCTCACCACGTTCGACGGCGGGATCGATATCCGGTCGGGCGAGGGAAAGACGGTCGTCGTCGAGATCGAGAAGCGCGGCCCGACGCAGGAAGCCGTCGACCGGCTGGAAGTCGACGCGACGCAGGACGGCAACCGCATCACCGTCGAGGTGAAGAAGCCCAAAGGCGAGTTCGTGTTCTTCGGGATCGGCCACTCTTCCCCCAGCGCGCGCTTGATCGTGACGATGCCGAAGGACGGCGACGTGACGGCGAAGAGCGGGGACGGGTCGATTCGGATCGAGCACGTCCATGGGACGCTCGATTTGCGGACGGGCGACGGCAGCATTCGCGCGAATGACGTGTCGGGGCGCCTCGTGCTGAACACGGGCGACGGCTCGGTGACGCTCGACGGCGCGGAAGGCGACCTCGAGCTCGAGACGGGCGACGGCGGCGTCACTGTTGCCGGAAAGCTTGCGTCCGTGAAGTTGCACACCGGCGATGGCTCGATCACGTTCCGCGCCGAGCCAGGATCGACGATGAAGGACGACTGGTCGATCACAACCGGCGACGGCGGCGTCGCGCTCTACCTGCCCTCTGATTTCAACGCCGAGCTCGACGCGCACACGGGCGATGGATCCATTCGCAGCGAGATTCATGTCGCGGGTGCCAGCGCGGAAAACGACCGCCGCAGCGTAAAGGGGCGCCTGGGCTCCGGCGGCAAGCTGCTTCGCATTCGCACGGGCGACGGCGGCATTCATCTGAAAACCACGTAGGCGCAGCGCAGTAGGGCCGCTCTCTCAGACCCGCCAACCCGGCCCCCGCGTCAGCGGGTCGGCTTCACGGCATACGGCGTCGGATCGGCGATGCCGGCGTCGTGAAACGCATCTCTTCGCTCGCGGCACTTGCTGCAGCGTCCGCAGTGGAGCCCAGCGCGCGGCTGCATGCACGAGAGCGTCAGCTCGAACGGCACGCCAAGATCCATGCCTCTCCGAATCACGTCGGACTTCTCGAGCGCCGCGAACGGCGCGTCGATGGCGATTGGTGCCGCAAGGCCGAGCGACAGCGCCCCCGCCATGGCGCCGAAGAACTCTGGTGTGGCGTCTGGAAACGGATTGCCGGCGAGCGGGCCGACGAGCACCCGCGCGATCCGGTTCCGCGCCATGTAGACCGCTGCCTTCGAGAGGAGGATCACGTTCCGCCCGTCGATGTATACGTCCTCGTCGGGCGTGTCGAACGCCGGCGGCTCGCCGAGGATCGCCCAGTGCGTCGGGGGATAGACGTCGCTCATGTCGAAGCGCAGGTGAACGGCCGGGAGTACGCGCTGCTCGAATGGCGGCGCAGCCAGCAGCCGTTCGAGCATCGCCCGCTCTTCGGCCTCCCAGGCGAAGCCCACACTGACGTAGATCGGCTGAACCGCCGCGTCCGCTGCGGCCGCCGCCTCGGCCACGAGCACCGCGCTGTCGAGGCCGCCCGAACAGAGCACCGCGATATACTCCAAGAATCCTCCTGACATGTATCTCGTCACCAAACGCATCGAGTTCTGTTACGGACACCGTCTCCTGGACTACAACGGCGTCTGCAAGCACCCGCACGGCCACAATGCCTCCGTTGAGATCGAGGTCCGCACCGACACGCTCGACGAGCGGAACATGGTGGCCGACTTCAGCGACATCAAGCGCGTCGTGAAAGGCTGGATCGATCGCGAGCTGGATCACAAGATGATCCTGCGTCAGGACGATCCGCTGGTGGCCCCGCTCCGGCAGCTCGGCGAGCCGATGTACCTCCTCGAGAGCAATCCGACGGTCGAACGGATCGCGAAGCTGATTTACGACAAGGGCCGGGAGCTCGGCGTGGACATCGTCGCCGTGCGGGTCTGGGAGACGCCCACCTCTTTCGCCTCCTATTCGACCTGACGGCGAACCCCCTCGTCCGCGACTGCACGCTGCTGCGCGTTCGTGCAATCCGTCTTCTTGCGCGCGTAAAGCAGGTTTCGGCGCCAGCCGAAATTCTGCTGGGGCAATCCGCGTGACGCTGCTCGAGTCCCTGCTCGACGCCATCATCCGACTTGAAGGAGACGCGCTCGTGATGCACGTCGGCGAGAAGCCGTACGTGGTCACGACTTCTGCGGCCATGAGCCAGTATCGCGGACCGCTGGCGTGGGGACAGGTGGAGCTGTCATCACGCATCCTGACGTCCGAAGCGGTGCTCGCGATGCTCGGCCAGATCGTCCCGTCCGAGCTTCGTCAGATGCTCGACGACATCGGCGCGATCGAGCACGAAGTCGACCCGCCCGCCGGATCCAGCGAGCGCTTCACGCTCATCGCGGCTCGCGGCGGCGAGGACGTGTTCCTGGAACTCCGGCGGCGGATCGAGGTTCCGGAACCTGCCGCCGCGGACCCCATCGAAGAGGCTGCGCAGCCAGCGGAGGCGGCGGCGCTTGCGGCGGCGGAACTGCCCGTGGAAGAAGCGGCGCCCGTCGAGATCGCAGCCGCCCCGGCAGCCGGCGCCGCGATGGCGGAAGGTGCGATGGCGGAAGAGGACGTCCCGCTCGAGATCGTTCCGGAGATCGAGCAGGAGTCGCTCACCGACGCCGACGTGAATGCGCTGCTGGCGGGGAGCGCGGCTGTACTGCTCGAGCCAACCGCGTCGCGCTCCGAGGAAGAGCTCATCGTTCAGGACGCGATGGACCTTCCGCTCGTCGTGCAGGAGGGTGAAGAGGCACCCAGCGTCGAGATCGATGCCCGCTTCGACGAGGTCATCGAACCTGAAAGCCCCCTCGTCGCCGCCGAATTCGCCGATGCGCTGGCATCGGAGATTCAGCCCGAGGAACGGGCGCTCGTGGAAATCGAGCCGCAACCGACCGTCGAAATTGCTAAGACGTTTCTGGCAGTCGAGGCGGTGAGTGACGTCGAAGCGCCCGGCGTGAGTACGGGCGAAGGGCCTGTCCCGAGCGACGTTGAGGTGCCTGCCCTGAGCGACGTCGAAGGCACAGCAGAAACTCTCGTTGTCGATACACCATCAGAGGCCGTAGTGGAACACCACGAGCCGATCGTTCCCGAACCCGTACCGGCGCCTGCTGCGGCGGCGCCCACCCCCGTAGCCGAACTGGTGGGGTCGAGCCACGCTGTCGCGCCGCCGGCGCAGGAACGCGAGGCGCGCGCGATCGTGGTGCCGCTGGCGCGTCCGCCACAGCGGCCGGATGCCGCTGCCGCGTCTTCGGGTGCCGCCGATTTCGGCATCGAGGACCTGCTGCGGCTGGCGGCCGGCCGCGGCGCATCTACCGTGTACGTGGTTGCGCAATCGCAACCGATGGTCCGGAGCGATGGCGAGATCGCAGCGCTCGAGATCGGTTCCGGCGCGCCGCTCACCGAATCGGACGTGAACCGCCTCGTGCTCGAGTTCGCGCCGGCGGCCGCACGCGATGCATGGCACCGGGGCGCCGCAACGGAGTGGACGTGCGACGTCGCGGACG
This sequence comes from Acidobacteriota bacterium, assembly GCA_046735335.1. Taxonomy (GTDB): domain Bacteria; phylum Acidobacteriota; class Vicinamibacteria; order Vicinamibacterales; family 2-12-FULL-66-21; genus JBKPQB01. Next base: position 8,079 of record JBKPTE010000016.1, on the reverse strand, counting down.
TCGGACCCGTGCGCTGCCTGACGTTCCGCGACAATCGCGGCCCAGGCGTGCTCTTCCGCATGGTTCCGCCGCGGGCGATCCTCGCCGATCAGCTCGCGTTGACGCCGGAGGTCCGCGCGCTCTGCACACAATCGGACGGTCTCGTGATCGTCACTGGGCCGCGCGCGAGCGGCAAGTCGACGCTCCTGAGCGCGTTCATCGATCTGATCAACCGCACCAGCAGCGACCACGTGATCACGATCGAATCGCAGATCGGGTTCGCGCACGAGAGCCGCCGCTCGTTTGTCAGCCAGCGCGAGGTGCGCGGCGACGCCGACGCCGTCGTCTCGGCCGTACGCGCGGCGCTGCGCGAGGACCCGGACGTGCTGCTGATCGAAGATCTCCGATCCGCGGAGGTGGCAGCGGCCGCATTCGAAGCCGCGGAGTCGGGACGCCTCGTGTTTGGCTCGCTGCCGGGCGCATCAACCAGCGCTGCCGTGGCCAGGCTGATCGAGATGTTCCCGCCCGAGCGGCGTGCGCACGCACAGGCTGCGCTCGCCGGCGCCCTTCGCGGCGTCGTGGCACAGGTCCTCCTCAGGCGTTCGAAAGGCGGCCGCATTGCGGCCCGTGAGATCCTTGTGAACACGCCCGCGGTTGCGGCCCTGATCGAAGAAGGGAAGATAGGGCAGCTGCCGGCGGCGATGGAGAGCGGCCGCCGCCACGGCATGATGCCGCTCAACGATGCACTCGCCTCGTTCGTGCGCGACGGCAGCGTCAACATGACCGAGGCGTACCTGAAAGCGTTCGACAAGGAGGGGCTGCTCGCGGCGCTCGAGCGCCACGGAGGCGACACGTCGATGGTCGAGAGGCTTGCCTGATGGAAGTGTCGGACGTCAGGCGCCGCCTGCGCGGCGCCATCGAGGACGCACGACGGCGTGCCGCCGAACGGCGTGCCCGCGTCGACGAGGCGGCGAAAGCGTACGAGCAGTTCCGAACGGACGTCGCCATTCCGTTGTTCGGCGTCCTTGCGCAGGCCCTGGCCGCCGAAGGGCTCCGCTACAAGGTCGAGACGCCGGCGGAATCCATCCGCCTCGTGCCCGATCGTCCCGGCGGCGACTTCGTCGAGGTGGCGCTCGATTCCGATCGCGAGACACCGGCGCTCGCAATCCGTTCCTCACGAGGGCGCGGACGGCGGACGATCAGCAGCGAACGAACCGTGTACGAATCGCGGCCGATCGAGCAGATCTCGGATGAAGATCTGGTGAACGTGCTTCTCGAGGAACTGCTGCCGTTTCTCGAGCGCTAGACGCGTAGCGCGGTCCTTCAGGGCCGCCACCTAGATCGCCCCCTTGGCTCTGAGCCGCGCGATCTCTTCTTCACTCAACCCAACGTCGTTCGCGAGGATCGCGTCCGTATGCTGTCCGAGGAGCGGCGGCGGCGTGCGCACGCCCGCAGCCGTGGCGGAGAACTTGAGCGGCGTTCCCAGGACGGCGATGTCGCCGGCCGTCGCATGCGCGAGCGGCACCACCATCGCGCGAGCCGCGATCTGCGGATCCTCGAGCACCTCCGCGACGGAACGAACGCTGCCGGATGGCACGCCGGCAGCGGTCAGCGTGCGCACGAGCTCCTCGCGTGTCATCGGGGCGAAGAACCGGTCCAGGATCTCCTTCAGCGAACCGACGTGTTCGACGCGCGCCTCGTTCGTTTTGTACCGCGGATCGTCCGCGAGCGCCGGCTGCCCCATGATCGCGCAGAGCCGGCGGAACTGCTCGTCGTTCCCGACGGCAAGGACGAACTCGCCGTCGGCGGCCCTGAATACGTCGTACGGTGAAATCGATGGGTGGCGGTTTCCGAGCCGCCGTGGGACGGTGCCGTCCGAAAAGAAAATCCCCGCCTGATACGTGAGCATCGCCGCGACGCTGTCGAACATCGCGATGTCGATGAACTGCCCCGTGCCCGTGCGCGCGCGCGCGATCAGGGCGGCGAGAATGCCCTGTGCTGCGTAGAGCCCCGTGGCCATGTCGGCGATCGCCACCCCCAGCCGGAACGGCGGACCATCCTCCGGTCCGGTGATGCTCATCAAGCCCGCCTCGGCCTGCATCACGGCGTCGTAGCCGGGCTCGCTGGCGCGAGGCCCCGTCTGCCCGAACCCAGAGATGGAGCAGTAGACGAGGCGGGGATTGCGCGCGAGGAGCCGCTCGTGCCCGAATCCCAACCGCTCGATCGTGCCAGGCCGGAAATTTTCGACCACCACGTCTGCCCTGTCGATCAACGGGCCGAGGACGCGGCGTGCTTCGGGCTGCTTCAGGTCGAGCGTCACGCTCTCCTTGTTGCGGTTGATGCTCAGGAAGTATGCGCTCTCGCCGCCGACGAACGGCGGTCCCCACCGCCGGGTGTCGTCGCCGAGCCCAGGCTGCTCGATCTTGATCACGCGCGCGCCGAGGTCGGCGAGCTGCATCGTGCAGTACGGGCCGGAGAGCACGCGCGTGAAGTCCAGCACGAGCGTTCCGTCGAGAGGCCGCATAATCGCTAGATGGACATTACCGTCTACACCGGCTCCGCCTGACGGGCCTGCGAGCAGGTGAAAGAGTTTCTTTCACGCGAAGGAGCGTCGTTCGACGTGAAGAACGTCGAAGAGGATCATGACGCCTACACCGAGCTGATCGATCTGGGCGCGCGCACCGTGCCGCTGACCGTGATCGGGACCGCGCGCATCAAGGGTTTCGACCCTGCGGCACTGCGGCAGGCGCTCGCGGCCGCCGGCGGCGAATCGTCACGAGATCGCTGAGGAGCGCGTACGCCGTCTGCGTAATGCCCCCCGAGAGCTGCGTAATGGCGATCTCGTCCAGCAGATCCGTCTGGAGAATCAGCGCGTTCGCCATTCCGCGCAGCCCCGCGAGCATGTCCGTTTCGGCAAGTTCCACGGGCCGCACGGAGGTGGTCACGCCCGTGGCGGTCCGCTGCGCGGCTGCCACGAGCCTGACACGTTTGCCGCGCGCCTTTGCCGCCATCGCGAGCCGCGCGGTGGGCTGCCCGATCCCCTCGCGCTCGACCGCTTGCGGGGTCGTCCGCGCGCGCAGGAAGACGTTCGCGAGCGCCGCCGTCTTGGCCGCGGCATCCCAGCCATCGATGTCGAGCGAGGCGTCTGCTTCCGCGATGCCTTCGGCCTGCATGCGCGCGAGCGCCGCGTCGAAGCTCTCGCCGTCTTCGATCGCGCTCAGCACGTGGTTCGTCGTGCTGTTGATGACGCCGCGAAAGCCCAGGATGTCCACCGCGGGCAGCGTCTCGCGCACGAGATTGAAAACCGGAACGCCGTCCATCACGGCGCCTTCGAAAAGGAACCAGACGCCGCGGTCGGCGGCGAGCGCGCTCAACTCCTCGTACGCGAACGCCGCGGGTCCCTTGTTCGCCGTGATCACGTGGCATCCGGCCGCGAGCGCGGCACGGACGTAGTCGATGGCAGGCTGTCCCGTCTGCACGTCGAGGACGGTCGTCTCGATCAGGATCTTGAGGTCCGCGCGCGAGTCGCTCAGCCGCCGGATGACGTCGAAGCTGTTGAGCCCCGCTTCGAGCGAGTCGCCCGCGCGCTCGATGTCCGCCGGACTCCGCGCGGCATCGATCCCCTCGCGGTCGAAATAGCATCCGTGCCGCTTCGTCGCGATCCCGACGATGCGGCAGTCGAGATCGAAGTCGAGCGCGAGCCAGTCACGCCGTTCGGCGAGCAGGCGGCCGAACCGCCGCCCTACGTGGCCGAAGCCTACGAGCGCGAGATCAGCCCGCATGCGCCGGACAGGCGATCGACATGCGGGCCAGTGTAGTCGAAATCGTTCGATGCGCTATTCTCTTGGCGACCGATGGCGCCCGATCTGATTCCGGAGCTCGCGCGCGTTCCCGCCGGCCAGTTCCTCATGGGGTCGGACGAGGGCGACGATGATGAGCGTCCGATTCATCGCGTCGACGTCGATGCCTTCGACATCGCCGTTCAGCCGGTCACCAACCGGGAGTACGCGCGCTTCGTGCGCGATACCGGACATCGGGCGCCCGCCATCTACGAGCTCCCGCTCGTCGTATCCGCGGGCGGCGCCGAGCGCGAGCGTGTCTTCCGCGAGACCGGCGTCCCGTACGTCTGGACGGACTTCGCTCCGCCGGAGGATCGCGCGGACCATCCCGTGACGCTCGTCCGCTACGAAGACGCTGCGGCGTACTCCACGTGGCTCTCGTCGGTGACGGGCCGGCCGTTCCGGCTGCCGACGGAAGCCGAATGGGAAAAGGCCGCGCGCGGCGGCGCGGAGTCCAAATGGTATCCCTGGGGAGATCGTCTGGAGCCCGCCTGCGCGAACTACCTGCAGGATCCCGGGCAGAAGCGGTCCGCCGGGACGATGCCGTGCCGGCAGTTTCCCGCGAACGGGTACGGTCTGTTCGACATGTCCGGCAACGTGTGGGAATGGGTCCAGGACTGGTACGATCCTGCGTATTACCCGTTCTCGCCGAAACGGAACCCGCCCGGACCGTCGAACGGAACGCTGCGGATCGTTCGCGGCGGCGGGTGGCTGGTCTCCGACGCGCGGCTGCTCTCGTGCAGTCACCGGCACCGCGTGCCGCCGGACACGTATTCGTACTCGATCGGATTTCGAGTGCTATGTCAGGTGTAGGGCGAACACGAACATGAAGACACTCTCACTTGCAGCCGCGGCCTTGTTGCTCACATCGCCTGCAGCCGCGCAGAATCGAGAACCCGAGCCCGCCGCTCCTGTCGTCGTCACGATGGGAGAAGCGTCGGTGAGGCGCGCGCCCGACCGCGCGTGGGTGACGATTGGCGCCGAGACCCGTGCGCGAACGGCGCAGGAGGCGCAGCGCGCAAATGCCGACGCCATGACGGCCGTCAACGAAAAGCTGAAGGGGCTCGGGATCGCCGCGGACGCGATTCAAACGATTGGCTACGACCTGCAGCCGGAGTTCGACTACGCCAACGGCAAGCAGACGCTGCGCGGATACGTCGCGCGCAACCAGGTGCAGGTGAAGGTCGACGCGCTGTCGAAGCTCGGCGAGATCATCGGGGCAGCAGTTGCGACGGGCGCCACGAACGTGAGCGGCGTGAGGTTCGACGTCCAGGATCGCGACGCCGCGGAGCGCGAGGCGCTTCGCCGGGCCGTCGCCGACGCGCGCAGCCGCGCGGAAGCGGCTGCCGCTGGCGCCGGGATGAAGGTGGAGCGCGTGATCAAGATCGAGGAGCTGCGCGAGCCTCAGGTTCCCGGACCGAGGCCGGTGATGATGATGGCGAAGGCTGAAGCTGCGCCAGGCAGCGTGCCGATCGAAACGGGAGAGATCGAGATCCGCGCGCGCGTGAACCTCACGGCAGCGATTCGCTAAACGGGTTCCGCTTCGACGACCGGCAACACCAGCTCGGCATCGATCAGCGATTCCTGAACCGGGGCGCGCAGCTCGGGCGTCCGCGGTTCGCGCGGCTCGAGGCGTACCGACGGCAAGTCCGCAGATAGCTCCTTCGAGGCGCTCACGCCCAGATCCTTGAACCGCCGCGCCGACGCCAGCACGCGGGAATCCAGCGAGCCCACGAACTGATCGTAGGAGGCACCGGCGCGTCGCAGATGATCGCCGACGTCGGCGATGTGCTCCGCCATCGTGCAGAGGCGGTCGTACAGCTCCTTGCCGAGCGCCTGGATCTGCTCCGCGTTCTGCGCCAGCCGCTGCTGCTGCCACGCCGACGCGATCGTCCGCAGCAGCGCGACGAGCGTCAGCGGCGACGCCGGGATCACCCGCTGATCCATCGCGAAGTCGAACAGCGTCGGGTCCTTCTGGAGCGCGGCGTTGAACAGCGGCTCCGCCGGTATGAACATGACGACGAACTCAGGCGATCCGTCGAACCGCGCCCAGTAGCTCTTCGCGCCGAGTCCCTTGATGTGCTCGCGCACCTGACGCGCGTGATCCCGGAGCAGGGATTCGCGCGTCGGCTCCTCGGATTCCGCCCAGTTCAGGTATGCGTCGATCGGCACCTTCGAGTCGATCACGATGGACGCGTTGTTCGGGAGCTGCACGCGGACGTCGGGCATCACGCGGCGGCCGTCCTCGGCGGCCGCGGGATCCTTCTCGACGAAATCGCAATTCGCGAGCATCCCCGATCGCTCCAGCACCGTGCGGAGCTGGACTTCCCCCCAGCGGCCTCGCTGGTTCGGCGACTTCAACGCCGTGACGAGCGCCTTCGTCTGCTGCCGCAGCAGCTCTTGCGTATCGACGACCGACCGCAGGTGGCCCGATAGCGTGGAGCGCTCACGATCGGATTCGCGCAGGTGATCGCCAAGGCGGGTGAGCGTGTCTTTCAACGGATCGACGAGCGCCTTGATCTCCTTCTGACGCGCGTCCAGATCCGCTTTTGTGCCGTCCTGAGCCTTCTCGATCGAGCCTCGCGCGAGCTGCAGGAACAGATCGTTGTTGCGCCGCAGCGCATCGGCGGAGAGCGCCGCGAAGCTGTCCTTCAGCCTGGCGTGCCCCTCTTCGGCGAGCGCCACGCGTTCGGCGGCCAGCCGCCGCTCGGCGGCCAGCTCCGCGCGGGTGAGTGCGGCCCGGCGCTCCGCCAGGAGCGCCCAGCCAAATGCTGCAGCCAGAAGGATTCCCAGAACGATAAAGGGGAGCACCAGACCGAAGTTTAGGCGAAAGTCTCGGAAACCTCAAGGTGAATCAGCTTGATTCCGCCTGGCATCGAACGGTAAAATAGGACTGTTCTGGTCGTAGATCCTATGCTGCAGATCAGCGAGAACGCGGGAAGACTCATCAAGAAGATGACCGACCGCAACGGCGTCCCGGATGGCGGGCTTCGCATCGGCATCAAAGCGGGGGGCTGTTCGGGCTTGAGCTATACGTTCGCGTGGGAAGCGGCGCCGCGCGAAGGGGACCACGTCTTCGGAGGCCCTGAAGGATCGAAGGTCTTCGTCGATCGAAAGAGCTACGAGTTCATCAAGGGAACGACGCTCGACTACGACACGAGCCTCGTGAGCAAGGGGTTCATCTTCAACAACCCGAACGCGAAGAGCTCGTGCGGCTGCGGGGTGTCGTTTTCGGTGTAATTGGTGAATTGGTGAGTTCTTGAATCCGTGCATTCAATTCACCAACCCGCCAATTCACCAATTCACAAGTTACTGCGATGTCTACATCCACCGAAACCATCGAACAGCTCGCGACGCGCGAGTACAAGTACGGCTTCTATACCGAGGTCGAGAGCGAGACGATCCCCAAGGGCCTCAGCGAGGACGTCGTCCGCCTGATCTCGCAGAAGAAGAACGAGCCCGAGTGGCTGCTCGAGTGGCGCCTGAAGGCGTATCGCCTGTGGCTCACGATGAAAGAGCCGACCTGGCAGAACGTCAAGTACGACCCGATCAACTACCAGGACATCGCCTACTACTCGGCGCCGAAGAAGAAGAAGGTCCTCAACAGCCTCGACGAAGTCGATCCCGAGGTGAAGCGGACGTTCGACAAGCTCGGCATCCCGCTCGAAGAGCAGAAGCTGCTCGCCGGCGTGGCCGTCGACGCGGTCTTCGACAGCGTCTCGGTGGCGACGACGTTCCGCGAGAAGCTGGCGGGCATGGGGATCATCTTCATGTCGTTCTCCGAGGCGGTGCAGCACCACCCGGACCTGGTGAAGAAGTACCTCGGCTCGGTCGTGCCGCACACCGACAATTTCTTCGCCGCGCTCAACTCGGCGGTCTTCAGCGACGGCTCGTTCGTCTACGTGCCCAAGGGCGTGCGCTGCCCGATGGAGCTGTCGACCTACTTCCGCATCAACGCCAAGGACACCGGCCAGTTCGAGCGGACGCTGATCATCGCCGACGAAGGGGCCTACGTCAGCTACCTCGAAGGCTGCACGGCGCCGATGCGCGACGAGAACCAGCTCCACGCCGCCGTCGTCGAACTGGTCGCGCATGACGACGCGACGATCAAGTATTCGACGATCCAGAACTGGTATCCCGGCGACAAGGAAGGCAAGGGCGGGATCTACAACTTCGTCACCAAGCGCGGGCTGGCGCAGGGACGCCGCTCGAAGATCACCTGGACGCAGGTCGAGACCGGCTCGGCGATCACCTGGAAGTA
>JBKPTE010000015.1:0-93126 GCA_046735335.1 Acidobacteriota bacterium | reverse complement strand
GCCTCGTGCTGCTCGAAGGGCGCTGCGAGGTGAGCTGGGAGGATAGGCACGCGGAGCTCGGGCCGCGGAAGGACGTCTTCAGCGCGTACCCGCACGCGCTGTATCTGCCGCCCGGGTCGCGATTCGCGGTGCGTGCGCTCGAACGGACCCTCCTCGCGGACTGCCGCGCACCCGCCACCGCCGCGCATCCCGCGCAGGTGATTCGACCGCAGGACTGCGGCTTCGAGATTCGCGGCGGCGGAAACGCGACACGCCAGATCGTCGACATCGTTCCTCCCCCGTTCGCGGCCCAACGGCTGATGATCTGCGAGGTGTACACGCCGAGCGGCAACTGGTCGAGCTATCCGCCGCACAAGCACGACAAGGACAACCCACCCACGGAAGTGGATCTCGAAGAGATCTACTACTACCGCTTCAAGGACCCCGACGCGTACGGGATTCAGCGGCTCTACGGCCCGAACGATCGCGGGGATCGGGCGTTGACGGTGCGTCATGGCGATCTCGTCCTCGTCCGCGACGGCTACCATCCCTTCGTCGCCGCGTACGGCTACGACGCGTATTACCTCAACGTCCTCGCGGGCACGCGCCGCAGCATGGCGGCCAGCGACGACCCGCGCTACGCCGCCTTCCGCGCGCGCTGGCCCCCGGCCGACCCGCGCGTTCCGGTCGTCGCGCGGCCCTGAAAGGGCCGCCCTACGGTCGCGCCGCTTACAGGTTTCCGCGCTTCAGCTCCTGCAGCAGGAAATCCGTCGACCGCACGGCGAGCGCCATGATCGTGAGCGTCGGGTTCTGGCAGGCGCTCGACGTGAAGCCGGCACCGTCCATCACGAACAGGTTCTTCACGTCGTGCGTCTGCTGGAACCCGTTCAGCACGGACGCTTTCGGATCTGTCCCCATCCGCGCGACGCCGACTTCGTGAATGCCCATGCCGGGCATGCGATCGACGACCGTCCACGGTCGCACGTTGCGGGCGCCGGCGGCTTCGAGCATCTCGGCGGCCGAGTCGGCCATGTCGGCGATCATCGCGCGCTCGTTGTCGGACCATGTCATGTTGATGCGCAGGACCGGAATGCCGAACGCGTCGACGACATTCGGATCGATCTCGACGAAGTTCTCGGCGCGGGGCAGACACTCGCCGAAGCCGCCGAGATTGAGCGAGACCTGAGGCTCCAGCAAGGCCTTCTTGAACGCCTCGCCGAACCCTGACGCGCCCCAGTTGAAGTCCGCACCGCCCCAGCCGCCCTGAAACCCGTAGCCGCGCAGGAACTTCTTCGAGGGAGGGCCTGCCTTCGTGTTGCGGAAGCGGATGATGTAGATGCCGTTGGGCCGCCGCGCCGCGCCGAGCGAGGGCTTCGACCCCAAGTCCGGAAATTCGCCGTTCGCGCCGCCGCCGTTCCAGACGTGATCCTGCAGGTAGTGCCCGAGCACGCCGCTCGAATTCGCGAGGCCGTTCGCGAATCGCGGGGTGGCCGAATTGAACAGCACGCGGACGGACTCGAGCGCCTGGGCGCACAGCACCACCACGCGGCCGTTGACCTCCGTCGGCTGCCGCGTGTTGCGATCGATGTAGAGCACGCCTCGCGCCCGCGGCGCGTCGCCGTCCATCAGGACCTTGAACACCATCGCGTCGGGGATGTGGGTGCAGCGGCCGGTCGCCAGCGCGTCGGCCATCGTGGTGAACGCGGAATTGAAGTACGACTTGGTCATGCAGCCGCGCTCGCACGGGCCGCAGTAATGGCACGCGGCGCGCCCGTTGATCGGGCGCGTGAGATTCGCGGTCCGGCCGATCGTCACGGTGTACCCGAGCTTCTGCTTCACGCGGGTGCGCAGCCGCACCTCGGGGCACGTGAACGGCATCGGCGGGAGAAACTGGCCGTCCGGCAGCTCGTAGACGCCTTCCGCGAGGCCGCTGATGCCGACGTAGCGTTCGACGATGTCGTAGTAAGGCGCGAGGTCGTCGTACCCCAGCGGCCAGTCCATCCCATGGCCATCTCTGGATGCCGCCTTGAAATCGAGATCGCTGAAGCGGTAGCTCTGGCGCGCCCAGACGTTCGTCCGGCCGCCCATGATCCGCATGCGGCCCTGCCAGCTGAATGGCTTGTCCGACGGCGTCGTGTACGGCTCCTGCAGATCGTTCGCGAACCAGTCGTAGTTGAACTCCGTGCAGGCGTAGCACTCGCTCTGGCGCGGACGCGTGCGGCGCACGATCTCGGGCGCCCGGTTCCGGTACTTCAGCTCGAACTCCGGCTTGTGCTCCCGGAAGTCCGCTGGCGTGTGCTTGCGTCCGGCGTCGACGACGGCGACGTTCAGGCCCGCTTCGCACAGCCGCTTGGCCGCCCATCCGCCGGAGGCACCCGAGCCGATGACGATCACGTCGAACTGCCTGCCGGGCTGGCTCTGCATTGGGGACCTCCGCGCCGGGTCTAAGAAACCCTGCCTGCGTTTGCCGGCCTGAGAGACAGGCCTTCAACCGCATGTTACGATTCGCTGACGTGAGCGACGAGCACTCTGCAATCGGCCGACGCGACGCGCTACAGCGCGTGGCGATTGGCATCGGCGCGATGGTCGTCGTACCGCCAGGAGCGCCACCGCATCCGATCCATCGCCACCTGCGCGACGCCGACGGGATCGTCAGCGCACACGCACAGGCGAATGCCGCGGAATACTCGCCCACGTTTGTCGACGCGCATCAGCTTGCCACGGTTCGAGCGCTGGCGGAAGCCATAGTGCCGGGATCGACGGACGCGCGGTCCGCGGAATTCATCGATCAGTTGCTGGGCGTGTCCACGCCCGACGAGCAGCGGAAGTTCCTGCAGGCGCTTGGCGCGTTCGAGCAGCTCGCGATGGAGCGCGCGCATCTGTCGTGGCGCCAATTGACCGAACAGCAGCAGCAGGAACTGCTGTCGTTTGCGTCGACCGCGCAGCCTGGCGCGTCGAACGCCCCTGACTCACGCGTGACGATCCGCGATCGTTTCGAACAGCTCAAGGGCTGGACCGTCGGCGCGTACTATTCGTCGGAGCGCGGCATGCGCGAGCTGGGCTGGACAGGGAACGTGATCTTTCCGGCGTTTCCTGGTTGCGAGCACGCGGACGGGCACGCCTGAGATCGTTCTAGGGTTCTAGGGTTCTAGGGTTCTAGGGTTCTCTAGAACCTTAGAACCTTGCGAGGCGAGATCAGGGCAGTGCGAAGGCGACATACGTGCCGCCCGACGGCGCGTTCTTCCCGCCACCCGCGCCGATGACGACGAACTGCTTTCCGTTCACTTCGTAAACGGCCGGCGTCGCATTCCCAGCCGCCGGCAGCGTCGTCTCCCACAGCAGCTCGCCGGTCCGGGCATCGAACGCGTGGAACTTGTTGTCGTAGTTGGTCGCGCCGATGAACACGAGGCCGCTGGCGGTCACGACGGGGCCGCCGTAGTTCTCGCTCCCCGTCCCCTTCAGCCCGGACCCCGGCACCTCGCCGAGCGGCACCTGCCACGCAATCGACGCCCGGTTCATGTCGACCGCCGTCAGCGTCCCCCATGGCGGCGTGATCGCCGGAAAGCCCTGCGGGTCGGTGAACCGAAGGTAGCCGTCGAGCGTGTACTTCACGTCGAACGGCGATGGCTTGTCTTCGCTGACGACATCGGAGCGTCCGGTGAGCACGTAGTCGACGATCGCGCGGCGCACCGCGTCCGTGAGCTCGGGGTGGCCCGGCATCCGTCCGGCGCCGTAGTGCACGATGTTGTCGACCTCGTCCACGCCCTTGCGGTCGGCCACGTCCACGAGCGACGGAAATTCCGGCGGACTTCCGCGCAGGTCCGGACGATGGCACGACGCGCAGTAGCGGCCATAGAGCTCCTGCCCCGTCGACTGGCCGCTCGGCATGTCGCGCTCGACGAGCCGGACCTTCCATGCCATCTCGTTGGCATTGACGTAGAGGAAGCCGGACGCCGGATCGAACGCGGTGCCGCCCCACTCGCCGCCGCCGTCCATCCCCGGAAACAGGATCGTGCCCTGCGTGCTCGGCGGATCGAACTCGCCGCCCTTCCGCATGTTCTGCCACTCGGCGCGAACCGCTTTCTCGGCTTCGGGCGTACGCTTCGTGATGAGATCTTCCGTGAACTTCTGACGCGTGTACGGCGGCGGCAGCGTCGGCAGCACCTGCGTCCTGGAGAGCTGCTCTCCCGGGATGTCGGACGCGGGCGTCTCAATCGTCTGCATCGGGAAGATCGGCTTCCCGGTGTCCCGATCGAGCACGTACAGACGCCCGTTCTTGGCCGTCTGCGAAACGACGTCGATCGATCGGCCGTCGTGCTGAATCGTGATGAGCGAGGGAGGCGCCGGGAAGTCGCGATCCCAGACGTCGTGCTTGACCCCCTGGAAGTGCCACACGCGCTCGCCGGTGTCCGCGCGCAGGCAGAGCATCGTGTTCGCGAACAGGTTGTCGCCGCGGCGGTTCGCGCCGTAGAAATCGTACGCGGCGGAGCCGGTCGATGCGTACACGTATCCGCGCTTTTCGTCGAGCGCCAGGCCGGACCACGCGTTCGCGCCGCCGCTGTACTTCCACGCGTCCGGCGGCCAGGTGTCGTAGCCGAACTCGCCCGGATGCGGAATGGTGTGGAACGACCACTTCTGCTTCCCGGTGTTCACGTCGAACGCGCGAATGTCGCCGGGCGCGGAGGGTAGGCCCTCGGGAACGATCGATCCGAGGATCAGCAGGTCGCGATAGAAGACGCCCGGCGTGTTCACGCCGACGCTGAGCGCGCGCGGATCGCGTCCCTCGAAGCCTTCGCGCAGATCGATCCGCCCGTCCTGACCGAACGTCGTCAGCGGCTTGCCCGTCCGCGCGTCGAGCGCATACAACCAGTGCCGCGCCGCAAAGTAGATCCGGCGATCGTCGCCGCGCTCCCAGTACATCAGTCCGCGGATGCGCGTGTGGCTCGTCGGCTTCACGCCGTTGTACGGATCGAAGCTCCAGGCTTCCTTGCCCGTGGCGGCGTCGAGCGCGAACACGCGCAGCGTCGGCGACGTGGCGTAGAGGACGCCGTGCGCCACGACCGGCTGGCACTGCATCTCCGATCCCTTGAACGCGTCATGGGTGTCGTAGGTCCACGCCACTTTCAGGTTCTTGACGTTGTCCCGCGTGATCTGGGTCAGCGTCGAATAGCGCGTCTGCGTCGGATCGCCGCCGTAGTACGGCCAGTCGGGACGGTCTGCTGCAACGCCCGCAAGAACTGAGACGAGAAGAAAGAAGGTGATTCGCACGGTTCTAAGGTTCTAAGGTTCTAAGGTTCTAAGGTTCTACGGTTCTACGGTTCTACGGTTCTCGGTTCCAGGTTCTACGGTTCTACGGTTCTCGGTTCCAGGTTCTAAGGTTCTAGATTTTGCGATGTCGGCCGCACAGAGCCGTTGCAGAGAGTTCATCATTTGCGACGCATCTCTGGAATTCGTTCGACAACTCTTACGGCATGGCAGGTGCACTGCGGGTCGCCGATGGCAGGTATCAGACGTGTCGAAGACATTGAAGCGTACCAGCTCGCGGTGGCGCTTCGCCGGCGAGTGCTGGGCATCGTCGCGAGCGGTCGGATCCGGAACGACTGGAAGTTCATCGATCAGATTCGCGATTCGGTGCGCGGAGCGTCCCGCAACATCTCAGAAGGATTCTCCCGGTTCGCGCCCGGCGAGTTCAGCCAGTTCCTCTCGTACGCGAAGGCGTCGCTCGACGAAACGCGGAACCACATCGAGGACGGCTTCGAGAGCGGCTACTCACCGCGGAGGAACGGGACGAACTTCTCGCTCTCCTCGGCCGTACCATTGGCGCCATACGCGGCTTCATGAGATATCTCGCTTCGCCCGCGGCCAAGCGTTGGTATGCCCAACGACGCCGCACCACATCAGCGGAACCTGAAGAACCCTAGAACCTGAACCAGAACCTTAGAGAACCCTAAAACCAGAACCCTAGAACCTAGAACCCTAGAACCTAGAACCCTAGAACCCTAGAACCGTTCCGTTCCATCAATGCCCGTGTCTCTTCGAGGGTCGGGACGCCGTTGATGGCGCCAAGTCGGGTACAACTGACGCCCGCGGCGGCGTTCGCAAATCGCAGCATATCGTCGGGCGAGTCGCCGCGAAGGAGCGCGACGATCAGCGCGCCGCGCCAGACGTCCCCGGCGCCTGTCGTATCGACGGCATCCACCTGGAACGCGGGCGCCTGATGGAGGCGATCGCCGTCGAGCAGCATGGCGCCGCGCGGTCCGAGCGTGATGCACATCATGCCGTCGTTCAGGCGGCGCAGCGTTCTCAGCGCGCGCTCGAAGTCGGATTCCCCCGTCAGCGCGCGCGGCACGTGCTCCGCGAAAATCGGCATCGTCACGGTGGACACGAGCTCCTCGGTGAGCGGCGTGACGCGGTCGATGTCGCTCGTGACGGTCACGCCGGCCTCCCGCGCGATCGACGCCGCCCGAATCGCCGCCTCCTGATCGACGTCGTCCACGTGCAGGACGCGCGCGGCGGTCAGGAGCTCCGTCGGCAGCTCGCGCGGACGCAGCGTCAGGCCCTCGTGGCGGTCCCACAGGACGATCCGTTCCCCGGCGTGCTCGTCGACCATGATGACGGCGAACTGGTTCGTCACGTCGCGAATCACCGCATCGTTCATGTCGATGCCGCGCCGCATCAGCTCGGCGCGCAGCCGCCGCCCGTTGTCGTCGGTACCGGTGGCGCCGATGTACTTCGCGCGAAGGCCCATGGACGCACAGGTGCAGAGCGCGGTCGCGACCTGGCCGCCGCAGGAGAGGGAGTGGCTGCTGATCCGCATCTTCGCGTTCGGGCCGTCCGGCTCCGGATACGCGGGGAGGCGATACACGTAGTCGACGGAGTTGGCACCGACGCCCAGGACGTCGTACACGGCGCCGAACACCGGTGCGTCGCTGTGAGGGATCGTCATCAGGACGTGCGCGTCTCGGTATCGACTTCGACCTTCGACGTGCGGGCTTCGGCGCCGTCGGCGTGATATTCCTGCAGCGATCTGACCGTGAGCCCTTCGGTGTGCAGCGCCTTGATGGCGTTGACGGCAGCGGCGGCGCCCGTCAGCGTCGTGATGCACGGGACCTGCTGCATCATCGCGATGCGGCGGACGGTGCGGTCGTCGAAGAACGACTCGCGGCCCAGCGGCGTGTTGATGACGAGCTGCACGCGGTTGTTCAGGATCTCGTCGCCGACGTGCGGACGCCCTTCGTTGATCTTGAAGACGATCTCGACGTCGAGGCCGTGCGCGCGCAGGAAGTTCGCGGTCCCGCGCGTCGCGAGCAGCGAGAAGCCGAGCGCGCGGAGGTCGCGCGCGATCTGCACGACGGCCGGCTTGTCGTGGTTGGCGACGCTGATGAACGCGGCGCCGCTGGCGGGCAGCTTCATCCCCGCCGCGAGCTGCGCCTTCGCGAACGCGCTCCCGAACGTGGTCGCGCCGCCCATGACCTCCCCCGTCGATTTCATCTCAGGGCCGAGAATCGTATCGACCCCGGGGAATCGGACGAACGGGAACACCGGCGTCTTCACGAACACGCCGGCGACCTCGAGGTCCTCCGTCAGGCCCTGCTGCGCGAGCGACTTCCCCACCATCAGGCGCGCGGCAATCTTCGCGAGCGGAACACCCGTCGCCTTGGACAGATACGGAACCGTGCGCGATGCGCGAGGATTCACTTCGAGCACGTAGACGGTGTCGTCCTTGATCGCGAACTGCGCGTTCATCAGGCCGACGACCTTCAGCGCCTTGGCGATCCGCCGGGTGTAATCGCGAATCGACGCGAGGTGGCGCTCGGCCACACGGTATGGCGGCACGACGCAGGAGCTGTCGCCCGAGTGGATGCCCGCCTCCTCGATGTGCTCCATGACGCCGCCAATGATGACGGCGCCCGTCGAATCCGCGAGCGCATCGACGTCCAGTTCGACCGCATCCTCGAGAAACTTGTCGATCAGGATCGGGCGCTCGGGCGATGCCTGCACGGCCGTCGTCATGTAGCCGTCGAGCGCGGCGATGTCGTAGACGATCGCCATCGCGCGTCCGCCGAGCACGTACGACGGCCGTACGACGAGCGGGAACCCGATCTTCTGTGCGACGGTGCGCGCCTCCTCGGGTGAGGTCGCGGTCCCGCTCGGCGGCTGCGGAATCCCGAGATCCCACAGCAGTTGCGCGAAGCGTTCGCGGTCCTCGGCGAGATCGATCGAGTCCGGCGACGTGCCGAGAATCCGGACGCCCGCGTTCTGCAGCGGGAGCGCCAGCTTCAGCGGCGTCTGTCCTCCGTACTGCACGACGCACGAGACGTCTGCGCCCGCGTCGCGCTCGCGCGCGATGATCGCCGAGACGTCCTCGAACGTCAGCGGCTCGAAGTACAGCCGATCGACGGTGTCGTAGTCCGTCGAGACCGTCTCCGGGTTGCAGTTGATCATCACGGTCTCGAACCCATCCTCCCGCAGCGCGAACGCGGCG
The DNA here is from genome assembly GCA_046735335.1 of Acidobacteriota bacterium. Classification (GTDB taxonomy): domain Bacteria; phylum Acidobacteriota; class Vicinamibacteria; order Vicinamibacterales; family 2-12-FULL-66-21; genus JBKPQB01. The sequence continues at coordinate 84,662 of JBKPTE010000015.1, read as the reverse complement.
TGCACGCAGCAGTAGTCGAATTCGATGCCCTGCCCGATCCGGTTCGGTCCGCTGCCGAGGATGACGATCTTCTGCCGCGCCGTGGGCTCTGCTTCGCACTCCTTCTCGTACGTGCCGTAGAGATACGGCGTGTAGGATTCGAACTCCGCGGCGCACGTGTCGATGCGCTTGTAGGCCGGCTTGATCCCCTGCTCCAGGCGAGCCGCCCGAACGGCGTCCTCGTCGGCGCCCAGGATGCTCCCGAGCTGCCAGTCGCCGAACCCGGCGCGCTTGAGGGACCACATCAAATCCTTCGAGATGCCGCGCAGGCCGACGAGCGCCGCCTGCTGCTGCAGATCGACGAGTTGCTGGAACTGCGTGAGGAACCAGCGGTCGATCTTCGTCAGCCGATAGATCTCGTCGATCGACCAGCCGCGCTCGAGCGCGCGGAAGAGCGCCCACATGCGGCGATCGTTCGGCACCGCCAGCGATCGCTGGAGAGTTCCGTCATCGTCCTCCACGAACGGGGCGCCCGTCGCATCGTCACGCGCGCCGCTCTTCGCGAAGAGCATGTTGCCGCGTCCCAGCTCCAGCGAGCGGAACGCCTTCATGAACGCTTCCTTGAAGGTGCGGCCGATGGCCATCACCTCGCCCACCGACTTCATCTGTGTCGTGAGCGTGCGATCCGCGCGCGGGAACTTCTCGAACGCCCAGCGCGGCACCTTGACGACGATGTAGTCGATGGTCGGCTCGAACGATGCCGGGGTCAGACGCGTGATGTCGTTCGGAATCTCGTCGAGCGTGTAGCCGAGCGCGAGCTTGGCCGCGATCTTCGCGATGGGAAACCCCGTCGCCTTCGACGCGAGCGCGGACGACCGCGAGACCCGCGGGTTCATCTCGATGACGACGATGCGCCCGTCGTCCGGGTTGATGGCGAACTGGATGTTCGACCCGCCCGTTTCCACGCCGACGCGCCGGATGATGCGGCGGCCGATGTCGCGCATCCGCTGGTATTCCTTGTCGGTGAGCGTGAGCGCCGGCGCGACGGTGATGCTGTCCCCCGTGTGGACGCCCATCGGATCGACGTTCTCGATCGAGCAGATGACGACGAAGTTGTCGGCGCAGTCGCGCATCACCTCCAGCTCGAATTCCTTCCAGCCGATCACGGATTCTTCGAGCAGGACCTCGTGAACCGGGCTCAGGCTGAGCCCACGCTGCGCGATCTCGCGGAACTCTTCGACGTTGTACGCGATGCCGCCGCCGACGCCGCCGAGCGTGAACGACGGGCGGATGATCACCGGGAACCCGATCGCGTCGACAGCGTCGAAGGCTTCCTTCAACGATCGAACGTAGCGGCTGTCGGGAACGGCGATCCCGATCTCACGCATGGCATCGCGGAACAGCAACCGGTCTTCGGCCACTTTGATCGCGTCCACCGATGCGCCGATCAACTCGACGCCGTACTTCTTGAGGACGCCCTGCTCGGCGAGCTGCACGGCCAGGTTGAGCGCCGTCTGTCCGCCAACCGTGGGAAGGAGCGCATCAGGGCGCTCGCGCGCGAGCACGGCGGCCACCATGTCGGCGGTCAACGGCTCGACGTACGTGCGATCCGCAATCTCCGGATCCGTCATGATCGTCGCCGGATTGCTGTTCACCAGGACGACCTCGAGCCCCTCGGACTTGAGCGCCTTGCACGCCTGTGTCCCCGAGTAGTCGAACTCGCAGGCCTGGCCGATCACGATCGGTCCGGAGCCGATGACGAGGACGCGCCTGATGTCCGTACGCTTAGGCACGCCGTTCCATCTCCTCCAGGAATTGCTTGAACAGGTAATCCGCGTCGTGCGGGCCTGGCGAGGCCTCTGGATGGTACTGCACGCAGAACACCGGCTTTCGCGCGTGACGCAGCCCCTCGACGGTGCCGTCGTACAGGTTGACGTGCGTCACGTGGACGTCCGCCGGCAGCGTGTCCGGATCGACCGCGAAGCCGTGATTCTGCGACGTGATCTCCACCTTTCCCGTGTCGAGCTGCTTCACCGGGTGATTCGCGCCGCGGTGCCCGAACTTCAGCTTGTAGGTCTGCCCGCCCATCGCGAGCGACAGAATCTGGTGGCCGAGGCAAATCCCGAACACCGGAACGTCCGCGTCGACGAGCGCCTTCGCGTTGTCGATAGCGTACGAGAGCACGGCGGGATCTCCGGGACCGTTGCTGAGGAACACGCCGTCGGATCCGGTCGCGAGCAGGTCCGAAGCTGGCGCGGTCGCGGGGAACACGCGAACATCGCAGCCGTACGCCGTGAAGCGGCGCAGGATGTTCCACTTCATCCCGTAATCGTACGCGGCCACGCGCAGGTTGCGACGCGCGCGGCGCTGCGGCGGCGGCGTGAACTCGTCGTCGCCGCCAGCGGGTGTCCAGTCGAACGCCTGTTCGCACGTGACGCCCATCACGAGATCCGACCCTTCCATCGGCGCCAGCGCCTGCGTGCGATCGACCAGCACACGCGGGTCAACGTCGCCGGTAGCGATGATGCCGCGCATCACGCCCGCCGACCGGAGCACGCGCGTCAACGCGCGCGTGTCGATGTCCGAGATGGCGACGATGTTGTTGCGCGTCAGGTAGTCGCGGAGCGTGCCGTCGGCGCGCCAGTTGCTCGCCATCGGCGATTCGTCGCGGATGATGAAGCCCGAGACCTGCGGCGCACGCGATTCGACGTCCTCCGGCGCGACGCCGTAGTTGCCCATCTGCGGCGCGGTCATGGTGACGATCTGTCCGGCATACGAGGGATCCGTCAGGATCTCCTGATACCCCGTCATGCTCGTGTTGAAGACGACCTCGCCGCCCGCCTCGCCGGGCGCGCCTGCGGCTTCCCCTTCGTACCAGATTCCATTTTCGAGCGCGAGTGTGGCTTTCATTGATAGCGTTCGAGCGATCCCGTGACGCGCACTTCCTGCCCGGCCGTCACGCGCGCGACCGAGTTGAAGGGCCGATGTTCCGGAAGCTCCATGCGAACGACGTGCGTGCCAATCTTGACCGTCGCGAGCCGGAGCGGAGTGCGGCCAACGCTCTGTCCATCGAGCAGCACGCTCGCACCCTGCGGCCGCGAATCGACGAAGAGCGAACCGGTGAACGCCGTCTCCGATGCGCCGCCAGCCCCCGCTTCTCTCCCGTGGCTTCCGCCTTTAGGCGGACGCACTGCTTTAGGCGGAAGTGCCGCTTTAGCCCGACTCATCTTCACCGACATCGAGTGCTCGGCATCACGCGGCGTCAGCGCGAACTCCTCCTGCTCGACGCGATAGCCGGGCTGCACGACACGCACGGCGTACTTGCCGAGCGGCAGCTTGTCGAGCGTGAGCGGCGTCCGTCCGCGCCAGCGCCCGTTCACGGTGACGGACGCGCGCGGCGGCGTGGACTGGACGACGATGCGTCCGGTGGTCGCTGCCGGTGCGGGTGCGGGCGTGCGCGAGGCCGTCGAGCTCTCCTCGGCAACCGCCGGCGGCGGTTCCGCGGCAGGCGATGATGGCTGCGCGTGAGCGGGCGGCGTCACGGCCTGATCGCTGTACTGCCTGGCAGCGGCCGGCGCTGGCTCTTGCGCGACCCTCGAAGAGGCGCCGCTTTGATCCGCAGCGGGGCGTCCGCGATCCGCGATGAAGTACCCCGACGCGAAGCCGGCAAGCAGCCCGACGACGAGCGTGACCGCCATCGGCAGCACGGCGGGACGCGAGCGTTCCGGTAGCACGTCTTCGCGCGCGTAGGTCACGGGCTCGCGCACGCTTTCCGGCTCGTGATCCACCGCGATCTCGTGCTCGTCGTCGAAATTCTCCGAATAGCGCTCGGGCGCTTCGTCCGGATCCTCGACGAACGGAACCTCTTCGACGTCCAGTTCGTCGCGACCCTGCAGCGCCTCCTGCGGCGTCGAACGCTCTCTGTCGACGTCGAACAGCGAGGGCGTCGTCGGCACCGGATGCTCCTCGACGTCCCGCGCCTCATCGTCGAGCGCGGCGTGGATGGGATCGAGGCGATCTTCCACTTCGAACTCGCCTGGCGTCGGCACCGCGGCAGCCGTGCCGTCGCGCAGACGGAAATCAGCAGGCGGCGCCTCGGGCTGAGGCTCTGGTACCGGCGCCGCGTCGACGACGGGCGTGCGGTGACCGGACGCGGCGGACTCCAGCGCCGAGGCGAACGCGAGCGCCGTCTGCTGTCGAACGGCGGGATTCTCGTCCATCGCGCGCGCGAGCACGGCGTGGATCGCGGGCGCACGGTCGCCGGCGGATCCGTTGATCGCGCCGATCCGATCGCCGGTGCCCGCGGGGCGGCGGCCAGTCAAGAGCTCGAAGGCAATCGCCGCAAGCGAGAACACGTCCGCCGGCGTGCCCCAGGATCCGCCGTCGATCCGTTCGGGCGCGGTGTACGGCCGCCGGACGGGCGCGCGGACGCCCACCCGCTCCAGCGCGTCGACGACCCCGAACCCCGTCGCGCGCGCTTCGTCGGGGCTCACGAAGATGTCCCGCGGATGCAGCGCGCCATGCCCCACCCCCACGGCGCGCGCGAAATCGATGGCGCCCGCGAGCTGCGTGATGAACGGCAGGACGCGCTCGATCGGCGCCGGCGCGTAGTGGCGCATGGCGACATCGAGCGACTCGGCCGCAACGTATTCCTCCGCGCGGTACGCAACCGTCCCCTCCACCCCCGCCGCAATCGGTTCGACGATCGAGGGGTGAAAGAGTCCGGCCTCGGCCGGGCGGTTCAGCTCGTCCGCAAGCGCCTGCGCCTCCTCGGGGACGATGTCGAGGCGGAATACTTTGACGGCGACGAGGCGATCACGGCTCGGCTCGTACGTGCGAAAGACCGGGCCGAGCGCGCCCACGCCAATCTGATGCAGCACGCGAAACGGGCCGAACGCGGGCGGCGGGGAGAAAGCGCTGGGGTCCTCTCTGGTCAGCGACGGAGCTCCTGGGGCAGATCGTTGAACTGTAACATGATGACCGCGGCCCTGAAAGGGCCGCCCCACGGTCGTGGGCGGCCCTTTCAGGGCCGCCACGGGATCCTCCAACGATCGGCGCGCGTCAGAGGCCACATGTCCGGCTGCCTTGACAGATTTCCGAGCCCTTTGACAGAGTACGGCACGGTGTCAGCCGAGCCCGCCGCGTCAGCCCCCAGCGTAAGTGAGTCCGGCGGTCTCAACGCCGCCGCAATCGACGTGCGGCGATTCCCGTGGATCCGGCCGCTCGCCGGCGCATACGCCTTCAACTTCACGCAGATCGAGGACCTGTACGCGGGGAACCCCGCGGACCCGGAGGCGTGGCGCAGCGCGATCGCGCGCGCGCAGCGGCATCCCCGCGATCGGCGGTCACTCTCGGATCTGCTCCAGCGCCAGCAGCGGGAGCGCGGCGCGCCCCCGGCAGCGCGTGAAGCGGCGGCACGGCTCGCGGATCCCTCGAGCGTAGCTGTCGTGACTGGTCAGCAGGCCGGCGTCTTCGGCGGACCTCTCTTCACGCTCCTGAAAGCGCTCACGGCGCTGCAACTCGCGCAGCGCGCGCGGGAGCGGGACCACGTGCCGGCCGTCGCGATCTTCTGGGTCGACGCCGAGGATCACGACTGGGAAGAGGTCCGGAGCTGTACGGTGCTCGACGCCGGGTACCAGACCCGCACGGTGACGCTCGCCGATCTCGAAGGCGCCGGCGAGCTGCCCATCGCGGCACTGCGACTGGACGAACGCGTCGAGCAAACCATTCAGGAGCTGTCGTCCATCCTCCCGGCGACGGAGTTCAAGGACGAGGTGCTCGAGGGCGTCCGGCGCGCGTGGCGGCCTGGCGCGGGCATGGCGCGGGCGTTCGCGACGTGGCTCGAGACGCTGCTGGGCCCTCACGGCCTGGTCGTGTACGAGTCCTCGGATCCGGCGGCAAAGCCGATCGCGGCGGGCGTGTTCACCCGCGAGCTGTCGGATCCCGGACGGACGTCCACACTTGCGGCGGACGCGGGTCAGGTGCTCGCCGCGCGCGGGCACGCGCCGCAGGTCGAGCCGCAGCGCGAGAGCCTCTCGCTCTTCAGCCTCGACGGCGGCCGCCATCAGATTCGCCGTCAGGACGATCACTATCTCGTTGGCGATCGGTCCGAGACGCTCGCGGCGCTCGCGGCGCAGGCTGCCACGCGGCCCGACAGCTTCAGCCCCAACGTCCTGCTCCGTCCCATCGTCCAGGACACGCTCTTTCCGACGATCTGCTACGTGGCCGGGCCCAGCGAGCTCGCCTATCTCGGGCAGTTGCGCGGCGTGTACGAGCACTTCGGCGTTCCGATGCCGTTGATGTTCCCGCGCACCACGGCGACCCTGCTCGATTCGGCGTCCGCACGCTTCCTCCGCAAGTACGATCTGGCGCTCGAAGATCTGCAGCCGCAGGGCGAGTCCGTCCTGAACCGGCTGCTCGAGTCGCAGTTGCCCGCGAGCGTCGAGCGCGCGCTGAGGGATGCCGCGGATCGCATCGAGGAGGCAATGGCACAGGTGACCGCCGCGGTCCCTGCCGTCGATCCGACGCTCGGAGGAGCGGCGAAAACCACGCGGTCCAAGATGGACCACGAGCTCCGCGCGCTGCACAACAAGGTGATCCAGGCGTCGAAGCGCCGTCACGACACGCTGCGGCGCCAGTTCGTGCGCGCGCAGGCGCAGGCGTTCCCGCAGGGTCATCCGCAGGAGCGGACGCTGGGCATGATCTATTTCGTCGCGAAGTACGGACCGGGCCTGGTGGATCGCCTGTGCGAGTCCCTGCCCCTCGACATGGGGCATCACTGGGTGATTACGATTTAGCGGGTTTGCCGCGTCTAAGAGAGCGGCCTACACGTGGAGGGCAGGTCTCTTGGACCCGCCATCAGATCGCCGCTGCGGCGCGTTTCAACTCCTCCGCTGCCCGCTCGACCGCGGCGCGGCGCGCGGCAATCCAGTCGGTATCGCGGTTCAGCAGATCATGCGATGCGCGGCACGCGCGCGCCGTCTCCGCTGACGCGGGACCGCCGAGCGTCTTCCGCACCTCCACGAAATGCCCCGGACTCAGTACCTCTGTGAGGGCCGCCTCGTCGTAGAGAATCTCCCGTCCAAGGACCTCCCGTGAGGCATCGCGCAGCATGGCGCAGAGCGGACGCTTCGGTCCCGACCGCGCCGCCCCGATGAACGCCGACGCGACCGCATGGCCCGATCGAAACGGCACGCCGTGGTCTCGCGCAAGCGTATCGGCGAGCTCCGTCACCGTAATCCAGCCCTGCTCGGCGCGCTGCGCCATTCTGGAGACATCGAACTCCGCCGTCTCCATCGCCGCCGCGACGAGCGACACCGCGCGCGCCGCGTCGCGAAACATCTGGACGACGAGCGGCTGCAGATCGTCCTCCGTATCCACGATGTCGCCGAACGGCGTGTTGTGGACGGCGAGGACGATCGCCGACGCCTGGCCGAGCGCCTTGCTGCCGATCGCGCGCGCGTGCTCGAGCGCCACGGGATTGCGCTTCTGCGGCATGATGCTGCTGCACTGCACGAAGGGATCCGCGAGCCTCAGGTAGCCCACTTCGCTGGTACACCAGAACAGGAAGTCCTGCACGACGCGCCCGACGCCGGCGTTCAGCACCGCCGCGGCGCTGACGCTCTCCAGCAGGTAGTCGGCGGTCGCAATGCTGCCGTAGGTGTTTCCGGTCGGACCGTCGAATCCAAGAAGAACGGACGTCCGCTCGCGGTCGATGGGAAATCCTGTCCCGGTAATCGCGCACGCGCCCAGCGGATTGCGATTCGTGCTGGCGTACGCGGCGCGGAGCCTGACGCCGTCGCGCTCGAGCTGCTCGATCACCGCGAGCAGGTAGTGCGCGATGGTGGTCGGCTGCGCCGGCTGCGTGTGCGTCAGCGCCGGAAAGACGTCGGAGCGGTGCCGATCCGCGAGCGTCAGGAGCACGCGGCGCAGCGCAATCGATCCGTCCAGGAGATCGAGGATCAGATCCCGCTGCCGCATCCGGTACATCGTCATGTCGATGTCGTTGCGCGAGCGGGCGGTGTGGAGATATCCGGCCGGCTCGTCGCCGCAGCGTGCTGCGATCAGGCGTTCGACGAGGAAGAAGAGATCCTCGTACGTGCCGTCGTAGAGGGTCCGGCGGAGATCATCGAGCGGTAGATCGTCGAGCGCCGCGCGAATCGCATGTCCCGCGGAGGCCGGGATGATGCCGCGCTCCACCAGCATGACCAGGTGGGCGTAATGAATCGCAATGAGCGGCGCGAGGAAGTGCGCCTTCGCGTCCTCGAAGTTCTCGTTGAGCACGAGCCGCACGTACTCGGGCGAGAACTTCACTGCGATTTTCCGAGGCTCAGGAGATTGGCCATCAGGCGGTATGCGCCGTCGACGCCCGCCGGCAGCTCGCGCCAGAGACCCAGGCCGATGTAAATCCACCGGCCCTTTCCGACCCGTGCCTCGACGAGCGCCCCCGTCTTCGGGCCGGCGTTGTACGGAAACGGATCCTCCGAACGGACGAGGTCCACGTAGCGGGGATCGCGTTCCCCGAGAAAATACAGGCCGCGCTCCTGGACCCAGTTCGCCCAGGACTCCGGGCCGATCTTGTTCGGGCGATTGAACACCGGATCATCCGGGACGAGAATTTCTATCGGCGCGTTCTCGTCGGTCACGCGGTTCGAGCTGACCTTTGCCGGATACGGTCCGTACTGCGCCTGGTTGAACTCGAACTTGTTGTACTGCACGAGCACCGTGCCGCCGTTCGCCGCGTAGTCGAGCAGTCGCTGGTTGTTCGCGCGCAGGTCCGCGCGCCGCTCGTACGCCCGCACGCCCGTGACGATGACGTCGTATCTGGAGAGATCGCCGAACGACAGCATGTCGGGATCGATCATCTCGACGGATGCGCCAAGCTGCGCGATGGCCTGCGGGACCTGATCCCCGACACCCATGATGTAGCCGACGCGCAGGTTCGGCGCGATCGCCACGTCGATCACCTTCAGGCGCGTGGCCGCGGCCTCGATGTAATGACGGCGATGGATGTGCGGATACTCGATGACGTCGTAGCCGACGTCCGAGGCCGTCCCGTCGTCCGCCGTGAACGTCGCGGTGATGGACGCCTCCCCTGGTGCAGGCCTGGCAGGAGGCGTCACGCGAAACCGCACGCTCGCCTGTTCGTCTTCTCGCGCGAACTTCGCCGGCGCCGTCGCCGGATCCGCCGTCCACCCGCCCGGCAGCTTCAGCGAAACCGTGCCGTTCGCCGCGTGACGCTCGTTGTTCGAGACCGTCACACGCACTTCACGCGGCGCCGGCGTCCCTGACGGCACGACCGTGATGTCCGGCGTCACGCGAACGTTGAACATCGGCGCCACCTTCAACTCGGTGCGCTTCTCACCGGCGAACACCTCGTCGTACCGGTACTGGACGACGCGACCGAGCGTGACTGGTTCGCCCCCGATGGTCAGCTCGTAGGTGGCGTGGAACGGCGACGGGCGGAAGGGCACGCCGAAGGGAACATCGGGCTCGAAGTCGTATCGAGCCGAATCGGTCCGGGGCTTCCAGTAAGGCGTCGAAAAGTGTGTGGTCGCCGGGACTGTCACGGTCGCTTTGCAGGTGATCGCGGTCCGCGCTTCCAGCGGGCCCTGGCACGTCGTCGTGGCGGTTCCGTCGAAACCGCTCAACGCGACGCTCTTCAGCGCGGCCGACTCCGCTTCCCTCGCCGTCGCGTACAGCGTCACGTTCAGCGTCTCTCCCCGCGTCACGACCCCATCGTCCGCGAGCGCTTCGACGGTGACACCGGCCGCAACGCGCAGCGCGTCTTCGAACTCCTGCTCCTTCTGTTTCAGGCGGAAGTCCACTTCGAAGGCGCCATCCTTGTTCGTGTCCTTCTCGTGGACCAGCTTGCGCAGGTCGCGAACCGATCGCAACCCGGCTGCGAGCGGCTCGATCGCGGCCTTCGGTCCACCGGAGGCGAGCGCCTGCGTGGCGTCGCTGACGTGGCGCGACAGTGCGTCGAGCCCCGACGACAGCCCGTCGGGCGGATTCGGCCCGTGGACGCCCATGAGCCCATGGAGCGACACGTCGATGCCATCGAACAGATCCTTCGGGGCAACGCCGGTTTGATCCAGGACCGTATCGCGGAGCCGGTAGGTCCTGCCCTGCCCCTGGCCCGGCAGCAAGAGCAGCTGCGACGTGCCCTGACATTTGTGCATCGATCGCGCTTCGAGCCCAAGCTCCGCGTACGTGCGGCCAAGGGCGGCATCGAACGCGGAGACATCGGTCTTCAGAAGATCGGGCGTGGGCGGCTGCCGCGCCTGCGGCCCGAAGCTGGTCGTGTCGGTGCAGAACACGCGCTTTGCCTGCCACGGGTGGAGACCTTCGTTGATCTGCTCGGGGAACTTCGCGGGATCGGCTGCGGCTCGAAACGCTTCGATCGTGAGCTGTGCCGATGCCTGATGGTGCTGGCCGCCGCCGGTCCCGCCGCACAGGAAACCGGCAATCACGTCAGGCCTCGTCGCGCGAATGTGATGGACGTAGTCGCCGACGATCTCGTCGTGGCCCCACTTCTGGATCGATTCCTCGACGCTGAAGGAAAAGCCGAAGTCGATCGCGCGCGTGAAGTACTGCTCGGCGCCGTCGAATCGATGCACGGCGAGCAGTTCCTCCGTCCGCAGCACGCCCAGCGGTTCGAAGAGCTCGGGCCCGATCTCGTTCTGCCCGCCGTTCCCGCGTGTCGCCGTCACCAGCACGGTGTGCATCCCGCGGCCGTGGCCGAGCATGGACAACAGCGCGTTGTCTTCGTCGTCGGGATGCGCCGTCGTTTCCATGAACGTCCCGGTCGACGCGAGCTTGCGCAGCAGCAACGCGAGCGAGACCTCGCCCGGCCGCTCGCCTACGGGCGCGACGCGAAGCTGGGCAGAGGGACTGGCGATAACGATGAGAGCGATGAGAAAGGCGAGTATCGAACGGCGAAGCATTCTATTGACTATATCCGGTCGGGATCCGGGGCTCGGGGTCCGGGCCTCGAGGTCCGGGATCGATCCACCTCGCGGATCCCGACCCCCGGGCCCAACCGGTCGTCAGAACGCGAACTTCAGGCCGAGCTGGATCAGCCGCTGATCGTAGCCGCTCTTGCCGCTGAGCGGATATTCCGAGCCGTTGAACAAGAGCGCGGAGGTCGGATTCCCCAGCGCGTCCGTCGTGACCACGCGGTTGACGCCGGCGAGGTTCTCCGTGTTGAACAGGTTCTTCGCTTCGAAGAACACCTCGACGCGCTGCCCCGTGCGCACGGGCACGAAGCGCGAGTAGCGCAGATCGACGTTGAACACGCGCCCCAATCGTCCGGCGTTGCGCTCGATGCCGTTCGGGCGATCGTTGGTCACGCCGTCCGCGTTGAGATCGTCGCGGGCGCGGATGTTGAACGGCAGCCCGCTGTTCGCCTGCACGATGACCCCGAGCTGGTTGTTGTTCAGGATCGCCGCGCCGGCGTGCGTCTCCGGCACCTCGGGCGCAAACACGGTCGCGATCGAGAACGTGTGCGTCTGGTTGAACGGCGTCACGCCCTTGTCGCGATCCAAATTCGACGGATCCGACGCGCGGTCGTCATTGCTGCCGACGACGTAGGTCCCCGTGAGCGGCGCGTTGTCGACACCGCGTGCGAGCGTATACGTGGCCTCCGCCTGCCACCCGTGCGTCATGCGCTTCGTCAACGTCGCCGTGAGGGCGTTGTAGGTGGACTCGCCGATCGACTTGAACATGTTGATGTGATCGAAGGTCGAGTTCACCCGCGCCGTCGAGTAGACGGGACGGCCATCGGGCAGCGTCTGTCCCGATGGAACCAGGTTGACGTCAATCAGCACCGGCATGTTGCGGCCGATCGAATTGACGTACCCGACGCTGACGGCGACGTCGTTCCGCAGCGCGCGCTCGACCTGCACGTTGCTGAGCCACGCGGATTGCGTGCGGAAGTCCGGGTCGACGACGGTGATCGTCTGCTTCGGCAGCACGAAGCTGGCGGGCACGTCGGCCAGGTTCGTCGGGAAGGCGGGCGCGCCGGGATCGGTCCCGCGCACCTGCACGGTGTAGCTCGCGGGATCGCCATTGTTGAGGATTGCGTTGTCGTAGAAGTCGATCAGCGGCGGCTCGTACATCAGGCCCACCGATGCGCGCACCACGGTGCGCGCTGATGAATCCACCGCCCACGACACGCCGACCCGCGGGGCCAAGTTGTTCTTGTCGATCGTGAAATCGTTCGAGTACGGGTTCGCCGCGAACGTGCGCGCCGATGGGACGTCGAACAGATCGTACCGGACGCCGTACAGCAGCTTCACCTGCGGCGTGAGCTGCCAGTCGTCCTGCACGAAGAGCCCGTAGAACGCCGAATCGTAGTTCGCCGATCGACTCCCGAAGAGCTGCTGCAGCGTCGTGTAGCTGTAGGGATTCGCGCCGTTCTTCGCGTCGAGATACGCCGCGACGTTCGGGAAGGTATAGATGAACTGCTCGCCGCGCAAGCGCTTGTCCGCGATGAACTGCGCGTCGATGCCTCCCTTGAAGGCGTGGCGGCCGCGGATCCAGCTGTAGTTGTCGATGACCTGCGTGATGCCCTGGTTGAAGTCGAAGCCGACGGAGTTCCCGTCGCCGAGGCGCGCCCCGCCGAACTGCGCCGCGCCCGTCACGGTGATCGCCGGCCCGTCAACGGAGGTGCCCTGCGTGCGGAACTGGTGCCGCCGCGCGTATTGCACGCGCAGCTCGTTCAGCGAGCTGCGGCCGATCTGCGAGATGAGCTGCGCGGACGCCGAATCCATGCGGTCCGTGAAATCCGTCGCTCGGTCCGTCGTCGTCAAGCCGGCGCCGATGTTCGACGGCGAGAAGTTCTTGAAGAGGAAGTAGCGCACGGCCAGATGATTCGCAGGGTTGACCTGGTAGTCGGTCTTGCCGAACGCGAAATTGACTTTCTGGTGCGCCGGAATCACGCCGCTCGGCGGCAGGGAGATGCCGAGCGCCTGTGCGTCGGCCGGCGTCACGGTGATCACCTGGCCGCCCGTGATCAGGCTGCGGTCGACGTACTCGTACGCGCCATAGTACTGCCAGCGGTCCTTCTGAATCGGTCCACCGAGCGTCGCCGTGAAGTCGTTGGCCTCCGTGTCCGGCTTGCGCGCGCTTGGACTCAGGAAGAACGGCCGCGCCGAAAACGGATTGCGCTTGAACCGGAAGCTCGCGGAGCCGTGCACCGCGTTTGTCCCCGACGGCGTGATCGCGTTGTAGACCATACCCGTCGTCTGTCCGAACTCCGGCGCGAAGCCATTGGTGATCACCTTCACCTCGCGGACGAGCACTTCCGAGATCGGCAGCAGCCGGAGGCCGGCGCGGTCCTTCTCGGTGTTCGTGTTGCCGTCGAGCTGATAGTTCGTGCGCATCTGGCTGCCGTTCGCGTTGATGCGCGGCACGCCGAACTCGTTGTTCTCGAAGCCCGTCACGTTCGCCTGCAGGAACGCGAAGTTGTACGGGTTCCGCGAGACGAGCGGGAGATTGCGGACCTCGTTCTCCCCTATCGTCCGGCCGAGGTCGATTTTCCCTGGCTCCGCCACGGGAGACTCGCCGGTGACGGTAACGGTCTCTGACACGTTACCGACGTTCAGCGTGATGTTGATGAGAGCAACCTGGCCCGCCGAGAGCGTGATGCCCTTCTGTTCGAACTTGCGGAACCCCTGGAGCTCCGCCCCAACCGTATACGTGCCGAGCGGCAGCAGCGGGGCGCGATACACGCCCTCCTCGTTCGTGATGACGACGCGCTCGGCGCCGGTGTCCGTGTTCGTAACGGTGACCGTCACGCCTGGCAGGATGGCCCCGCTGTTGTCGTGAATCGTCCCTTCGATGGTTCCGTTGATCGCCTGCGACTGCGCGGCTGCCGGCCGCGCCAGACCAATGATGAGCGCGGCAATTGCCGCGGCGTGCAAAATCGCGCAACTGAAGTTGCGCGCGGCGAGGTTCCACTTCCGCGCTACGAAATACTCCCGTGCCAAACGATGCCTCCTTCGATTCCCCCGCGCACCACGGGCGCTGGGGGGTCCGGCGGGGCGAAGGCCCCGGTTAAGATAAGACGCGCATAGTACAATGCGCGTTGCAGCCCATTTGTGCCGACGGCCCGTACTTCCCCCACCGCGGGAAAGTCCGCCACGCGTCCGCGTACCCTGATTCGGTGGCGGAAGCAGGGCTGGAAGTTCTACGTCTTCCTCGCGCTCGCCATCCCCGCGCTGCTCGTCTCCGCCCTGACGGCGTACTACTACGTCACCTTCTCGCGCATGATCGACGCGCGGCTTCACGGCGAGCTGCAGCGGACCGACCCGCGCATCTTCGCGCGTCCGTTCACGGTGCGCCGCGGCCAGCGTCTCACCGAGGCGCAGATGATCGACCGCCTGAACGATCTCGGCTACGCGCAGCGTCCGCGCGCCGAAGGGCCCGGCGAGTTCGCGATCGGCCGCGATGCGCTGGCCGTCATCCCGCGCGCCGGCGATCGCTCCGGACAGACGGTGCGCTTCATGTTCGCGCCGCGTCCCGGCGCCGCGGGCGGCCTGATCGGCATCGAACTGGCCGGCGGCCGCCGCCAGCCGCTCGATTCGGTGGCGTTCGATGCGCCGCTCATCACGGCGCTCGTCACGGGCGGACGCGAGAAGCGCCGCGACGTCCCCCTCACGGCGATTCCGCCGCGCATGCTGCAGGCGGTCGTCGCTATCGAGGACCGCCGCTTCTATGATCACGCCGGCGTAGACCCCATCGGGACGACGCGTGCGGTGCTGACGAATATTTTCGGCACCCGCAAGTACCTGAGCGGCGGCAGCACGATCACGCAGCAGCTCATCCGGAACACATTCCTGAGCGCGTATTGGGGGCTCGAGCGCGCGCGCGAAAAGGATCCACGGCGCAAGATCGCCGAATGGCTGATGTCCTTCGCGCTCGAACGCCGCTTGTCGAAAGATCAGATCCTGGAGCTGTACCTGAACGACGTGTACCTCGGCCAGCGCGGATCGTTCGCGATCCACGGCGTCCCCGAAGCCGCGCGTCTCTTTTTCGGGAAGGACATCAGCAACGTCAGCCTGACGGAAGCCGCCACGATTGCCGGGGTCATCCAGGCGCCGCCCCGCTACTCGCCGTTCAACAATCCCGACAAGTCGAAGGAGCGCCGCAACGTCGTCCTCCACGCGATGGAGGAGACGGGATTCATCAGTGCCGACGCGGCGGAGCGCGCCACGCACGAACCGCTGCAGGTCGTCGCACGCGCGCTCGAATCCGAAGCGCCGTACTTCGTCGACTACGTCAGCCAGGAACTGCAGGAGCGTTCGAAGGCGACTGGCGCAGTGGATGTCTACACGACCCTCGATCTGCAGCTGCAGCGGCTGGCGCAGGATGCCGTGCGCGACGGGCTCGTGCGCGTCGATCAGATCCTGTCGCGCCGGAAGCGGCAGCCGGCGCAAGCGGCCCTCATTGCGATCGATCCGCGTACCGGCGACGTCCTCGCGATGGTCGGCGGCCGCTCGTACAACCAGTCGCAGTACAACCGCGCGGTCAATGCACGGCGTCAGCCCGGATCGGTGTTCAAGCCGTTCGTGTATCTCGCCGCGTTCGAGCGGGCGCAGGCCGAGGGGCGCACCGACATCACGCCCGCCACCGTGGTGCTCGACGAACCGACTGCGTTCACGTTCAACCAGCAGACGTGGACGCCGAGCAACTACGACAACGAATACGACGGCCCGATCACCCTCCGGCGCGCGCTCGCGCTGTCGCGCAACGTCGCGACGATCAAGGTGGCGGAATCGACCGGCTACGACAACGTGGCGGCCCTGTGGAAGCGTATCGGCGCCGGCACGCCCCCGCGCCCCTATCCGTCCATCGCGCTCGGCGTCTTCGAAGCGTCGCCGTACGAAATCGCGTCTGCGTACACCCTGTTCCCGAACGGCGGGACGCTCCGGCCGCTTCGGGCCGTCACGCGGATCGTCAGCGGCGGCCAGAGCGTCGCGATCGACGCGCAGGTGCCGCGCACCGTCGCACGGCCCGACACGACGTTTCTCGTGACGAACATGATGCGGAGCGTGCTCAACGAGGGCACGGGCGCCTCGGCGCGCGCGGCCGGATTCGCCCTCGACGGCGCGGGCAAATCAGGGACGACCAACGATCTGCGCGACGCGTGGTTCGTCGGCTTCACGCCCGAGCTGATGACGGTCGTGTGGGTGGGCCTCGACGACAATCAAGCGCTGGGGCTCAGCGGCAGCCAGGCCGCGCTGCCCATCTGGACGCAGTTCATGATCCGCGCGCTTGCGGGCCATCAGAGCACCGCCTTCCAGGTCCCCGACGGGATCACGTTCGTCGATATCGATCGCGACACCGGCAAGCTCGCAACTCCCTCCTGTCCGCGCGTCTTCCACGAGGCGTTCCTGACGGGATCAGAGCCGACGGAAACGTGTTCGGTGCACTCCTTCTGATCCTGGGTTCACGGGGTTCACAGGGTTCAGTGGTTCGCAAGGCTGGGTTCGGGGTTCGCGGTTCCGGTTGGTTCAAACCGCACCAGGAACCGCGAACGGAGAACCTCTCTAGAACCCAGAACCAAGAACCCATCCATGTGAACCCCGTGAACCGCGTGAACCCCCCGAACCCGCGAGGCGCGAAGCGCCGAGTGCTACACTAAAGTTCCACGCAACCCGAGGTCATTCGTGAAACTGAAAGCTCTGATCTGTGTATTGCTTGCGGGAACCGTTGCGGGTGCCGGCTGCCGCAAGGGTCCCGCGGCGCACTCGACGACCCAGACGACGCAACCTGCTGCCCAGCCGTCAGTCGCCGTCCCCGCCGAGGCGCCAGCGCCCGTGAAGCCGGTCCCCCAACAGCTGCCGGACGTCGTCGCGCGCGTCAACGGCGAGGACGTGAAGAAGGCCGACTTCGAGCGGATGATCAAGACAATCGAGGCGCGCGCCGGACAGCCGATGCCACCCGAGCGCCGGGACGAAATCATGCGCGGCGCGCTCGACCAGCTCGTCATCTACACGCTGTTGTCGCAGGAGAGCAAGGCACGGCAGATCAAGATCGATGAATCGGAGATCGACCAGAAGGTGCAGCAGCTCCGGTCGCAGTTTCCCACGCAGCAGGCGTTCGACGCGGCCCTCAAGGAACGCGGCCTGACGCTCGACGCGTTGAAGCACGACGCGCGCGTGGACCTGAGCGTCACGAAGCTGATGGACGCCGAGATGGGCGGCGAAGCGACCGCCACGGACGCGGAGGCGAGAGAGTTCTACGCCAAGAACCCGGACAGGTTCCAGCAGCCGGAAACCGTCCGCGCGAGCCACATTCTGGTGCGCGTCGATGAGAAGGCCGACGCCGCCACGCGCAAGAAGGCGCGTGCGGAGATCGACAGCGTGTTGAAGCAGGCGAAGTCCGGCGCGGACTTCGCGAAGCTCGCGCAGGAGCACTCGCAGGACGGAAGCGCGGCACAGGGCGGCGATCTCAACTACTTTCCGCGCGGCCAGATGGTGCCCGAGTTCGACAAGGTGGCGTTCGAGCTGAAGCCGGGACAAATCAGCAGTGTCGTCCAGACGCAGTTCGGATACCACATCATCAAGGTCACCGATCGCAAGCCGGCGCGCGCGGTGCCGTACGAGGAAGCGAGCGCGCAGATCAAGCAGTTCCTGACCGAGCAGAAGAAGCAGCAGCACGCGGACACGTTCATCGCAGGGCTGAAGAAGAAATCGAAGATCGAGGTGCTGATCTGAACGAGGACGTCCTTCCCGCGGCGGCCGCGGCGCTCGCGCGCGGCGAACCGGCCGCGCTGGTGACGATCGTCCGCGCCAACGGTTCGACGCCGCAGCGCACGGGCGCCAAGCTCCTCGTCTTCGCCGACGGCCGCACGGTCGGAACGATTGGCGGCGGCTGCTACGAGAACGACGCCATCGGCCGCGCGCGCGAGGTCATCGCGTCCGGCAAACCGGCGCTCGTCAAGTACGACCTCAACGACGACTTCGTCCAGGAGTCCGGCCTCATCTGCGGCGGACAGATGGACGTCTACATCGATCCCATCTCGCCCGCGCCCCGCCTGTACATCGTCGGAGCCGGCCACGTCGGGTTTCACCTCGCCCGCGCCGCCGCGGACGCCGGGTTCCGAATCCACGTCGTGGACGATCGGGAGAAGTTCGCGAACCGCGAGCGCTTCCCGTCCGCCGAGGCAATCGCCGTGGACGACATTGCCGCATGGCTGCACCGAGCCGAGGTCCCGTCGAGCGCCTACGTCGTGGTGGTGACGCGCGGCCACACCCACGACTTCGATGCACTGCGCGCCCTCGCGGCACGCGATCTCAGATATCTGGGCCTCATCGGGAGCCGCGCCAAGGTCGTCCGGGTGTTCGATGCGCTTCTGGCCGAAGGCATGCCGCCGGAATGCCTCGAGCGCGTACATGCCCCCATCGGCCTGGACATTGGGGCCATCACCCCAGCGGAGATCGCGATTAGCATCCTCGCGGAGCTGATCGCGGTGCGGCACGGCAAGGACGCCTCTTCCCTGTCGATGTCGTCCGCCCGGCGCACGGTCCGGCGCAACGACGTAGGCCGGGTCCCTTAGACCTTGGCGCAGCGACCTGTAGCGCCTCTCTGAGAGCCGGCGCAGCGACCTGTAGCCGGGTCTCTTGGCGAGCCGGCGCAGCGACCTGTAAGGTCGGGTGTCTTGGGCCCGGCGCGCGCCGTGTATAATGGTTTAGCAGTCCCCACTCACGACTGCCAAACGGCGATGACGTCACATCCTGAGCTCCCCGAACGACATAAGCGGATCCTCGGCGCCCTGGTTCAGGCCTATATCGAACAGGGGGAACCTGTCTCGTCCTTATGGCTGGCCGGGCGAGGGTTCGGGGTGTCGTCAGCCACGCTTCGGAGTGTGCTGGCGCAGCTCGAGCAGTTGGGCTTCGTGCGCCAGCCGCACACCTCCGCGGGACGCGTGCCCACGGACCTCGGCTACCGCAGCTACGTCGATCAAATCCTGAGCGAACGCCGCGGCACGCGACTCTCGGCGCACGTCGAGGAACGGCTGCGGCGCGCGGGCACGGTGGACGATGTGCTGTCGCACGCGTCGCACGAGATCTCGCGGGCCTCGCACCAGCTCGGATTTGCGGTCGCGCCCGCTGCGGACGTCACGTTCCAGCAGCTCGACTTCGTCCCGCTGGACGCGGGCAAGGTGCTCGTCATCCTCATTTCCGCCGGGGGCCGGATCTCGCACAAGGTCATCGAACCGCCCGGGCGGTACACGGCGGACGAGCTGCACCATGCGGCGAACTACCTCAACAGTGAATTTCGCGGACGGTCGCTCAGCGAGGTGCGGCAGGGCATCATCGAGAGGCTGAGCGAGGAGCGCACGCTGTACGACGAGCTGCTCGCGCGCGCGCTGCGGCTGGCCAGCACCACGTTCGACGGCCTCGAGCCGCAGCCCGCCGTATTCATCCAGGGGACGTCGCTGCTCTTCGAAATCGCCGGTTCCGAGGATCCGGAAACGACGCTGGCGATGATGAAGATGCTGGTACGAATGATGGAAGAGAAGACGCGGCTCGTGACGCTGCTCGACGCGTGCATCGGCGGCAGCGGCCTGAACGTGGTGATCGGATCGGAGCACGCCGATCCCGATCTCCAGTCGTTCAGCGTCGTCGCCTCGACCTATACCGACGGGGGCCGCATCGGCGCGATCGGCGTCATCGGTCCGACGCGGATGCGCTACTCCCGCGCGATCAACGCGGTCGACTGCCTGTCGCGCGCCATCAGCAGGGTTCTGGAACACTCATAACGCGGCCGCGACGCCCCGCGGACGCATCCAAACGCAGACAGGGGAAGCAGAAGAACGATGACCCCCATTCACGATGAAGAGAACGGCTCATCGGAGTCAGCGCGCGAGACGGCCGCTCAGGCGGTCGAAGCGCCGCCCGACGCCTCGGAGCTGCAGCGCCAGCGCGACGACTACTACGATCGTCTGCTGCGGCAGACGGCGGAATTCGACAACTACCGCAAGCGGATCGAGCGCGAACGCCAGCAGGTGACCGAATCCGCCGCCGCGGATCTGATCGAAGAGCTGCTGCCGCTCATCGACAACTTCGAGCGCGCCCTGGCCGCCGAGCCGGGCGAGCACGCTGCGGACGCGTACCGGCGCGGCGTCGAGCTGATCCACCGGCAGCTCCTGGAGCTGCTGAGGAAGCGCGGCGTCCGCGCGCTCGACACCGTCGGGACGGAGTTCGATCCGTACTATCACCAGGCGGTCGCCACCGAGCCGGCGGCCGGACGCCGCGACGGCGAGGTCGTCGAGGAGCTGCGGCGCGGGTACATGCTGGGCGATCGGCTGCTCCGTCCGGCTATGGTCAAGGTGGCGAAAGGGTGAGCAAGCGGGATTACTACGAAGTCCTCGGGATCGACCGCCAGGCGTCGGATCAGGAGATCAAGAGCGCGTATCGCAAGCTCGCGCTCAAGTACCATCCGGACCGCAACCCCGGCGATCACCAGGCGGAGGAGCGGTTCAAGGAAGCGGCCGAAGCGTACGCGATCCTCGCGGACGCCGAGAAGCGCGGGCTCTACGATCGGTTCGGCCACGCCGGCGTGAGCGGCGCCGCGGCGGGCGCCGGGGCCGGCTTCGACCCGACGATCTTCGCGGACTTCGGCGACATCTTCTCCGGCCTCGGCGACATGTTCGGGTTCGGCGACGTCTTCGGCGGACGGCGCCGGCGCGGCGGACCTCAGCGCGGCGCGGACCTCCGCTACGACCTCGAGATCTCGTTCGACGAGTCGTACGACGGCACCGAAACGTCGATCCAGATCCCTCGTGAGGAAACGTGCGAGTCGTGCAAGGGATCCGGGGCCGCGGCAGGTTCCTCGCCGGAGACGTGCCCGCAGTGCCGCGGCACCGGCCAGCTCCGATACCAGCAGGGATTCCTCACCGTCGCGCGCCCGTGCGGCACGTGCCGCGGAACGGGGCGAATCATCAGCAAGCCGTGTCAGGATTGCCGCGGGGCCGGCCGCATCGCCCGCGATCGGAAAATCACCGTCAAGATCCCGCCCGGAATCGCGACCGGGCAGCGGCTTCGTCTCTACAGCGAAGGAGAGCACGGCACCGCCGGAGGCCCTCCAGGAGACCTCTACGTCGTCGTCCACGTGCAGGAGCATTCGCTTTTCCACCGTGAAGGGGACGATCTGTATTGCGAGATCCCCGTCACCTTCCCGCTCCTCGCGCTCGGCGGAGAGCTGCGCGTGCCGACGGTGAAGGACGAGGACACGGTCACGCTTCCCTCCGGCACCCAGACCGGCGCGCGGTTCAAGCTGCGCGGGAAGGGCATGCCCAACGTGTCGGGCCGCGGCCACGGAGACCTCTACGTCGTGGTCCGCGCGCAGGTGCCGAAGAAGCTGACGCGCGACCAGAAGCACCTGCTCGAGGAACTGGCAAAGACGATGCCGCAGGAGGTGACGGATCGCAGCGGCGAGTCGCCGGAGAAGCCGTTCTTCGAGAAGGTGAAAGACATCTTTGGCTGAATATCCGGCCGTCGACCTTCAATTCCTCGACTCCCCCGGACCGGACCCCCATCTGCGCGAACGCGTTTACGCCGTCCTCGACGACTTCGAGCCCTCGGCGATCCACGAGGACGAGAGCGGCGACCGCTGGCGCGTATTCTTCCGAACCGCCGCGCTGCGCGACGCGGCCGCGGCGCATCTCGCGACGGCTGTTTCCGATCGTCTCCTCACGACGTCCGCGCTCGATGTTCCGGACGAGGACTGGGCGAGGCGCTCGCAGGAAAATCTCCACGCGATCGAGGTCGGACGGCTGATCGTCGCCCCTCCGTGGGATGTCCCGGGTCAGGCGCGCCGCTCGCCGGCCGTTCGTCTGCAGCCCGACGTTCCCGTCATCGTGATCGAGCCGTCGACCGGCTTCGGCACGGGCCATCACGCGACCACGCGGCTCTGCCTGCGGCTTCTGCAGGGGCTCGATCTGCGGAACGCGCGCGTCATCGACATCGGAACAGGCTCCGGCGTGCTCGCGCTGGCGGCGTGGAAGCTGGGCGCGGCCGATGTCGTGGCGGTTGACAACGATCCTGACGCGCTGGACAACGCGCGCGCGAACTGCGCGAGGAACGGCGCGGGCGGCGCGATCGAGATCATCTGCGACGATCTGGGCGAGCTGCGCCTGGCGGCCGCGGACGTCCTGCTCGCGAACCTGACCGCGGCGGCGCTCGTGCGCCACGCAAGCTCGCTCGCCTCGCTCGCGCGGCCGGACGGTTCTCTCATCCTGAGCGGGTTCGCGTGGGATCACCTCGAGGTCGATATTCGTCCGGCGTTTCCGGATTTCGACGTGACGGAGGAATCATCCGAAGACGGCTGGACGGCGGCGCTGCTGGCCCGTGCCGTCCGTTGACATGCCCGCTGATTCGTGTGGGAGGCCGACGTCACAGATCCTCCCAGACGTACTGCAGAATCCCAATCGCAATCGCGGCAGCCGCATCGGCGCGCAGCGTGCGGCGCCCGAACGTGAGCAGCGTCCAGCCCGCATCGGCAGCGGACGCGATCTCCTCGGCCGCCCAGCCTCCTTCTGGACCCACCATCAGCGCAGCGGACGAGGGCGCATCCCGCGCGATGACCGCGACGCTGGTCACCGTCGCGCCTGCGCTCGGCTCGACCAGCATCAAACGCTGATCCGCGGCATGCGAACGGACCCACTCGGGTAATCCGT
Source organism: Acidobacteriota bacterium (assembly GCA_046735335.1). GTDB lineage: Bacteria > Acidobacteriota > Vicinamibacteria > Vicinamibacterales > 2-12-FULL-66-21 > JBKPQB01. The sequence goes on along the minus strand of JBKPTE010000015.1, from coordinate 61,993 downwards.
GCACCGGCTCGATCGACGGGACGACCGCCCGGCGGCACTGCTTGCTCGACGCGATCGCGATGCGCTGCCATCGCGTCACGGCGCCGTCACGAGAAATCGCCCGTCGGGGCGCTGCCGCATGCATCGTGATGAGCGGCTGAATCGCCGCAACGCCCATCATCGTCGCATCGCGCACGACGGCGTCCATGCCGTCTCCTTTGAGCACCGCCTGCCCCAGCGTGATGCGGACGCGCGGTTCGGCCGGCGCAGGAATCTCTTCCAGCAGCGTCAGGTCGGCGCCGCCGCGTCCCGCGCGATCGATGCGCGCGCGGAACTCCCGTCCCGCGCCGTCGAAGACCGCCACCTCGTCGCCGATCCGCAGCCGCAGGACGTGCGTGAGGTGATGCGCTTCCTCCGCGTTGAGACGCGCCGATGCGGCATCCGCGTCGAGGTGCATGGCGAGAAAGCGCGCCAGCATCGGTCACCCCTTGCGCCGGAACGCCTGCCTCAGCACGAGCAGCGACAAAGGCAGCAGCAGCAGCAGCTCGACGAACAGCGCTTCGAGGTTGTACACCCAGAACTCCGCGAGCCAGTAGCGCCGCGACACCGCGGGAAAGAGGTGCAGCGGCGACTCGTAATAGAGGTGCGACCACGGCCACAAGGCCATGACGCCGACAGGCGGGCGCGTATCCGTACCCAGCCAATCCAGCAGCACGTGCGAAGCCCACGCGAATGCGGCCGCCAGGCCCCATCGCGGCGATCGCGTCCAGAGCAGCGCGACCGTGCCGGCGATCACCGCTGCGCCGAGGCTGTGTGCCGGACCGCGGTGATCGTTGACGAGCAGATCGAAATCCGGCGCCGCGGCGATGGCGGCGACGATCCCGATCGTCCCCCACCGGTGCGCGATCCGCTCGCGAGGCGGCAGGATGCGCCATGCCGCGGCAATTCCCCCGAGCGCGTGGCCGATCGGTGACGGCATATGGCGATCGTATTCCGCGCGAGTGCGCGTTGTCCGCCGCCCTTGACCCTGTCTGTGGCCGTATCCTGGGTGAGTCCGCGTTGTCCCCGGCCTTGACCCTGTCTGTGGCCGTATTCCGCGTGTCCGCGTTGTCCGCGGCTGACCCTGTCTGTCACGGGTTCCGGCTACGCTGCAGAATGCGATCGATCGACGATCCGGACGGCGGGCAGGATCTGCACAGTTCTGCATTGGGGGCGAAAGTGATGCATCCCCGCAAGTCACTGGATCAGAGGATCCTAGCGGCATATCGGCGCCCCGTTTTCGCTTGACACCCCGGGGGCACGAATCTAGAATGGGCACCGCCGCGACCCCACACGCGAAGGAGAGTTATGGCAGCAGACGACCGCAACGACCGTGAGCGCTTGAAGGCCATCGAGATGGCCGTCGGCCAGATCGAAAAGCAGTTCGGCAAGGGCTCCATCATGCGCCTCGGCCAGAAGGACGCCATCGCCCAGATCCCGGCGATCTCGACGGGCGCCGTGAGCCTCGATTACGCGCTCGGCATCGGCGGCGTGCCGCGCGGCCGCGTCATCGAGATCTTCGGGCCGGAGTCCTCGGGCAAGACCACCCTCGCGCTGCAGGTGATCGCGGAAGCGCAGAAGACTGGCGGCATGGCGGCGTTCGTCGACGCGGAGCACGCGCTGGACGCACAGTACGCCCGCAAGCTCGGCGTCGATCTCGACAATCTGCTGGTCTCGCAGCCCGACAACGGCGAACAGGCGCTCGAGATCGTCGAGGTGCTCGTCCGCTCCGGCGGCGTCGACGTCGTCGTGGTCGACTCGGTCGCGGCGCTCGTGCCGCGCGCGGAAATCGAAGGCGAGATGGGCGAAGCGCAGATGGGTCTGCAGGCGCGCCTCATGTCGCAGGCGCTCCGGAAGCTGACCGGCATCGTGTCGAAGTCGAAGACCTGCCTGATCTTCATCAACCAGCTCCGCGAGAAGATCGGCGTCATGTTCGGCAACCCGGAGACGACGACCGGCGGCCGCGCGCTGAAGTTCTATGCCTCCGTCCGCATCGACATCCGCCGCATCGGCGCGATCAAGGACGGCGACTCGGTCGTCGGCGGCCGCACGCGCGTGAAGGTCGTCAAGAACAAGGTGGCGCCTCCCTTCCGCGAGGCCGAATTCGACGTCATGTACGGCGAGGGCATCTCACGCGAAGGCGATCTGCTCGACCTCGCCGTCGATCGCCGCATCGTGGAGAAGAGCGGCACGTGGTTCGCGTTCAGCGGCGAACGCCTCGGTCAGGGCCGCGAGAACGTCAAGCAGTTCCTGAAAGACAACCCCGCCACGTTCAAATTGATCGAGGAGAAGGTCCGCAAGGAGCTGGGTCTCGTGCGCGAACCGGAAGTCGCGGCCGTCTGATCGCAGATCAGGAGATCGGGAGATGAGCAGGATCTCCTGGTCTCCTGGACTGCTCGGAATCCTCCTGTGATCCTGTGATCACTGCAGGAAGTCGCGCGTCGCGTGCTCCAGGCATTCGGGGCACACGCCGTGGCTGAACTCCGCCTCCGAATGGTCCCCCAGGTAGGTTTCGAGCTGTTGCCAATAGTCGCCGTCGTCGCGGATCCGCTTGCAGTACGAGCAGATCGGCAGCAGGCCTGACAGCTGCTTCACGTTCGCCAGCGCGCGTTCGAGCTCCGTCACCTTCTGCGCCAGGTCGCGCTGCAGCGTGGCGATGCGGACGCCCGTCTTCAATCGCGCGCGCAGCATCTCCCAGTCGAACGGCTTCGTGATGTATTCGTCCGCGCCGCCGTCGAACCCGCTCAGCATGTCGTCGCGCGTGTCGTGCGCGGTGAGGAGGACGACGTAGGTGGCGCGGAGGTGCGGGGTGGCGCGAATCTCCGCGCAGAGCGTCAGGCCGTCGGCGCCCGGCATGCTCCGATCGAGAATGGCGACGAGCGGCGGTTCGCCGCTCCGGAGCACCCGCCGGGCTTCGTCGCCGTTCGCGCAGACGACCGGGTCGTATCCCCACTTGCGCAGCTGGACGCCGAGCCCGTGCCGCAGCATCGCATCATCGTCTGCCATCAGGACGCGCATACATCTGCTCCCGCGAAGGCGCGGATATCGGCCAGCAGGCGATCCAGCTCGGTCGTGAGCCGCGCGGCCGGGGTAATCGCCAGCGCCATCTCACCGCGCTTGCCGATCTGCTCGAGCTCGGTGGCCAGCGCCACCACCCCCGAGCCGTTGAAGTTCGCGGCAGCGCCCTTGAGCGCGTGCGCCGCCTCGCGCAGCGCCGGCGCGTCGCTCCTGGCGACGGCCGTCTGCACGGCGTCGAGCAACCTGGCGCTGTCCGCGATGAAGATCTGCGCCATCTCGCGCGCGAGCGCGATATCTCCCCCGACGCGCTGCACGAACGCATCGCAGTCGGACACCGCCGCCTGCGGAACGGCCGGTTCGGCCTCGCCCTCGAGGAGCATCAGCAGCCGTTCGCGATCGATCGGCTTCGCGATGTAGTCGTCCATGCCTGCGGCGAGGCAGCGCTCGGTGTCACCCTTCATCACGTGCGCCGTCATCGCGATGATGCGGACGTGCGCGTCGCTTCCCTCCTCGCGTGCCCGGATCGTGCGGGTCGCCTCGATGCCGCTCATATCGGGCATCTGGACGTCCATGAGGATCGCGTCGACGCGCTCGCGCTCCCAGATCTCGACGGCTGCCTTGCCTGTTTCGGCCGTGAGCACTTCGTGGCCGCGCTTCTCGAGCAGCCGGAGCGCAAGCTGCTGGTTCATCGGGTTGTCCTCGGCCAGCAGGAGACGCAGGCGCCGCACGGGCGATGAGGCCTCCGGGCGCGTGGGGCCGGCGCCGTCGGCGAAAAGGCGGCCGAGGAGCGCGACGAGATCCCGGTTTGCGACCGGCTTCACCAGATGCGCGTGGATGCGCAGCCGGCGGCAGAGGTCCTGATCCTGCTGTGCGGACGAGGAGAGCACGATGAGCGGCGTGTCGGCGCCGCCCGGCAGCCCGCGGATTCGCGCGGCGAGCTGATAGCCGTCGAGGTCCGGCATCTGCGCGTCGAGGAGCACGGCGACGAACGGCTCTCCGCGCCGCTCGGCGTCCGCGAACGCCGCGAGAGCGGCTTCCCCGGATTCCGCCATACTCGGCTTCATCCGCCAGCGGCGCAGCGTGCGCTCGATCACTCTCCGGTTCACCAGATTGTCGTCGACGACGAGGATCGGCAGCCCGGCGATCACCGCCGGCGTCTGGTCCGGCAGCGGTTGGCCGACCGCGAAGGCGCCGGTGAAATGGAACGTGCTGCCCTGGCCGAGGATGCTCTCGACCCAGATCCGTCCGCCCATCAGCGAGACGATCTTCTGCGAGATCGTCAGGCCCAGGCCGGTGCCGCCGAAGCGGCGCGTCGTGGAGCCGTCCGCCTGCCGGAACGGTTCGAAGATGAGGTCCTGCTTCTCCGGCGCGACGCCGACGCCCGTGTCGATCACTTCGAAGTGGATCGTGACGCGAGCGTCGTCGCGCGACTCGACGTCCGCCGCAAGCAGCACGTGGCCCTCGGGCGTGAACTTGATGGCGTTCCCCACCAGGTTGGCGACCACCTGGCGGAGCCGCCCGGGATCGCCGACGAGGACATCGGGTACTTCCGGCGCGACGTCCGTCATCAGCTCGAGCCCCTTCTGATGCGCGCGGAATCCGAGCGGGCGGACGGTATCGGCGAGCAGATCGCGGATTGCGAACGGCACGGCCTCCAGCTCGAGGTGGCGCGACTCGATCTTCGAGAAGTCGAGGATGTCGTTGATGATGCCGAGCAGCGATTCCGCCGAGCTCTTCACCATGTCGAGGTACTCGCGCTGCTCCGTCGTCAGCTCTGTGTCGAGCGCGAGGTCCGTCATCCCGATGATGCCGTTCATGGGCGTGCGGATCTCGTGGCTCATGTTCGCGAGGAACTCCCCCTTGGCGCGGTTCGCGTCCTCGGCGCGATTCTTGGCGTCGAGCAGGGCCGCGTTGACCTCCCGAAGCTCCGAGGTCCGCGCGAGGACCTTCCGTTCGAGGTGCTCCTGGTGCGCTTCGAGCATCCGCTCGCGATCCTCGATCTCGGCGAGCATCTGGTTGAAGCCGTCCACCAGGACGCCCACCTCGTCGTCGCTCGTACGGGGCACGCGGATGTCGAAGCGCTTCTGTTGCGAGACGGCCCGCATCGCCGCCGCGAGGTCCGTAATCGGCCTGGCGACCAGCCGCTGGAGCGGCGAGGCGACGAGCGGGACGAACAGGCAGCACACGAGCAGGACGACGAGCCCCATCGCTGCGTGCCACCGGACGCGCGCGCGGTAGTCGTTGAGGCCCTCTTCGACGAGCAGGCGCCCGACCGGATGCCCGTGGCGGGAGATGTCGCGAATGATCGAGAGGTGCTCGCTCGAGAACCACGCGCGGCCGTCTCCCGCGGGCGGCGCCGCGGGACAGGCCTCGCCGGTCGGAGTGTAGGCCGCGAACAGGCGTCCGGCGTCGTTGTAGAGGCACGCGCGATTGACGTAGGGACGCGCGGCCAGGCTGCTGAGCATCTCCGTTGCCGCCCGGCTGTCGTTCGACCCCAGGGCGGCGTTCGTCGTGGTCGCGATCACGGCTGCGGTCGCGCGCAGGTCCTCCGTCATGCCCACGCGGAAGATCGGAAGGTCCAGGGACACGAAGATGCCGAGGGCCAGCGCGAGCGCCACGCCCGAGGCGATGAGCGACACGAGCACCAGCTTGCGCCGGAGCGAGAAGGCGCGCATCTTCGCAAAGGGGTGGGTCACGGACGGGCGCGGCCGGCGCGAAGCGCTGTGGAACGGGGGTTCATCGTCTGGGGTCGGCTCGGGGAGTGTGCGGGTACTGTGCAACAACACTGCCGCGGGTGGCCGCGCGAAATCAGCGAGATCCGGCGTGTGTGCGGGCGCAACCGCACACGCGCACGCACAGGTGTGCGTCAAGAGCCCACAGGATTGTGCTTGCCCGCCGTAGCCCGGAGGACGAAGGCGGAAGGTTGGGAGTTGATCAGCGCTTCAGGTTCCGAACGCTGACCAGAATTTCGCCGCGGCGGATCAGTCCCAGTTCCTCGCGGGCGACGGCTTCGATGGTTGCCGGATCGGTGCGGAGGTTGTGGACGGTCTCGCGAAGGCGGACGTTCTGTTGCCGCAGCCGCCCGAGATCTTCAGCCGCTTCGGCGTAACTGCGGCGTGCGCGGACACGTTCGAGCAGGCCGCGCTCGCCGACGAGGCCGTTGGCGAGCAGCACGCATCCGGCGAACAGGATCGCGTGCCACCAGAAGCGGCGCGGCGCAGGGCGTGGCACGCGGAGATCGTCGACGTCGGACTGCATCTGACGTGTCGCTCTCCTCATTCGGAATGAATGCGAGTGTAACTGAAGCGGGATCAAAGTACAAGCAGAAAGTGCGGAGCGCGTGCGCCGAGCGCGGCCGCCGTTGTGGCCGGTCGAGCGGCTTTGTTATGATCAGGGTTCGCTGCAGGGCCGAGGTAGCTCAGTTGGTAGAGCACAGCACTGAAAATGCTGGTGTCACTGGTTCGATTCCAGTCCTCGGCACCACCCTTCGCTGGGTCTATTCCGGGCGCATCGGTAACGTTTTATTCCGGGCGCTCGGCCCGCCGACTTCGGTCACTAAGGCCGTGCAGGCCAAAGGCCTTGTAGCGGTCGTAGATCTTGTAGCCGGTCTTCCGCGAGATGCCGAACTCCGTGCAGAGCGTCGTCATCCGCTCGCCGTCCAGCAGGCGCGCGACGAATCGCAGCCGCTCGTCCATGATGTGACACGCCTTCCAAGGCATGCCCCCTCCTCGGGGGCCAAGTGTCACCCATGCGTCCGGAATAAAACGTCACCCCTGGCTCAAGAAGGGCACTCGCCTGAATTGGCGCGCGAGCTACGGGTTGACAAGCCAACGCCAACCTCCCGCCTCCGCCGCTGCGCGGCTACGGCGGGCAAGCCAACCTCCCGTCACTGTCGCCAGTAGAACGCCCGCCCGGTCGGCCAGTTGATCGCGTAGGTGAGATCGCCGTCGCGCGCGCGGTAGAGGCGAACACCTGCCGCGTGGAGGCGCGAGACGTCAATCGGCTCCCGGAGCGCGAGCGGCCACCACTCGAAGCGGCCCGGCGGATGGCAGTACGGCGCCGTCGACAGCTCCTCTCCCATCAGGGCTTGAACGCGAGCCGTCTCCGAAATCGGGAACGTGAACGTCCCCCACCGCGCATTCGTGTCGACATCGTGTCCCTCGCGGATGTCCGTCGTGGACGGGGGCAGGCCCTGCGGCACCCAGCCTCGCGCGATCGCTCCGGCCTGGCGCGCCTCGTCCAGCGTTGCGTAGACGCCGACGTACGTGTCCGCGCACGCCCACGCGACGGCGCCGATCAGCAGCAGACCCGCGCGCCGCAGCGGGGATCTCCGGGTACGTCCGGAACGCGAAGGGGTCAACGGTGTGAAATCCTCGCGGATGTCTCGAACCGGCGGAACTGCGAATAGGTCGCCGTCGCGGTCGCGCGCGCCTGCTCGTTGCGCATCCGGGGATTCCGGACGGTTGCCTCGTAGAATTCGGACATTGCCGCCGGAACCCACGTGTCGAGCCTGGGATCGCGGCGGTACTGGACGTCGACCTCGGCGGAGCTGGAGGCGCCGGTGAAGCCCGACACCACGAGGTGCGTGCGAACCACCGTCCCCTCGGACGGAATCACCCACAACGTCCCGCGCGACCGGACGCTGCCGCCGTCGAGGCGGCGGATCAACGTGGGCGCGGCCTTCTCGCGGAACGCAATCTCCAGCGCGCGCACCCCGTCCACGAGCGTCTCCCCCTTGCGGCTGAACGCGAATCGATCGAGGTTCCCGGGCGTGAAGAAGAACAACGCGACCGTCGGAACGTTGACGGTCCGCACGATCGAACCCAGATTGAACCTGGCGCTCTCCTCGACGATCGCCCGTGCGCGTCCCTCGTCGGGAGCGCCGTCGAGAAACAGCCGCTCGAGGCGATCGCGCCGATCGATGACGGGGTGGCCGTCGACTTCACCCACGTCGCGCAGCCCGATCCATCCCGTCAAATCCGTGGTGCGAACGATCGCGAACTCCGAGATCAGATGCCGCGAGGGGGGCTGGCCGAGGTTGGCGGGCGTGTATGTCTGAAGGTAATCCTCCACGCCAACGAGCAGGGACGCGCGGTCACCCCACGCGGCGACGTACTCGCCGATGCGCCGAATGATGGTCGCGAGATCGTCCGCGCGGGAAGCGCCGGCGGCAGGGCGCGAGGCAACGGTTAGCGCCAGCGCCAGCGCGCACAGTCCGCCGCCTGCACGGATCGCGAGCTTCACGCTGCGATCTTAGCCGAGACAAACGACTGAGATGCTCGAGCGGGCGAAGCCCGCGGTCAATACCGCGGGGCCTCGGAAGAGATGACGACCCAGTGCGCCGTCCGGCGGTTGCCGTCTTGCGTGTAGCGCACCTTGGCCCGGCGGCCCCGATGCGCGGCAAGCGCGCTGGCCGGCAGCGTGCGGGACCCGAGCCGCACCACCGCGTCGGACGCGAGGATGAACGCGACGCGCGCGTCCTTGGTCTGCAGCACCAGGCGCCGTGCCGCTTCCTCGAAGTGCTCGATGACGCCGATGAGCGACGCCTCGGTGGCGGCCGGCGCCGCCGCCGTCGTCGACGATAGGGTCTGGCCGGCGGATGCGATCGCAGGCGGAGCTGCGATCGCAAGCACCAGCAGCGAGGCGACCAGACGAAACGGACCAGGGATACGCATCGGGAGCGCCCACCGACCGGCAGTCGGGAGGAGTTGACCGGAAGATCCAGCCGTTCGCCGCTCAGCCGGTGGGCATCCGGTGTGAACACAATCCGGGTGCCACCATTTTCGTAGCCCGGTACAATGAGCCAAGACGAGCCCGTACAACGACTTCGATGAATTTCAGCCAGGCCGCAGCAGCGGCCTCAACCGCGCAGGCGCGCCCCAGCGTGGCAAAACTGCGCCCGTCGCTTTCGCTCCGCACGCGTCTTGCGCTCCTCGTCACGCTCGCCGTGGGTCTCACCATCAGCGTGCAGGCCATCATCGAGATCGGCATCTTCGAGCGGACGGTTCGGCGCGATCTGCTCGAGAACGCCCGGCTCAGCGCGACGGCCGTGGCCGACGACTTCGAGCTGCGCCGCGAACCCGTCGACGCCGACAGCCTCGCCGCGATGCTCCACGAGTTCGCGGTGAGCGCACCAGCGATTCGAGCGATTTCGGTCGTCGACGTCTCGGGCGACGGCGCCGAGGTCGTCGCCAGCACCTCGTCGGTCGAGCGTCCGGAAGCCTTGCAGGCGGCGCAGCGAGCAGTCGCGCAGCGCGACACGATCACGCTCGATGGTCCTCCCGGGATGTCCATCGTCGCGGCGCCCGCGCTGCGCGACGGACGGCCCTCGGCGGCAGCCGTCGTGACCGTCTCGCTGGGATCCGTTGCGCAGCTTCGGACGAAGGGACGCCGCGTCACGCTGTGGTTCGCACCAATCGTCGTCGTCCTGCTGACGCTCTTGATCGACTGGTTCGCACGCCGCCTGATCCACCGCCCGGTCGCGCGCATTCATGACGCCATGCAGAGGGCCGGTGCGGGCGATTTCTCCGCCCGCGCATCGATCGTCCGTCCGGACGAGATCGGCGAGGTGGCGGCCGGCCTGAACGAGATGCTGGCGCGCCTGCAGGACTTCAACGTGGCGCTCCAGGACAAGGTGGCGGAAGCGACCGCGGAGCTCCGGCTGCGAAACGAGGAGCTCGTGGAGAGCTACCGCCGCTCGGTCGCGCTGCGCGAAGCGCTCGGGCGCGCAGAACAGATGGCGGCCGTCGGCCAGACCGCTGCGAGTGTGGCGCATCAGGTCGGGACGCCCCTGAACCTGATTTCCGGCTACGTGCAGATGCTGCAGCAGGACGCCGCGATCGATGCGAAGACGGCGCGCCGCCTCACGATCGTGCAGGAGCAGATCGCGAAGGTGGACGCGGTCGTCCGAACGATGCTCGACCACGCGCGCCGGCCGGATACCCGATGGCCGACCTCCCTGCGCACGCTGCTCACGCGCGTCGCGGACGTCGCGCGCCCGAAGCTCGATGCGTCACGAATCGCGCTGACGCTCGACCTCGTTCCCGACCTGCCGTCGATCGACGCGGACGCCGAGGAGCTCGAGCTGGCGCTGCTGAATCTCATCAACAACAGCCTCGACGCGATGCCGGGCGGCGGATCCTTGACGCTCGCCGCGTCCGCGGTGGACGGCCGCGCTCGGATTGCCATCACCGATTCCGGATCCGGCATCGACCCGGAGCTGCTGCCGCGGATCTTCGAGCCCTGGGTCACGACGAAGCCGGCCGGCAAGGGCACCGGGCTCGGCCTCAGCATCACGCGCGACGTGATCGCGCGCCACGGCGGCACCATTTCCGCCGAGAGCACACCAGGACGGACGACCTTCACGATCGTCCTTTCCACTCCAGACACTCCGTCCACCGAGGCGCATGGCGAAAATTCTGATCGTCGATGACGATGGCGAAACGTGCCGGTTCATGGCGGAGCTGCTCGAGCAGCCGGACCGGGAGATTCGTACGACGCAGCGCGCGGAGGAGGCGGTCCGCCTCGCCCGCGAGCCGTTCGATCTCCTGATTTCGGACATCAACCTCGATGCGCCGCAGAACGGGATGGATGTGCTTCGCGCGTTCAAGTCCGGGAATCCGTCCGGCCACGTCGTCTTGATCAGCGGGTTCGGCACGCTCCAGACCGCGATCGAGGCGGTCCGCGCGGGCGCGTACGACTACATCAGCAAGCCGTTCAACATCACCGAGGTGAAGGCGACGGTCGAACGCGCGCTGGCGGAGCCGGCTGCGCCAGCGGCGAACGAGCGTCCGCATCTGGATGTCGCGCCGCCGGGCCTGATCGGACGGACGGCCGGCATGCTGGCCGTCTACAAGCAGATCGCGCACGCCGCGAACGCGACCGCTTCCGTCCTCATTGTCGGCGAGAGCGGAACGGGCAAGGAGCTGGTCGCACGCGCCATCCATGCGAACGGACGGCGCGCGTCGCGGCCATTCGTGCCGATCAACTGCGGCGCGCTGACCGAGAGCGTTCTCGAATCGGAGCTGTTCGGCCACACGCGCGGCGCGTTCACCGGCGCCGTGACGGATACGAAGGGCATCTTCGAGCAGGCGAACGGCGGGACGGTTTTCCTCGACGAGATCAGCGAGACCTCGGCCGCACTGCAGGTGAAACTCCTTCGCGTGCTGCAGGAAGGCGAGGTGCGTCCGGTTGGCGCCAGCCGGATCGTGAAGGTGGACGTCCGCGTCGTCGCCGCCACGAACGTCGACCTCGAACGCGAAGTGGCGCAGCAGCGTTTCAGACAGGACGTGTTCTACCGCTTGAGCGTGATCGTCATTCACATGCCCGCGCTCCGCGAACGGCGCGAGGACATCCCACTCCTGATCGAGACGTTCCTGCAGAATGCCTGCAGCCGCGCCGGCCGGACCGTGGCGCTGACGCCGGCGGCCATCGCGGCTCTGGCGGCGTATCGCTGGCCCGGCAACGTGCGCGAGCTGGAGAACACGATCGAGCGTCTCGTGGTGTTCAGCCGCGGCTCGACGATCGACGTTGCCGATCTGCCGTTTCGGGCCGCATCAGAACCGGACCTCCACGAACGGCTGTTCGTGGATCTTCCGTCGCTCGACGAAATCGAGCGGCGCTATCTCGTCCACGTCATCGAGCAGGTTGGCGGCAATCGTACGAGGGCAGCCGAAGTGCTCGGGATCGATCGCCGCACGCTCTACAGGATGGCCGAACGGTTCGGCATCGATCTGTCCGAAGAGAAGACGTGAAATCCGGAGCCGGGATCCTGGGCGTCCGGAGTCCTAGGCTGCCTCCCATCGGCGGGCAAATGTCCGCGCCAGCGAGAGGAACACGATCGTCAAGAGTGTGAGCACGAGCAGTTGCGGCCAGAGCGCAACGATCGGCGCGTTCCGCCAGAACACCTTCAGATAGCCGTCGAGCGCCCACGCGTTGAACGTGAGCAGCCCCATCCTCTGCATCGTCTCGCTCATGAGGAAGCGCGGGAACATGCTGCCGCCGAGCGACGACATGATCAGGATGATGATCGTCGCCATCCCGGAGAGCTGCGCGCGCGTGCGCGCGATGGTCGCGAGGAGCAGGCCGAAGCCCGCGGCTGCCATCGCGGTGAACGCGGTCATGACGAGGAACCCGGGCACGCGCCTGAAGAGATCGAGCTGGAACGCGACGCGGCCCCACAGGAACATGATCGACAACTGCGCGATGCCCATCAGGGTGAGGTACAGCCACTTCCCCGCCAGCAGTCCGTTCATGCCGACGCGCGTGGAGAGCACGCGGTCGAAGGTGCCCGAGTCGACTTCGTCGAGCAGCGTGCCGCTCGCGCCCGACACCGAGAAGAGCAGGAACATGACGCCGATCCCCGCGGCGTAGAACGAGATCAGGCTCTCGCGATTGCCGTCGCGCATCACGTCGACCGTGTCGATGCCCAACCCGAAGAAGCCTTCTGCCGTATTCGACGAGGCGCGCGAGGCATCCGGCCCCGAGGGCCGCAGCTGCGGCAGCCACCCGTTCACGGCGGCGCGCTGCTGGGGCGTGAGCGTCCCCGCGTAATGCTCGAATTGCGAGATGCCTCCCTGCATCAGGATGTCCGGAGCGGACGTCATCGAGACCTTCTGCAGCAGGCCATAGACCATCTGCGGCGCGATCGGATCGGAGACATCGGCGAGCAGCTGAATCCGCGCGTCGCGCGCTGCACCGAACGCCGCTGCGGCCGCACCGAGCCCGCGCGGAAGGACGATCGCAACGGGCACATCGCCATCACGAACGAGCCCGCGTGCGCGCTCGCGGTCGAGGCTCGCGCCCTTCTCATCCGGATCGATGGTCGTTCTGGCGCGGAGCCCCTTCTCTGCGCGAAGTCCCGCGACGATCCGTCGGCTCAACTCGCTGCCGTCCTCGTCGACGACGGCGACGCGAATCCGGGCCGTCGACCTGTTGCTCTGATTGCCGAACACGGTGGCAAAGATCGAGAAGAAGATCACCGGCAACAGGAATGCCATCATCTGCGCCACGCGGTCGCGCTTCAGGTTCGTCCAGTTGATCTTCAGCAGGGTCGCGATCATTCCCGCAGCTCCCTTCCGGTCAGATGAATGAACACGGCCTGGAGGCTCGGGCCGCGGACGTCGACGTCCTCGATCTCCGTCCCGCGCGCGCCTACCGCCGTCAGCAGCACGGGGAGATCCTGCGCCACATCCGAAACCCGAGCTCGCAACAGCCGTGCATCGTCCGGCGCGACCTCGATTCCATTCGGCGCATTCGTGACCGGCGTGCTCACGCGCAGCGTGACCAGGCGGTAGCGTCCGACCGTCTGGTCCACGAGCTCCGGCAGCGTACCGGCTGCGATGACGCGTCCGTGATCGATGATGACCGTCCGCGAGCAGCGCGCCTCGGCTTCTTCGAGATGATGCGTCGTCAGCAGCAGCGACACCCCCGCTCTCATCAGCTCGCCGAGCATGTCGTAGATACGCTCGCGGCTCTGCGGGTCCACGCCGACCGTCGGCTCGTCGAGCAGCACGATGCGCGGCCGGTGCAGGACGCCGCACGCGATGTTGAGGCGCCGCTTCATGCCGCCCGAAAACCGCTTCACCGGCTCGTTCGCGCGGTCCTCGAGCGCCGTTGCCTTCAACGCCCATCTCACCTGCCCGTCGAGGTCACGGCCGCTCAGGCCCTGAAGGCGGCCGAACGCCTCCAGGTTCTCCCGCGCGGTCAGGAGCGGATACACGGCCAGCTCCTGCGGCACGATCCCGAGCTCCGGCGGCGTCCGGCTTCCCGCCATCGGCCTGCCGAACATCAGGATCTCGCCGCCGTCGAGGCGCACGCGGCCGGCGATGGCGCGGATGAGCGTCGTCTTGCCGGCGCCGTTCGGGCCGACAAGGGCCAGCAGTTCCCCCTCGCGCAGCGCGAGCGTGGCCCCTCGAGCGCGACGACGCTGCCGAACCGCTTGCGCGCATTGCTGATGGTCAGGACGTCGGGTTGTGCGGGCATGTCGATGAAAGCATACGGATTTGCGGCACGGGGGTTGGAGGGATCCGGCGAACGGTGGTCCGGAAGCGGTGGATGCGTCAACGACGAACGACGAATGACGAACAACGAGTTACGAACGACGAATGCCGAAGATCGCGAATGTAGGGTCGCCCTTCAGGGGTGCCGCGGTGAAGATGTCGCGAAGCTTCGATCGCCTCGGCACACTCGTGAGACGATGTGCATATGAACGACGCTCCGCGGCAACAGCCTGCACTCGTCCCGGCGCCGGCAACGGAACGCTCATTGATTGGATGGACGCAGCTGATCTATGGGCTGCACGCGTTCAGCCTGCTGACGGGAATCCTCGGCGCCGCGACAGTCGTGGGCGCGTTCCTGACCGGCTGGCCGTCGATCATCGCGGTCATTCTGAACTACGTAAAGCGTGGGGACGTGCGCGGCACCTGGCTCGACTCCCACTTCCGGTGGCAGATCCGCACCTTCTGGTTCGGCCTGCTCTGGGTGTCGCTTTGCGTGCTGTTCGTGCTCTTCACGCTCGGGATCGGCATCATCGTCGCATGGTTCCCGATCCTCCTGACCGGGGTCTGGTTCATCTATCGTGTCGTCAGGGGCTGGATGGCCCTCAGCAACCGGCGTCCGATGTATGCGTGAGCGGCAGCAGCGCGAGGGATTCCGCCCTCCCGCTCATTGGCGCCGCTGCCAGCGGATTTCGATTCCGTCAGACGTGCCCACCGCCTTCCGCAACAGGCCGAGCAGGTGCTCCGTCGCCGCGCCGTCGGCGATCAGATCGATGGTGGCGCGATCGATGTAGTAGTCCCGATCCTCGAGCGACTCTTCCTCGAGGTGGTCCGCCAGCACCTTCAGGTCCGCGTCCGTAATCGAGCCAATCAGCTCGTTCGTGTCGTTGTTGTACAGGTCAATCATGGGTCCTCGAAAAACGACAGGCACGCACGGCGGACTTACTTTATACTGCCAAGTATGCGTAACTTGGCACTGCAAAGTCGTTCGTCGCTGCGCATCAAATTCATCCTTCCCGCCCTGACCGAAGCCACCAGCCCTTACTGGCGCCCGATCAAGTACTCCCTCTTTCCGCCGCTCGGCCTCGCCACCCTCGCCGCCTATCTCTCCCCCGACGACGAGGCGACGATCGTGGACGAGCACGTCGAGCGTCTGCGAACGGATGATACGCCGGACCTGGTCGTCATCCAGGTGTACATCACGAACGCCTATCGAGCCTATCGCATCGCCGACCGCTACCGCGCGCGCGGCGTGTTCGTCGCGCTCGGCGGCCTGCACGTCACGGCCCTGCCCGACGAGGCGGCCGCCCACGCAGACGCGATCTTCCTCGGTCCGGGCGAGCAGACGTTTCCGCGCTTTCTCGCCGACTTCCGCGGGCGACGTCCCGAACGGGTCTACCGCTCGTCGGACGGCCGCACCATCCTGGGTCTTCCGCCGGTCCGCCGCGATCTGATCAAGCGGGGCCTCTATCTCGTTCCCAACTCGATCGTGGTGACACGCGGATGCCCGCAGCACTGCGACTTCTGCTACAAGGACGCTTTCTTCGCGGGCGGACGCTCGTTCTATACGCAGCGCGTCGACGAAGCGCTGGGGGAGATCGCCAGGCTGCCCGGACGTCACCTGTACTTTCTCGACGACCATCTGCTCGGCGACCCGCGCTTCTCGCGCGCGCTGTTCGACGGCATGCGCGGGATGAACAGGCTGTTCCAGGGAGCCGCAACCGTCGATTCCGTCCTTCGCGGCGATCTGATCGAGCGCGCCGCCGAAGCCGGGCTGCGCAGCCTTTTCGTCGGGTTCGAGACGCTCACGCCCGACAACCTGCGCCGCAGCGGGAAGCGCCAGAATCTCAATCGGGACTACTCCGCCGTCACGGCGCGGCTCCACGCGCTCGGCGTCATGATCAATGGCAGCTTCGTGTTCGGTATGGACGACGATGGACCCGATGTGTTCAAGCGCACGGTCGACTGGGCGATCGAACAGGGCATCACGACCGCCACGTTCCACATTCAGACGCCGTATCCCGGCACGGGGCTCCACGCCCGGATGGAACGCGAAGGACGCATCACGACGAGCGACTGGGACCTCTACGACACGCGTCACGTGGTCTACCGCCCCGCCCGCATGACGCCGACGCAGCTCGAGGACGGATATCACTGGGGGTACGACGAGTTCTACCGGTGGTCCTCCATTGCGCGCGCGTCGTTCACGCACGGCTCGCTCAAGCACCAGACGAAGCACTTCTTCTACGCGGCCGGATGGAAGAAGTTCGAGCGTGCGTGGAACCTCGTCATTCGCGCGCGGCGGCTCGCGATGATGACGCCGCTGCTCGAGGCGGTCCTGTCGCGCGTCACGAGTCGTGACGCTTCTCCCGTATCCGCTTGTTCGCAGCCTTCGTCAGTATCTTGAACCGGCGCTTCTGTTCGAGCTGCGCGCGGACGTCCTGCTGGCGGCTCTGATGTTCCTGCTCGAGGCGCAGCTTGTGATAGCTCTCGAGGCGTCCGGCGCCGAGCCTGCCGTCCTCGACCGCTTCGACGACGGCACATCCCGGTTCGCCCGCGTGGCGGCAATCTCGAAACCGGCACGACGCCGCGAGCGCCTCGATGTCCGCGAACGCACCGGTCAGCGACTCGCCGGTGTCCCACAGCTGCAGTTCGCGCATCCCTGGTGTGTCGATCAGGATGCCACCGCCGGGAAGAAGAATCAGCTCGCGCCGCGTGCTGGTGTGACGCCCGCGGCTGTCGCTCTCGCGCACCTCGCGCGTCGCGAACACTTCCTCCCCCACCAGTGCGTTCGCGATCGACGACTTTCCCACCCCTGACGATCCAAGGAGCGCGCCCGTTCGCCCAGCACCGAGATGTCGACGGAGCGCGTCGAGAGATGCCGGCTGCGCGGCTGACACGACGAGAACCGGCGTCCCCTGCGCAATCGCGTCCACCTCGCGCACGAAGACGCCCGGATCGTCGACGAGATCCGCCTTGTTGAGGACGATGACGGCGGCGGCGCCGCTGTCCCAGGCCGTCAGGAGATACCTTTCGATGCGCCGCGGATTGAAATCGCCGTCGAGGCCGGACACGAGGAACACGACGTCGATGTTCGCGGCGATCACCTGCTCTTCCGTGGGATCGCCGGCAGCACGCCGTGAAAACCGGCTGGAGCGCGGAAGCACCGCGCGAATGCGCGCATCCCCGCCGGTGGGCGGGATCTCGACAGCGACCCAGTCGCCAACCGCCGGAAAATCCGCGCGCGCCGCGACGCCGTGGCGAAGCCGCCCCGAGACGCGGGCAAGCCGCTCGCCATCGGAACCAATCACGCGATAGATGTGCGTATGCTCGCGGCTCACGCGGGCCGCGACGATGTCCGGGCCGCGGTGCTGCGCAAACGCCTCCTCGAGCCGCGGTGACCAGCCGAGATCTTCGAGCGTCACGGCAATGGGCAGTAGTCAATCGTCAGTCCGCAGACGTCTGGGCCCACGACCGCAGGACCTCGGCCACGCTCCACGCCTGGGCGATGCAGCCGCGCGGCAGGAACGGCGCGTCGGCGTCGAAGATCTCGCTGATCGATCCAACGCACGCGTCGTTCAGGTGCTGCTCGAAGCCTTCCAGGAGCCGCCGCGCGCCGGCGCGATCGCCGGCGTGCACTTTCATCCAGGCGTCGACGAACGGGCCGATCAGCCACGCCCAGACCGTCCCTTGATGGTACGCCGCGTCCCGCGAACGGAGATCGCCGTAGTAGCGCGGCCTGTAGTCGGGGCTCCCGGGGGCCAGCGATCGCAGGCCAACAGGCGTGAGCAGCTTCTGTTCGACGACCTCGAGGACGCGCGGCCAGCGCGCGCGATCGAGCACCGGGTGCGGCAACGAAATCGAGAACACCTGATTCGGACGACAGGACGCATCATCCCCATGCTCGCCGTCGACGACATCATAGAGGTAACCGCCCTTGTCGTACCAGAACCGCTTGTTGAACGAGTCGCGCGTCTGGCGCGCGTGATCGGCCAGATTCAGCCCTTCTCCGCCGCCATAGCGCCGCGTCCACGAATCGAGGAGGCAGACCGCGTTGTACCACAGCGCGCTCAGTTCGACCGCTTTTCCGCGCCGGGGCGTCACGACCCAGTCCCCGACCTTCGCGTCCATCCACGTGAGCTGATAGCCTTCCGCCCCCTGCGTCAGCAGGCCGTCCGCCGGATCGATGTGGATGCCGAATCGGGTGCCCCGAAGATGGCACTGGACGATCTCGATGAAGGTCGGGAGGAGACGCTGGAGCACGTTCTCGTCGCCCGTCGTCTGAACGTAGCGTTCCATTGCGTGGAAGAACCACAACGTCGCGTCCGCGGTGTTGTACAGGCCTTCGCGATCGCCTTCCGGAAACATGTTCGGGATGAGACCGTCGCGGACGTACTGGCCGAACGTGCGCAGGATGTAGCCCGCCTCGCGCCACCGGCCGGTCGTCAGCGTCAGGCCTTCGAGGCTGATCATCGTGTCGCGACCCCAGTCCGTGAACCAGTGGTAGCCGGCGATCACGGTGCGGACTTCCTCGCCGGCGGCGCGCGCACGCGCGGCTTCCTCGGCACGACCCGCCGGGCGAACGATGAATTGATCCGCCGCAAGCACCAGTTCCGCTTCGAACCCGTCCTCCGCCGGCGTGCCTGCAATATCGATCAACCGCCGGCGACGCTCGCGTTCGGCCTCTTGCGCGGCATCCGGCGAAAGGGCCTGGACGGACTCCCATCGCTCGGTTGAGGCAACCAGCGTGACCGCCTCTCCGGCCGACGCATCCGCGCGGAAGTATCCCGGGCTCCAGAGCGACCCCTGCCACTGATACCCGCGGCTCTCCTCCATGCGGTACGGCACGCCCGCCGCTCCCTTTTCATCGAGGGTCAGGGCGGCGCTTCCGCCGTGAAGCGCCAGGCGCAGCACCGGCAAATCCGATCCGGCCGAGAGCTCGTAACGATGTTCGGTCGCCGAGATCGTGTAGGTGCGATGCGTCGCCTCGTCGACCGGCGCCTCGTGCGGCCGAAAGTGCACGGACGGCCGCAGCGCGAAGCGCAGCGAGCCGTCGCCATCGACGACTCGATACGTCACATGAACGGTGTTCTGCGCGTGCGGCATCAGGACGCGCTTTTCGATCGTGACGGCCTCGATGCGGTACACCCAGATGGGGAGCCCCAGTTCCAGGCGGAACTCCGCGAGGTGCTCGTTGCGGTCCGCCGCATTCGGCCCGGCGACCTCGTCCTCGTCGCCGAGCCAGATCACCCGTCGATCCGGCAGCCGCACGCGTTCCAGGACGTGATTCAGCATCACGAACCGGCCGAGCGGCGCCGGCAGCGCGGCGATCAGGAGACCGTGGTACCGGCGCGTCATGACGCCCGCGACGGTGCCCGACGCGTAGCCGCCCAGACCGTTGCTCACCAGCCATTCGCGGCGGGGCGGGCGCTCGCCGGCGTCGGCCGCTTCGCCTTCGCGGTCGCGCGGCCGCTCAATCGTCCGCGTCGGGTTCTGCATCGCTCTCGTGCTCCCTGCGAACGGGCGTGAACAGCAGCGCGCAGCCACCGGGCATCAGCCAGCGGGTATCGGAGTCGAGCTCCGGCGTCCCCTGGCCTCCGTACCGCGGCGATTCGCTGCTCCAGGCCAACGTCCATCGCGCGCCCGCCGGCGGCGCCAGCAGCGGCTCCCGCGCGGGCGTGAAGTCCAGGTCGCAGCCCAGGTTGATCACGATCAACCGATCGCCCTCCGGATCGATGAATCGCAACAGGAACGCGCCCGGCCCGAGCACTGCGCCCTCCGGCCTGATCGTTCCCGCGCGCGCGAGGACCGGATCGCCGCGGCGCAGCGCGAGCAGATCCCGGTGCAGCGCATACGCCGACGCGTGCCGCTCGCGTTCGCTCAAATCGAGCTTGCAGGCGAGGAACGTCTCGACGGCCGTGGGCGGCGGCAGCGCACGCTGGACGCCGGCGTCCTTTACGCTCGGAAACTGCTGCAGGAACTCGCGCCGCCCCTGGCGAACGGACGCGCCCAGCGTACCGGCGTGATCCGCGAAGTATAGATACGGCCGCGACGAGGCGAACTCCTGGCCCTGAAAGAGCATTGGCGTCTCGGGACCCAGAAGGAGCCACGCGGTCATCGCGCGATACGCGGCTGGCGACGCCAATTCGTGGAGCCGTCTGCCAAACGGGGAATTCGCCACCTGATCGTGGTTCTCGAGGTACGACACGAATGCGCGCGGCGGGAGATCCAGCGCGGGCGTGCCGCGGCGCTTCTTCTGCCACGAGTACCGCTGCCCCTGATAGAGATAGCCCCACCGCATGCACGAGACGAGCTCCTGCGCGGACCCCTGGTAATCCGAGTAATACGCTTCGCGTCTCCCGGTCAGCGCCACCACCGCGGTGTGATGCGCATCGTCGTTCCAGAGCGCATCGGCGCCGAAGCCCCCTTCCTGCTGCGGCCGTGCGATCCCCGTGTGTTGCGGCTCGTTCTCCGCAACGATCAGAATCGATCGGGATCCGGCGGCGGCGCGCGCGCGCGCGACGATTGATGCGATCACGTGGTCGCTCGAGGCGTCCTTGATGTCCTGCGTCGCGTCCAGGCGTAGTCCATCGAGATGAAACTCGTGGATCCAGTACCCTGCGTTCTCGACGAAGAACTCGCGCGCCGGCGGCGATCCCTCGAAGTTGATCGCGCGCCCCCAATCGTTCGTGTACTTGTCGGTGAAATAGTCTGGCGAGAATTCGTCGAGGTAGTTGCCGTCGGGCCCGAGATGGTTGTAGACGACGTCGAGAATGACGGCGAGGCCGGCCGAGTGCGCGCGGTCGACGAACCGGCGGAGATCGTCCGGCGTGCCGTAGATGTGCGCGGGTGCGTAGAGATCCACGCCGTCGTAGCCCCAACCGAATGCGCCGGCCGCTTCGGCGACGGGCATCAACTCGACGATCGTGATGCCGAGGCTCGCGAGCTCCGGCAGTTGCGCCATCGCCGCCGCCCACGTCCCCTCCGGCGTGAACGTACCGGTATGGAGCTCGTAGATCACCTGGCCGTCCGGCTTTACACCGCGCCAACCCGCATCCGTCCACCCAAACAGATCCGGGTCCACGTACTCGGAGGGGCCGTGCGGACCGTGCGGCTGGGAGCGGGAGGCCGGATCGGGACGCGTGCGTTCACCGTCGAGCCGGAACGCGTACGTCCTGCCCGCGCGCGCGTCGCCGTCGAACGCGTTGAAATGTCCGGTCGGCTCGCGCTCCATGGGAAGCACGCGCGCCTCGGAGCCGAATCCGGTGACGAGGTCCACCGCCTTGCACGCGGGCGCCCAGACGCGAACGTGCGCACCACCTCCAGGCTGAAGCTCCGCGCCGACACTGAGCCGGCGCCGGATCCCGGTGGTCCGAACCGTCACCATCAGCGCTGCGCCCGGCGGCGCTCGCGCCCGGTCAAACGCGCGATTTCCGCCGTGAGCACGGCGGGCTCGACGGGCTTCGGCAGATCGCGCTGCGCGTCCGACAACAGCCGGCGGACGCTTTCGTCCGTCCTCGACATCGTCGTGAGCGCCAGCGCGGGGATGCGTCCGCCCCGCTCGCTCTCGAGCGACGGGACCTTCGCCACGAGCGCGTACGAATCGCGCTCCGGGAAGCTGCTGTCGCTGACGAGGACGTCCGGACGCCAGACTTCGAGCACCTCCAGCGCTTCGGCGACGGACCCGACGAGCCTCACGGTCGCGCCGCGCTGCTCGAGGACGAGCCCGAGCAGCTCGCGCGCGTCGCGATCGCGATCGAGCAGCAGGACGCGGACGCCGTCGAGCGGAGCCGACGTCCCCGGATGCACGGGGGTCCCGTCGACCGGGCGCGCCTCCTGATCGCTGGCATGGAGCGGCAATCGTACGGTGAACACCGCACCGCGGTCGCCGTCGGCATTGCGCGCCTGAATGTCGCCGCCATGGCGTTCGACGAGGTCGCGGACGAGCGAGAGGCCGACGCCGAGGCCGCCGGCCACGCGCGTCGGCGATGCATCGGCCTGCGTGAATCGATCGAACACGCGCGGCAGGAAGTCGGGCGCGATGCCAGGGCCCGTATCCTCCACGGTGATGCACGCCATCTCGTTGGCGTCGAGCGAGAGCTGGATCCTGCCGTTTCGCGGGGTGAACTTGATCGCGTTCGCGAGCAGATGCCAGACCACCTGGCGGAGCCGGTCCGCATCGCCGCGCACGACGACCGATTCCGCGGGAAGCACCGTGTTCACCTCCACACTCTTCGCATCGGCAGCGCTCGCCACGGAGGCGGCTGCCTCGCGCACGATCGCGTGGAGGGAGACGGGACGCGAATCGATCCTGAGCTTGCCGGTGAGCGATTTCGAGACGTCGAGCAGGTCGGACGTGAGCTGCGCCTGCAGGCGCACGTTGCGCTCGATCGACTCGAAGGCGCGCGATCTCGTCGGCCCGTCGAGCGATCCGTTGCGAATCAGATGCACCCACCCGAGCACCGCGTTGAGCGGGGTGCGCAGCTCGTGCGAAATCGTCGCGAGGAATTCGTCTTTCAGCCGGTTCGCGGCTTCGCCTTCGAGCCGCGCGGCGTGCGCGATCCGCGCCTCGCGCTCCGCTTGCCGCGTGGTGCGCCGCAGCGCGGCAACGAGCGCGATGAGCAGCAGCCCTTGCGCCAGAAACAGCGCGAGGTGCGTCCCGACGGCCGCCGAGGTGGCCTCATCGGCGACGAGCGCCCCGAAGATCGCGCCGAGCACGGTGACCGCGAGCGCTGTTCCGGTGCCCGCGAGCCAGGCGCTGCCGAGCACCGTGACGCTGAGCAGGAGGAGCAATCCCCCTTCGTCGATGACCGCCGACGTCCGCGCCAGCAGAATCACGATCAGCAGGGCCGAGAACGAAACGAACTGACGCACGGCACCC
The DNA here is from genome assembly GCA_046735335.1 of Acidobacteriota bacterium. GTDB lineage: Bacteria > Acidobacteriota > Vicinamibacteria > Vicinamibacterales > 2-12-FULL-66-21 > JBKPQB01. The sequence continues at coordinate 39,079 of JBKPTE010000015.1, read as the reverse complement.
GGAAGCGTCGGAAATGAATACGAACCTGTCCCGCTCGTCATGCTCGCCTCGGGTCTGCCGCGCGTGCCGCGGCAATCCCAGCCATGGCTCGCAACGCGCGTGCCACGTGGCGGCCGACGAACGCAGAAACGCCGAGACGAGCCGGGCGTTACACAGCGGGTGCGGGGGGGGTTTCGGTCACCGGCGGGACCGCTTCACCCATCACCTCGTCGATCAGGCCGTATTCCTTTGCCTTCGCGGCGTCGAGGTAGAAGTCCGTTCGTTTCGTGTCGCGGATGATTTGGCGCAGAGGCTTTCCTGATCGGTCGGATAGAATCCGGTAGATCTGGCTCTGCATTTGCTTCAAACGGTCCAGGTGTTGTGCGGCGGCGGTCGTCGATTGCCAGCCTGCCCATTTCGCGGGCTCGTGAATCATGATCCATGAGTGCGGGAAGGCGAGGCGGCGGCCCGGACTGGCGGCCTGGAGCACCACGCTGCCCATCGAGTACGCCATGCCCTGCACGACGATGGTGATCTCGACGCCCGTGTGCACGAGATAACTGATCGCATCGTGAATCGCGAGTCCGTCCGTCACGTTGCCGCCCGCGCTGTTGATGTAGAACGTGATGGGACGCCTGCCATCGTTCGCCAGCTCGCGCAGCCGCTCGATCGCGATGCGCGCGCTGTCCTTGTCGATGTCGCCAATCAGGTAGACGTCGCGAAGCCGGTCCGACTGCTCCTTGCGGATGATGTCCTTGACGGCATCGACGAGATCGTTGAGCAGGCGGTCGCTGATGTCGCTCATAGCAGCCAACGATTATTTCATTCCTTACGGGGCCGCGCATGAAGAGTTACGCGAACATCCAGGGGCACCCGATTCACCCTGCGCTCATTCCGTTCCCGATTGCCTTTCTCCTGGGAGCTCTTCTGTTCGACGGCGGAGCGTACTTCGGCGGACAGCCCGCGTGGGCGATCACCGGCTTCCACCTGCTGCAGCTTGGAATCGCCGCCGGTCTGGTCGCCGCGATCCCGGGCGTCCTCGACTTCTGGAAACGGGTACCGCCCGGCAGCTCCGGCCAGCGCAGAGCGATGCGCCACGGGATCGCGAACGTCGTTGCGCTGCTGCTCTTCGCGATTGCCGTGTGGTTTCGGCGTCACGGCACCGTCACACCCGGCGCGCTGCTGCTCGAACTGTTCGGTGCCATGGTCCTCATGTATTCGGGCTGGATCGGCGGCGTGCTCGTGAGCCGCAATCTGATGAGCGTCGATCACCGGCACGCGAACAAGGGGCAGTGGCGGGAAGCGCGCTTCACGGCCAAACCTGGTGAGCCCCTGGTCGTCGCCGCCGCCGACGAGCTCTCCGACGATCAGATGAAGCTGCTGATCGTGAACGGCCGGCGGATAGTGCTCGCGAAGACCGCCCGGGGCTTCACGGCATTCGACGATCGCTGCACGCACCGCGGCGGATCGCTTGCCGACGGCGCCTGCGTCGGCGGCGTCGTGCAGTGCCTGTGGCACGGATCGCAGTTCGATACGACCACGGGTCAGGTGAAGTGCGGCCCCGCGCGCGAGCGGATTGGCGTTTACGAGGTGCGTCAGCAGCGCGGGGACGTCGTGTTGGTGTCGTCCCCCGAGTAAATGGTGAATTAGTGAACTTGTGGATTGGCGAATCCAATTCACCAATTCACCAATTCACCAATTCACCAATTACAGTGCAAACCCCACCCGTCCCACTTTCGTCCAATGCTTGCGGCCGTGAATACCTCGGACGCGCGCCGCAGGCGCGCCCGCCGAAGGGGAGCAAGTAGGTGTTCGAAATCGGGACGCGGCGATTCCGGGAGCGGGCAGATGCCGCCGGAACCCGCGCCCAGCACATAACGTAAGTAACTGAAAACACGCCGATTTCACGGAACATCCGCCATGGCACGCGCTTTGGCTTATCTGTTCTGGCCGGACGCCTCGAACATCGCGTCCACGCCACAGCAGAGGCAGCTCAATGGTTGATATTGCAAGACCTTCGCAGGCTCGAAAGAAGCGGATCCGCCGCATCGCCTACGGCACCGTCGCGATCGCGGTGATCGCGCTCATCTCGGTCGGGGTCTCCCGCCTCAAGCCCGCGGCGCCCACGGTCGATCGGGCGGTCGTCTGGATCGACGGCGTGAAGCGCGGGTCCATGCTGCGCCAGGTCCGCGGCTCCGGGACGCTCGTGCCAGAAGACATCCGGTGGATTCCGGCGCAGACGTCCGGACGGGTCGACCGCATCGTCCTCCGCGCATCCGCCGATGCGCACGTGACGCCCGACACGGTGATCCTCGAGCTCAGCAACCCCGAGTTGACGCAGTCCGTGACCGAAGCGCAGCTCGCCTATCAAGCCGCGCAAGCCGCGTTCGTGAACAAGAAGGCGGAGCTTCAGAGCGCGCTTCTGAGCCAGGAGGCCGACACCGCGAACATCGAGGCCACCTACAAACAGGCGGCGCTCGATCTCGAGGCAAACGAGCAACTCGCCAAGGACGGCCTCGTGTCGGAGCTGCAGTTGAAGCAGAAGCGCGGCCTGGCGGAAGAACTGAAGAACCGTCTGGCACTCGCGCAGCGCCGGCTCGAGATCACGCGCCAGGGGATCAACTCGCAGCTCGCGCCGCAGGAAGCGGACGTGAATCAGAAGAAGACCGTCTGGGAGCTGCGTCGGCGTCAGCTCGAGGATCTCAAGGTCAAGGCCGGAATGAGCGGCATCCTACAGGTCGTCCCGGTGGAAGTGGGCGCGCAGGTGAAGGCCGGAGACAACCTGGCCCGCGTCGCCAACCCGTCGAACCTGAAGGCCGAACTCCGCATCGCTGAAACGCAGACGAAGGACATCCGCGTCGGCCAGTACGCCGAGGTCGATACGCGCAACGGAATCGTCAAAGGACACGTCTCACGCATCGACCCCGCCGCGACGGGCGGCACCGTCGGGGTCGACGTCATCATGGACGAACCGCTGCCGCCAGGCTCTCGGCCCGATTTGAGCGTGGACGGCACCATTCAGCTCGAAAAGCTGGACAACATCATCTACGTCGGACGTCCGGCGTTCGGTCAGGAGAACAGCACGGTGGGGATCTTCAAGGCGCTCCCCGCGGGGTGCTCCGGTTCGAGCTGCACCGAAGCCGTTCGCGTCAACGTGAAGCTGGGTCGCGCCTCGGTCAACACCATCGAAGTGGTGGAGGGCCTGCAGCCGGGCGACCAGGTGATTCTGTCCGACATGTCGCAGTACGACTCGTTCGACCGCGTGCAATTGAAGTGAGCTGTCAGCCATCAGCTCTCAGCACACCCGAAAGCTGAAAGCTGAGAGCTGATCGCTGAGAGCTGACCGCTGCAAAGGAGAGCCGATGAACACGTCCGCGCAATCGCTGATCCACCTCGATGGTGTCACCAAAGTCTTCTTCACCGACGAGGTCGAGACGCACGCCCTCGCGGGGATTCACCTCGAGATCAAGAGCGGCGAGTACATCGCCATCGCCGGCCCGTCGGGATGCGGCAAGTCGACGCTGCTGTCGATCCTCGGCCTGCTCGACTCTCCGACCGAAGGACGCTACATCCTGAACGGGAAGGAGGTGGCCGACCTGCCGCTGTCGGAGCGCGCGCGTGTGCGCAACCGCGAGATCGGCTTCATCTTCCAGAGCTTCAACCTCATTGGCGATCTGAACGTCTACGAGAACGTCGAGCTGCCGCTGACGTATCGCGGGATGAAATCGACCGAGCGCAAGGAGCGCGTGATGGCGGCGCTCGAGAAGGTCGGCATGGCGCACCGCGCCAAGCACCTTCCCAGCCAGCTCTCCGGCGGTCAGCAGCAGCGCGTCGCCGTCGCTCGCGCGGTCGCGGGCTCCCCGTCGATCCTGCTCGCGGACGAGCCGACGGGAAACCTCGACTCGAAGAACGGCGAGGCGGTGATGGAACTGCTCCGCGAGCTGCATCGCGAGGGCGCGACCATCTGCATGGTCACGCACGATCCGCGCTACGCCCGCCACGCCGATCGATCGATCCACCTGTTCGACGGACGCGTGGTGGAAGAGGACGGCAGCCGGCGCGCTGAGAAGGAGCTCGAAGAGAGCGGCTTCGACATCGCGCACTGAGGCGCATGCTCCTGCACGACCTGCGCTACGGCGTCCGGATGCTCGTCAAGAGCCCCGGATTCAGCCTTGTCGCACTTCTGTCCCTCGCGTTGGGCATCGGGGCGAACACCGCGATCTTCAGCCTGGTCAACGCCGTCCTGCTGCGGCCGCTGCCAGTTGCCGACGTCGCGTCGCTCGCCTCGATTTCCACGACCGATCAGCGGAATCCCGGAAACCTGCCGCTCTCGCACCTCAACTTCAAGGACCTGCGGAGCGGCAACGCCGTCTTCACCGACATCGCCGCCTTCACCTTTTCGCAGGTGAACTACAGCGCGCAGGGCGGCTCAGAGCAGATCCCGGCGCAGGTCGTGAGCGCCAACTACTTTGCGCTTCTCGGCACGCAGCCGGCGCTCGGACGCGCGTTCCTTCCCGACGAAGACGCGAAGGCCACGCCGGTCGCGATCGCGAGCCACGGCTTCTGGGAACGCTCGCTTGGATCCGATCCAGCCGTCGTCGGCAAGACCATCGTGCTGAACCGGACGCCGTTCACGGTGATTGGCGTCGCCCCGAAGAACTTCTCCGGCACGCTGCTGGGCGGCGGTCCGGCCGTCTGGGTGCCCATGTCGATGCACCGGGTCGTGCAGCCGGGCTTCGAGTGGTACGATACGCGCCGCGGGCTCTTCCTGTTCGGAGTCGGACGGCTGAAACCAGGCGTCACGATCGAGCAGGCGCGCTCGAACGTTCAGGCGGTCTTCGCCAACCTCGAAAAAGAGTTTCCCGTCGACAACAAGGGCCGCAGCGCGAGCGTTGTCCCGCTGCTGGACGCGCGGCTGAACCCGAACGGCCGCGGACCCAACCTGATCCTCCGGTTGTCGATCGTCTTGATGATGGTGGTCGGCGCGGTGCTGCTCATCGCCTGCATCAACATCGCGAATCTCCTGCTGGCGCGCGCGGCCAAGCGGCGCCGCGAGGTGGCGATCCGGCTGGCGCTCGGCGCGAACCGCGGGCGTCTCGTACGGCAGCTCCTGACGGAGAGCCTGCTCCTCTCCGCGCTGGGCGCGGTCGCCGGGTTCGTTCTCGCGTCATGGACGCTCGACGCCATCGTCGCCGCGAAGCTGCCGCTTCCCTTCCCGATCGACGATGCGCTCGGGATCGATCCGAGGGTGCTGGCGTTCACGGGCGTGCTCGCCGTGCTGACAGGCATCCTGTTCGGGCTCGCGCCCGCGCTTCAGGCGTCGAGAGCTGACGTGGTCCCCGTGCTGAAGAACGAGCTCGTGCCCTCCGCCGCCGGAGGCCGCGGCGCTCTGGGCTTCCTGGACTTCCGCCAGATCCTCGTCGTCGCGCAGGTGGCGATCTCGCTCGTCGCGCTCGTTGCCGCCGGTCTGTTCCTCAGGGATTTGCAGCACGCGCAGCACATCGATCCCGGCTTCGAAACCCGCGGCGTGCTCGTCGTCAATTTCAATCTCGGACGTGAAGGCTATACGGAAGAACGCGGTCAGGTGTTCTACCAGCAGATCGCGGAGCGCGCGGCCGCGCTGCCCGGCGTGAAAGGAGCGGCCGTCGCCCAGACGCCGCCGCTCGCGGGGGGAATCCTGCGCAGCGTCTTTCCCGAAGGGGCGGACACGACGACGAAGGATCGCGTGCTCGTCCAGGTGAACGTCGTGGGCCCCGGCTACTTCCAGGCCATCGGCATTCCAATCGAGCGCGGGCGCGATTTCGCGCGCAGCGACACCGCCGACTCGCCGAAAGTCGTCGTCATCAACCAGACGATGGCGCAGCAGTTCTGGAAGAACGGCGATCCCATCGGCAGGCGCTTCAAGTTCTTTGGAGACGACGCGTATACGACGGTGATCGGCGTCGCGAAGGATAGCAAGTACAACGCGGTCGGCGAGGATCCGCAGCCGTTCATCTACGAGCCGCTCGCGCAGAACTACACGCCGGCCGCCGCGTTGCACGTGCGCGCGTCGACGGCGGACGCCGCCGGACTCGCCGCGATCGTCCGCCGGGACGTACAGCAGATCGATCCGACGCTCTCGCTCTTCAACATCCGTACGCTGGAGGAGCAGGTCGGCCTCTCCCTGCAGCCGCAGAAGATGAACGTCGTGCTGCTCACGATCTTCGGGACGCTCGCGCTGCTGCTTGCTGCGATTGGCCTGTACGGCGTCGCGAGCTACTCGGTCTCGCAGCGCACGCGCGAGATCGGCGTCCGCATGGCGCTCGGCGCGCCGCGCTCGAACGTCCTCGGGCTCGTGCTCGGCCGCGCGATGATCCTCGTTGGCGCGGGCCTGATCCTCGGGCTCGCGGCAGCCTACCCCGTCGCGGGGCTGATGCGCGCGCTTCTCGTGGGCGTCGACCCGCGAGATCCGATCACCTTTGCCGCAACCGCGGCGGGCCTCGCGACGGTCGCGCTGCTGGCGAGCTATCTGCCCGCGCTGCGCGCCACCCGGATCGATCCGCTGATCGCGCTGCGCAGCGAATGAGAGCACCCTGCGATTCCATCGGGCCATGTCTATGCTGATCACCGACCACCTCAAAGAGCATCGCAGCGATTCGGCCGAGCACCTACGCCATCCCGCACGTGCCGCGGAGCCGCGCGTCCTGATCGCCGACGACCAATCGGACGTGCTCGAGGCCTTGAGGCTCCTCCTGAAAGCGGAGGGGTTTCAGCTCGAGACCGCGTCGTCGCCCGCCGGTGTGCTCGCGGCCATAGAGGCACGCGAGTTCGACGTCGCGCTCATCGATCTGAACTACGCGCGCGACACGACGTCCGGCGAAGAGGGACTGAACCTCCTGTCGCGCATTCAGGGCATCGACCCGACGCTGCCGGTGGTGGTCATGACCGCCTGGGGCAGCGTGGAAGTCGCGGTGGAAGCGATGCGCCGGGGCGCGCGGGATTTCATCCAGAAGCCGTGGGACAACGCGCGGCTGCTCGCGATCATCCGCACGCAGATCGAGCTGAGCCAGGCGCTTCGAAAGGGCCAGCGGCTCGAGGCGGAGAACTCGCTGCTGCGCGGCGAGGGGATGCCGAAGCTCATCGCCGAGTCACCGTCGATGCAGGGCGTGCTGCAGGTGATCTCGCGCGTCGGCCCCTCGGATGCAAACGTCCTCGTGCTGGGAGAGAACGGCACGGGCAAGGGGGTCGTCGCACGGGCGCTGCACGCGGTGTCCAGCCGCGCGTCGCGGCCGATGGTGATCGTGAACTCGGGGGGCGTCTCGGAAGGCGTGTTCGAAAGCGAGCTGTTCGGCCACGTCCGCGGCGCGTTCACGGACGCGAAGAGCGACCGCGTCGGCCGGTTCGAGCTGGCGGACCAGGGCACGCTGTTCCTCGACGAGATCGCCAACGTTCCGCTCAGCCAGCAGGCGAAGCTGCTGCGCGTGATCGAGACGGGCGAGTTCGAGCGGCTCGGCTCCTCACGGACCCGGCGCGTCGACGTCCGCGTCATCTCGGCGACCAACGCCACGCTCAACGAGGAGGTCGCGAGCGGACGCTTCCGCCAGGATCTGCTCTTCCGGCTGAACACGATAGAAATCCGCCTGCCGCCGCTGCGCGATCGCCGCGAGGACCTGCCGCTCCTCGCGCAGCACTTCCTCCGCCAGCACGCGCAGCGGTACCGCAAGCGCTTGACGGGGTTCGAGAGCGGCGCGATGCAGATCCTGCTGGAACACAGTTGGCCGGGCAACGTCCGCGAGCTGGATCACGCGGTCGAGCGCGCGGTACTGATGGCGCAGGGGCCGCTCGTCAAGCCCGCGGATCTGGGCCTCCGGAGCACGCGCGACGGAGGGGGCCGCCTCGAGGACATGAGCCTCGAGGACGTCGAGTGCTTCCTGATCAAGAAGGCCATGACCCGCTTCGACGGCAACGTCAGTCAGGCCGCGAAGGCGCTCGGCTTGAGCCGATCGGCACTGTACCGTCGCCTACAGCGGTATGGCTTGTAGTCCGTTGCCAATGTCGAACGACGAATGACGAACGACGAATGGTAAATGCCGAATGTTGAATGCCGAATGAATGCCGAATGTTGAATGCTGAATGCTGACATGGGTCCCCGATGGCAAAATGGGGGCATTCACTCGACATCCAGAATTCGACGTTCGACATTCGTCGTCCGACATTGACATGGCGACCACTCGTCCGCGCGAGCCGCGGCTCAGTCACGACCGCCGGATCCTGCTCATGGCGTTCGCGTCGGCGCTGCCCGGCGCGCTCATCTCCCTCATCTTCCTGTGGACGGGCGATTACACGCCCAAGGTCCAGTGGACGCTGACCGTCCTCATCATCACCTTCTGCCTCGGCTTCGCCTTCGCGCTCCGTGAACGCGTCGTCCTTCCACTGCAGACGCTGTCCAACCTGCTCGCGGCGCTCGGCGAGGGGGATTTCTCGATACGCGCGCGGGGCGCGCGCGGCGGCGATCCGCTCGGCGAGGTGATGATCGAGGTCAACACGCTCGTCGAAACGCTCCGTCACCAGCGTCTCGACGCGATGGAGGCGACGACGCTCCTCCGCAAGGTGATGGCGGAGATCGAAGTCGCCGTCTTCACGTTCGATCAGGATCGAGAGTTGAAGTTCGTCAACCGCGCCGGCGCGCGGCTCCTCAGCCAGACGGCGGAGCGGCTGCTCGGCCGGCGCGCCGACGAGCTCGGCCTCGAAGACTGTCTCGTCGGCGAGGCCCCGCGCGTCATCAACACGGCGTTCCCGGGCGGCGTCGGCCGATGGGAGATCCGCCGCAGCTCGTTCCGGCAGGGGGGACGCCCTCACGAACTGCTGGTCCTGTCGGACCTCAGTCAGCCCCTGCGCGAAGAGGAGCGGCAGGCCTGGCAGCGGCTGATCCGCGTCATCGGGCACGAGATGAACAACTCGCTCGCGCCCATCAAGTCGATCGCCGGCAGCCTCGCGACCATCCTGGAGCGCGATCCGCCGCCGTCGGATTGGCGCCAGGATGTGCAGCGCGGCCTCGGCGTCATCGCGAGCCGATCGGAATCGCTCAGCAGGTTCATGAACGCCTACGCCCGACTCGCCAAGCTTCCGCCGCCCAAGTTTGCGCCGCTCGACGTCGGTGCGGTCATCGACCGGGTGGTGACGCTCGAGAAGGGGCACAACATCATGAACGCAGGAGGACCGCGCCTGACGATTCAGGGCGACAGCGACCAGCTCGAACAGCTCCTGATCAATCTGCTTCGGAACGCCATGGATGCCGTGCGCGAGACCGGAGGCGGCGTCAGCATCGGGTGGCAGCGTCTCCCGGGCTCCTGGCCGGCAACGATGGAGCTGTGGGTCGAGGACGAAGGACCGGGCCTGTCGAACACCGGCAACCTGTTCGTACCGTTCTTCACGACGAAGCCCGGCGGATCGGGGATCGGCCTCGTGTTGAGCCGTCAGATCGCGGAGGCGCACGGCGGGAGCCTCCTCCTGGAGAACCGCGACGATCGCCCGGGCTGCCGAGCGAGCCTGCGGCTGCCGCTGCAGGCGGCCGCGCCGCTCTCGCTCACGAGCAATTTCTGAGTCGCGCAAGTTGTGACCCGCGCAACTGAGGTTGCGCGCGACGAGGTTGCGCGCGACGAGGATGCCTCCACCCGCTTTGTTATGCTCCCCTCATGCCTCCGAGGCTCTTCCTGGACCCCGTGAGCTGGCGCCTGGTGGCGCTGGCGGTGATCCCGACCGCACTCGTCGCCTGGGTGGCGGCCCGGGCCGCGCGGCGCGTCCTGACGGCGATCATGCGGCATCTCCTCGCCGACACGGTCGCCACCTCGAGCCCGCCGGTTCGCACGCCGCTTCGGCTCATCGGCTTTGCGGTGTTCGTCCTCGTGTTCGGGGTCTTCATCTTTCCCGCGTTCGAGCTGACCGGCCTCCGGCCCCGCGCCGGCGTGCACCTTCGCACGCTGAGCGCCTGGTTTTTCGACTCCGGCCTTCGCGTCCTGCTCATCGTCGCGGTCGCGTACGCGCTGATTCGCATGGTCGCGATCGGCGTCAAGCGGTTCGAGACCGACGTGAACTTCGGGACCGGACTCGATGCGCTCGAGCGCGCGAAGCGTGCGCGGACGCTTGGGAGCGTGCTCACGAGCGTCACCACGGTCCTCGTGATCGTCATTGCGTTCCTGATGGTGCTGCGCGAGTTCCGAGTCGACATCACGCCCGCGGTGACCGGCGCCGGCATCGTGGGCGTCGCGCTCGGCTTCGGCGCGCAGACGCTCGTTCGCGACCTCATCGGAGGCTTCTTCCTCATTCTCGAGGACCAGGTGCGCGTCGGCGACGTCGCGGCGATCAACGGCATCGGCGGGCTGGTCGAAGCAATCAACCTGCGGACGATCGTGCTGCGGGACGAGGAAGGCACGGTCCACGTGATCCCGAACGGCGCCATCAACACGCTCGCGAATCGAAGCAAGGACTTCAGCTACTACGTGATCAACCTGCCGCTCGCCTACGGCGAGGACGTCCACCGCGTCACGGCACTGCTGACCGAGATCGGCGCGGCAATGCAGGCGGAGGACGCCTACAAGCCGTTCATCCTGGCACCGCTCGAAATCATCGGGGTCGACGCGTTCGAGGAGAACGCGGTCCGGCTGAAGCTACGCATCAAGACGGCGCCGCTGAAGCAATGGTTCGTCGGGCGCGAGCTGCGCAGGCGCATCCTGAGGGCGCTGAAGGAGCGCGGGATCGACATGTGGTCGCCGCAGCGCACCGTGGCGTTGACGACGATTCGGTCGAGTCAGTAGCCCGACGAAGCCGAGGGGGCGCTGTCACCTCGCGACTGCTGCACGATCCGGACTCCGGCGCTTGCGCCGACCCGCGTGGCACCCGCCGCGACCATGGCCTTCAGGCCTTCGTAATCGCGAACGCCTCCGGCCGCCTTCACGCCCATCTCTGCGCCCACGACGCGCCGCATCAACGCAACGTCGGCGGGCGTCGCGCCTCCGGAGGCAAAACCGGTGGACGTCTTCACGAAATCCGCGCCCGCCGCTTTCGCCAGGGTGCACGCCGTGATCTTTTCTTCGTCGGTCAGCAGTACGGCCTCGATGATCACCTTGCTGACGACGTTCGCTTCGCGGCAGGGTGACACGACGGCAGCGATGTCGCCCTCGACGAGCCGCAGGTCGCCCGACTTCAGCGCGCCGATGTTGATGACCATGTCGATTTCCGCTGCCCCGTCGAAGATTGCGCGGCGCGTCTCGTAGTGCTTGACGTCCGCCGTCGTCGCGCCGAGCGGAAACCCGACGACCGAACAGACGCCCACGCCGGTTCCCCGGAGACGCGATGCCGATACGGCTACCCAGGTCGGATTCACGCAGACGGTGGCGAACCGGAACTCGGCTGCTTCGCTACACAGTTTCTCGATGTCCGCGCGCGTCGCGTCGGGCTTGAGCAGCGTGTGATCGATCATGCCCGCGATCGTCCCCGCCGATCCCCCGGTCGCGTGCAGGCCGATGCGCGTGGCACCCGCGTCCAGCACGCCGCGCAGCCGATCGGGACAGCACTCGTACAGCACCGCGTGGCACTGGCACGTCGAGGGCGCCCTCCCGCCCCGCTGAACGGAGACGACTTCCTCCGTGATGATCTCGACGAGTCGCCGCAGGTCGTTAGGGTTGAGCATGCTGCACAATTCGAGCAGCGGATCTCACGCCGAGCACGCAAAGAGCAAGAGGACGCGAGAGGCCGGGCGCTGCTGGTGAATGGGAGCGTTCGCCTGGCCGGCCGAACGGCGCGAACGCGCCCATTCACCGACGGCGGCGTCCGCGTGAGCTCCCCGCCGTGACCGATCTCTGCTCCTCTGCGCCCTCTGCGTGAGCCCCGCCGTGACCGCCCTCTCACTCAGAAGCTCTCCTCCAAACGCCGGATCTTCAGCAGCCGACGGATGTACCTGGCTTCTTTCATGGGCGTGCCAAGAAAGACGTCGACGATGCGGATCGCCGTTTCGGTGCCGTCGAGCAACGTCGATCCGAGCGCGAGCACGTTCGCGCCGTTGTGTTCGCGCGAGTAGCGCGCGAGCGTTTCGTTCGTGCACATCGCCGCCCGGACGCCGCGGATCTTGTTCCCCGCAATCGCCGATCCAATCCCGGCGCCGTCGATCACGATCCCCGCGTCTGCTTCTCCGCGGGCGACGGTCCTGGCGACGGCCGCGGCGGTGTCAGGATAGTCCGCGGGCACCTTCCCGTCGACGCCGAGATCCTGCACGGCGAGCCCGCGGCTGCGGAGATGCTGGACGAGCGCCGTCCTCAGCGCGACGCCCGTATGGTCGCTTGCGATCGCGACCCTGCGAATCTCCGCGGGAGGCGCGAGATCGCCTGGAAGCGACGCATCGATGGATCCTGCAGGCACAACCGTCACGCGGCGGGCGTTCAGCGTGTCGCGCGCAAGCGGCGTGACGTGCCCGCCGGCCGACAATTCGACGGTCGCACCGTGCTCGATCTGCCGCGCATCTGCTTCCGTGATGATGTCGAACCGCCGGACCACGCTCATTCGCCCCCGTCACCGAGCACGGCGATGTACGGCAGGTTGCGGTACTTCTCCGCGTAATCGAGGCCGTATCCCACGACGAAGTAATCGTCGATCGTGAATCCAACGTAATCAACCGCGACGTCGACCTGGCGCCGCGTCGGCTTGCTGAGCAGGCACGCCGTCCGCACCGTCCTGGGCGCGCGTGCACGCAGGATGTTCTGCAGATAGTGCAGCGTCAACCCAGTATCGACGATGTCCTCGACGATGATGATGTGGCGTCCTTCCAGGCTGCTGTCGAGATCCTTGAGGACGCGCACCTGTCCCGAGGACTTCGTGCTCTTGCCGTAGCTCGACACCGCCATGAAATCCATCGTCACGTGAGGACCCATGGCGCGGACGAGATCCGCCATGAACATGAATCCGCCCTTGAGCACGGCAACGAGGTGGATCTCCTCGCCCGGCGGGTAGTCGCGCTCGATCTCGGCAGCCAGGGATCGAATGCGGTTCTGGATTTCCTTTTCTGAAATCAAGACGGTGACGCTCGTCGTCATCGCTTGACGCCTTCGGGCCCGACGGCCTCGCGCACCCGGGCGGCGAAGCCACGCGCGTCGGAGAGGACGTGTGCGCGGTCGAGCGACAGGACCTTTCTGTCGCGCATGAGGACGCGGCCATTCACGATCGTCGTGCGCACGTCGTCGCCGCGGGTGACGTAGACGAGGTGGGACAAGGGGTCGTACATCGGCGTCTGGCGCGCGGACTGCATCGAAACCACGATCACATCGGCGCGCTTGCCAGGCTCGAGCGACCCGATTTCGCGATCCATTCCGAGCGCGCGGGCGCCGTCGATCGTCGCCATCTCTACTGCCGTGGGCGCCGGAATCGCGCGCGGGTCTCCGGAGACCAACTTGTGCAGGAATGCGGCCTGCCGCATGGCCTCGAACATGTCGAGGTCGTTGTTGCTGGCCGCGCCGTCGGTGCCGAGCGCGACCGTCACGCCGGCCTTGCGCATCGCGATCACGGGCGCCGTGCCGCTCGCCAGCTTCATGTTGCTCTCGGGATTGTGCGAGACGGCGACGCGCCGCCGGGCCAGCACGTCGATGTCGGCCTGCGTGACGTGCACGCCGTGGGCTGCGAGCGTCCGCGGTCCCCAGAAGCCGATCGACTCGAGGTAGGCGACGGGCGTCTTGCCAAACTTCTCCTGCGAGGCCTGAACCTCGGCCTCCGTCTCCGCCACGTGAATGATGACGGGCGTAGCGAACGAATCCGCAAACCTCCGGCATGCCTTCAGCGTCTCGGTATCGAGGGTATACATCGCGTGCGGCGCGATCGCGGGCGTGATCAGGTCGTCGCCCTGGAACTCGCGGACGAACGTCTCGGCGCGCGCGATCCCCTGCGCCGGCGTTTTCGCGTCGGGCACGGGAAACTGGATGATGGTTTCTCCGAGCACGCCGCGCAGCCCTGCGGCTTTCGTGGCGCGGGCGACTTCCTCCTCGAAGTAATACATGTCCGCGTAGGTCGTCGTGCCGGACTCGATCATCTCCAGCGCGGCCAGCCGTGTGCCGGCACGGACGAACTCCGGAGAAACCGTCTTCGCTTCCGCAGGAAAGATGTACTTCTGCAGCCAGTCCATCAGGGCGAGGTCGTCGGCGAGCCCGCGATAGAGGACCATCGGCGCGTGCGTGTGCGTGTTGATCAGCCCTGGCATGACGACCGCGCCGGTCGCGTCGATCGTGTCCGACGCCGAGAAGCGTGCGTCGATCGCGTCACTCGTGTCGACGGCCGCGATGTCGCGCCCGTCGATCGCCACCGCGCCGTTCTCGATGACGCGCCGGTTCGCATCGACCGTCACGACCGTGCCGTGCGTCACAATCAGCGACACCGGCCGCCGCACGGGCGTCTGCGCCGCGGCGAGCACCACAGTCGAGAGGAGAACGAGCCATCGCCAGAATTGCATCGAGTTCAGCCGATTCTATACTGCGCCGGCGCTCCGCCCGGTTTGCGCCAATCCCCAATCCCCAATCCACTCCCCAATCCCCAATCCCCAATCGTCAATTCAATCGGCAATCTGCAATCGGCAGTCTGCAATCGAGTGTGTTGTATAGTTCCCCCGTGCCCGTGCATCTGGTGGATCATCCGCTCGTGCACGATGCGCTCGTGACGCTGCGCGATGCGGCCACGGCGCCGGAACTGTTCCGTCGGATGGCGGTGCGCATCAGCCTCCTGCTCGCAGCCGAAGCCACGCGCGATCTGCCGTCGGAAGCGGTCGCCGTGCAGACGCCGCTGGCATCCGCGGACGGACGGCGCCTGGCGGCGGACGTCGTCGTCGTCCCCGTGCTGCGCGCGGGCCTCGGCATGCTCGACGCCGTGCTGGAGCTGATCCCCGGCGCACGTGTGGGGCACATCGGCCTGCAGCGCGACGAGATTACCGCCATCGCGTCGCAGTACTATGCGAAGCTGCCGCGCGCGCTGGAGGAAAGCGTGGTACTGATGATCGATCCGATGCTGGCGACGGGTGGAAGCGCCGTCGCGGCGCTGGGATTGTTGAAGAACGCTGGCGCCCGCGACATCCGACTGATCTGCATCGTGGCCGCGCCCGAAGGCGTCGCGCTGGTCGAGCGTTGCCATCCGCGCGTGCGCATCTACACCCCAGCAATCGATCGGGAGCTGAACGCGCACAAGTTCATCGTGCCCGGGCTCGGAGATTTCGGCGATCGGCTGTACGGGACGGTGTAGTCATGGCGAAGACACGTCGACCCGGCCCTTCTGCAACCGCCGTCGGCGCGCTGCCGTCGGGCGGCCACGAAGAGAAGTGGCGCACCGCGCTCACGTGCATCGAGCCGAACAAGATCCTCGTGCGCGGCTATCCGCTGGACGAGATGATGGGCCGGCTGACGTTCGGCGAAGCCATCTATCTGCTGCTCATGGGCGAGGTGCCGTCCCCGTCGATCGGCAGCCTGATGGAGGCGATGCTGGTGTCCTTCATCGACCACGGGGCGACGCCGCCCTCGACGCTTGCGGCCCGCAACACGGCCACCACCGGCGCGCCGCTGCGCGCGTGCGTGGCCGCGGGCGTGCTCGGCTTCGGCCGCTTCCACGGCGGCGACATCGAGAGCTGCATGCAGTTCCTCGACGCCGGCCTCGAGCTGGTGCGGCGCGGCAGCTCGTACAAGGACGCCGCCCGCACGATCGTCCAGAAGTGCCTCGAAGCCGGTGAACAGATCCCCGGGTTCGGGCACCGGTTCCACACGCGCGACCCGCGCGCGGCGCGGCTGTTCCAGATGGCGCTGGAGCTCGAGGCCGAGGGGGCGCACATCCAGATGATTCGCGCCGTGGAGCTGGTCGCCGCCGAACTGCCCGAGGGCCAGCGCGTCCCGGTGAACATCGACGGCGCGATTGCCGCTGTCTGCGGGGACATCGGCATTCCGCCCGAAATCGCCAACGCGCTGTTCATCGTCTCGCGCGTGCCCGGCATCACCGCGCACGCGCAGGAAGAGCGCCAACGCGAGCGCCCCATGCGTCAGATCGACCCGAAGGATCACAGCTACGACGGCGCCGGCCAGCGGCGCGTACCTGAGAAGCGGCGGTAGCGCCGATCACGCCCGATCGAGCTCTCCGGCGCGCTGCAGCGCAGCCTTGAACAGGATGGGACCGATCAGAATGTGAAGGCCGGTCAGCGCGATGACGAGCGTGCGCACCGGGGAACCCCACGCCGGGAATTCCGCCGCTACGAGCGTCGCGAGACCGAGCGTCACGCCGGCCTGCGAGATGAGGCCCATCCAGACGAGACGCAGCGGTCCCTCCCCCGATCGCCGCCGGACAGACCATTCTGAAAGTCCCCAGATCAGTCCGAGTCTCAGCAGCGCGAGGAACAGCGCGATGCCGCCGAGCGCGGCCAGCACGTCGAGCCGCAGCGATGCGCCGGCGGCAGCGAAGAACGCCACCAGGACCGGCAGCGCACCCCGTTCGATGGCCGTCCGCAGCTCGTCCCCTTCCGGCGGCGCGACGTTCTCGACGACGAGCCCTGCCGCAAGCGCGGTGAGAATGAGCTCGAGGTGGAGCACCGGCGCGAGGAGCGCGAGCAGCGCACAGACGGCCAGCAGCGCCAGCGTGATCTCTCGTCTCACGAGCCGCA
The DNA here is from genome assembly GCA_046735335.1 of Acidobacteriota bacterium. Taxonomy (GTDB): domain Bacteria; phylum Acidobacteriota; class Vicinamibacteria; order Vicinamibacterales; family 2-12-FULL-66-21; genus JBKPQB01. The sequence goes on along the minus strand of JBKPTE010000015.1, from coordinate 22,455 downwards.
GGTATGCCGCGAATGCTGCGCCGACGATGCCCCCGAACGCGAGCGATCCCAGAATGTCCCACGAGAGCTGCGGCCCCACGCCGACGGTGGCCGGCGCCGCGCCGCCGGTCCATCGCGCAAATTGCGTCGTCAGCGCGAACATGAAGATCAGCAGCAGATCCGCCATGATGACGACGGCCATCACGAGCTGCGTCAGCGGGCCACGCGATCGTGTTTCCGCGATGACCGCGATCGTCACGGTCGGCGAGAAGCTCGCGACGAGCCCCGCCGTGATCGTGGCCGCCACGATCCGTTCGTACCCCGAGGTCGCGCCCCCGAACGGCAGGATCGGCCATGCAGCCCAGAGGACGATCGTCAGGACGAAGACGGTACCGAGCATGACGACGCTGCCGATGACCAGCACGTTGCGCAGCTGCGCGCGTATGGCGCGAACGTTCAGCTCGAGGCCTGCGACCAGCGCAATCAGCGCGAGGGCGAGGCCGTTCACGATCTGCAGGTCACGGGCCATCGTAGACGTGATCAGGTTCAGCAAATCGGGTCCGCACAACAGCCCGAAGAGCAAGTACCCGCTGAGGCGAGGCAGGTTGATGCGCTCGACGCCGAGACCGAGAAGGTACGCGGCGATTACCGCGAACCCCAATGGGAGGGAGACCGTCGATGCGGCGGCAGGCGGACCGACGCGTTGGACGAGCGTCATCGTCGCGACGATGAGCAGCAGCGCGCCGACCCTCGCGATCACGCGGGGTCCTCGTGGACATCCGGAAGAAACGCCGCCAGAACGTCGGCCACGACCGCGGCCACGGTGATCGACGAGAGCACCCAGTGGAACGCCCCGGGCGCGACGAGCACGACGTTGACGGCGAGGGCGATGCCCATGATGCCCGGCGGCAGCAGCACGGTCGCCAGCAGCGCAGGCGAAACATCGGCCATACGCGCGGCCGCCACGCTCGCGAGGAGCTTTGCGGCGATCCGCAGGATCAGAATGCACGCTGCCACCCAGATCGTGGCGACGTGCCAGCGAACCATCGCGCCGGCGTACACGAGCAGGAGCGCAACGAGCGGATGCTGCAGCACGCGCAAGTCACGGGCGGTGATGCGATCGGCGGCGCCGGGAGCCCGGACCCACACGATCGCCGCCGCGATTCCGCTCAGCAGCGGTGATGTGCCCAGGTACGCGGCGATCCCCGCCAGCAGCAGCACCGCACCCGCCACGAAGAGGCCGCGCTCGGATTGATCCGCGCGCTCGAGAAGCAGCCAGCCCGCGAGCCCGATCGTGCCGCCTCCAAGGAAGGTCGCGATCACGCGCAATGACACGGGAGGGCCTGCAAGCGCCGCGATCACCGCCGCGCCGAGCAACACGAGGGGCAAATCGTCCAGATCTGCGAAGCGTGCGGCGCGCCGCACCTGACGGCCGCGATGCTCCATCGCCGGAGCCGCCGCTGAAACCGATGCGCACAGCCCCACCAGGAACGCCGCGGTAGGAAGATGTCCCGTCAGGTGGATGTTCGCGCGACGAGCCAGCACGAACAGACCGAAGCCCACCACGGCGATGGTGATGGCGGAGACGATCGCTGCGCCGATCAGCGTCTCGCGTCGCGAATCGTCTTCACCCGAGAGGCCAAGGCCGATGTACACGCCGATGACCGCGAGGCTGATCCACGGAAGTACTTGCGTCTGGTCGAGCACGACCGGGGTGAGAACGTCGAGCCCGGCAGGACCGAGCAGTACGCCGGCGGCCACGTAAAGGAACGACGGCGCGGCCGTCGCCTGAATGCCGAGCGCAGGACGCCGGCGAGGCGGCCAGCGCCAGGGCCAGCGTCTGGCCGGCGGGCCGACCGCCGCATCCAGCGCGTCGACGCCCAGCTCGGGCCATTCACCTGATCGCGGCATCGACCGCTGCGGTCACCGGAACGGCCACCACCCGCTGGCGCCAATCACGGCGGACCACGAGGATGGCGAACCCCGGCTGCGACAGGATGGCGCGCACCTGACGCGGTGTCGGAGCGTCAATCGATCCCGCGCGCGTGATGACATCCCCCGCGGCCAGCGCGTCTTCGGCCTCCCCGCTCGCGTCGATGCGCGTGCCGATGCCTGGCTCGATGGAAAGCCGCAACGATTGCGCCGCGCGCGAGGTGTTGTCTCCGGGCAGCGTGATGGCGACCGTCCGCGGCTGGTGGTTGCGGACGAACGCGATCGTCACCGTAACGCCAGGACGCTGCGCTGAGAAACGCATCAGGAGCTCGTCGGGATCGTTCGTAGACCAGTCGTCGACCCCCGTGATCACGTCCGCCGGCTGGAGCTTGCCATCGGCGGGTGCTCCCGCGGCGACGTCAGAAATCACTACACCCCGCTGCACTCCAAGGGCGGTCATGAGTCGGGATGTCAACGGCTGAACGCTGATGCCGAGATCCGCCGGCGGGGATGGGACGCCAGTCGTCAGCGCGGCCGCCGTGTCGAGCACGTCACGCGCGCCGGCAATCGCGGCCGCTCCGTCTTCCGTCACGACCGTGCCGATGAAATCGCCCGCCAGCGAGAAGATCAGTGCGCCAGGGGTCACGGCAACACCGCCCAGCGGAAGAAGGGGCTGCGTCCATCGGCGCGATCCGAAGCGATCGCCCCGCCCGAGAAACACGGGCCTCAACGTCACACCGGCCTGCGTTCCCTCTACGGCAACGACGTACGAGGGCGTCTCGAGCGAACTCAACGGCAGCTGCGAGAGCTGCCGCGCCGCTGCTTTCGGCACGCGCAGGCGCGCCAGCCGCCGGAACGGATTCGTGGCAAGGACGGCGGCAGTGCCCGCCTCGTCCCCGCCGATGATGCCGTCGATGCGGGTCCCGGCATCGAGCGCTGCGACCGCCGTTTCCTCGCCGATGCGCAGCGCGGCGACGTGGCGCACGCCTGGCGCGGCACCGGACGGTGCGAGCGCGTCGCGGATCCCGCGCGGGTCGGCGGGTGCCCGAGGCGTGACGCGCAGCACGATGAGATTCGGCGCGATCCGCGGCTCGACCTTCTCGATGTCGCTCGCAAGCGCATCGTACGACGCACGCGCCGCCAGTCGTTCCAGCGGCGCGGGTGCCGGAGCCTCGACGACGGGAGGAGCGTTTGGAAATCGCAGGCGCGCCAACAGCAGCAGCACCATCGCGCACACGGCGACGGTGAGCAGCAGCAGTCGGGATTCGCGCGACACTCTGGATCCGCGTGAGTCCGGCATGGTGACATCCTACAGGGAGCAGCGGTGTGGGTGTGGCGGCTCGAGGAGAACGCGAGGAGGCCGGGCCCACCTTCGCGCGAAGCGCTTCGGTGGGCAACCTCCGCCTGAAATTGCGAGCGGAGGGTGGTGGGCGCTAGTGGATTCGAACCACTGACCCCCGCCGTGTGAAGGCGATGCTCTACCGCTGAGCCAAGCGCCCGGGCCAAAGGAGAGACGATGAGTGTACCGCATCCGTCCGGATGCGGCAACGCGCTACGAGCCTTTCAATTGGTTGATCAGCAGCTCGACGGCGTGCGTGTATGCGCCGTCGACGTCCGAAAACGCCTTCATGTAATCGGTCTCGCTCATCTTCGCTTTCTTCCAGTCGCCGTCGAGCGCGATCTGCGAGCCGGCGCGTTCGACCGAATCGAACGGCTGATCGTCGCCGGGCTTGGCCTTCAATCCGTCCGCGCCGGTGTCCATCACGAACAGCTTCGATCCGGCCACCGAGGCGGAGCTGAGATCGATGTACACGTCGCGATAATCTTTCTTGCCGATCTTCTCGTTCATCAGCGGCGGCGCCGCGTACTTGGCGGAGACGACGAGGAGCTGCGTGCCGGGGAAGTAGAGCGCAGCGCTATAGGTGCCGGGGTTCTGCGGATCGGGCGCGGCGATGCTATCGAGCTTCTGCTGATCGAGCAGCTGCGTGAGTTGCTTGACGGCCTCCGGGGATTTCGCATCCTGCGCCGCGGCGCCGGACGGAGCGAGAAACGCGGCAGCCACGACGCACGCGGCCGCCGGGACAAATCGGGCAAGAACGGTCGCCATAAGTACTCCCCCCAGAGTATAACCGCGATGTGGTGTGCTCGTTTCTATCACCGCCAGCGGCAGAGGTCAAACGCGGAACCTCCATCCTCCAACCGGCAGCCACCAACCTCCAACCCGCCCTCATCCGATGAAGAGCGCGTCCTCGTCTTCGACGCGTCCAGCGCGTCGGCGTTGAAAGCGGATAGTGCGCAGCACGCCGAGCCCGGCCTTGAGCGCGGCGACGAGCGCCATGCCCTCGCGCGCCGGCACGATGATCGCTTCCTGCACGATCGCGCTCGTCTCGTCGACGCGGCGAGTGAGATCGGTCACGAGCCGATCGATCTTCTGCGCCTGCGCGGTCGCGAGGGCCGCGGTCGTGGTTGCTTCCTCGGCGATCGTGTTCACGCGCGCGATGAGCGGACGGATGTCCTGCTGCACGCTCGCGGCGAGCTGCTGCAACTGGCGGCCGAGGCGCGCGGCAAACACGATCGCGCCGACCTGGATCACGGCCATCACGAGCGTCGCCATGGCGATGACGCCGAGGAAGATGGGACTCCAGTCGCTCACATCTCCTCCCCGGAGGGGGAGCCCGGTGGCTGCGCGCGGCGCGCCTGCTCGTAAGCCTCGCGGCCGCGCTCGAACGCATTCGTGATCGTCTCGCGCTGGCGGTTCCACACCTCGCGTCCCTGCCGCGCCGCCTCGCCTGCCCGGTCCCGCCCTTCGCGCGCCTTCTCGCCGAGCAGCCGCCGCACTTCCTCGCCTGATGCCGGCGCGAGCAGGAGCGCGACGGCCGCGCCGGTCACGGCGCCCAGGACGAAGGCCAGAATGACGGTTCCCGCTCCGTTGTCATCGCGTGCCATATGCAGTTCCCCGCTGCGCGCCTCGCTCGCGGCGCGGCCCTCGCTAGAAAATGCTCACTCGCACGTTCAAGTACTTCTTCGGGTCTTTTCGAATGTCCGCAATGAGCCCGCGAAGCTCGCTCGCGGCCGCATTCATATTGTCATACAACTGCTTGTCCCGCAGCAGCTGTCCCGCCGTCCCCTGCCCCTGATTCAGATTCGTGGTCAGCGTCTCGACGCGCGCCGCGGTGGCGTTCAGCCGGTCGTACAGCTCCTTTTCCGTCAGCAGCTTCCCTGCCGTCCCTTCCCCCTTGTTCAAGCGTCCGGTGATCTGATCGATGTTACCCGACGCGGAGCTGAGCGAACGCGCCAGCTTGTCGTCCTTGAGGAACTGCCCGAGGCTCCCCTCGCCCGCGTTGATGCGTTGGGTCATCTGCTGCAGGTTCGTGAGCGCACCATTCAGCTGCCGGTAGGCCGCGGGATCCCGCACCAGCATGCCGAGCGTGCCCTGCCCCTTCGAGAGATAGCCCGCAACGACCTGTGCGGACGACACGAACGCGTCGATGTCCGTGTAGAGCTGTTGATCCGTGAACAGCTTGCCCATCGTTCCCTTGCCCGCCCTGAGATCTTTCAGGAGCGCCGTGGCCTGTTCGAGCCCCGCGCTCGCGCTCGCCGCGACGTCGGAGATCTGGCCCTGCGCGCGTCCCGCCTGGATGAAGTCACCGCTGTTGAGCGGCGTGCCGGTCGCCGACGGCGTGATGTCGATGACCGGCTCCCCCAGCAGGCTCAACGATCCGATCGACGCGCGCGAGTCGGTCGTGATCCGGGATCGCATGTCCTTGCGCACCGACAGCGTGACCTGCACGGCCGCGCCGGCAAAGTCGACGTCGGTGACCTTTCCTACCTCGACGCCCGCCACGCGCACGATCGCGCCGCTCTTGAGCCCCTGCACGTTGTCGAACGTCGTCTTCAGCTCGTAGCGCTCCCACGCGAAGCCGGTCTGCCCGCCCACGGCGATGATGATCATCGCGGTCAACACGATCGCGACGACGGCGAGGATCCCAATCTTCAGCTCCGACCAGGCCAGCGAACGCGTCCGCGGCATGACACTCTCCTCGAGACAATTCGTGCTTCCGGCTCCAACCGGAAGGAAGACCTACGACAGAAACGCGGCAATGTAGGGATCGACCGCGGCATGCGCGCGCAGCTCGGCAGCGTTGCCTTCGAACGCGATCCCGCCGTCGCGCAGCATGATGAACTCCGCCTCGTCCGCTTTCGCCGCCTGCGCGCGCTCGAAGCGGACGTCGTCGCCGTTGCGCATGGCGGTGTGTTCCGCGACGTAGAACGCGTCGCGAAGCTGGTGCGTCACCAGGACGGAGCTGACGTTCTCCAGATCGCGCAGCTTGATGATCTCCTCGTCGACGGTAATCGCCGTGATCGGATCGAGGCCCGTCGTCGGCTCATCGTACAGGAGGATCCGGGGCTTGGCGGCCATCGCGCGCGCGATGGCGACGCGGCGCCGTTGTCCGCCGGACAGCTCGGCGGGCATGCGATCGATGAAATCGGCCAGTCCGATGAAGCCGAGCACCTCGGCGACGCGTGTGTTGGCCTTGTCGATCGGCCACTGCAGCTCCTCGAACAGCTTGTACCCGACGTTCTCGCGCACGGTGAGGGAGTCGAAGAGCGCCCCTTCCTGGAACACCATGCCGAGGTCCGCGCGGACGCTCATCAGCTGATCCTCGTTCATGTTGTCGACGCGCTCGCCGTTGACGAAGATGCGTCCCGAATCCGGCTTCAGCAATCCCAGGATCAACCGGAGGATCGTGGACTTGCCCGCGCCGCTGGCGCCCAGGAAGATCTTCGTGTGCCCCGTCTGCAGCGTGAAGCTCACGTCGTGCAGGATGACCTTTTCGTCGAACGACAGGCTCACGCCGTCGAAGACGATGATGGGTCCTCCGTGCGAGAGCGCTTCCTCGAGGAGCGGCGAACGCGTCGCAGGATGGACGGCCATCAGTAGATCAGCACGATCAGGAGCTTCGTGACCAGGAAGTCAACGGCGATGACCGCAACCGAGCTTGCCACGACGGCGTTCGTGGTCGCCCGGCCCACGCCCTGCGTTCCGCCGCCCGCGCGAAGGCCCACGTGGCACCCGATGCTCACGATGGTGAAGCCCAGGACGAACGGTTTGATCAGGCCCATCCAGATGTCCTGCATGTACAAACCGGCGACCACGCTGTTCCAGTACACGGTACCGGCGACGTGGAACTGCAGCACCGTGACGATCCACCCGCCCACCATGCCGATGCCCGTGGAGACGACGGTCAGGAGCGGCACCATCAGGAGGCCGGCGAGAATCCGCGGCACGACGAGCTTGCGGATCGGGTCCGTGCCCAGCGCGCGCAGCGCGGCGATCTGATCCGTCACCATCATCGAGCCCAGCTCCGCGGCGATGCCCGATCCCACGCGACCGGCCACCATCAGGCCGGTGAGCACCGGTCCCAGCTCGCGAACCATCGACGCGCTCACGAGGCGCCCAATCATCGAGCGCGCGCCGAACTGGTCGAGCGTGTACCCGGAGTTGAGCGCGAGCACCATCCCGGTGAACATGCCGGTGAGGAGGACCACGGTGAGCGACCCGATGCCGACCGCATCGAACTGCTCCAGGATGTCGCGCCCGTACATGGGCGGCGTCACGAGCGCGCGGCCGAACTTTCCGATGAGCCGCACGTACTCCTGCACTTCGAGCAGGGCGGCCTTCGACCACTCCTGGAGCTTCGGGCCCACTCAGCGGCGGCTCCCGGCCAGACCCAGCTCCCGGCTCTTCAGCGTCTTGATGCGGTCGCGCAGCGAGGCGGCCTTCTCGAACTCCAGGTTCGCGGCGGCTGCCTTCATCTGCGCCTGGAGGGCGGTGATGTACGCGTCGAGCTCGCCGTGCGTGCGGAACAGGCCCGCTTCGTCGGCGCTCGTGGCGACCGTGACGTAATCGCGTTCGTACACGCTCGTCAGCACCTCGTCGATGCTCTTGACGATCGACGCCGGCGTAATCCCGTGCTCGCGGTTGTACTCCTCCTGAATCTGCCGGCGCCTGTCCGTCTCGTTGATGGCCTGCCGCATGGAATCGGTCACCCTGTCCGCGTACATGATCGCCCGGCCGTTCACGTTGCGTGCCGCGCGCCCGACCGTCTGGATGAGCGACCCGGAGGACCGCAGAAACCCTTCCTTGTCGGCGTCAAGTATGGCCACGAGCGAGACTTCGGGAAGGTCGAGCCCCTCGCGCAGCAGGTTGATCCCGACGAGGACGTCGAACACGCCGCGCCGGAGATCGCGCAGGATCTCGATCCGCTCGAGCGTGTCGATGTCTGAATGAAGGTATCGGACCTTCACGCCGAGCTCCTGATAGTACTGCGTGAGATCCTCCGCCATCCGCTTCGTCAGGGTGGTGACCAGCACGCGCTCGCCGCGGCCCGCGCGCTCCCGGATCTCCGACAGCAGATCGTCGACCTGGCCGCGGACGGGCCGCACGTCGATCACGGGGTCGAGGAGGCCCGTCGGGCGGATGATCTGCTCCACGACGGCGCCGCCGGCGCGCCGCAGCTCGTAGGGCCCGGGCGTCGCGGAGACGAACAGCAGCTGGCTGACTCGTGTCTCCCACTCCTCGAAATTGAGCGGCCGGTTGTCGAGCGCCGAGGGCAGCCGGAACCCGTACGCGACGAGCACCTCCTTCCGCGAGCGATCGCCGTGATACATCCCGCGAATCTGCGGGATCGTCTGGTGGCTTTCGTCGACGATCGTGAGCGCGTCCGGCGGAAGATAGTCCAGCAGCGTCGGCGGCGGTTCTCCGGGCGCGCGCTGCGTCAGGTGCCGCGCATAGTTCTCGATCCCGTGGCAGTACCCGATCTCCTTGATCATCTCGAGATCGAACATCGTCCGCTGATGGAGCCGGTGCGCCTCGAGGACCTTGCCTTCGGATTCGAGCTTCGTGCGGTACCACTCGAGCTCCGCCTTGATGCTCTCGACGGCCTGTTTGGTGCGCTCGCGCGGGGTGACGAAGTGCGTCTTGGGATAGATCGCCACCTTGTCGTGCCGCCGGATGCTCTTCCCCGTGAGCGCATCGAACGTGATCAGCTCGTCGACCTCGTCGCCGAAAAGCTCGATGCGGAGCGCTGTGTCCTCGTACGACGGATAGACCTCGACGATGTCGCCGCGGACGCGGAACACGCCGCGCGTGAACTCGTGATCGTTCCGCTCGTACTGGATCTCGACCAGCTTGCGGAGGATCTGTTCCCGATCGATGCGTTGCCCGCGTTCGAGCGGCAGCATCATCCCGTAGTACGCCTCGGGCGAACCGAGGCCATAGATGCACGACACGCTCGCGACGATGATGACGTCCCGTCGCTCGAACAGCGACCGCGTCGCCGAGAGCCGCATGCGGTCGATCTCGTCGTTGATCGTCGCTTCCTTCTCGATGTACGAGTCGGTCGTGGGAACGTAGGCTTCGGGCTGGTAGTAGTCGTAGTAGCTGACGAAGTACTCGACGGCGTTCTCGGGGAAGAACCGGCGGAACTCCTGATAGAGCTGCGCGGCTAGCGTCTTGTTGTGCGCCATGACGAGCGTCGGCCGGTTCACGCGCGCGATGCACTGCGCCATCGTGAAGGTCTTGCCCGAGCCGGTCACGCCGAGCAGGACCTGGGAGCTGTCCCCTCGGTTGAGCCCCTCGACGAGCTCGTCGATGGCCCGCGCCTGGTCGCCGCGGAGCTCGAAATCGGTGACGAGCGTAAAGCGGTCGTACTTCGACGACATGGAACAGACGATCGTACCACAGGGGAGGTTGGGCCGTAGCGCGCAACTCTAGTTGTGGCCGGCCGTAGCGAGCAACTTCAGTTGCACGGCCAGCCGTCGCGCGCAGCTTCAGTGGCGCGTGCTAGGAGGCAGGCTTCTTGTACGGGGCGAAATAGCCCGCGCGCGTGCGCAGGCGGACGCCTTTGAGACCCGGGCGCAGCAGCTTGATCTCGACCTCCCGCCAGGCGCCGTCGGTGCGCGGGTCGGAGGAGACATAGCCCAGCGAATAGCGCGCGGCGATCTCCTGGCGGATTTTCCCGAACACGTCTTCCAGATCCTTACCGCCCATCGGGAAGTATGCCTGTCCGCCGGTGATGCCGGAGAAGCGCTCGAGCTCCATGCGCTGCTGCGTGCGCGTGCCGGACGACTGGTGCTCGAGGTACCCCACGGCGTAGACGGTCACGTCGGACGCCTTGAGCAGGTCGAGCGCGTCGTGAAAGGTCAGCGAACTGCGCGTGTCCCCGCCGTCCGTGTAGAGCACCAGGATCTTCTGGCCATCCTGCTCCTGCGCGCCGTTGAGATAGAGGCCGAGCGCGTCGTACAGCGCGGTCCACCCGTCCGGCTTCCGCATCCGAATGCGTTCGACGAGATGTTCGTACGCTTCGGGCTCGAAGCGCGCGACCCGCACTTCCGTATCGAAGTCGACGAGCGTGACGTCGACCGCATAGTCGAGCGCGTTCACGAACTTGATCGCCGCCGAGCGCGCGTCTCGCAGGTCGTCCGTCATGCTGCCGCTCGTATCGAGCAGCAACCCGATGTGCAGCGCCGGCGCGGCGGCAGGATCGCCGGCGGCGAAGAATCGAAGCGCCTGCTTCTTCCCGTTCTCGACCAGTTCGAAGTCGTTCGCCGTCAGCCCGGTGACGGGACGTCCCTGCTTGTCGACGACCGTAACTCCGAAATGGACGAGATCGATCGCCGTGCGGAACGTAGGCTGTTGCGGCGCCACCGCAAGGCTCGTCGCAAGGAGCAGGACCGCCGCTGAGAGTGGACGCATGGATGCCCCCGGGGATGATCACGTCATGTTAAGACAGACCGGTCCGCATCGAAAGGCGCGATCCGCGCGTCCTGATCAGGTCGCTAGCGCAGAACGATCGTCGTGTCGTTGTGCTGCAGCCCTGGCGATGCGTTCAGAAGGTGTCGGCGGACAGCACGATCTGATCGATCGTCGGCCCGTCCTCGCGCTGCTGAACCCGCAGCGAAGAAGAAGCCGAGGCTGATGCGGAGTCGCGCGCGCGTTCGACGTGGTCGCGCATGGCCCACGACCTGTACTCGTCGTGGCCGACCGAGAGAAACACCTTGTGCGAGACCAGCAGGTTCGGATCTTCGTCAGAGAGAACGAGGACGGAACGGTGGAGTGGACCCATGAGCGTCGCTCCTGCGCGGCCGGTCAGGGCCGCGCTTCCGCGTGATTGATCTGCTGGAGGAAGGCCGAAGGATACGAGCGCGCGCGTCCCGACTCACGCTGTGCTGTTTCCGTCAGAAGACCTTGTAGCCGGTGATTCGAATCACGTGCGTGCCGGTGCTGCCATCCGGGTTGATGCCGCGGATGCCATACCCCCACTCGATGGCGGCGAGCATGCGGAAGGGAGCGGGCGCTTCGAGCGCCGCGCCGAATCCCGTGTAGTTGCGCGAGCGGGATCCGAACCCGGGATCGTGGACCTGCGCCGTATCGAGGAACCCATCGATCCGGAGCGCCCGTGCGGCGGACCAGCCAATCGCGCTCCGGAGCACGGCGCCGCGATCGTACCGGATCAGCGCGGACGGGTACCCGTGCAGGCGGTTGTCGAAGGTCCCGAAGGAATAGCGGCTGAAGCGATCGAGATCCTGCCCGCCCATCCAGGCCGCTTCGAATCGGGCAGCAAGGCGAGGAGGAATCGCCAGCGAGCGGGACATGCTGACGCCGTACTGCTGGAAGTCTGCCTGTGACGGATCGTACCCGCTGGACGCCGGCAATCCCCAGAGACGCCAGCCCGCGCGGCGCGCAGGACGCCACCACACCGATCCCTGCCAGCCGGCGCGCTGGACGTCCATCCCCATGAGCGCGGCATGAACCACCTGGTTCGCGGGAACGATGAACGCCGGTGCGGTGACGTCGCCGCCGGAGTAGTGCGTGTAGCTCCACTCGTAGCCAACACGCAGGGAGACGCGCGGACTGACCGGACGCAGCGCCCACACCGAAGCCTGCGCTGGCCGCTGGCGGATGTCCTGCTCGTACAGCTCGCGGCCGTCGACGAACGCGCGATCGTTGTACGACGACGCGATGCCGAACGCGCGCGCCGCGATTTGCCACCGCGTGCCATGGACGGACGGCGCCGAGAACGCCATCTGACCGTAGCTGCCGCCGAAGAAGACGTTCAGTTGCGCGCCGGTGCCGAACAGATCGAAGTCGACGTAGCTCAGGCCGGCGAACGGCAGCGGGCGCGAGATGTTCGGATCGACGATGACGCCCGCGGCGATCGTGCGCACGCGCTCGATCCGGGGGGCGACGACCGGCTCCACGCGTGCGGGCGATGCGCTGGGGGATCGCGCCGGCCTCACCAGATAGCGGAAGCCCTGGGGTGTATCGCGCAGCAGCACATCGTTCGACGCATACGCCGCCTCGCGCCGCGTAGTGAAGTCGGCCGGATTGATCTCGTATCGATCGAGGATCAGCAGACGATGAATCGGGGTCCGCACGGCCGCTCCTTCGTACGTCTGGCGGACGTCGGATCTCGCGAGCGTCCAGACGCCGAGCCTTGCCGGGCGGAAGTCGTCAATCTGCTCGGACGCCGTGACGGGTCCGCGCAGTCCGGTCTGTACCGCGGACGTCCGCACGAGCGCGAACTCGCGTGCGTCGATCCATGCGCGGCCGTCGAACAGCGGCTGGTGCCGGTCGTGCGGGGAGAACGCGACGAGATAGCAGTCGTGACCGTCGATCGTCTCGCGTCCGATCAGGCGGTAAGTGTAGGACGCGTTCAGCGCGATCGCGAGCGGCGGAGCGGCGACGCGCTCCGGCTCGATGATCGGAAGACGCGGAACGCCGCCCCCCGAGAACGAGACGCCGTTCACGCGGATGTCCTGCTGCTGAAAATCCGTGCGCGCGTCCGACCGATAGATGGTCGTTCGCGAGGTGACGGTCACGGGCGCCGGAAAGCCCGGCGCTTCGAACGTCAGGGTCAACGTGCCGGTCGCGATTGCCGTCCGCACCTCGCGGTGCTGACGCGCCACGGCGGCCTGATGACGCGCGATCACTTCTTCGACGGTCAGCTTTCGCGCACCCGCGACTTCGACGCCTTGCGCGAAGCGCTCGCCCGTCCCTCCGCGCAGGCGCACGAGCGTCGCGCCGCGCACCTGCACCCGATCGAGGGTCGCGCCCTGGACGTCGGTGACGACGTTCGCGTCAGGTGCGCACGAGGCCGCATTCGCGACGAGGTCGAGCGTCTGCGGGTCGAGAAACGTCGGCGGCGCCGTGGCTCCGCACCGCATCGCGCGCTCCGGAACCGACACGAGGCCGCGCGGCAGCCAGGACTGGAGCACCGCGAGATCGCGCAGCACCGACGAGGCGTCTACCGCATCGGCCGTCAGTGTCCACACCGTCGCATCCGCGCTGTCTCTCGCGTCGATCACCTGTGCGGCGGCCTGCAGTCGGCCGTCGTGCATGCGCCATTCAGGATGCCCGGCCGCCGCCGCGGCGCCGAGCGGCTCGTCGAACGACAGCAGGGCGTCGGCATAGGGACCGACGTCGCGCTGGAGCAGGTCCCGAAGCGTGTGCCGCCCGGCAGCGAGGACCAGGGTCGTCGTCGAGCGGATCGCGCGCGCACGCGTGAACGCCTGCTTCAACGAGAACGCCAGCCGGTCGGGATCGCCCTGATGGACCTCGATCAAAAGGGCGTCGCCGCCTATGGACAGCAGCGGATCATCGTCGCGAGGAACGTCCGTGATGTGAATGCCCACGCTGCCCTTCCGCGCCCGAAGATCGGCGAGCGTCGCGGACCAGTCCACGCTGGCGGTTCCCGGCGCGACTCGGAGCAGCAGATGCGTCCCATTCAGGTCCGGCGGCGCCGCAAGCGCCTGCGCGGGGGTCAGGCTGATCTCGGCGCACGCCGCGCACGGCGGCGCGGCCGCGGGCGGAGCCTGCTGTGCGGCCAGGGGCCCTGCAGCCAGCGCCAGCAACACGACCCCGTAACGCGCAAGGTCGCGCGCAACTTTGGCCGCGGACGACGCGCAGGACGTGCCCTCGCGCGCAACTTTGGGCGCGGACGACACGGACGCGGAGGACGTGCCGTTAAGGCGCAACTTTGGCCGCGGACGACACGGACGACGCGGGGGACGTGCCGTCGCGAGCCGGTTCGTCGCGCGCAACTTTAGTTGCGCGGACAGCGCGCGGTCGAGCCAGCGTATAATGAACGTTTGGCATGCGTATGCCCCGGCGGCGCGGCGCTCTCGTGAGGTCCGTCTGACGTGCGCGTTCTGGCTATCTGTCAGGACGAGCTCGTCATCAGATCGCTCGACGAGGTCCTGCTGCCCAGCTTCGAGGTCGACTTCCTCGTCGAGAGCCGCCCGCTCGCCCGGCGCCTTCACGACGCGGGGATCGATGTAGCGGTCGGCGATCCCCGGCGCGTCGATACCTACCTCAAAGCGGACATCTCCCCGAACACCTGTTTCATCATTGAAGATACCGGCAGGCGCAGCATCAAGAAGGTGCTCGACGCCGTGCGCGACTCCGGCGGGACGCTCGTCTACGTGCTGCACACCGGCAAGCGCGCGGCAATCGGGCGCGGCGACGGTCAGCGCGCGGACCTCTCCGAGGTCACACACCTGGACCTCTCGGAGCTGCTCCGGCCGACGCTGGTGACCGAGCTCAGCCGGTCGATGACCCGCGCGCGGGTCCAGCAGTATCAGCGCTATTTCGCGGACGCCGATCGCGTGCTGATCCTGCTCCACAATGATCCGGATCCCGACGCGCTGGCCAGCGGCCTGGCGCTCCGCAACCTGCTGCGCCGCACCAAGACGACGGCGATCATCGGCGCCGTCCAGGGTGTCACCCGTCCGGAGAACCTGCGCATGGCGAACATGCTCGACATCCACGTCGAGCAGATTACGCCGGGGTCCTTCGAGGGCTTCGACCGCATCGCCACCGTCGACGTCCAGCCGCACTACTTCGGCGGCCTCCTCGATCGCGCCGACCTCGTCATCGATCATCACCCGGAGCAGCCAGGCTACAGCGCGGTGTTCAAGGACATCAGAGCGGACTACGGCTCGACCTCGACGATCCTGACCGAACACCTCCGCGCGGTCGACGTGAACATCTCCGAGCGTACCGCGACGGCGATGCTGTACGCGATCAAGTCCGACACGCTCTTTTTCGCGCGCCACACGAACCGGGTGGATCTCGACGCGTTCACGTTCCTCTACCCGCTCGCCGATGCCGCGCTCATCCGCAAGATGGAGGGGGCGGAAATCACGCTCGAGCGGCTCGAGTACGTCACGCGCGCGAGCCGCACGGGGATCCTCCGCGATCAGGTGTTCACCGCGTTCATCGGCGAAGCGCCGCGGGAGGACTTCATCCCCTATACCGCGGACTTCTTCCTGCAGCTCGAAGACGTCAAATGGACGATCGTCGCCGGCATCGTCGGCCAGACGCTCGTCGTGAGCGTGCGGAACCTCGGCTACTCACGCAACGCGGGCGAGTTCGTGAAGCGCTGGTTCGCGGAGCTCGGATCGGCCGGCGGTCATCGCGCGATGGCCAAGGCGGTGGTGCCGATCGAGCGGTTCCGGACGAAATACGGCGATCTGGACGCCGACGGCTTCACCGCACGCCTGGCCGAAATGGCCGACCAGTTCCTCCACGAGCCCGCAGCGGAAAAAAAACTGGTCTCCTCGAGGTAGCCGAACCACCAGAAACCTTAAGAACCTCAGAACCTCAGAACCTTAGAACCCTAGAACCTTAGAACCCGAGAACCGAGAACCCGAGAACCCGAGAACCCGAGAACCCTAGAACCGTCGATTGAAGGCGGCATCCCGTTCAACCGGCTCCTGTCCCGCGGCGATGATGTTGCCGCGGATCTCCTCGATCGGGCTGCGCCGCCGGCCCAGATTGCCTTCGAACGGCGAAAGGGCGTCCACATCGTCCGCGCCAATCGTCAGCGCGAACTGCGCGAGCTTGGGACCGTACAGCGCCCAGTCCACCTGAATGCTGTCGATCGTGTCGCACAGCAGCCGCGCGACGGAGACCGTCTTCACGTCCTCGTAGCCAGTCGACGGCTGCGATGGCGAGCTGACGCGGGGCAGAGGCGCGAACGTGCGGATGCCGCCGGCCGCGGCCTGCATCTCGCGCGCCCGCTGGACGAGCGGAATGATCTCGCCGCCAGCGAGGCGGCGGACGGTCAAGCGCGGAACGGCAAGTCCGGCGTCGCGTGCGGCGCGGAGCGTGCCGATCGGATCCTGGAGCGCGTCGACCGGAGCGTCTGCAATCGTCTCGAGCCCGGTGCTCGTCAAGGCCACGAACAGGTCGCGCAAACGTGCCGGCGGACCTTCAGATAGCGCTTCGAGATCGTCGAGCGAGAACGCTGTCAGCGCGTGCGTACCCGCCAGCGCGCGGGCCTGTGCAATCTTCGTCGACGCGTCTTCGATCGACGCCGGCTTTCCGACGAGCCTGATCTCCCCTGCGCTGAACGGTGTCGGGAGCGCCGCGGGCAGCGCATCGACGTGCAGCTCGAGCACGCGCACGAAGGTCGTGCGTGTGCCGTGGCGACGGCGCCGTTCCTCGTCCGCGCGCGAGCCAATCCCGAGCAGATCGTGGCTCTGGAGCAGCGTCTGCGCTTCGTCGATCGAAATCGCGGTCATGCCTTCCATCCCTGGCGTATACGCGCCCAGATCGCTTCCGCGCGCGCGGCCGCCTGCTGCGTCGTCTTGATACGCGTCGGCCATTGGCGCCTGAAACCCTCGGAGGCCCACTTCCGCGTCGCGTCGATGCCCATCTTCCCGCCGTACGCGGGCAGGTCCGTCGCGTCCTCGAGGTCGTCCATCGGGCCGCGCGTGAACTGGATGTCGCGCTCGGGATCGATGTGCGTGCCCACGATCCACGCGACTTCGGCCTCGTTCTGCACGTCGACGTCGCGATCGACGACGAGGATCGTCTTCGAGAACATCAACTGCCCCAGGCCCCAGAACGCATTCATGATCTTGCGCGCGTGGCCCGGATACCGCTTGTCGATCGAGACGATCACGAGGTTGTGAAAGATGCCAGCGGCCGGAAAGTGCATGTCCACGATCTCCGGCAGCGTCTTGCGGATGAGCGGCAGGAAGATCCGCTCGCTCGCCTTGCCCAGGTAGTAGTCCTCCATCGGCGGCACGCCGACGATGGTCGTCAGATAGATCGGATTCCGCCGATGCGTGATGCACGTGAGGTGGAAGACGGGGTAGTCGTCGGGATGCGAGTAGAAGCCGGTGTGATCGCCGAACGGGCCTTCGCGGCGGCGCTCGCCCGGTTCGACGTACCCTTCGAGTACGATCTGCGCGTTCGCCGGAACCTCCATGTCGACGGTGACGCACTTCACCAGGTCGACACGCTCGCGTCTCAGAAAACCTGCGAGCATCAGTTCGTCGAGCCCCTCGGGCATGGGCGCCGTTGCCGAATACGCGAGCGCCGGATCGGGGCCGAGCGCGACCGCGACCGGCATCCGCTTGCCAAGCTTTTCCGCGACGCGGTAGTGCTGCGCGCCCCCCTTGTGCCGCTGCCAGTGCATGCCCGTCGAGCGCGCGTCGAACACCTGCATGCGGTACGTGCCGATATTGCGCGTGCCGGTCTGCGGGTCCTTGGTGAACACGAGAGGAAGCGTGATGTACCGGCCGCCGTCCTCGGGCCAGCACTTCAGGATTGGAAGGTCGTCGAGACGGCCGTCTTTCCGCACGACTTCCTGACACGCGCCATTGCCGACGGTCCTCGGCATCAAATCGCGCAGACGGTTCACCGTCGGCAGCATCTTCAGCGCGTCGAGCATGCCGGACGGAATTTTCGGCGTGGACAGCTCGTCGATCTCGGCCGCGAGGTCGTCGAGCGACTTGACGCCGAGCGCCAGGCACATGCGCTTCAGGGATCCGAACAGGTTGATCGCAACCGGGACGTCGTAGCCCGTCGGCCGCTCGAACAGCAGCGCAGGCCCGCCGCCCGGTGACTTCGACACGCGGTCCGTCACCGCGCAGATTTCGAGGTCCGGGCTGACCGGCTCCGCTATGCGCGCCAGCTCGCGTCCCCTGTCCAGTGCCGCGATGAATGCGTTGAGGTCTTTGAACATGCGCCGCCCTACGATCGTGGCGCGGTCCTTTCAGGGCCGCGTCACACTCTCCATCTTCTCTGCAATCGCCTGCGCGAGCGCCAGCGCCCGCCGTCCATCGTCTCCGGTGACCAGCGGCGCGCGCCTGTCGCGCACCGCGCCAACGAAATCCGCCAGTTCACGCTTCAGCGGCTCCTCGCGCTGCACGGGAAGCTGGCCACCCTGAATATCCGGCCGCGCGCCGTCGCGCCGCACCAGCCGATAGCCTTCGACCTTCTGCGCCGCGTAGTCGATCGAGATGTACGCGTCCTGTTGAAAGAACCGGATCTTCCGCACGCGCTCGCGGCTGATGCGGCTCGCGGTGATGTTCGCGATGCAGCCGTCCTCGAATCTCAGACGCGCGTTCGCAATGTCGTAGCGCGTCGTCAGGACGGGCACGCCGACGGCTTCGATCGCGCTCACCGGCGACTGCACGAGCGAGAGAATGACGTCGAGATCGTGAATCATGAGATCGAACACGACATCGATGTCGAGACTCCGATCCGGAAACGCGCCGAGCCGATGCACCTCGATGAAGCGCGGCCTCGACACGAGCGGGAGAATCGCGGCGATTGCGGGGTTGTAGCGCTCGGTGTGGCCGACGGCGAAGATTGCATTCGACCTCCGCGCGGCCTGCAGAAGATCGTCCGCCTCGGCCAGCGACCGTGCCATCGGCTTCTCGACGAGCACCGGAACGCCCCGCTCGAGAAATGGCTGTGCGATCTCGCGATGGAGCTCCGTGGGGACCGCAATCGTGACGGCGTCGACGCTATTTTGCAGCGCGCGATAGTCTGTGAGCGCTTCGGCGCCGGACGGCTCCGCTGCAGCCCGCGCGCGCTCCTCGATCGTGTCGACGACGGCTGTCAGACGAGCGCCTGGCAACTCCGAGAGGATTCGGGCGTGATGACGCCCGAGATGGCCGACACCGATGACCGCGACACGAATCGACGCGTCAGCCACCCTGCCGCTCCCGCGGGCGTCCAACGACGGCGATGTTCGACCGATCGGCCGCCTCGTAGAAGCGGTCGCCGTCGACGACGAGTGTCCGTTCCGCGTCGATCGAAAGCGCGGTCGCCCCGGCAGCCGTCATGGCCTCGATCGTCGCGACGCCGACGACGGGGACGTCGAAGCGCATGTCCTGGTTCGGCTTCGCGACCTTCACGACGCGGGTGCCGGGACCGGCGATCGTTGCCGCCCGCTGGATCACCACGTCCGTCCCTTCCATCGCTTCGACGGCAACAACGGCGCGATCCTTGACGACAATCGCCTGCCCGATGTCCAGCGCGGCGATGGCATCGGCCGTCCGGTACCCGAATTCGAGGTCCTCGCATTCCTCCGGAGTCGGCGCACGCCTCGTCAAGGAGCCGGCGCGCGCCATCAGCGGAGAGAGAAAGGCCGTCGAGTCGAGCAGCTCGATGCCTTCGCCGCGCAGCACGTCGGCGACGGCGGAGATCAACGCGTCCGTGTTGCGGCTCCTGAGGCGCGAGAGGACCGAGAGCAGCGTGAGATCGGGGACGATACCCGAGAAGATCTTAGCGTGCTTCACCTGGCCGGCCATGATCGCCCGATCCACGCCAGCGGCCTTCAGGAGCTTGATACACTTACCGAGATGCCCGAGTGAGACCCAGTGCAGCGCGGCGCCGGCCTCGGCCGCCGCGCGCTCGAGCTGCGGAAAGGCCTCTTCCTTGACCGCCACGACCGTGACGTCGTGGCCCAGACTGCGTGCTCCCTGCAGCGCGAGGAAGGGAAACCGGCCGTTGCCGGCAATGAGACCTATGCGGGCCACCGGGTTCGTAGTCTATCAGGAGTGTTCATGAAGGCAGTGAAGAGGGCCACGCGCGCCGCCGCGCTCGCGTGCGCGGCAGCGCTGTTCGGCGCGTGCGGCAGCAGCACGACGCCGACGACCCCGACACCAACACAGGTCACCGATACCTTGACCGGCACCGTTGCGCAGAACGGCGCCAATACGCAGACGTTCACCGCCAATGCAGGCGGGACGGTTACAGCCACGCTGACGGACCTGCAGCCGGTCGACACCGTCACGATCGGCTTCAGCATCGGGACGACACTCGGAACCATTTGCCAGGCGACGCTGGCCAATGACGCCGCCACGAAAGGCTTCTCGTTCACGGCGACGGCTGCCACGGCCGGCACGTACTGCGTGCGGATGTACGACGTCGGCAACGTCACGGCAGACACGCCCGTCAACTACACTGTCACCGTCGTCCACAACTGAGCGGGCCGCCGCCGGTGAAGGAGGTCGCATTGAAGAGGATCGCCGTCGTGGCGGTGCCGCTGGCGCTCTGTGCCGCGGTTCCAGCCGCTGCCCAGGATCGGTGTCTCGACGAGAGCTGCACGACGATCGCGCTCTTTGCGCCCGCGCAGAACGGCGGCTCGGCATCCGTCGATCCGTCGAAGCCAATCCACTATGGTACATGGGGGTTCGACGCATCCGGAATGGATCGGAGCGTCAAGCCCGGCGACGACTGGTTCGGGTTCGTGAACGGCACGTGGGCGAAGACCACGCAGATACCGCCGGACCGAACGTCGTGGGGCCCGTTCGTCGTGTTGCGCGACCTCTCCGAGGCACGGCTGCGCACGATGCTGGACGCCTACAGCAGCGACGATGACGGCGACGCCGATCGCGCGAAGATCGCGACGCTCTACCGAGCCTTCATGGACGAGGCGGCCGTGGAGCGTGCGGGCGCCGCTCCGCTCGCCGCGCAGCTGGAGCCGATCAAGGAAGCCGCGTCAAAGGACGACATCGCACGGCTGATGGGGGCGTCGCTCGGGGGATTCGGCGCGAGCTTCTTTGCCCCGGCCGTCAGCGACGATGCCAAGCGGCCGGAAGTGTACTCGCTGCTCCTTCGACAGTCAGGCCTCGGACTCGGCGATCGAGACATGTACCTCGACGCGAAGTTCAGGCCGCAGGTGGATCGATATCGCCAGTACGTTGCGCAGATGCTGGACATGGCCGGCTGGCCGAACGCGGCGGATGCGGCGGCGAAGGTCGTGGCGATGGAGACGCGCGTGGCGGAAGCGCACTGGGCCCGTGCGGAGAGCCGCGACCGCGACAAGACCTACAACCCGATGACGCCCGCGGACCTGGAGAAGGAGGCGCCCTCGTTTCCGTGGCGGACGTTCTTCGAGGCCGCCGGCGTCACCAGTGCCGAACGCGCAATCGTGGCGCAGAACACGGCGTTTCCGAAGATTGCGCGCGTGTTCGCGGATACGGATCTCGCGACCCTGCAGGCGTGGGAAGCGTTTCGAACGACGGACGACCTCGCGCCCTACTTGTCGAAGCGCTCCGCCGACGCCGAGTTCGAGTTCCGTTCGAAGTTCCTCACGGGCCAGCCGGAGCAGCGGGAACGATGGCGGCGCGCCGTCGCGTTCGCAGAGAGCGCGATGGGCGAAGCGATCGGGCGCGACTACGTGGCGCGGTACTTTCCGCCCGAAGCCAAGGCCAAAGCGGACGCGCTCGTCGCAAACTTGCGGACGGCGCTCGGCGAACGCATCAAACGTCTGACGTGGATGGGGCCGGCCACAAAGGAACAGGCGCTCGAGAAGCTGTCCCATTTCACCGTGAAGATTGGCTACCCCGAAAAGTGGCGCGACTACTCGGCGCTGACGCTCGTTCCAGGTGCTCTCGTCGCCGACGTCCAGCGTGTGCGGCGATTCGAGTGGGACTACCGGCGCCGGCGGATCGGCAATCCCGTCGATCGCGCCGAGTGGGGCATGTATCCGCAGACGGTGAACGCGTATTACAACTCGACGAAGAACGAGATCGTCTTCCCCGCGGCCATCCTCCAGCCGCCGTTCTTCGACCCGGATGCGGACCCCGCCGTCAACTATGGGGGCATCGGCGGCGTCATCGGACACGAGATCAGCCACGGCTTCGACGATCAGGGCCGGAAGTCCGATGGCAGCGGGCGTCTTCGGGACTGGTGGACGGCCGAGGACGCGGCGAAGTTCGAGGCCCAGGCGGCCAAGCTCGGGGCCCAGTACGAAGCGTATACGTTCCCCGAACTCCCGGGCCTGCACATCAACGGCCGCGCGACGATGGGGGAGAACATCGGAGACCTCGGCGGCGTCCTGATCGCGCTCGACGCCTACCATGCGTCGCTCGGGGGGAGGCCCGCGAAGGTCATCGACCGCTTCACCGGCGATCAGCGCGTGTTCCTGGGGTGGGGGCAGGTGTGGAGGACGCTTCAGCGGCCCGGCGCGCTGCGCCAGCAGCTGGTGAGCAACCCGCATTCGCCCGGCCAGATACGGGCGGTCGCGCCGCTCCGGAACGTGGACGCGTGGTACGAGGCCTGGGGCGTCAAGCCTGGCGACAAGCTATACATTGCGCCCGAGGATCGGGTGCGCATCTGGTAGGCGTGCGGCGGGGGTAAAATAACCCCCCCAAGGCTACGCGTGTTGGGGGGGTGTGTTTTTACCCCCCCAGTTGAAAAAAACAACACATACTACACCCAGCGGGGGGGGC
>JBKPTE010000014.1:0-30244 GCA_046735335.1 Acidobacteriota bacterium | reverse complement strand
CACGAAGGACGAGGCGATGGTACAGGCGCTCGTCTCGAACGACGGTGTCGCGCGCGGCCTCGAGGCGCTCGTCACCGAGATCCAGCGCGTCACGCGCTTCGGCTTCACCGCGACCGAGCTGGAGCGCGCCAAGCAGGCGATGATGCTCGGCTACGAGCGCGTCGTCACGCAAAGCCCGGATCGCGAGTCGGCCAGCCGCGCCGACGAATACACGCGCAACTTCCTCCAGGACGAAGCGCTGCCGACGATCTGGCAGGAGCTCGCGTTTCACCGGCGGTTCGTGCCGGACATCACGCTCGCGGAGGTCAACGCGCTCAGCAAGGACTGGTTTCCGGATCAGAACCGGCTCGTGATCGTGTCCGCGCCGGAAGTTTCGGGGGTCGTGCTGCCGGATCAGGCGCAGCTCGCGGCCGCGGTGAAGGCTGCATCGGAGAGGCAGCTCGAGGCGTACGTCGACGCGGCGGCCGGGAAGACGCTGATGGAGACGCCGCCGCAGCGCGGCACGATCGTGAATACGAAGGTCCGCGCGGAGGCGGGGATCACGGAGTGGACGCTCTCGAACGGCGCAACGGTCGTGCTGAAGCCGACGACGCTCAAGGAGGACCAGATCCTGTTCCGGGCGTTCGCGCCCGGCGGGACGTCGCTGGCGAGCGACGCGGACTTCATTCCCGCGCGCGTGGCCGACGAAGTGATTTCCGCCGGCGGCGTCGGCGAGTTCAGCGACGGGATCCTCGACAAGATGCTGAGCGGCAAGGCCGTCAGCGTCAGCCCGTTCATCAGCGAGCTGGACGAAGGGATGGGCGGCGGGAGCACGCCGCCGGATCTCGAAACGATGTTCCAGTTGATCCATCTGCGGTTCACGCAGCCGCGCGCGGACCCGGCGGCGTTCGCCGCGCTGGCGGCGCAGGCCCGCGGGCTCCTCGCGAACCAGATGGCGAGCCCCGACGTCGTGTTCAATCAGACGATCGACGCCGCGCTCAGCGGCGGCAGCCCGAGGCGGCAGCCCGAGACGCCCGCGACGGTCGATCGATGGGATCTCGCGAAATCGTTCGCGTTCTACAAGGCGCGGTTCGCCGACGCGGACAACTTCACGTTCGTGTTCGTCGGCAGCTTCACGCCCGAGGCGATCAAGCCGCTCGTGGAGACCTACCTCGCAAGCCTGCCGGCGACGCACGCACACGAGACCTGGCGCGACCTCGGGATCAAGCCACCTTCGGGCATCGTCGAAAAGACGGTGGCGAAGGGGATCGCACCGAAGAGCGAGGTGGCGATCGTGTTCTCCGGCCCGTTCCAGTACGACGACCAGCACCGCACGGCGCTTCGCGCGATGACGCTCGTCCTGCAGTCGCGGCTGTTCGACACGATTCGGCAGGAGCTTGGCGGCACGTACAGCATCGAGGTCACGCCCGACACCGACAAGTTCCCGCGGCCGGAGTACACGCTCCGCATCGACTGGACGTGCGATCCCGAACGGACGGCCACGCTGGTGAAGCGCGTCTTCGACGAGATCGAGTACGTGAGGGGAACGTCGTTTTCACCCGCACAGGTCGCCCGGATTCGCGACGCGCTCATGCGCGAGTTCGAGCGGAACGGCGACGATAACGGGTACCTGCTGAACCAGATCGTACGGCGGTACGAGGACGGCGACGGGGACACCGTCGCAGCAGCCGTCGACGTGCCTGCGCAGATCGCGGCGTTGACGGGCGAGGCCATCCAGCAGGCCGCGCAGACGTATCTGAACACCGGAAACTACGTGAAGGTAATTCTCAACCCCGAAGGCAAGTAGGCAGGCTCATTCGCCCGGCGCGTACGTGCAGGATCCGTGCAGCACGGTTTCCTCCGCGTAGCGCCGCGCCGCGGCGCTCGCCAGCAGCGCGGCATCCGCGAGATCCTCGGCGCGGTCGAAGAGCATCCGGCACACGTACGTTGCCTCCGGATTGCATCCGTACTCGTCGTACGCGCGGACGGCATCCGTTGTCCCCAACGTCTCGTGCGGCCTGACGCCCGCGCCCCCGCACTTCCTGACGAGCGCCTGGAGCAGATCGGCTCGATACGGCTCCGCCGCTCGAGTGAGCGTCAGTCCGGCGGACACGATCTGGCGGCCGCGCGCCAGCTCGCCGTCGTGTTCCACGATGGCGTCGATCAGGTGCTCGCGTTCCTGGTAGTACTCCGGAAAGTGGCGTTCGACGTCCGCCGTCAGCGTCCGATCCTGCCAGACGGCGCGCCGCGCGTCGTTGGCGACCAGCGCGAAGTACCGGCCATCGCGAAGCGCCTGGGCGATCGAGCTCAGCGCGCCGGATTCCTCGCGAAGGAGCGCCTGCAGCCGCTGCAGGTGCCGAAGCCGGGCGGAGGCCATACGCGCGTCACGCTCGCGTTGCGCGTCCCAAAGATGGTCGAGGCCGGCGGCCAGCACGATCGCAACGCCGATGGTCATGATTGCGGCGACCATCGCATTGGCTGTCGCACGGCCGGGAAACGCCTTGATCAGGAGCGCATAGGTCCCGAGCGCGAGGCCGCAGACGAGGACGGCGGCGCCGAGCGTCGCCGCCCCGGGATTTTCAGCCGGCCACATTGCCCGTCAGCATCCTGCCGAGAACACGCTCGGCGTTCGCGTGGTACACCTTGCGGAGGATCGGCTCGGGGAGGCCGAGACCGTAGATGCGCCATCGGCCCTGCGGCGGGGTGCGGGCCGGCGCGTAATCGAAGTACTCGTCTTCGGTCTCGAGGAAGCGGTAGTAGATCCGATAGAGATCGTCGCCGAACACCTGCTGCGGCGTCTCGATGCCGAGCGGGATGGCGTCCGTGCCGAACAGGATCCGGTCCTGGTACGTCTCGAAGAACCTGCGCGACGTCCTCGGCTGGCGCCCGAGCTCGCCGATGCGGGCGGCGATCTCCACGTTCACGTTCGGAAACCGATCGAGCATCTCGCCAACGGCCTTCAGGTTTTCGGCCCAGTGTCCCACGTGCAGCGCCACGAACGTCGTCCGCGGGTGCTTCGCGAAGACGCGATCGCGCGCGGCGAGGATCTCCTTGAACGCGGGAAAGTCCTTGCCGTAGAAGGACCAGTCGGGGTGCGCGCTCAGCTCCTCGTAGCGCTCGTTGTAGCGATCGATCGGCAGGAAGAACGCTTCCGGATCGCCCACGTGCATCGCCACGGGGAGGCCAAGCGTGCCAGCGGCCTCCCACATGGGATCGAACCGCTCGTCGTCGACGCGCACCAGCCTGCCGGCCGGGCCGCCATCGCGCAGGTACAGGCCGAGCGTCTTCAGGATCTTGAGGCCGACGGCGCCCGCGGATTTGGCTTTCGACAGTTCGTCCGCCTGCCACGCGGCGTAACCCGGCTCGCTCGCGCGCGTCCACGTCGGTTCGGTCATGGTCAGGAACCGTCCGGGAAACGCCTGGTCGAAGGCCTTGATCGTCGTCGCAAGGCCCTCTCCGGATCCTCCGGTCAGGTTGATCATGGTGCGCAGGTTGACCGCATCCATGGTCTTCAGCAGCTCCTCGGGAGGCACGCCGCGCCGTCGCGATCCGGGCCGCATCGAGATGTGGCTGTGAAAGTCGATGACAGGGAAGCGCGCGCGCCCGACGCGCGTTTCCTCGACGTGCAGCATGCTCCGGGGCTCGAACTCGGCGAGCGGCAGGGGCGGCGTTCGATTCGGTGCGGGTTGAGTATTCTGATCTTCAATGGGCGCCGCATCCCCGCGGAGGACGGCGCCTGCGACGCCGGTGCCCGCGGCGGCAATCCACCCGCGGCGAGTCCAGCGCGTCCGTTCGTCTCGTGTGGTCATGACGCCGCATGTTACGTCAGAAGGAGGAGGTTGGAGGTTGGAGGTTGCAAGGTCGAGCGGGATCGCGACTTGCACTGCAGAGGAGCATCTACTTCAACGAGATCCGAGGTTGTTCGTGACTGAATCGCCAAAGCCCTACGAGCCGCAGCCGCGGCAGAACTGGTCCGCCGACCGGCCCGAGCGCGAACGGGCGGTCGACAGCGTTCTGGCGGATTCCTTCCCCGCTAGCGACCCGCCGTCCTGGACGTCGGGGATTGCGCGGCCCGAGTCCGTGCAGGACTCGACGCACGTCGACGAGTGTCCGCCCGTTTCATCTTGAATCGTGCCCTTTCCGGGTGAAACGATTTGGGCTCTCCATGAGACTTCCAGGATCGCCCCGGGCCCTCTGGTACGCGATCGCCGGCATCCTCCTGTCGATGGGCGCGCCGACGGGATTGCTCCTGCTGCGCGAGCTGTATTCGCCGAGGCCGATCGCAGCCGAGCTGCTGTCGGACCGCCTGACGTACGTCTACGTCCTTGGCGCCACTGCCGTGGTGCTTGCGATTGTCGGCTTCATCCTCGGACAGCAGGCGGATCGGCTCCACTCGCTGTCGCAGACGGACCCGCTCACGGGACTTCCAAACCGGCGCGCGCTCAGCATGCACCTCGACGAGGAGCTCCGGCGCTCGCAACGCTACGGCACGCCGGTTTCGCTGCTGCTCATCGACGTGGACGGTCTCAAGCAGGTGAACGACGCGGAAGGGCACCCCGCCGGAGATCGCCTCATCCGCGGCGTGGCGGTGGCGATCCTGGAGACGATGCGCGAGACGGATTTCGGCGCGCGGTGGGGCGGAGACGAGTTCGCGATCGTCGCGCCGAACACGCCGTCCGCCGCCGCGCGTCATACGGCGGAGCGCCTGCTCGTCCGCGCCGCCGCGGATTCGAGCGCCGTCCCGCGTCGCCCCACGACGGTCTCTATCGGGATTGCGACGTTCGACCCGGCGACCGGCGGCCGTGCGGACGCCGATCGGCTCGTACGCGCCGCGGACGAGGCCCTGTATCGCGCGAAGGCGAAGGGGCGCAACTGCGTTCAGGCGGCGTGACGCGCTCCCCCCCGAACCGCGAGCGCTTCAGGTCACCGGGCTGACGGCGATTGGATCCAGTACCGCGGGCCCGCGCCGCGGCGTGCCGCCCGGTCGCCCGGATTGGCCAGCTGACAGCGATCGAGCGAAAGACAGCCGCAGCCGATGCACTCGGTGAGGCCCGCCTTCATCCGCTGGAGCTCCGCGATGCGCTCGTCGATCCGCGCTGTCCATCCCTGCGACAGCGTCGCCCAGTCACTGCGCTGCGGCACACGGTTCCGCGGCAGTCTGGCGAGCTCTTTCCGGATCTCCGTCAGCGACAGCCCTACCTTCTGTGCGAATACGATGAACGCCACCCGGCGCAGCACGCTCCGTGCGTACCGCCGGTGTCCGGCGTCGTTGCGCTCAGAGGCGATCAGCCCCTCCTCCTCGTAGAAGCGCAGCGCGGAGGTTGCCACGCCGCTGCGCGCCGCCAGCGCCCCAATGGTCAGGACGTCGCCCACGGGACAAATATGCGCCAGTCCGCGCTTGACTTCAAGTGCACTTGAAGTGCGACCCTGTGATCGTCACACGGAAGTACGCAACGGAGGCAGCAGATGTCTGAAACGAAACGAGTCGCGGTCGTGACTGGCGCGAGCCGCGGATTGGGGCTGGTGATTGCGCGCGCGCTCGGCGACCGTGGCTACGGGCTGGTCATCAACGCCCGCGATCCGAACGCGCTCGCCGGAGCAGCCGGCGAATTGGCGCACTCGGCGCCGGCCGTTCGGCGGGTGGCGGGTGACATCACGGATGCGTCGACGCGTATGGCCGTAATCGAAG
The DNA here is from genome assembly GCA_046735335.1 of Acidobacteriota bacterium. Taxonomy (GTDB): domain Bacteria; phylum Acidobacteriota; class Vicinamibacteria; order Vicinamibacterales; family 2-12-FULL-66-21; genus JBKPQB01. The sequence continues at coordinate 24,576 of JBKPTE010000014.1, read as the reverse complement.
CAGCCCGCGGCATGGGTGCTGGTCTGGATGTGCTGGTGAACAACGCATCCGAGCTGGGCGGTATCGGCCCGCTGGTGACATTCGACGAGCGCCGCTTCAGCCGGCTCTTTCCGGTCAATGTCGGAGCGCCGCTGGCGCTCATCCAGCTCGCCGCGCCACTGATGCGCGGACGGCCAGGTCTCATCGTCAACATCACGAGCGATGCTGCGACAGCCGCCTATGCGGGCTGGGGACCGTACGGCGCCGCGAAGGCGGCGCTGGAGCTGCTGACACGCACGCTCGCGGCGGAGCTGCGCGACGAGGGTATTGCCGCGGTTCTGGTGGACCCCGGAGACATGCGGACGCGCATGCATCAGGAAGCGTTTCCCGGTGAGGACATTTCGGATCGGCCGCTGCCGGAGGCGACCCTGGGCTTCTGGAACTGGCTGTTCGATCAGCACCCGGCGGACATCTCGGGTTTGCGATTCGCCGCTCAGCAGGAGGATCCGCGATGGGTGCAGCAGGCGTAATCGACACGTTCGCCCTGCCGCCGCGCCTCGAGGCGGGCGAACCTCCCGAGGCACGCGGGTTGAGGCGCGACGAGGTGCGTCTCCTCGTCTCGCGCGCGGACGCGGGGACGATCGAGCACGCCCGTTTCAGGGATCTTCCGCGGTGGCTGTCGGCCGGCGATCTTCTCGTGGTCAACACGAGCGCCACGCTCAACGCGGCCGTTGCGGCCACGCACGGGCGCCACAAATTCGAGGTGCATCTCTCGACGCGGCTGCCGGGCGACTTCTGGGTCGTCGAAGTGCGGTGTCCCGGGCCCATCGCATCGGTGCCCTGCGATCGACGGCGTCCGCCCGCGATGCTGGAACTGGCGGGCGGCGGTCGTGCGGCGCTGCTCGCACCCTACCCGTTCGCCGGCGCCATCGACGCGCGCTCACGGCTCTGGATCGCGGCGCTGCAGCTTCGCGAGCCGATCCTCACGTATCTGGAGAGGTTCGGAAGCCCGATTCGTTACAGCTACGTGGCGCGTCCGTGGCCCTCGTCCATGTATCAGACAGTGTTCGCCGAGGAGGCGGGCAGCGCGGAAATGCCGTCGGCGGCCCGCCCGTTTACCTCCGAGCTGGTGACTCGTCTGATCTCACAGGGCGTTCAGATCGCGCCGCTCCTCCTCCACACCGGCGTGGCGAGCCTGGAGGATCACGAGCCTCCCTACGAAGAGTACTTTCGCGTCCCGCCCCTGACGGCGGAGCGCGTCACTGCAACGAGGCGCGCGGGCCATCGAATCATCGCGGTCGGGACCACGGTCGTTCGCGCGCTCGAAACGGTCACCGACCGCCGCGGCGTCACATCGTCCGGCGAAGGCTGGACGAACGTTGTGATCACGCGCGAGCGGCCGCTGCGCGCGATCACCGGACTCATCACGGGCCTGCACGAGCCACGCGCGACGCATCTCGCGATCGTTTCACAAGCGATGGCTGCCGCCGGAGCGGCGGATCCGCGTCGAGAGGTCGATGTCGCCTACGACGAGGCGCGGAAGGCTGGCTATCTGTGGCACGAATTCGGTGATTCGCATTTGATCCTCGGCCCAGCAGCGCCCTAGGCTGAAAGCCTCGCCCTGTTTCGTTCGACCCCCCGTGTCGAAGCGTTCAGCGCCGGATTCAACGACCGCGCGGCATCGACGCTCCGCGCGCCCACGACCTCCTTCTCGAAGTCGCGATACACCTGGAACATGTTGCCCATCTCGTCCGGACCGGGGAAGCCGTGCCGAACATGTACAGGTTGTCCCAGTAGAACGACGTCACGAGATAAGTGACGGGGGGAGGTCCGAGAAATACGCGTCGGCTTCCACTTTCGCGTCGAAGTGCAGCACGCGGTAGTTCTGCTGCAGCATCGGCATGCGTGTGTCCGACGGCGACATCAGCGCCGTGTATCTTCGAACGTCGACCAGATGACGTGCTTTACACCGGCCGCGCGCGCGCCGCGTCCGCGAGCTTCTTCGCCTGTGCGGCGCTCTACACGAACGTGTGGCGCCCGTACTGGCGCGACCGCATCGACAGCGCGCGAACGACGTCGTCGTCGACGGCGCGCTCGCCGGGGATCAGGGAGCGGATCTCGTCGCCTTCGCGCACCGCGACAGGGACGCCGTTCCGATACGCGAGCCGGTTCCGTCCGGCCACGCGAATGCGGTCGCCCGCGGTGACGATGCCGGCGAGGTTGAGGGGATCGGCAGCGCTGACGACGATCACGGCGTCGCCGGTGCGGGATCGGCGCACTTCACGCATCTGTTCGACGGCCTGCGGCAGCGCGAACTGCTCGCCCGACATGCCGGAGACGAAGCGCCCTCCACGTATTTCTCCTCGAGCTTCCAGGCGGCGGTAGATCGTCACGAGCTGCCGCCACGGCAGCGCGCCGGCTTCGCGCGTCAGCAGCCGCCGGAACACGACGCCGTAGCGCCTGAGCAGCGTCCATGCCTGCTGCTCGACATCTGCCTGCGTTCCGTCGTGAGCCGATACGGCTGTCCATCTCCCCGCGAAGCTCGCGCGGCGGTCGGGCCTGGATGCGAGGCCGCGCGCCGCGCGCACGAGCGCGCGCAGGCCGGAGAAGCCGTCGGAGACGGCAAGGCCGGACGCGACGAGCGAACCCATTGCCGAGCGGAGCGCGTCCGGATCGAGCGCGGTGGCTGCGGCGAGATCCTGAAGGAAGGAAGCCCCGCGTGTTCTGAGGACGTGCAGGACGGCTCGAGCATCGTCCGTGAGGGACGCCTCGCGGCTCGAGGCGGCGTCGCCGTCGAGCCGCTGCCAGACCTCCGCGTGTTCGCGGAGAAAGAGCGCGATCGATGTGGCCGGCACGAGCCGTGCGGGCGTCGATGGATCCCCGCAGGGGGCGGAGAGCCGCGCCCACCCCGCTTCCCCCGTGAGACAGAGGAGGTCGAGCGTCTGCGGCTCGTACGGGCTCATGCGCGACGGCAGCACGGATCGCTCCCAGGCGCCGGCCGGCAGCTCGAACCCGTCGAGGATCGTGATGATCTCGCGCAGGCCGTCCACGCCGGCGAGCCGGCTCGTCTCGTCGACGTGCTGCCACTTGAACAGGAACCGCATGAACTCCGCCGGTGCGACCGGCTGGATTTCGGCGCGGAGCCGGTTGATCGTGTAGCGGTGGATGCGCGCGAGCAGCGCGCGGTCGCACCAGTCGGCTGACTCCGCGCAACTGAGATTGCGCGCTACGGATGGTTCCACGCAACTAACGTTGCGCGCAACGGGCGATTCGCGCGGGATGAAGGCTCCGCGCAGCACGATTCCCTCGGCCTCCAGTGCCAGCAACGCGTCGGCAGCCTCCCCCGTCGCGATCATCAACGATGCGGCCAGCTCTGTTGCCGTCGATGGACCGAGAAGCGTCATGCGGCCGCGGAGCAGTTCGCGGATCGCGTCCTCGCGCGCCCACGGTTTGTCGCGCGATTCGGGCGGGCGAATCGCCGGATCCGTCTGCAGCGCCGGGTGCACGGCCGCGAGCTCCGGCAGCCGTTCGGCGGTAATCCAGATGTCGGTGCCGGTGGGCGCCGTTACGCGCGCGGCGCGCCCCGCGCCAGCGAGGACGGAGAGGAGATCGCGCGAATCGATCTCACTCCCGTGCAGGTAGCCGGCCGTGACCAGAGCGTCGTGCAGCTCGTGGTCGTCGCGCGGGTCGGGGCGCTGTTCCTCGCGCACACGCGCGATCGCCGAGGCGTCGAGCGCACCGAAGTCGTCGGGCCTCTGCTCACCCCGGCGCGTCTGCACCGCGTGCGCCCGCCGTTCTTCGAGCGGCGCATCGTCCAGGAACGCGTACGGCCGGGCGTTCAAAATTTCGTGCGTGAAGACCGATGGGATCGGCGTGTCGCGTGTCACGAGCCGCAGCGTGCCATCGTGAACCTGCTGCAGCACGCGGCGGAGCCCCTGCACATCCATCGCCTCTTCGAGGCAATCGCGCACCGTCTGGTTGACGAGCGGGTGATCGGGAATCCGGCGATCGCCCGGAATGTTCTCGAGACACGCGGCAGCATCGGGGAATGCCGATGCGAGCAGATCCTCGGCGAGCATACGCTGGACCTGCGGCGCGATCTTGCGACTGCCGCGCCTCCGTGGCACCGCGAGCGAAATCGTCGCATTCCAGCGCCAACGCGTCTCGAAGACGGGCGCATCGAGAAACGCCTGTACGAGGATGTCCTCGACCGTGGCCGGATGGAGATAGCGGAACACGTCCGCGAGCGGGAACGAGTGCTGGGTGCCGAGGGAGAGCATCAAGGCGTCCTCGCTCGCAGCCGCCTGCAGCTCGAAGTTGAACTGGCGGCAGAAGCGCTTCCGGAGCGCGAGGCCCCACGCCTTGTTGATGCGGCTGCCGAAGGGCGCGTGCAGGACGAGCTGCATGCCGCCCGATTCGTCGAAGAAGCGCTCGAGCACCAGCGTGCTCTGCGTCGGCACGGTGCCGAGCGCACGCCGCGCCTCGGCGATGTACTCGACGATCTGTTCGGCGGCCGCGCCGCAGATACCTGTTTCGGCGATCAGCCAGTCGAGAACGGACCGGACGTCGCCGGCGGCAAGCCTCGCATCGAGGTCGGCGCGGAGGTCGCTCACGCCGCGCGACAATTCGTCGCTGCGCGCCGGCGCTTCACCCAGCCAGAACGGCATCGATGGAGGTGCACCCTTGGCGTCGGCAACGCGAACCGTTCCGGCGGCCACCTGCAGGATCCGCCACGACGTGTTGCCAAGCTGGAACACGTCCCCGGCAATCGATTCGATCGCGAAATCCTCGTTCAAAGTGCCGATGAACGTCTCCTCGGGATCGAGCACGACCCTGAAGTCCGATACCTCGGGAATGGCGCCGCCCGAGGTGACCGCCAGCAGGCGTGCGCCGCGCCGCGCCCGAACCACCCCGTTCACTTCGTCTCGATGGAGCAGCGCCGCGCGTCTGCCGCGCCTCGTGGAGAAGCCTTCCGCGACCATCGTGACGACCGCGCCGAAGGCCGCCCGATCGAGATCCCGATAGGGGTGCGCGCGCCGGCAGAGCGCGAAGAGTTCGCTCTCGCGGTGCTCCTCGCATGCTGTCTCGGCGACGATCTGCTGCGCGAGAACATCCAGCGGCGCGTCGTGCCGGACGATCGCGTCGAGCTCGCCCCGATGCGCAAGGCGCAGCATCGCGGCGCATTCGACGAGATCGTCGCGCGAAGCGGGGAAGAGCCGTCCCTTCGGCGTGCCGGTGAGCGTGTGTCCCGAACGGCCGATCCGTTGCAGCAGCGTGGCAATGCGATGGGGCGATCCAATCTGGCAGACGAGATCGATGTGGCCGATGTCGATGCCCAGCTCGAGCGACGCCGTTGCGACGAGCGCGCGAAGGGCGCCGTTCTTCAGCCGCGTCTCCGCCCGGTGACGCGTCTCTTTGGAGAGACTGCCGTGATGCGCGGTGACCTGGTCGTCGCCGAGGCGATCGCTCAGGTGCCGCGCGATTCGCTCCGCCATGCGACGCGTGTTCACGAAGACCAGCGTCGACCGATGTTCCTGGATCAGCCCGGCAAGGCGGTCGTAGTACTCCTCCCAGACCTCGTTCGACATGACCGCGTCGAGCGGGGAACGCGGCACCTCGATCGCGATGTCCATCTCGCGCCGGTGTCCGTAGTCGACGATCGTGCACTCGGTCTCGTCGCTGCCGACGAGAAATCGCGCGACGGCGGCGATCGGCTTCTGCGTCGCCGAGAGGCCGATCCGCAGCAGCGGCCGTTCGGCAACGTGCTGCAGCCGCTCGAGCGACAGCGCAAGGTGCGCGCCGCGCCTCGTGCCGATGACCGCGTGGATCTCGTCGACGATCACCGTGCCGACGGTCCGCAGCATCTGCCGGCTCCGCTCTGACGTGAGCAGCAGGTAGAGCGACTCGGGCGTCGTGATCAGGATGTGGGGGGGCGTCCGGATCATCGCCGCGCGTTCGGAAGGCGTGCTGTCGCCGGTGCGAACGGCGGCCGTGATGAACGGCGGCGTCAACCCGTCGCCCTCCGCCAGCGCGCGAATCCCGTCGCGTGGTTCGGTGAGGTTCTTGTGAATGTCCGCGCTGAGCGCCTTCAAAGGCGAGACGTAGACGACGCGGACGGCATGGGTGAGCGGAGTGTCCAGTCCTTCTTTGAACAGCGCGTCAATCGCGGTCAGAAAGGCGGCGAGGGTTTTCCCCGATCCGGTCGGCGCAGCGATGAGCGTGTGCGTTCCGCGCGCGATCGACGCCCATCCGTCCAGTTGCGCGGCCGCAGGGGGGCCGAGCGTTTCGGTGAACCAGCGCCGGACGATGGGGTGGAAGGAGGCGAAGGCCATGGCGGGGAAGAGATCAGCATAGCGCGGTTCATCGGGCGCCGTTCGGTCCAAGCTGATTGATGACCTTGCCGTCGATGTCGAGAAACGACAGGGTGGGGTTCCCGTCTGAGGGGACCTGCAGGACGATTCGGGGGCGGCCTTCGCCATCCATGAGCGCGACGCGGGCGTCGCCGCCCTTGTCGTGACCGACGAAGACGCGCCGGGGCCGCTTGTCGCCAGTATCCGAGACAATCAGCCCGACGATGTGATTCGCTGAATCGTGGACGCCGGCAAGCTGCACGATCTGGCTGCCGGCGTACCGGTCGAAGTCAGGTTGCCGCCCTGAGTCGACGACCTCGCCCTTTTCGTTGCGCCGGCCGCCGAAGACCAGCCCGCCATTCTCCGACCCCTCATCGTTGTAGAACAGTATGCCCGCGTATGGGCGATCGACGCGCGGGTGTTCCTTGCCTCGCTCGAACCGCCAGAACAACGGCCAGCTGGATCCAGCTCGAGCGCGGCCCAAGACTCAACATCGCGGACACCTCCCGGGAATCGTAGCACCTGCCCGCCGGGGGTAGCGCTTCCGATCGGGAGCAGGCTGACCAACGCGTGATAGGATGGCGCCGGAAACGCCGCTGAGTATCTCCGCCGTCCGCGTTTAGATCCGTCCTCTCCACCAAGCGTTCAACAACGAAGGTGTTGTGTGTCCGCGCGTCGGACACCATAGCTGGAGATCTATCCATGGACGTGCAAACGAATTGGTGGGAAAGCTTTTTCGAGGGCATCGCCGTCGCGATGTGGCTGCAGGCGCTCCCGGCCGAGCACACTGCGCGCGAAGCCGATGGCCTCGCGCGCCTTCTCGACGCGCCCCCCGGGGCCGAGATCCTCGACGTGCCGTGCGGCGCCGGCCGCTTGTCGCTGGCGCTGGCGCGGCGAGGCTATCGCGTGACAGGTGTCGACTGGTCGTCGGAGTTCCTCGCGCACGCTCGCTCGCGTGACACTGCGCAGCAGGTCGCCTGGGAAAGACGAGACATGCGCGACCTGCCGTGGTCCGGACGGTTCGACGGCGTCTTCTGCGTCGGCAACAGCTTCGGCTACCTTGACGATGAAGGAAACGCGGCGTTCCTGCGGGCCGTGAGGAGGGCGCTCTCGCCGGCGGGGCGGTTCGTTCTCGAGACACCCATGGTGCTCGAGAATCTCCTGAATCATCTGCAGCCCCGGCCCTGGTGGAAGGCTGGCGACATCCATCTGCTCGTCGAGAACCAGTACGATCCGAGGACGAGCCGGCTCGACATCGAGTACACGTTTGTGTCGAACGGTCGCGTCGAGGTGCGGCGCGGGTCGCATCGCGCGTACACCTATCGCGAGCTGATGGACCTGCTGACCGCGTCTGGATTCGCGGTGGAACTCGCGGACGCATGGAGCCCGGATGCGCCGTCGGTGACGTTCGTGGCGACACGGGCCTAGTCAACGTTCCGATCCGCGCGCGTTGGCCGCAGAGTTCTCGTCGCGCAACGTCCGATGAGCGCGGTTCCCCGCCATTGACTTACAACTCGGACCGGACCGAGTCGACCGATTCGAATGCGTGGACAGGTTCGTTACGGCGCTCTCTTCGGTCTTCTTTCTTCTTCGTAAACAGGCGTGACCTGCAGCCTGTAGCGCTCCGGCCCCCAGCGGCGAGATCACCGCACGCGGCGTCGGCCCCCATGGCGCGGTGGCTCGCGAGGCGCGCGATTCCGCTCCGATGTCGTCGGGTGAAACGTCGAACGACAGAGCAGTCGCTGGTGCCGCAGCCGTTCCGTTCGAAGGCAGTTTCCGAATGCATGGCGCGACATCTGGTTTCGCCTGGAGCGCCGCGACGAGCTGCTCGACGTCACGCTTGCTCTTGTGACGCGCGGCCGTGAGGAGATCGGCGTGATTCGCGTCCGTCAGGTGCGGGCGCAGCAGAGAGACGGCCGTGAGCGTCAGCGCCCCCGCGACGAGCATCTCGAGGACGAGCGGAAACCGCCGCACGGCCCGCGCGGCTTCGATGCGGCCGTAGGCGGCATGCTCCGAAAGGTGCAGCACCTGCGTGCAGTAGGTGAAGAGCGACGAGCAGCCCTCGCCGAGATACAGGCGGCGCGCATCGACTTCGGCGAGACACGCGATCAGTTCGGCAGTAGCCTGCCGCTCGGCGTGCGCGAGGCGCTTCAAATCGAGGAGGAGCTGACGATCTGTGGTGTCAGCGAACGATGGTGCGGGCTTCATGTCCCTCTATACCATCGTCTTTTTCAGCGGCTTCAGGTGCCACGCTCCGCACGAACATGGCCGCTCCCAGTGGCAAGATCGAATCGCGCCAGAAGTCCGCGTGCGGGTCAACGTGGCGCGTGGGAACCGGCACCTGCGAACGAGCGTGATGCACGACCGCGCGTGCCGCGAAAACCTTGTCAAGTGTTTTCTTCGCGAAAGACACTCCTTGCGAACTTCCGACTCGGTCCGGACCGAGTTCGCCGGACAAGGGCGGCGCGAGGGCGCGCTACGTGCGTTCCCGGCGCGTCCCAGACCAGAGCAGCCCGAACACCGCGCCGGCAACGGCGAACGGCAGCATCGCGACGAGCACAGCAGGCGCGTGGCGCGCGTGGGCAGCCCAGAACCGGATCCATGCGCCGAGCGTCTGAGGATCATCGGACTCGTGACCCCAGGCGGCGATCGCAAGGTGCGCGGTCCGCCCGTAGAGCACCGCCTGGAGGACAACCCACAGGGCGAGCAGACCGGCGCACGCCAGTGTGGAGAGCAGCCACGGGCGAAACAGTTTCTCAATTCTCACGTCGGGCGTAGCATTATCGGCGACTCGTGGAGGAACACCTATGAGAAGCGTACAGCGTTGCAGCATCCTGTTCCTCGTCGCGCTCGCAACGACAGTCGGCCTCGCCCAATCCGAGCAGACCCGCAGCATTGTGATGGACCTGAACCTGCCGAACGGCGCCACGCCGCGGCTGCGCATTGCCGATGGGGGAGTTGGTTCGGCGGAAATCCCGAACATCGGGAAGTTCGGATTTGCCCCAAAGATTCAGGCCGACGGGAACACCGTTGTCGTAGAGGTGGTCGACTTGAACACGACTCCGCAGAAGCGCCTCGCGCGAATCGAGGCGGCAGTCGGCGGCGGGATGGTTCGGACGGACAGCACGCCGCAGTTCGGGATTCAGATCCTGCGCATCGCGACACCGTAAGGAGGATTGTTCCCGACCAGGACGCGGCCTCAGGACCATGCGCGGCCAGAGTCAACTCGCCTGTTGGGCGCTCGCGAGCGCCTCGGCGGTCGTCTTCGGCCGCCCTGCCCAGGAGGCCGCGCCGGCCAGAGTAACGGTCTACGAAACGGTCGCATCGGATCGCGCGACATACCATTACGCGGTCACCAACAAGAACGATCGTCCGATCGTGCGACTGGAAATTGGCGAGGATACGGCGAGCGGCGAGTTGACGTTGACTCCGCCGCCGGTCGGATGGACGCCGGATGGCGCGACTCCTCGAACGATCGGAACGCCTGCAGGGTGGGCTGCGGAGGTCATCAGAGGTGAGGATACGTCGAGCCTGCGCGTGGACTGGTTTCCCGAGCAAGGGAAGCCGATTGCTCCGGGACAGACGATGACCGGCTTCAGCATCGCCCTTCGTCTGCCGGCGGATGTATACCGGACGACAGGTTGGCACGTCGTAGACGATCTCGCCGGCGTGCTGACGGGCGAACTCGAACGAGTTCGCGCCCCTGGCGCGCCGTTGCCCCATCGCAAGCGCTGACGGTGCACAGCACGCTTCAACGACCATGACCGAGCGTGAGCGGTGGGGACTTCGGGGACCTGTCAGGACCTGCCGACTCGAACGAACCTGGTCTTCGGGCCGCGTGGGCGACGCGCATCACGACAGCGCGATCCTCGAGTTCCGTCCCGACGGCACCCTCGTGTCCCATTGGCACCAGAACCACGACGGCTCGACCTGGAAGACGACGCACGAATACGACGACCTGGGGCGCCTCGTGCGCGTACGCAGCGACGACGGCGCTAGTGAGGAAAGGGTTCAGACCTACGAATACGACGGGGAAGGACGGCTCTCGCACGTTGTGGAACACGAGCACGACGGACGCGGACGAATCAGCGAATCCTACGAGTATGCGGGCGGGCGTAAGCAGAAGACCTATTGCATCGACGTCACGTCGCAGCTCCCGAACACGCACTATGCCTGGGGCATTGATGGAAGCGATACCGCGGTGGCCGCCCCGAATGCCGCCACGATCGTCACGGTGTACAACGAGCGCGACCAGCCGCTACAGGCGATGCTTCTGGACGCCGCTGGCCTACTCCTGGTACGCGCCGAGTTCGTGTACGACGGAGCGGGCCAGCTGGTGGAAGAACGTGTGATGAGGACGGTGGACGCGCTGCCGCCGGACATACGCGCGCAGATGAACCCGGCAGAACTGGAGGCGGTGCGCAGGATCATGGGCTCTCCGAGCGAGCCCGCGCGAATCCTCCATCGTTATGACGAAAGGGGACGCCGTGTCGAAACGCGGTCGTGCCTGTTCGGCTTGATCGGCGAACACCGAACGACGATGGTCTACAACGACGTCGGAGATCCCGCGGAAGAAGTGACGGAGGACGAACATCGCGAGGTCGACGTCGGTGATTCCGGCGAACTGACCGAACGGCAGGACTCGACGACGCGGCATCGCTCGGAAGCCCGGTTCGACTACGAGTATGATGGCCGCGGCAACTGGGTGAAGAAGGCCGTCGAGGGAAGCTCGATCGAGCGGCGCACGCTCGTCTACTACGACTGACTCCGGCATCGACCATGTCTCTTTCGTTGCAGTATCGACAGGTAGGCGAAGTCGCCGTGATCGACTGTCACGGGCGATTGATCGAGGGGCAAGAATCGACGGCGTTCCGCGACTACCTCGACAAGCTCCTCCCGATCTGCCCTCGCATCGTGCTGCGCCTCGACCGCGTCGATTACATCGACAGCGCGGGTCTCGGGCTGCTCGTGCGCTACTTCATTCGCGCGCAGAACGCGCAGGGCGGTCTGACGATCGGGGAGGTCTCGCCACGGGTCGCGGAGGTATTGAGGATTACGCGGCTGCATTCGGTCCTTCAGCCGTACGGCACCGAAGCGGACGCAATTGCTGCCGCGCATCAACCCGGCGCACCGCACGATGCGGCGTTCGTGAGTCCTCGGGTCCTGTGCGTCGACAGGTCGCCGGACGTGCTGGCGTATCTCCGCGAGGTGCTGAAGGAAGCGGGTTACGGCGCGCTGACGGCGACGAACCTGGCCGACGCGGCGATTCTCTCGAGAGCGACTCGCCCGAGCCTCGTTGTGGTCGGACCCGGGCTCAGAGGAGCCGATGAACTCCAGCGGCTCACGAGCGGTCGTTCGGTCGTGGAGCTTCCGGAGAACTTCGGTTCGCTCGATCCGGCCGCCGCAGCCGAGCACGTGCTCGCTGCTGTCCGATTACACATCCCCACCGCGTAGCGCGGAGGTTTTTGTTCACGTCCCGCATTCTTGGCGTGCAGTCAGAAGAGATCGCCGCGCTTCGAACGTTGATCCTCGAGCGAAGCTCCGCGGAGCGGTGAAGCGCCCCACGACCAATTGAGCAGGAGCTCGGCCGTGCCGCATTCTTCGACCAGAGATCGAGTGCGCGACACAATTTTCTGGATCCATTCGTCACGATCGGACCGACTTCATGGATCGTCCACGCCGTAATCTGCGCTCATCCGTACGTCCAGCGCCAGCAGATCAACGTGCTGCCGCACGGAAACTGCGATTAGCAGGTGTCGCGTGCTGAGCCGCATGATCGCCGAGGGCAGCGGAGCACCGGCGCCGATCTTGCTTTGCAAGCGACGTATCGATAACCGCGCCTAACCGTCTACGGCTTCTGCTCGCCATGATTCCTGCTGGCGAGCGGAAGTGTTCGAGCAAGTAGCCAAGGCACCCCGCTGCCAGGCGGGACGGTCATTACGGCTCGATGCGCGCGGCGATCGAGACCATTCATCAACCCGGACACGCGTCCAGCGAATCACGCCCCCAACGCGTCGCCCCTGAATGGCTCATCGCCATCGCCGATCGTTCGGCAGCCAGGCGCAGCTGCCGACATGTGAGGAGGGAGCATCAATGTCGAAGAGCCGGTCGGCTCGAACGATCTCTCGTGTGTGGTACCCACTAAGTCTCTGTCTGCTTGCACTCATTCTGAGTCCTGGCGTTCGCGTCGCGAACGCGCAGGCTTTGTACGGTTCCATCGTCGGCAACGTGACCGACCCGCAAGGCGCCGCGACTCCGGGCGTCACGGTCGTCGCGACCAACACCGAAACGGGTCTCAAGGTCGAGACCACGACGGACACGGACGGCAGCTACACGATTCGCAACCTGCTGCCCGGCACGTATGACCTGACGGCGACGCTGCAGGGCTTCCGCGAGCATGAGCAGAAGGCGGTGCCGGTGAATGCGGGCAACCCGGTCCGCATCAACATCACGCTGGCGCTCGGGAACGTATCGGAAACAGTCGAGGTCACGAGCGAGACGACGCTGCTGAAGACCGAGAAAGCGGATCTCAGCACGAGGCTGTCGTCCGAGGAGATCACGAACCTCCCGCTCAACCAGTACCGGAACTACCAGGCGCTCATCAACCTGGTGCCCGGCGCGACGCCGGCGCAGTTCCAGAACGCCGAGATCGACACGCCGGGACGTTCCCTCAGAACGTGGGTGAACGGCACGCAGCCGAACAGCAACGCGACGCGCATCGACGGCGCGGTCTCCGTCAATATCTGGCTGCCGCACCACGTCGGCTACGTGCAGCCCGCCGAGTCGATCGAAAGCGTCAACATCGCCACGAACAACTTCGACGCGGATCTCGGGATGGCCGGCGGCGCGGCCACGACGGTCATCACCAAGTCGGGCACCAACGAGATCAAGGGATCGGCGTTCGAGTTCTACAACGGCGAACAGCTGAACGCCAACTCGCTGTTCAACAACGCGAACGGTCTCGACAAGTCGCCGCTCTCGCACAACATCTACGGCGGCACGCTCGGCGGCCCCATCGTCAAGAACAAGCTGTTCTACTTCGGGTCGTGGGAGCACCTGCGGGATCGCCGAGGGTTCAACCAGACGTACGGCGTCCCGACAGCAGCCATGCGCAACGGCGACTTCTCGGAGGTCGCGGCGGCGTACGGATCGAAGTTCCAGCTCTTCAATCCGCTGACCGGCACGGGCGGCACGGGGCGGTCGCAATTCGGGAACTTCATGATCCCCTCGTCGATGATCAGCCCGATCGCGAAGGCGGTCATGGCGTACTACCCGCTGCCGAACACGACGGCCGACTTGAACGCCAATCAGGTCGCTGACGACTACACGACGCCCGGCACCGTGATGGTCGACCGTGACAACTACGACACGAAGTTCACGTACCAGCGCAACGCGGCCCATCAGATCTGGGGCAAGTTCTCGATGTTGAACGCGGACGTGACCGACAACTACATCCTCGGGTTCCAGAACGGGAGCCTCGGGCACACGCGCGTGTACGTCGGCACGGTTGGCCACACGTGGACGCTCGGACATTCGATGGTGCTCGACGGCAACTTCGGGCTCGACATCCAGAAGCAGCACGTCACGGGCCCGGACTTCGGCCAGAACATCGGCCTCGATCTCGGCATCCCCGGCGTGAACGATCCGAACGACATCCGTGCGAGCGGCATGCCCACATTCGAGAACGGGTACACGATCGGCGCCACGCCGAACTGGATGCCGCTCTACCGCGACGAGCGGACGTACACGTTCAGCTCCGCGCTGACGAAGGCGTTCCAGCGGCACGATGTCCGCGTCGGGGTCGACGTGGTTCGCCTTGCGCTGACCCACCGGCAGGCCGAATTCGGCAACTACGGGCTGAAGGGGGGGTTCTCGTTCAGCGGCAACACGACCGGCGCGAGCGGGTACACCCCTCTGCTCTGGAACCAGTTCGCCGGCTTCCTCATCGGCATGCCCTCGTTCTACGCGAAGGACGTGCTGACGGAAGATCAGACGGGGCGTGAGTGGCAGAGCGCAATCTACGCGCGCGATCGGTGGAACGTCACCCCGAAGCTGACGCTCGATCTCGGCCTGCGGACCGAATTCTATCCGCTGATGCGCCGTGCGAACCGCGGCCTGGAGCGGCTCGACTACAACACGTACACGGTGCTCATCGGCGGCCTCGGCGGTGTGCCGGAGGACGTGGGCATCAACCTGAAGACGGTGTACTTCGCACCGCGGCTGGGCGCGGCGTACCGGCTGACCGAGAACTCGGTCTTCCGCGCCGGCTACGGCCGCACGATCAACCCGCTGCCGTGGTCGCGTCCGATGCGCGGCTCGTTCCCGCAGGACATCAACTTCAACGCGACGGCGGAGCAGTTCCAGAACGTGACCACGCTTGCCAATGGCATCCCGCCCGTGCCGATTCCCGATATCAGCTCGGGGCACGTGCCGCTGCCGCAGGGCGTGTTCATGCGCTCGCCCAATCCAAACGACGTGAACCGCGGGATCATCCAGCAGTGGAACGTCGCGTACGAGTACCGCTGGCCGTGGCAGATCGCGACGGAAATCGCGTATGTCGGCACGCGCACGGACGGCGGCTACGCCGATCTGAACATCAATTACGGCGAGCCCGGCGGCGGCAACGCCTCGCGCCAGTTCTTTGCGCAGGCGGGCACGACGGCGATCAACGACTGGGCGGCGAGAACCAAGGCGCGCTACAACGCGCTGCAGGTCTCGATCAACCGTCCCTTCGCAAAGGGCCTGGCCATCAAGGGGGCGTACACTCTGAGCCGCTCGAAGGACATGGCGGACGAAGACGGCTGGGTTGGTCTCGACTACAACAACCCGCTCGTCTACGACCGGAACTTCGCGCTCTCCGGATTCGACCGCACGCACGTGTTCCAGATCGGCGCGATCTGGGACATTCCGGCCTTCAAGAACCGCACGGATCTCGTCGGGATGGTCCTCGGCGGCTGGCAGACGAACGTCATCTTTGCGGCGTTCTCGGGCACGCCGTACTCGATTGGCGGCACGAACACCGCGCTGAACTGCCCCTCGTGCGGCCCGGTCCGCATCAACGTCAGCGAGGATCCGTCGCCGTCAGGCGCGGTCGGGTCGAGCAGCGAGCCGTACTATCCGGTGAACATCTTCTCGCAACCCACGGGCGTCGACGTCGCGGGGTTCGGGAACAGCGGCCGCAACCGCTTCCGTCGTCCTCCGGTGTGGAACGCGGACTTCTCGCTGTTCAAGTCGTTCCCGGTCGGCCGCTTCCGTCCGGAGATCCGGATCGAGACGGCGAACCTGTTCAACCATCCGAACTGGGGCGCGCCGGTGACGGATATCAGCGCGAACAACTTCATGCTGTTCACGCCGAATTCCTATGACAGCGGGACCGGCACCACGAACACGCCAGGGCCGCGTCGCGTGACGATCGGTCTCCGGTTGCAATTCTGATCTGAACGGATCAGTATGGACGAGCCCGCGCCGGCAGTTTCTGCCGGCGCGGGCTTTTCAATGTACGGTGATCAGAACGTGATGGCGCACGGCGAAATCGGCAGCCCGCTTGCTCAGGGTGAGTGCCTGGGTCTCGAAGGGAGGAAATGATGATGAGGCGTGCCCCTTTTGTGGCCGGCGTAGCCATTTTGTGCCTTGCTGCCGCATCACACGCCGCGGCGGACCCCGTCACGATCACCGGCGGATCCATCGTCTTCTCCGAGCCAAGCCTGTTCCAGGTGGGTTCGATGTCCATCACCGGTACCCGCGGATTTTCGGTGAGCGGATCCGTTGACTCGGGCGAAACCGGTGTCGGCCCATTGCGCTCGTGTTTTCCGTGCGAGCCGACGCCGACCTTCAGCGTGGACCTCGGTGTCGGCACATTCTCGATTTTCAATGGCGTCGCCACCCTGGACGGGAAGACCTACCCGGATCTCAACGGTCTGAACTCCGTCAATAACGTGCTCCTGCACCTCGCCGGTTCGACAGAGCTGCCGCCGGTGAATGCAGCGTCGATTGCGATCCGCGCGCCCTTCATGGTTGCTGCTGGCTCCGAGTTCCAGTTCGAGGTCGTACCGGAATCAGATGGGCAGCCTCCGGTCGTTGGGATAGTCGCGTTGCGCGGAAGGGGCGTAGCCACGGTGACCTTCCACGCAAACTCCAGCGCGCCGGTGTGGGAATTCAGCAGCGTCCGCTACGATTTTCAGCCCACGCCCGAACCTGCGACGCTTCTCCTGGTCGGGGGAGCGCTGCTGCTGTTGCGGGCCGAGCGTCGTGCTGCACGGGCTTCCTGAAGCTCGGGGCGGCCCGGAGCATCCCCGCGCGCGCACATCGTGACGATGCGGGTGTAGTAGCGCTGGGCGACGGCGGCGTCTCCGGCTCGAGCTGCCGCACGTGCAGCGCCGATGAGCGTGCGAAAGCGGTTCGGCTCCCTGGCGAGCGTCGATTCGAACGCCGCCAACGCGCGGCGCGCCTCATCTGATTCGAGCAGCATCTCGCCGAGCTGCTCGCGCGCGGGCGCGAGAGGTCCGGGCGTGACCGCGGATTTCTCCGTGCGATCCTCGGCGTCCGCGGCCCCGTGCATCGCCTCGATCGCCTCAGCACGGCGTCCTTCCGCAAACGCCAGCCACGCCGCCGCGCTGCGACGCTGGATGTCGATCTGCTCCGTCCAGTACGGCTCGTTCATCTGCGCTTCTTTCGCGTGCAGCGCGTCGAGCCGCGCGACGGCGGTGCGCGCGCTCGCGAGATCGCCGCTGCGCGCTGCACCCAATGCGCGCGCGAACTCCGTCATCGCATCCACATACGGCAGGCCGCTCGGCCGCACCTCGAGCGCGGCCGCCTGCGCCCATGCGCCGCGTTCGAGCGCCCACCGCGCGGGAATCGCCGCGATCGCGTAGTAGCCGGCGGAGGGGGGCGCCGCCGACGCGGTGGATTGCGGATCGAAGCGCGACACGATCTCCCCCAGCGCGTCGCGCACCCGTTGCGCCGCCGTGTCCTGCGCCGTCTGCAGATAGGCGTACATCTGGTAATCAGACGCGTGCAGCTCTTCGCTCGTCGCGCGCTGGCGCTTCGCCGTTTCCGCAGACGCGATGTTCGCGTCGATCGACTCCTGCCAGAGCCCGACGCGCGTGAACGTGTGCGAGGGCATGTGCAGCGCGTGCGGCGCCGAGGGTGCAATGCGCGCATAGCGCTTCGCCGCATCGATCGCACGCGGCGCGAGCGCCGGAACGTCGTAGCTGTGAATGATGTAGTGCGCCAGCCCGGGATGATCCGGCTGATCCTTGAACAGCCGCTCGAGGATCGCGCCGGCCTCGAGGCGGCTCTTGTACGTCTTATCCCCCAGGTCCTCGGCTGCCGTGAGGGAGAGCGCATAGAAGATCGCCGCTTCCGTGTCGTCGGGATACGCGCGGGAGAGGCGTCCCATCGCATCGCGGTACGCCTCGACGCGCGCCTGCTGCGAGACGGCGGCCGCGTTCTCGTACAAGGTCGCGACGGCATCGATGTAGCCGCGCTCGCGGGCAGTCTTCGCGCCGATGCCTCGCGCCCGCTCGACGGCCGCAAGCCCCTGCTGAATCTGCGCAGGCGATCGCACGCCGACAGCAAACGGGTTCGTCCAGCGGCTCAGCGCAACGCCCCACTGCGTCATCGCGCAGGAGGGATCAGCGGCAAGCGCGGCATCGAACGCGGTCCTCGCCGGCCCGAATTCGAACGAATGGAGCAGCGCCACCGCACGATCGAATTGCGGCTGCGCGCGCGTCGCGCAGGAGGTGGAGAAGTGGACGGTGCCGAGTCTGTCGGTGCCGTGTCCGATATGCGCGTTGTCCTGTGCGCCGGCGGACGCCGCCGCGGCCACGAGAGCGACGGTAATGAGCAGCGTGCGCATCACACGTCCTCGACGCCTTGCGCTCGCGATCGTTTGCATGACGGGCGCCCTCCTGAAGAGGGGACAGTATAGCGAGAGTCTCGGTGCGGGTTCGCGTGGTCGCGTTAGGCACGAGTGACGCCGTCACGACGATCTCACGCGGAGGACGCGAAGAGCAGAAGACGCTGGGCAGGCGATCTGGCCATTCGCTGCCGCGCTTCCACGACCTAACCGGGGCCGGCCGAAAGGCCGGCCGGGCGAATGGCGCCAGCTCGCCGAAATCCTCGTTTGCGGCCTCATGCCCTTGGCGAGCCCTGCGTGAGATCCGGCGCCGCTAACGAAGCAGCTGCAGATACGAGTACCCGACCCGCAGACGCCCGGTAATCGCCTCATCGAACGCGTAGAGGATCGCGAGCGTACCCAGCGCGTGGGAGAGCGCGAGCGGCAGCACGTTCGGATGGCGCGCGTAGATCCTGCACCATGCGAGCGCGGCCACGAACGTCACCGCGGTCAGGAACGGGTTCGGCAGATGCAGCGACGCGAACAGCGCACTCGCCACGAACACTCCAGCTCGGTCCGAGGTCGCCTGCTGCGCCTCTCTCAGCACGAGCGTCTGCAGCACCCACTGCTGCGCGCCTCCCCAGACGAGCAGCCCGCCCAGGCTGCCGAGGAAATCGCGGCGATCGTGCAGCGTCCCGACGATCGCGCCGGCCGCCAGAATCGCGGCTACGCCAACCACCGTGACGAGCGCCGTGGGCTTCAGCGCGGGAGCGAACGCGGATGTCTTGAAGCCCCAGTCACCGGCGCGGGCCGCGTGCCAGACCGCAAGCGCCGCGACCGCGGCCATCGGCACGGTCACGACCGTTCTCGGCGTGAGCGGATCCAGGATCCAGGTATAGACGAGGACGATGATCAGTGTCGCGATAGTGAACGGCATCGGTATACTTCAGGAAATATGCCCCGACGCACATTCTCTCCTCTGCTGGTCATCTTCGTACTGATGCTGGCGGCCGCCGTGCCGCAGCAGGCGTCCGAGCGCCGTTCGCCGCAGGTCGTGCAGACGCCCGCTGCCCCGCCCGTCCAAATTCCTCTCGACCTGTTTCAGGTGCCGGAGGGGTTCGAAATCACGTTGTGGGCCTCATCGCCGCTCCTGCACAACCCGACGAACATCGACATCGATCGCGACGGACGCATCTGGGTGGCCGAAGGCGTGCGCTATCGCTATCACTTTGCGCGCCAGCCCGAAGGCGATCGGATCGTCGTCCTCGAGGATACCGATCACGACGGCAAGGCGGACGAGGCGCACACGTTCGTGCAGGAGCCGGCGCTGATCGCGCCGCTCGGCGTCGCCGTGATCGACAACAAGATCATCGTCTCGCAACCGCCCGATCTCATCGTCTACACCGACGTCGACCGGAACCTGCGATTCGACCCTGCCGTCGATCGGCGCGAGGTCCTCCTCACCGGGTTTCAGGGCATCAACCACGATCACTCGCTCCATTCGGTGACGGTTGGTCCGGACGGCAAGTGGGTCTTCAACTCCGGGAACACCGGCGGGATGTTCACCGATCGATCGGGGAAGACGTTCCGCATTTTCGGTTCGTATCGTCCGGACCCCGTCGGTCCGTTCAAGTTCCCGAACGACCCTGCGGCCTACGCGGGGAAGCCGAGCGACGATGGGCACGTGTACGTCGGCGGGTTCACCGTGCGCATGAACCCCGACGGAACCGACGCGGAGATCATCGGCTACAACTACCGCAACAGCTACGAGCAGTCCGTCACGTCGCTCGGCGACGTGTTCCAGAACGACAACGACGATCCGCCGGCCTGCCGCGTGAGCTGGGTGATGGAGTACGCGAACTTCGGGTTCTCGTCGAGCGATGGTCAGAGAACCTGGCAGGCAGACCGCCGGGCTGGCGAATCCGTTCCTGTCGCGGAGTGGCGTCAGGAAGACCCTGGCATCATGCCTGCCGGCGATGTCTATGGAGGAGGATCCCCGACGGGGAACGTCTTCTACGAGAGCGGCGCGCTCGGACCGTCGTGGGAAGGAACGTTCTTCGCCGCAGATGCCGGGCGGAACGAAGTGTTCGCCATCAAGCCGTCCCGCGAGGGGGCGGGGTTCGCACTCGAGCGGAACGTCTTCCTCACCTCGAACGCGGAGCACCATTACGCCGGTTCGGATTTCGTCGGAGGCAACGCGACCGCGAAGGGTGCGGTCGAGACGCTGTTCCGCCCGTCGGACGTCGCGGTCGGCCCGGATGGCGCGCTGTACGTCAGCGACTGGATCGACGCGCGCGTCGGCGGCCACCAGGATCTGGACACGACGTTGTCGGGGGCGATCTATCGCATCGCTCCCAAGGGATTCGTCTCGAAGCCGCTCGCGTTCGACCCGGCGACGATCGATGGCCTCATCACCGCGCTGCGGTCGCCGGCGGTCAACGTGCGGGCGATCGGCTTCGCGGGGTTGAAGGCACGCGGCGCATCCGCGGTGGACGCCGTTGCGGCGCTGCTGAACGATCCCAATCCGTACGTGCGCGGCCGCGCGATCTTCCTCTTGTACCAGCTCGGTCCAGAGGGGCGGGAGCGGGCGGGGACGCCGGAGTCGTTCGCGGACCCGGCGTTGCGCATTGCGGCGTTCAGGGCCATGCGCCGCGCGGGCCTCGACGTGCTGCCGGTCGCCGCGCGGCTCGCGCGCGACCAGGACGCCGGCGTGCGCCGTGAGGCGGCCCTGGCCATGCGCGATCAGCCCGCCGCCGCAGCGCTCGACATCCTTGCCGAGATCGCGCAGGGCTTCGACGGCCGCGATCGCACGTACCTGGAAGCGCTCGGGACCGGCGCCGCTGGGAAGGAGGGGGCGCTGTACGACCGGCTCCATCGCGAGCTGGGCGCAGGGGACAATCCACTTGCGTGGCCGAGCACGTTCACGTGGATTGCCTGGCGCCTGCACGTGCCTGCCGCCGTCGCCGACGTGTCGGCGCGCGCCGAGTCGGCGAAACTGCCGCTCGCCGATCGCCGGCTCGCGCTCGATACGCTCGCGTTCATCAAGGATCCGGCCGCGTCGAAGGCGATGCTCGCCTTTGCGCGGACCGACGGCCCACTGCGCGAGCCGGCCACGCTCTGGCTGCTGAACCGCATGACCAACGACTGGTCGGAGTATGGCTTGCGCCCGGCGCTCAAAGCCGCCGGCATTTACGATCCCGACACGATTACGCTGCACGAGGTCGTCGTCCCGCAGCCGGCGCCGGATCTTCCGGAGCTGTCCGTAGACGACATCGTCCAGCGCACGGGCGATGCCGCGCGCGGAAAGAACACCGCGGCCGCGTGTCTCATGTGCCACGCGATCGGCGGGACCGGAGCCGAGCTTGGCCCGGCCCTAGACGGCTGGGGCCGCGGAAAGTCGCCCGCTGTCGTGGCGACGGCGCTGGTCCGCCCCAGCGCCGAAATCGCCCAGGGCTACGACGGCACGGAGATCAAGACGAAGGACGGGCTGACGATCCAGGGATTGTTGATCAAGGAAGGGGATCCGCTGATGGTGCGCAGCATGGGCAACGTGACGCAGACCATCCCCGCGGATCGGGTCGCGTCGCGGCGGCGCATGACGCAGTCGCTCATGCTGAGCGCCGCGCAGCTCGGCCTGGGCGCGCAGGACGTCGCGGACATCGTGGCGTTCCTGCGCAGCAATTGAAGCAGGGCATCTACAAGGTACGGCACCTCTGCAAAGCAGGGCGCCTCTTCAGAGGTGCCGAGCCTGTCATCCCTCGATCTGCGCGGGTGCCTGCCGGTATACCGCGTTGATGAACCCGAGCACCAGGACGATGATGCCGACGACGATGTCGTTCGTCCGCGAAGCGCTCATCGTTCCGTACTCGATGACGAACGGCGCGATGAGCGTCCACAATCCCGCGATCGCCACGCACCAGCTGAGCAAGGTGCCGGGCCTGCCCATGATGGACCCGAACGAGAGCACCGCGATGATGATGCCGAGCACGATCTCCTCGGCCATGATCGCGCCGACGCCGGCCGACAGCGTGAACCCGGCAACGATCAGCCACAAACCAAGAATGAAGTTGATCCAACTCAACCCTTTCACAATTCACCTCCATGCCATCAGATTGCATCAGGGCTGCCAATTACATTGGCGCCAATGCAATTTGGAAAGGAACCCCCTATAGTTTTGACGTTCGGAGAGGACGTATCGGCCGTCTCCGAGCCGCCCGAATCGAGGGGCCCGCAGAGGACGAGCGGATCAGGTGATGGTGCCGCGCGGCAGATCCGGCGGCGCAGACGGACCGGCGCCTCCCGACGCGATGTCGCGCGTCGAGGAGGCGCGCCGTGCGGCAGACTACGCGAGGTTCGCGAGAATCGTGTTGTACACGATCCGGACCCCTTCGTGGCGGGCGACCTCGATCGAATAGAGACCCTTGTAACCCAGGCTCTCGGTGAACTTCACCGCCTGGCCGATGTCCCAGAACGGGCTCGACTTGATGTGCATGTTCCCCGACGAGTAGGGGAACCAGGCCTTGATGCAGTCGTGCAGCTCCTGCTGGTTCATCGCCCCGACGTTGCCGATGTCGACGTTCGAGTTCGCGCCGGCATCCTTGATCACCCCGAGCATGAACTCCCACGGCTTCACGCCGCCGATCTGCTGGATGTACTCCGGCGTTCCGGCGCCGCGGGTCTCCACCGAGACCTTCACGTTCTTCGGCCGGCCGTAATCGGCCATCGCCTTCATCGCCGCAACGGCGCCGTCGCGCGTTTCCTTCGTGAGCTGCGCCTGCTGCTGGTTGATCATCACGCGCGGGCAGCCGTACTGGCTCGCGATGTCGATCCACTGCTTGACGTGATCGACCGCCTGCTGGCGCCCGGCGGCATCGGGGTTCGAGATCGACTGGACCGTCCCGAACTCCAAGTTGATCTGCGTCATCGTCGACTTGTTCTCGTCGAGCCTGGCCTTCAGCTCCTTGATGAACGCCGGATCCTTCTCCGACTGCACGATCGTGGTGTGCTGATATTCGATGTTGTGGATGCCGTACATGTCGACGTACATCTTGGGCAGATCGAACAGGGTGAGCGTCTGGTCGGGCGACGGATTGGCGTTTTCCGGATTCTTCACGTAGCTGTTGAAGTCGAGCGTCATGAGCGAGATGCGCGCCAGCTTCGCCGGTTCGACGGGCGCCGGCCCACGTCCGCGGCCCCCGCGCCCCTGCGGCGCTCCGCCCGTTCCGCGTGGGGGCGCCTGCTGCGCCCCCTGCAATCCGATTACGCTGACCGCACCAGCGGCGGCCGTGAAGAGAAAGTCTCGGCGTTTCATGTTTGGAAAGGCTCCTTGGAGAGACGATGCGCAGCCGTATTGTCTTCGAAACTGCTGAATTGGCAAGGGCGCGACGAAAATCTGTCGCCGGCGGCCATCAGAATGCGGCGATCAGGCTCCCGCGGACAGGAGCTGTCCGCCTCAGCCGTCCAAGTCTATAGAGGCCGCGAACCGATTGACTATAATGCCGTGCGTTTGACCCACGGTCTGTTGCCGTTCCCGGGATCGAGAGGAGCTGATATTGGACCCGTATCATCGCATCAATATCAAACCGAACTTCAAGACCAGTAAGCTCCCGTGTGACGGCAAGGTCGGGGATCTCCTCATCCTGACGCCGCTCGCGGAGGACGAGCGGGACCCGTCGCACGACGGGCTCGCGAGCGTCTGGATATGCATCAAGGCGTCGTGGGGTCCGGAGAACGAGCATGCGGTGTGGGCGCGGTTGCAGTTCGACGGCGTCTCCACGTGTGATGTTCCCGTCCCCAAGCCGCCGCAGAACCATCCGCCGGTGCGGGAAGGGTAGCGGTCTCGACCTCACGCGGCCTGATCTTGATTCGCCAACAGGAGGTTTCGGATGCCCGGCTTCTCGAGCAGCAACAACGACCCGAACGACTCTGCCATCGACGCTTTCTCCGCTGGCGAAGGTCTGCACGCGACGACGACGTCACCAGACGTCGCGGCAGTCGCGGCGTTTCATACCGACCAATCGCCGACAGGTTTCGGCGCCGCCGTTTACGCCAAGTGCGATGGCGCCGGTTCGGGGGTCGTGGGTCTGCAGACGCTCGAAGCAGGGACTGGCTCCGGTGTCTGGAGCGAGGCGAGCGGCGCCGGTCATGCCATCACGGCGCTGCAAAAGAATCAAGCATCACCGGGGTCAGGCGTCTATGCCGAGTGCCAGGGCACGGGCAATGGCGTTTACGCGAAGGTCAACAACTTCAATGGGACCGGCGCGGCGCTATTCGCTGAGCACATCGGCAACAAGACCGCCGGCTTCTTCAAGGGCGACGTCATCGTGACCGGCGACGTGTCGTTTCCCGGCATGGACTGTGCCGAGGAGTTCGTCGTTACGGACGTGGCCATCGAGCCCGGTACGCTGATGG
>JBKPTE010000013.1:0-8182 GCA_046735335.1 Acidobacteriota bacterium | reverse complement strand
GTCGGCGTGCAGGATGAAGAGCACGTCGAGCGCGCGCTCCAGGACGGGATGCGCCTTGTAGCGCAGCTCCGTCATCCGGAACAGCATGTTGAGGAAGTTGCCCGCGTAGCTCAGATCGTTGTCCGGCTGGTTGAAGGGGCGGCCGATCGAATGGCGATAGCAGTACGCGGCGATGCTCGGCACCTTCGCGATCAGGCGAACGGTCTGGAGGCGGCGCGACGCTTCGGAGAAGATGTCCTTCCCCTCGGGGTAGAACGTCGACAGCGCGCCGACGGTGCTGAGGAACATCCCCATCGGGTGCGCGTCGTGGCGGAAGCCTTCCATCAGCTTCGCCAGGTTCGTGTGGAGCATCGTGTGCAGGGTGACCTGGCGCGTCCACTGCTCGTACTGCCGCGCGTCCGGGAGCTCGCCGAACAGGATCAGATACGCCGTTTCGAGGAAGTCGCTGTGCTCCGCGAGCTGCTCGATGGGGTAGCCGCGATAGAGCAGCACGCCGTGGTCGCCGTCGATGAACGTGATCCGGCTCTTGCACGCCGCGGTGTTCATGAACGCCGGGTCGTACGTCATCAGGCCGAACTCGTCGGATCGGACCTTGATCTGCCGCAGATCCGTCGCGCGGATGGTGCCGTCCTGAATCGGGACCTCGTACTGGCGGCCCGTCCGGTTGTCCGTGATGGTCAGCGTGTCAGGCATTTTTAGCCGGGGCTCCGCCCCGGACTCCGGCTCGGTCGCTTGCGGGGGCCCGTTGCCCCGCGCCGCTCCCTCGTCCCTCGACACTGCTCGGGACGACCCTGAGCCTGTCGAAGGGTCGCGGGCGCGCTGTGCGCGCCGCCGTTATGCGGCCGCAGCATGAAAGCCGCATAACAGCCTATTCTCCTCACTCGTCGGAGTCATCGGTCTCCTCGAGAGGCTGGTCGTCCCGCACCGGGATGCGGTACTCGTCGCCCAGCCAGCGGCCAAGGTCCGCCATCCTGCAGCGCTCGCTGCAGAACGGACGCCATGCCGGGTCGACCGGACGCTGGCGGCAATAGACGCACAGTGGTTCCGGTACGGACAACCTGCCTATTCTATCGATTTACGGCCGGTTCGTAGCTTTCGTGTTCGTAGCTTCCGCCTTCGCCTTCGACGCGAGTGCCCGGGAAGATGTCGTTCATCCCGTTGAGCGTCCGCAGCAGCGTGCTCTTGCCGCAGCCGGACGGGCCGATGAACGCGGTCACGACGTTGGATTGGATATTCAGCGTGATCGACTCGAGCGCGCGCTTCGCGCCGTAGTAGAAGCTCAGGTTCGAGACGGTAATCTTGTCCGGCCTCGGACCGGTCGATGGGCCCCGGCGCCGCGCGGTACGATCGCGGGGACCTTAACGGGCGGTGGGGCGGCCGACGCCTGAGCGGGCATGTCCGTATCGTAACGGCCGTGGATTTCCGGTTGGTTTCCGAGCAGTAAAATCGGTGTAACGGGCTGGCTCACGTGCTCTTGAGGGGCACGTTCAGTTCACGGCGTGACGCTGGCTCTTCACGCGCTCGAGCGTCTGTGAAACCTGGATGTTGGCGGATCGAATCCAGCAGCGGATCACGCTCGAACCATACCAGACAGGGGAACCCCGTATCGGCCGCGGTACCGAGCCAGCCGAGCCTTGACCTCGTCTCAACCTCGTTCTGAAGTGTCCTGCGTATGAAGACGGTACTCTTCGCATGCGTCCAGAATGCGGGTCGCTCGCAGATAGCCGCTGCATGGTTCAACCTGCTTGCTGACCCGGCAAAGGCACGAGCGATCTCCGCCGGCACGAACCCGGGGTCGCGTGTCCACCCCGAAGTGGTTATCGCGATGCGCGAGGTGGGCCTCGATCTGTCGGCTGCGCCGACGTCGAAACTGACAGCGGCGCTGGCGCAACGGGCACAGCTGCTGGTTACGATGGGGTGCGGAGATCAGTGTCCGGTCGTACCGGGTCTGAAGCGCGATGACTGGCCGCTGGAAGATCCCAAGGGGAAATCCGTTCCCCGGGTGCGCGAGATTCGTGACGAGATTCGGGAGCGCGTCGAGGCGCTGCTCCTGCACGAAGGGTGGCGAAAGTGCGGCTGATCACCCATCAGTGGTTCCGCTCCGCGCGTATGCACGACACGGCGCACAATCGACGACGGGGATCGGCGCGTTGATGTGCTCCGGATCGATTAGCTCGTACAACCCTGCGGTTGCCCCGGCCTCCTCCCCGACGAGGATCGTGTCCACGGCGTGCGCCGCACCGGATCGCACGAAGACAGGCCGGTCACGATCGTCGTGGCATTGTTGTCTGCCGGTCGAGAGATCGACTCGATGCTCCCTTGAAAGAATGGACATCAACTGGCGTTCGCGTGATGCCCGGCGGATGATTCGACCAATTCGTCGCGATACTTGCATGGGAGCGGCGCCGTTCTCCGAGCCGGCGTTCGATAGGGCACGGTCGGAGCGTGTTGCACTCCGGATTCGTCATTCGTCGTTGCCGCCGGGCCGTCAGGACCCCGCCGCCGACTCGACTCGCGCAGGCACCGGCGCCGGAGCATCCGCCTGTGACAGGAACGCCGCAATCTGCCGCCGCAGCTCGTCCTGAATGACGTCGACCTTGCGCTTGGCATCGAGCACGCGGAACCCGAACTCGTCGGCCATCGACGCGTACTCCTTCAGCAGCGCCTTCTGATACACGCGGAAGCTCTCGTAGATGTCGTCCCCGAGCTTCAGGTCCATGCCCGATTCCCAGTAGTCCATGCCGCGCGACTGCAGGACGCGGCGAATCAGGTTCCGCTCGTCGATTTTGAGATAGAACACGAGATGCGGCGCGATCGCGAACCCGTACAGATTGCGCACCCACGTCCGATCGACGCCCCGCACGCCGGCCCGGGCGAGCGCCGTGAAGATGTAGCGGTCCGACAGGACGATGAAGCCGGCCTTGAGCGCGGGGATGATCTCCTTCTCCAGGCGATCGGCGAAGTCGGTCGCGTAGAGCAGCACGAACGTCAGCTTGTTGAGGGTATTGCTCGACTTCGCGACGTCGATCGTCGGCTGCATCAATTGCGATCGCGTCCATCCGGTCTCGACGACCCCGTAGCCCTGGACCTCGAGCCACTCGCGCAGCAGCGTGATCTGCGTGGACCGTCCGACGCCGTCGGTCCCCTCGATGGCGATCAGCTTCCCCGGATAGTTGTCGATCGGCAGGTAGGGGATCCCGTAGCTGTAGTAGCGTCCGGGCTGCCGTTCGCCGTTGACTTCCTCCTCAGGCGGATTCATCGAGCTGTTCGTCGACATTCGCAACCTCCAGATGCTGCGAGACGAGCCGGCGCAGGATGCGCTGCTGATCGGTGATGCTGGCGCTCGCGTTCACCACGCTCAGATCGAACTCGTCGACGAGCCGGTCGTACTCGTCGAGCACCTTCCCCTGGAAAATCCTGAAGCTCTCGACCGCGTTCGTGCTCCAGCCCATGTCGAGGCCGGCCTCGTAGAACTTCAGCTTCACGCGCCGCGCGAGCAGGCGATCCACGGACACGTCGATCGGGACGCGGAAGTAGACGGCGAGGTCCGGCTTCGCCGCGAAGCTGTACAGCTCGCGCACCCACCGGCGATCGACGCCGCGCGCGGCGTCGCGGGCAAACGCCGTGTAGGAATACCGATCCGCGAGCACGATCATGCCCGCCTTCAGCGGCGGGATGATGTTGTACAGCAGGCGGTCCGCGAAATCGGTCGCGTGCAGCAGGCTGAACGTCATGGGCGTCAGCGCGTTCTTCTTCTTGCCCGCCTTCGTCGCCGCTTTCACGAGCGCCGACGAGTTCCACTCGGTCACGAACACCGGGTGGCCGGCCGCGCTAAGCCACTTCGCCAGCAGCCCGAGCTGCGTCGTTTTTCCGGAGCCGTCGATCCCCTCGACGACGAA
This sequence comes from Acidobacteriota bacterium, assembly GCA_046735335.1. Taxonomy (GTDB): domain Bacteria; phylum Acidobacteriota; class Vicinamibacteria; order Vicinamibacterales; family 2-12-FULL-66-21; genus JBKPQB01. The sequence goes on along the minus strand of JBKPTE010000013.1, from coordinate 4,283 downwards.
CAGTTTTCCGGGATACGTGTGCTGGGTGGTCAGGTTGTTCAACATGTTCAACCGAGGGGCTTCGTCCCTCGGACTCCCTTACACTTTTCTTGAATGGCGGGGACCCCTGCACCCCGCCAAGCTCACTTCGCTACGCTCGCTCTTCGCAGCTCGCTCCGCTCCGTTCGCGCCGCTCCGCTGCGTCGTTCGGTGGTCCCATTTCCGCGTGAGTCCGTTGAAGGGCGCTCGCGTGGCCCTGGGCGCCGAAGCGCGGAGCGCGAAGGCGGCTCACTCGCTGTGCTCGTTCGCTTGCGACGAGGGGCTTTCGCCCTCGGACTCCCTTACACTTCTCTTGGATGGCGGGGACCCCTGCACCCCGCCAAGCTCACTTCGCTACGCTCGCTCTTCGCAGCTCGCTCCGCTCCGTTCGCGCCGCTCCGCTCTTGAATGGCGGGGACCCCTGCACCCCGCCAAGCTCACTTCGCTACGCTCGCTCTTCGCAGCTCGCTTCGCTCCGTTCGCGCCGCTCCGCTCTTGAATGGCGGGGACCCCTGCACCCCGCCAAGCTCACTTCGCTACGCTCGCTCTTCGCAGCTCGCTCCGCTCCGTTCGCGCCGCTCCGCGGCGTCCTTCGGTGGCCCCACTTCCGCCTGAATCCGTTTGAGGACGCACGCGTGGCTTTGGGCGCCGAAGCGCGGAGTGCGAAGCCGGCTCACTCGCTGCGCTCGTTCGCTTCGCGGGAGGAAGCGGCAGCTCGCTCCGCTCGCCTGGGTTGTCCGCCGCGCCGGCCACCTCGAAGCGGATCGGCCGCTCCAGGAGCGCCTCCATGGCCGCCGCGTGGCGGTGGGCCGCCCACAGCTCCAGCTCCGCGTCGCCCGAGGCCCGGAGCCGAATCAGGTAGTCGTCGCCGCGCGGGAAGACGTCGATTCCGCTGACCGCCTGCGCGTGGCTCCGATCGAGTCCTTCCGCGAGCCGGACCATCGCGGCGAGCGCGCGGACAGTCCGGCGCTGGGCGCCCTTGAGCGCGCCGTAGCCCTCGTGCGATCTTTTCGGTTCCGCCTGACGGTGATAGCGCGCGATGAGCGCGATGATCTCGATCTCCTCCGGCTCGAAGCCCCGGAGATCGCCGTTCTTGATTAGATAATAGGAGTGCCGGTGGTGGCGTTCATAGCTGATGTGGACGCCGATGTCGTGCAGCAGCGCGCCGTACTCCAGCCATTCCCGCTCCCGTTCGCCGAGCTTGTGGATGCCGCGCGTCTGGTCGAACAGCGCCAGCGCGAGCTGCGCGACGTGCTTCGCGTGCTCGGACCAGTACCCGCACCGCTCTCCCAGTTCGACGATGCTGCGCCGGCGGACGTCGGGGTAGCGCTCGACCTTCCGGATCCGCGCGGCGTTGCGGTGGACGTAGTCGAGCACGAGCCCCTCGCGGAGCGCGAGGTCGCAGAGGGTCAGCTCTTCAGCGCCAAGACGACGGAGCAGCGTGTCGAGGAGAATCGAGCCGCCGACCGCGATGTCGGCGCGCCGGGGATCGAGCCCCGGCATGTGCAGGCGCGCTTCGATGTCGACGGCACTGAGCCGCTTCCGGATCCGGTGGATCACCTTTGCGGGGACGCGCCGGTTCCGCAGATCCTCCAGCCGTTCGCCGCCTTCGTCGCTCAGCGCGAGCGCCCCGAGGCTGAGGATCGTGCCTGACGTCCCGATCACGCGCTCGAAGCCCCGCGCCGCGATCTGATCGAGGTACGCGCCCGTTTCCTTGTGGATGTGTTTCACCAGCCGCCGCTCATCGTGCGCCGACAGCGGATCGCTGCGCACGAAGCGCTCGGTCAATCTGATGACCCCGAGCTTGAAGCTCTGCGCCAGCGTGAGCTGGGTCGCCGTGCCGAGCGTCACCTCCACGCTGCCGCCGCCGATGTCGATGACGACCGCGGAGCTGCCGCCGATGTCGATGCCGTAGCCCGCGGCCAGGTGAATGAGGCGCGCTTCCTCCGCGCCGGAGATGACGCGCACGCGGATGCCCGTGGTCCGCTCCACCTCGGCAATGAAGTCGCCTCCGTTATCTGCCTCACGGGTGGCAGAGGTAGCGGAAGCCACAATCTCATCGACCTTGTGAGAATCGGCAAGGCGGCGGAACTTCGCCAGCGTCTGGAGCCCTGACGTGATGGCCGTGGGCGTGAGGCTCCGGCCGTCGAGCCCGCCAGCGCCGAGGCGGACCATTTCCTTTTCTCTGTCAATGATTTCGAAGGACAGGTCGGGACGGACCCGGACCACGATCATGTGGATGGAGTTCGTGCCGATGTCGATGGCGGCGATACGCATGAGGCGGGAGCAGGAAACGGCCGGGCTGGCGGAATCCTTGCTTGTTAGGCCGCGGACACCGCGGACTCACGCTGCATGGGCCGCGGACAACGCGGACTGACGCTGCATTTTAGAGCGGCGATATATACTGCCGGTCAGGTCGAGCCGGTCGCAATCCTACCATGAACCGTATACCCCCCCTGGTCCGTCTGCTGGAGCGTCGCACGCGAGCGTTGAAACGCCATCTCAGGACCGCAGCCAACGGTGACGGCACCGGCGTCCACCAGGCGCGCGTCGCCTCCCGTCGTCTTCGCGAAGCCGTGCCCGTGTTGACCGACGGGCTGCACGGAACCAAAGCCGGGAAGGCGCGGCGAAAGATTCGGCGTCTGACGCGCGCGCTCGGAGCGGTGCGCGAGCTCGACGTCACGCTGCACCTTATCGACGAGCTGGGCGGCCGTCCGGGCATTCCGCGGCCGGCTTTGTCGGAAGTCCGGGCGCACGTGATCGAGGCGCGCGAGAAGCGCCTGCCCGTGATGCACGAGCGGCTGAAGGAAGTGGACACGGACAAGCTCGGACGGCGGCTCGAGTCCGTACGTGATGCGCTGCGGACGCCGTCGCCCGACCACGCGTGGCGGGCGACGCTTGCGTCCCGGATTGCGAAGCGTGCGCGGCGTCTCACCGATGCGATCCACAACGCCGGCCAGATCTACGCGCCGGATGCGCTCCACAGCGTGCGGATTGCCGTGAAGAAGCTCCGCTACGTGATGGAGATCGCCGACGAGAGCCGTGCGGCGCCGTCCGCCGACGTGGTCGCCGCGCTCCGGAAGGCGCAGGACGCGCTGGGCCGTCTTCACGATCTGCAGGTGCTCCAGCATTACGTCGCGGAAGTGGGGGCATCGCCGCAGGCGCATCGCGCGAACCCCGACGGCGGTCTCGGGATCCTGTCGCGGCTCATCGAAGACGAGTGCCGCCATCTGCACGGCCGCTACATGGCGCTCCTCCCCGCGCTCCAGGGCGCGATCGATGCGGCACGGAACGACGTCGTGCTGCGGCTCACCGCGCCGCCGCGGGCGGGGTCGGCGCGGTCCGCGAAGATGTCGCTGCCGGCACGCAAACGCGCCGCAGGCGGTCACGCCTGATGGCGATGCTCGAGCTGTACCTCATTCGTCACGGCATTGCCGCCGAACGCGGCGAGGAATGGCCGGACGATTCGAAGCGGCCGCTCACGTCGCAGGGGATTGCGAAGCTCAAGAAAGAAGCGCGCGGCCTCGTCGCGCTCGACGTGTCATTCGAGCAGATCGTCTCGAGCCCGCTCGTCCGGACGCGGCAGACGGCGGATGTCATCGCGGAAGTGTTGAAGAACAAGCCGCCGATCTCCACGAGCGATGCCCTCGCGCCCGCGGGCACACCGGCTGCGGTCATCGAGGAGATTGCGAAGCACGTCCGCAAAGCGCGCGTCGCGCTCGTCGGACACGAGCCGAATCTGGGCGAGCTCGCCGCTCAGTTGATTCGGTCCCGCACGCCGCTGGAGTTCAAGAAGGGGGGCATCTGCCGCATTGATTTCGACGTGCTGCCGCCGAAGGGCGCCGGCGCGCTGCGGTGGTTTCTCACGCCGCGCATTCTTCGCAAGCTCGGAGGGTGAACGGCGGACCTGAGAGGTCCGCCCTGCATCGACCCGCGCACGCGCACGCCGCACCCCGCGCTACGCCACCAATTCCTTCCTGACCGCCCGCCCGGCATCCTGCGCCGCGTTCGTGTCGTACTGATGTCCCTTCGTGTAGCGGTGACCGATGTGCTCGTAGAGTTGGATGAGCGCCGATTCGTCGCGCACGTTCGGCGCGTTGGCGACTTCGAGCGCGTGGCGAAGCTCGTGGCCGATGAGCGCGATGAGCTCCATGCGCCCGAGCGTCGCAAGGACCTGGATCCGTAGATAGCGCTGCGACGTGTCGTGCGGCAGCAGCAGCAGCCGTCCGGAGAGCGCGGTCGGCGGCGTCTGCACAGGCTCGAGG
>JBKPTE010000012.1:0-21342 GCA_046735335.1 Acidobacteriota bacterium | reverse complement strand
CGCCGCAATCTCGACGAGGTCGAGCCCCTTCTGGCGCGCGATCGCGAGCGCCTGCGGGGGCGGCATGATCCCGAGCTGCGTGCCGTCCTCGTCGATCACGCGGACCTCACGGACCCGGATGCGTTCGTTGACCCGCGTGCGGTCGTCGCGCCGCGGACTGCGATCAAAAGCTATAAGTCCCTCCTCTTTACGTGGGGCTCCGCCCCACACCTCCGCCTCCGCGCGCGCTACGGCGGACCAGCCGTAGCCTTGGCGAAGGCTGGCCGGCTCGTCGCTCGCGGGGGCCCCTGCACCCCGCTCCGCTCCTCGCCCCTCGACAATGCTCGGGGCAACCCTGAGCTTGCCGAAGGGTCGCAGGCGCGCCGGGCGCGCCTTGGTGATGCGAATCCCGAGCCGAACATCTAACTCGCCGCCGCGAGCCCTGCCTCCGGCTCTCCCTTGGACTCGATCTCGGCCCGCGCCCGGCGCACGAAGTCTTCGACGCTTCGCGCGCCTTGATCGCCCCCGGTGCGGCTGCGCACCGAGATCGTGCCCTCGGCCGCTTCGCGGTCGCCGGTCACCAGCATGTACGGGATCTTCTGCAACTGGGCTTCGCGGATCTTATAACCAATCTTCTCCTGCCGGTCGTCCAGCTCGACGCGCAGCCCGGCCGCGGCGAGCCGCTGCTGGACGCCGCGCGCATAGTCGACGTGGCGGTCCGCGATCGGCAGCACGATCGCCTGCACCGGCGCCAGCCACAGCGGAAACGCGCCGGCGTAGTGCTCGATGAGGATCGCGATGAACCGTTCGAAGCTGCCGAAGATCGCACGGTGAATGACGACGGGGCGGTGCTCGGCGTTGTCGGCGCCGATGTACTTCAGGTCGAACCGCTCGGGCATCTGGTAGTCGAGCTGGATCGTCGCGCACTGCCACTTGCGGCCGATCGCGTCCGTGACGTCGAAGTCGATCTTCGGCCCGTAGAACGCGCCGTCCCCTTCGTTCAGCACGTACGGCATGCCCGCGCGATCGAGCGCCTCGCGGAGCTGCGCCTCGGCGTGGTTCCAGGTTTCCACCTGACCGAGGAAATCCGGCGGACGCGTGCCGAGCTTCGCCTCGTACTGCAGGCCGAAGTCGCCGTACACGCGTTGCACGAGTCTCAGCAGCCGCTCGACTTCCTCGCCGATCTGGTCCTGCATCACGAAGCAGTGCGCATCGTCCTGCGAGAACTGCCGGACGCGCGTCAGGCCGGAGAGGACGCCCGACGCTTCGTTCCGATGGAGCGGCGTCTGCTCGTGGAAGCGGATCGGCAGATCGCGATAGCTGCGGGTCTCGCTCGCGTACGTCAGGAAATGCCCCGGGCAGTTCATCGCCTTCATGGCCATCGTCTCGCCTTCCGACTCGATGATGAACATGTTCTGGCGATAGTGCTGCCAGTGCCCCGACGTCTCCCAGAGCGCCTTGTTGTAGATGAGCGGCGTCTTGAGCTCCACGTAGCCGGCAGGGAACAGCACGGTGCGCATGTAGTTCGCGAGCGTGTTGTACAGCGTCGTGCCCTTCGCGAGCCAGAACGCGGCGCCCGGCGCCCACGGATGAAAGGTGAAGAGCCCCAGCTCCTTTCCGAGCTTGCGGTGGTCGCGCTTCTTCGCTTCCTCGATCTGCTGCAGGTGCGCCTGCAGGTCCTTCTCGGAGAAGAACGCCGTCCCGTAGATGCGCTGCATCGGCTGGTTGTGCGCGTCACCCTTCCAGTAGGCGTTCGACGTGTTCAGCAGCTTGAACGCCTTCAACCGCCCCGTGGACGGCACGTGCGGTCCGACGCAGAAATCGACGAACGTGTCGCGGTCCTTGATCGTGTAGCAGGAGACCTGCGGCTGCCCGGCCGTCTTCTCCTCGATCAACTGCACCTTCAACGGCTCGCCGCGTTCGCCGAAGAACCTGATCGCTTCCTCGCGCGGCCACATCTGCCGCTCGTACGGCAGGTCCTGCGACGCCAGCTCCTTCATCTTCTTCTCGATTGCGTCGAGGTCCTCCGGCACGAACGGACGATCGACGACGAAGTCGTAGAAGAAGCCATCCTCGATGGCGGGCCCTATGCCGCACTGCGCGCCGGGGAAGAGGTTCGTCACCGCAGCCGCGAGCAGATGCGCGGTGCTGTGGCGATAGAGCGCGAGCGCTTCCGGGCTGTCGGCCGTCACGAGCCGGACGGCGGCGTCGGCCTCCAGCGGATAGGTGAGATCGACCAGGCGTCCGTCGACGACGGCCGCGAGCGCGGCCTTCGCGAGGCGCGGAGAGATCCCGGCCGCAACGTCCGCGGGCGTGCTGCCGGCGGGCACTCGACGGCTGGACCCGTCGGGCAGCGTGACCGTAATCTGGCTCATGGAAATGTGACTGCTTGTTCTGCGACTCGCGGTGAAAGTCCGGGCTCGCTCAGGACATGTCCTTCGATTCGCGGTGAAACTCTCGGCTCGCTCAGCACATATCCTTCGACTCGCCGTGAAAGTCTGGGCTCGGTCAGGCCATTCTTCCCGTCGGCGGGCCGGCCATGAGCGAGCCTCTGGCTCGCCAACGGCAGGCCACAGGGGAGTCGAATGGTAGGCGCGGGTGGAGTCGAACCACTGACCTCCTGCGTGTCAAGCAGGCGCTCTAACCACTGAGCTACGCGCCTATGTCTTGAAAACACAGGCCTTGCCGGAACGATCAGTTTACCAGAGCGGTGTGGAGCCACGCAACGACAGACCCCACAGGTCCACCGATGGGCCAGGTGCGCTCACACGCGCACGCTCATGCCGCGTTGCGGCCGTGGAGCCGATCGATCGCCGTATCGAGGATGGCGTCCTTTTCGGGAGGCGCTTCGCCGAAATCGACATCCGGTTCGTCGACCTCGACATCAGGGGTCAGGCCCTTGCCTTGAATCGCATCGCCGGCAGGCGTGAGATAGCGGGCATACGTCAGCCACAGGCCGCGGCCATCGGCCAGGCGAACGAGCTTCTGGATCCCCGCGCGGCCCAGCGTGCGTTCGCCGATGAGATCCGCGCGCTTGTTGCCATCGAGCGCGGACGCGAAGAGCTCCGCGGCACCCGACGTCCCGGTCGTGACGAGGATGGTCGCGGGCAGCTTGACGGAGCCGTCGCCCGCGTTCGCGGACAGGGCTTCGCGCGACGTCTTCTCGTCCCGGCCGGCCTTGATGGCCAGCGTGCCCGACGGCACGAACAGGCGCGCGGCCTCGAGCCCGCTCTCGAACGCGCCTTCAGCCGTGTGCCGCACGTCGATGACGAGGGCCTTGGCGCCCGATTTCGTCAGCTCGTCGATCTGCTTCCGCAACCGATCCGCGACGCCCGGACCGAACGCGGCAATGCGGACGTAGCCGACGTCGGGCGGAATCAGACGTCCGGTCACAACGGTGCCGGGGTCCTTTTCCCGCACGAGATCGATCTGGCGCGGCTCGGCGGCATTGCCGCGGATGATCGTCAGCGTGACCTTCGTGCCAGGCGCGCCGTGGAGCAGGCGCGTGCCTTCGAACACCGAGAGATCCCGCGTGGACTTGCCGTCGATCGCGCGCACGTAGTCACCGGTGCGCAGGCCGGCCTCCGCGGCGGGGGAACCGTCGCGCGCCGCGATGACGCGGAGGTAATACTGCCGCGTCAATTCCAGGCCGATGTCGGCCGGCGGCATCGCTTCACCCGAGTCGAGCGCCTTGACCTGCTTCGGCGTCAGGTAGGCGCTGTCGGGGTCGAGCCCGTCCGCGAGCCCGCGCATCGCGCCTTCCATCACGCGATCGAGCTTCGGCTCCTCGACGTAGTTGTTCATGATCAGCGAGACGACATCCTCGAACACCCGGAGGTGACGGAAGGTGTCATCGCCGGTCGACGCCTTCCCGAGCAGTCCGCCGATGACGATGAAGGCCAGCACCGGGGTGGAGATGAGGAGCACGGACAGTCGGGTTCGCGTAGTCATGTGAAAGGCGTTCCTGCGGCCTCAGGGCCGTTTGAGCCATTGTAAGGGATCGACCGGTTGACCGTCGATCCGCAGCTCGAAGTACAGCGACGGGTTTCCGGCCGGGTTCCGGCCGGTGAACCCGACGGTCGTCGACGCGTCCACGCGGTCGCCCTTCTGGACCGCCACGCTGCTGAGGTGGCCGTACAGGGAATAGCTGCGGTTCCCGTGATCGACGATCACGAGGTTCGCGTAGCCGCTGAACTGGTCGGCGAAGGCGACGGTGCCTTCGTGGACGGCATGGACGGGACGCCCTTCCGCGAGCGACAGCTCGATTCCGTTGCGCGCGAGAGAGATGCCGTTACGCGTGACCGGCCCGAAGCGCTGGCTGAGCACGCCGTCAGCGGGCCACGGGAGCGCTCCGCGAAATGGCTTCAGCGGCAGGCCGATGGCCGGCACGCTCTTGCCCGCGGCCATCTGGGTGATTGAGGCCTGCAGGCGCTGCTGCGCCTCCTGCAGCTCGCCGCTCAACTGCGCGTTCAGATCGCGTCTCGCGTCGATCGAGGCGACGAGCGCCGTGTGCGCCGCGACGGCGCGGTCGACGGCAGCGCGTGCCTCGCGCGCCTTCGCCTGCAGGACGTCGAGCTGCTTCGATCGCGCGTCCAGCGCCGCTCGTTCCTTGACGAGGGCGTCGAGCGTCCGGCGGTGTTCCTCGACGCGGTCGCGATCGATGCGGCTCAACGCCGCCGCGGTGCGGTATGCGCGCCCCAACTGACGCAGATCGTCGACGTCGAGCAGCATGCGCCAGTACCCCGCGCGTCCCATCTTGTAGATGTGCACCAGGCGCGCTTCGAGATCCGGCTGCTGGCGATTCGCGTCCGCCTGAAGGGCGGCCGCGCGGGCGTTCGCGGCCGCGACCTGCTGGCGCACCGCCGCGGCATCGCGCTCGACCGCGGCGAGCTGCTCCGCCTTGATCTGGCGATCCACTTCGAGCTTGCGCAGCTCGACGATCAGCGTCTGCTCCTGGTGGGCGAGCGACTCGGCTTCCTTTTGGAGCGCGGCGAGGCGCTCGGCGGCGCGCTTCGCCAGCGCCTCTGTTTGCGCTCGGTCGGCGGGTTGCGTCTGGGCGGCGAGCGAAGCCGCGAGCGCCACCGCGCAGATGATCGACGCGCAACTGAAGTTGGACCGCGGACCACGCGGAAAACGCGGACTCTCAATACAACGCCTTGCCATCGATGTCCCCGGGTACGCTGACGCTGAAATACTTCAGCACCGTTGGCGCGATGTCCATGATCGACGGCGTCTTCGTCGTGATCGGCCGGTTCGTGACGAACACGCCGGACGTAATCGCGTAATCGTACCCGCCGTGGTCGGCGCTCCACTTGCGCGTGTTCGGGTACACGATCCCCGCCGGCGAACCGCCGAGCGTCGTCTGCCACGAGACGCGGTAGCCGTCGTTCATGCCGACCTGCAGCTCCGCGGCGTCCTGGAAGTACTCGCCTGTGTAGATGTCGTCGCGCTTGTAGACCGCGCGGATGATGGGCGCGCCGTCTTCCGGATCCTTCATCGTGAGCAGCTTCGCGCTCAGCTCGTCGGCAAGCTGCGACGCTTCGGCACCGGGGCTGACGATCCCGCGCGATTCGCGTCCGCGCAGGTTGAAGTAGATCTGCCCGATGCCCATCGCGTACGCGCGCGTGCGGGACCAGTCGACGTTCTCCCAGAACGTGCCGCCGCCGAAGAGGTCCGCGAGCTTCTTGTCCCCCTGCTGCTGGCCGGTCAGTGCCATGTAGCCGTTCTGCACGAGCCAGGTGTCGAGGTTCACGGCTTTCCGCCACGTGTGGAAACCGTGGTCCGAGACGATCATCACCGGCACGTCAGGGCCCACGCGGCGGACGACCTCGCCGACGAAGTCGTCGGCCTTCCGATACACGCGCTCGATCGAGTCGCCGAACTTCGACGCGAGCTCCGCGTCGTACATGGGGTGCGCGGGGTCGATGAGACGCCACATCATGTGCTGCACGCGGTCGGTCGATTCGATGACGCCGACCATCAGGTCCCAGTCACGCGCGTCGAGGCGGTTCAGGATCACCCGTGCCCGATCGTCGAAGGCGACCATCAGGTCGTCCATGAACGTCTTTTCGTCCATCCGCCCTTCGTTGAGCGGCCACGTTGCTTCGGCCCACCCGAGCGTCCGGTAGTACCCAAGCTGCTCGAACAGCTCGCCGGAGAACGACGCCGGGTAGGACATCGGCACCGGCGGCTGATCCGGCTTGAAGTTCACCGGCGAGATGTACAGCTTCAGCTCGCTGCCGGCGTCCATCAGCAGCACCTGCACCATCCCGTGGATCCGGACGAGCGTGTTCACCTTGAACAGGAGATCGATCCACGTGCTCCATTCCCCCTGGCGGAGGGCAATCGTCTGCCCGTCGAGATCGATGGATGCGCTCTTCTCGGGACGGTTCCACCGGATCGTCATCGGCAGCCGCACGTCCTGCGCCGACTGCAGCTCCGCGAGCGCCGCGCGATCGCCGTCCGTGTGCGTTGGTCCCTTCCGGCGAATCGCCTCGATCTGCTGGCGGACGATTGGGCTCGGCGGCCCTTCGAGCTCCGTCGTGGCGGTATCCCCCTCGAACACGAGGTGCTTCAGGATCCCCCCCATCTCGGTGTTGCCTTCTTCGTATCGGCTCAGATCGGTCGCGTAATAAGAAAAGGTCCCCATCGTCCCGCGGATGTCGGGGAGGGGAAGCCCCGAGAGCAGCTCGCCATTCGGCACGTCTTCGGGGGGAAACGTGACGGGTACGGTCAGGACATCCGAGCGCACGCCCGCGCGTCCGGCGGTCACCCAGAAGGACGTCCCTCCGCGCGTCGACTCCACTTTCGGCTTCGAGATGGGGAAGTAGTTGAAGAGGAACTTCGGCGGCGTCCGCTTCACCATCCCGAGATCCGGGAGATAGGTCGTCGTATCGCGGACGAGGAAGTCGTAGATGTTGTGCTTGCCCGCGTTCACCCCCGTCGCGAACGACGCCCATGCCGTCGGCGATTCGGGCGAGTGCGTTGTCGTCAGCGGGTAGATGCCTCCGGTCTTCGCGAGCTTTGCGATGTTGGGTAGCTTGCCTTCGCCGATCCAGCGCTGGACGAGCTGCGGGTCCATGCCGTCGAACCCGAGGATGACGAGCTTTTGCGAATACTTCGACGGGCCGCGGCGGCTGTCGCCGCCGCATGCGAAGACGAGCGCGATCGCGAGCCCCAGGAGGATCGCGGCAGATCGTTTCATTGGATAGGCCGATTATACGGGCGTTTCGCTATGGTACCCTGCGGTCGTGCGCGCCCTCGGGGTCGACTACGGCGAGCGGCGGATCGGTCTGGCGCTGTCCGACGCGACGGGGCTGCTCGCGTCGCCATGGAAGACGCTGTCGAACGATCGCGATCTCGCTGCGGCCGCGCGGCGGCTCGCGGAGGAAGCCGGGAATCTGCGCGGCGAGCCGGACGGCCTCGGCGCGATCGTCATCGGGCTGCCGCGCCGGCTCAGCGGAGAGGCCAACGAGCAGACCGGGCGGGTGCAGCAGCTGGCCGCACTGATTGCGAAGACGATCGACGTCCCCGTTCACCTCCAGGACGAGCGGCTCACGAGCCATGCGGCCGATGAGCTGCTCCGCCGCGCCGAGCCCGACTGGAAAAAGCGGAAGGCGCGGATTGACGCGGTCGCGGCGGCGATCATCCTTCAGGACTATCTCGACGCGCACAGCGCGTCGCGCGCGTCCGACATCCAGCCTTCATGAAGAAGCTCGCGGGCCTCGTCCTGCTCGTCGTCCTCGTAGGTGTGGTGGCCGCCGGAGCGTGGCTCTACACGACAGTCGATCATCCTTATAAGGGATACGAATCGGCGGAGGCGTTCGTGGAGATCCCGCAGGGCGCCGGTCCTGCGGCGATCGGCCGCCGCCTCGTGGACGCCGGCGTCGTGCACAGCCGCACCAGCTTCCGCCTCGCGCTCTGGCTGACGCGTGCGGGGCGCAGGCTGCAGGCCGGCGAATACCGGTTCGATCATCCGATGAGCCCGCGTCAGGTCATCGAGAAGCTCGCCCGCGGCGAGGTCTACGTCCGGCAGATCACCTTCCCGGAAGGCCTCACCATCAAGCAGATGGCTGCGCTGTACGAAACGAGGGGATTTGGACCGGCGCAGGACTTCATCGCCGCGTCCAGAGACACCAACCCGATCAGCGGTCTCGATCCAGAGGCGCCGGACCTCGAGGGCTATCTGTTTCCGGATACGTACACGCTCCCGCGCAAGGCAAGCGCCGCGCAGCTCGTGGCGCGCATGGTCGCGAACCTCGAGAAGGCGCTGACGCCGGACATTCGCCGGCAGGCGCTCGCGCGCGGCATGGGCATCCGCCAGCTCGTGACGCTCGCGTCGATCGTCGAGAAGGAGACGGGAAAGTCCGACGAGCGGCCCCTGGTCTCGGCGGTGTACTCCAACCGGCTGCGGATCGGGATGCCGCTGCAGTGCGATCCGACGGTGATCTACGCGCTCGATCGGATGGGACGGTACACCGGCAATCTCACGCGCGCCGATCTGCAGCTCGATTCGCCGTACAACACGTATCGCCACCCCGGTCTGCCGCCCGGCCCGATCGCATCGCCCGGCCGCGCGTCGCTCGCCGCCGCGGCGTCGCCAGCGGACGTGCCCTACCTCTATTTCGTCAGCCGCAACGACGGCTCGCATGTGTTCGCCTCCACGCTCGACGAACACAACCGCAACGTCCAGGAATTTCAGGTGAAGTACTTCAACGACCGGCGGAAGAGCAGACATTAGGCAGCGGACTTACGCGGCAATCTATTTCTCATCGGCCGCTCCTGACGCCAGTCGCGCGAAGCGCGACGAGGTCAGAACCTTCACATCATCGCCGGTGCGGCCGGTGATCAGCGCGGCCGTGTCGGGCCGAGACTCGATCAATGCCAGGCCGCGTTCGGGGCCGAGCACGCTGACGGCGGTCGCGAGGCTGTCGGCGTCGGCGCCGTGGCGCGCGACGACCGTGACGGTGAGGTCGTCCACGAGCGCCGTGGCGGACGCGGGGTCGATGATGTGCGAGTAGCGTCTGCCGCCGACGTCGACGTGCTGCGCGCTGTTCCCCGATGTGGAGACGGCCGCATTCGAGAGCTCGAGCACATCAGGCACGCCGGGCACAGGCGCGTCACTCGGTTGCAGCGCAATCCGCCAGCCGCGCTGCCCGGGCGGTGCCGCGCTGAACGCAAGATCGCCGCTCACCGCGACGAGCGCGCTCTCGATCCCACGCCTGCTCAGCACCTCGATCGCGGCACTGGCGGCGTAGCCCTTGCCGATGGCGCCCACGTCCAGTTGCATACCCGCCGCATCGAGTGTCACGGTTCGCCCATTCGCGTCGGTGTGCAGCTTGCGATAGCCGCCGCGGGCTGCCGCTTCGCGCAACGCGGCCGGATCGGGCAGCCGGCGAGTCTTGCGCGCCTCGCGCCAGAGCCGGATCACCGGGCCCTCGGTGACATCGAACGCGCCATCGGTCGCCTCCGCCAGCCGCTGCGATGCGGACAGGACGGCGAACAGATCCTCGCTGACGCGGACCGGATGGCCGACGGCAGTCCTGGTGATCGCGTTCAACTCGCTGTCAGGCCGGTAGTCCGAAAGGATCTCGTCGAGCGCGCTGATGCGGTCGAACGCCGCGCGGAACGCGTCCTTCGCGCTCTGCTCGTCGGGCGCATAGAGCGTGACCCGCACGAGCGTGCCCATGTGGGGCTCGACGCTCTCGAACCGCTGTTTCTCCTGTGACCCGGACGAACTCGAGACGGCGACCAGCAATGCCGCAATGAATAAGCGCATTGTGTTCGTTCTAGGGTTCTAGGGTTCTAGGGTTCTAGGGTTCTACCGGTTCCGGGTTCTAAGGTTCTCGAACCCCAGAACCCTAGAACCCTAGAACCTGAGAACCGCAAGCGGCGTCAGTACGGATCCAGCTCGACGCCGCTGTTCCATGCCCGATACATGTCCTCGGCGCTTGGAAGCGTCACGGGACGAACGAGGCGGAAGCCGACCCACTGCGCGTCGGTCATGTACCAGATGCTCTTGGGGAGCTGCGGGTCCTGCTTCTTCCACGACAGATCGGACGGCACGCGCGCCGTGCACGTGACCTTGGGCGCCGGGTCGTTCCAGGATCCGCCGCGGACTGCGTGCGGATAGGGCTTGGTCGCGCGGACCCAGGGGTTCTCCTGGCGCTCGGCGGGGTACGGCGCGTACTGATCGAGCGTCCACTCCATCACGTTGCCGAGCATGTCGTAAAGGCCCCACGCATTGGGCTTCTTCGTGGCGACCGTGTGATACGTGCCGCCCGGGAACTGCGGCGTCGGTGAGTCCGCCGCGAACCACGCGTACTCGCCGAGCGCGGACTGATCGAGCGGCGCGGTCGCACCCGCGCGGCACGCGTACTCCCACTCTGCCTCCGTGGGCACCCGGTAGTACTCGCCCGTCTTCGCGCTCAGCCACTCGGCGAACTTGTTTGCCGCGTGCTGGGTCATGCTGATCGCGGGAAAGTCCTGGCGCCCGCGGCCGAAGCTCATTTCAACGTACGGCGCGGTCGGGCGGCTCACGGCGTCGACGAGCGCGTCGGGATTCGCGGCCTCCTTCGCCTGGTCGACAAACATGAACAGGAGGTATGCGTCCCACGTCACTTCGTGCGTCTGCATCCAGAACGCGTCGAGGCGCACCCGGTGCTGCGGCTGCTCGTCTTTCGGCGCGTCCGGTGCGGACGATCCCATCGCGAACTCGCCGGCCGCGATCGGCGCCATCGTGTATTTCACGATCGTGTTCGGGATCGTGACGTCGTACGCCGATCCGGGTTTCGTGGGATTCTTCGTGGCGCGCTCGTCGATGCGCGCGCGGATGCGCTCGACGAGCGCGAGCTCCTTCGCATCGATCTTCTGGGGAGCTTGCGCAGCGGTCGCCGCTGCCTGAGGCGCGGTGGATACGGCGGTGCTCTCTGCCAGGACGATACCGGCAATGCCAAGCACCGCCGCGAGACGCAGAATCATGTCGGTTCGCTACGCGGAGGCACCTCTAAAGAGGTGCCCTACAGTTGTGATTCGCGATTCGCCATTCGGCTTTCGTCATTCGTCGGTTCGCGATTCGTCGTTCGTCATTCGCCGTTCGTCGTTCACTACACGTCGGTCGTCCGGCCGGGAATCGCGAGGCCGGGCACTTCGTGGCTGGCGGTCCACTCGACCGGATGCGGGACGAGGCTCACCTGCGAGTTCAGCGCTTGATCCCAGGTCACCTGCTGGCCGGTGTACGCGGCCTGCCGTCCCATGATGGCCAGCAGCGAGCTCGTCGCGAGGTTCAGGTCGTCGTTCTTGGGCTTGCCTGCGCGGATCGCCGCGAACAGCACGTCGTGCTCGCGCTGATACATGTTGTATTCCTCGCCCTCGAACTGCCAGACGACCTCGCCGTTCGGCTTCTCGATGCGCGGCTTGCCGTTGCCCAGCATCAGCGTCGCGTCGGTGCCCATCACGTAGTCGAGCGTGCCGTTGTAACAGCCGGTCGCCTGCCGGTTGGCCAGGAACACGCGATAGCCGTTCGGAAAGAGGTAATTGACCTCGAAGTGGTCGTAGATGTTGCCGCCGTTCGCCGGAACCGCCCGGCCGCCGACGCCCACGACGCTCACCGGCGGCTGGTCGTGCATGACCCACATGATCTTGTCGGCGTTGTGCACCGCCTGCTCGACGAGGCTGTCGCCGGAGAGCCAGACGAAGTTGTACCAGTTCCGAATCTGCCACTCGGTATCGCTCATGCCGGCGGGCCGCGTGCTCTCGGGCGGCAGCGGTTTCACGGGGTTCGTGTAGTACGTGGAGTAGTGCGCGACCGGGCGGCCGATGGCGCCGTCGTGCACCTTCTTGATCGCCTCCTGGATCATGTTGTTGTAGCGCCAGCAGAATCCGGCGACGAGCGAGCGGTTCTTCGTCTGCGCCAGCTTCTGCGCGTCCATGACCTGGCGCACACCGGGGGAGTCGGTCCCGCACGGCTTCTCGCAGAAGACGTGCTTGTTCGCGTTCACCGCCGCCGTGAGGTGCTGCGGCCGGAAGCCGGGCGGCGTCGCGAGGATCACGACGTCCACGCCGCTGTCGATGACCTTCTGAAAGGCGTCCAGGCCGACGAACGCGTGGTCCGGCTCGACCTTTACGCGATCGCCGAACTTCTGGCTCGCCTTCAGCCGGGTGAGCGCCCGGTCGATGATGTCCTTGTCGACTTCGGCAACGGCGGTCAGCTCGGCGCCCCCATCCGCCGTGAGGGCGTTCGCCGCCGCGCCGCTGCCGCGGCCGCCGGCGCCGACGAGGCCGACTTTGATCGCGTTGGTCACTGTCTGTCCGGAAATGATTCCCGGAAAGCCGGCGACGATGACACCCGCCGCCGCGCCTGTCTTCTTGATGAATTCACGCCGTTCCATCTTGTTCGACTCGTTTGTTGGTGTGTTCGACATATCAGCGGCCTGATCAATTCGTGTTGCCGAGGTGTGCGTCGCGCAACGCCGGGAAGAAATAAATCATATCAAAGAGGATCGCCTACAATCCGCGTCATGGAAATCCGCGGCCCGCGCACCGGTTCAGTTCGCCTCCCATCGCTCCGGATGGCCGCGCTGCTCGTTGCGCTGGGCGCCGCCTGGTCGATGGCGGCCGCTTCGCCGGCCGGCCAGGCAGCCGCCGAATGGCAGCCGCTCTTCGACGGGAAGACGCTCACGAACTGGCGTCCGACGAAGTTCGGCGCGGAGGGCGAGGTCAAGGTCACCGACGGCCGGATCGTGCTCCAGGGCGGCCGCGGTGATCTGACCGGGATCACCTGGGATGGTCCGCCACTCCCGACCACGAACTACGAGCTGGCTCTTCAGGCAATGCGCGTGGAGGGGAATGATTTCTTTGCCGGCGTCACGTTTCCCGTCGGCGATTCGTTCTGTTCGCTCATCCTCGGCGGCTGGGGCGGCACCGTCGTCGGACTGTCGAGCATCAACGGCCGCGACGCCTCGGAGAACGATACGACGCAGTCGATCGAGTTCGAGCGCGGGCGCTGGTACGACGTCCGCATTCGCGTCACGCCCGAAAATATCCAGGTATCGCTCGACGGGCGCCAGATCATCGACGCGGACATCGCGGGCAAGGAGATCTCGGTTCGCGTGGAGGTAGAGCTCTCGGAGCCGCTCGGCATCGCGACCTGGCGCACGACGGGCGCCCTTCGGGAGATCCGCCTGCGGCGCCTGTAGGGAGTCGGGATCCGGTTCGGGATTCGAAATCCGGGTTGAGGATTTGGATTGCTGATTGGGAATTGAGGATTAGGGATTGGGCATGAGCGATTCGCTGCCCCACTTCAGCTTGCTGCGCAGCAACTCGAAGTAGGTCCGCTCCGCGGACTTCACGATCCGGAGAGGGCGCGGCGCGCGGGTCACCGTCACGATATCTCCCTCGTCCAACGGAAAGCCGGACTGCCCGTCGAACGTCACGTAGACCTCGTCGTTCGTCGACATCACGGGGCGCACGCGAACCTCTGCCGACGCAGGGATCACGATAGGACGGTTCGTCAGCGTGTGCGGCGCGATGGGTGTCAGGAGGAGTGCGTCGACGGCGGGGTGGACGATCGGTCCGCCTGCCGCCAGGTTGTACGCCGTGGACCCGGTCGGTGTCGCGATGATGAGCCCGTCCGCCCGGACCTGCGTCATCGGATCCGGCCCGACGCTCACCGACATCTCGATGATCCGCGACAGCGCCGCCTTGGTGATGACAATGTCGTTGAGGACGATGTGATCGTCGAACGGGCTGCCGTCCCGGACAGTCCGCGCGCGCAGCATCGTCCGCATCTCGATCTCGGATTTCCCGGTGAGCACCGCATCGAGCGCGCCGTAGAGCTCCGGCAGGGCGATCTCCGTGAGGAACCCGAGGCTGCCGAAGTTCACGCCGAGAATCGGCACGTCCACGTCCGCCCGGGCGATCCGATCCGCCATGCCGATGAACGTGCCGTCCCCCCCGAGGACGACGACGAGATCGCAATGGCGAGGCAGTTCGTCGCGTGAGCTGGTGGGCCGGCCCGGGGGGAGCCCGGCCAGCGCCGCCGTTTCCGTCTCGAAGATCGCCCGAACGTCGCGGGCCTCCAACCATCCGGCCAGTTCGGCGAGCACGCCAGCGGCCGCATCGAGCCGACGTTTGGCCACGAGGCCGACGCGCGTCACTCCCGCCACGGTCTCATCGTTTCAGTTCCGTCCTTCGCAGGTGCAGGAAGAACTCCTGATTGCCTTCCACCCCGGCAATCGGCGACGGCGTGTCGCCGGCGCGCGTCAATCCTAACGCATCCGCCGCGGCCGCGACATCTTCGACGACGCGCGCGTGGACGTCCGGATCCCGCACGATCCCGCCTTTCCCGACCTCCGAGCGGCCTGCCTCGAACTGCGGTTTGACGAGAGCCACGACGGACCCGCCGGGGCGGACGAAAGGCGCGAGGGCGGGCAGGACCTGC
Source organism: Acidobacteriota bacterium (assembly GCA_046735335.1). GTDB lineage: Bacteria > Acidobacteriota > Vicinamibacteria > Vicinamibacterales > 2-12-FULL-66-21 > JBKPQB01. The sequence continues at coordinate 6,923 of JBKPTE010000012.1, read as the reverse complement.
CGCAGCGATATGAACGAGACGTCGATCGTGACGACATCGAACAGCCGCGCATCGGCCGGCAGGTCGTCAACAGAGAGGTGACGCGCGTTGACCCGTTCGATGACCTCCACCCGTGGTTCGTTCCGCAGCTTCCAATGGAGCTGTCCGTGTCCGACGTCGAGCGCGACGACGCGCCGCGCGCCGCGCTGAAGGAGCACGTCGGTGAACCCGCCGGTCGAGGCGCCGACGTCGAGCGCCAGCAGGCCGGTGGCATCGATCGCGAAGGCGTCGAGCGCGTGGGCGAGCTTGACGCCGCCGCGGCTGACGTACGGGTGATCGGGCTGCGCAAGAGCGACGTTGCTCGTCTCCGCGACGGCTGCGCCGGCCTTCGAGACGACTTGGCCGTCGACGCGGACCCGCCCCGCGAGGATGAGCGCTCGAGCGCGGTCGCGCGACGCGGCGAGGCCGCGAGCCACGAGCAGCGAATCCAGGCGGGTTCTGGTCAATGCGTTCGCGTGAGGACCCAGCGCGCGATGGCGGCGAGATAACCACCAATCCCGGCATCGCTCAGGGCGCGCGTGGCGCGCGCGACGGAGTCGGATGCCAGGGTGCGGGAGGCGTCGAGACCGTAGATGGCCGGATAGGTCGGCTTCCCCGCGGCGGCGTCCTTGCCGGCGGTCTTCCCGAGATCGGCCGATGCGCCCTCGACGTCGAGGATGTCGTCGACGATCTGAAACGCCAGGCCCAGCTCGGATCCGAAGACTTCAATGGCCGCGATCTGCTGGTCGCTCCCGCCGGCCATGATCGCGCCCGCGGCCACCGACGCGCGCAGGAGCGCGCCCGTCTTGCGCGCGTGCATCGCGCGGAGCCCTTCGGCATCGAAGGAGGCCCCCGATCCCGCGGCGGCGAGATCGATCGCCTGGCCCCCGACCATCCCGCACGCTCCCGCGGCTTCCGAGACCGTGCGGATGGCGCGGAGCTTTCGCGCGGACAAGTCGGCCGAATCGATCCCGTCCGAGGCACGAGGCTCGCGCGCCATCAGCGCGAAGGCTTCCGTCAGCAAGCCGTCGCCGGCAAGAATCGCAAGCCCTTCGCCGAAGACGACGTGGTTCGTCGGCTGGCCGCGCCGCAGCGTGTCGTCGTCCATGGCCGGAAGATCGTCGTGAACCAGAGAGTAGGTGTGAATCATCTCGAGCGCGCACGCGACGGGCATCGCGAGTTGCGGCGCGAGCGCGTCCTCGGGTGCGACCGCCTCCGCGGCGGCGAGCGCGAGCACGGGACGGAGGCGCTTGCCCCCCGCGAACAGGCTGTAGCGCATGGCCTCGCCGATCCGCGGCGGGCACGCCGGCGAGGACGGAAGGAACTGCTCGAGTGCGCTGTCGACGTCGCGGCGGCGCGCGTCGAGCCAGCGAGCCAGATCTGGCGCCGGGTTCACCGCGGCCGCTCGCGCTCCTGTTCGCCGGCCGCGCCAAGCCCGGCGGGCGCCGCCCTGATCTCGCCGCGATCCGTCAGCATCTCGACCCGGCGTTCGGCTTCCTCGAGCTTGGAGTGACAGAAGCGCGACAACTGGACCCCGCGCTCGAACAGCGCCAGCGATTTTTCGAGCGCCAGGTCTCCTTCCTCGAGCGTCTTGACGATCGACTCGAGTTCGGCGATCGCAGATTCGAAATCCTTGATTGTTGGATCCATACGCAATCACGTTTCTTCGACGCGGCACGACAGCTCGCCGCTCGACAGCGTCACGCGGACCGCGTCGCCCGGCGCGACCGACTCGGCGCGGCGGATGATCGCGGTTTTGTCCGCGTTCCAGCAGACCGCGTAGCCGCGCCCCAGGACCGCGAGCGGGCTGAGGTTCTCGAGGCGCCCGGCAAGCGCGCGGAACCGCGCGTCGGCGCGATGCTGCGCGCGATCCGCGGCGCCAATCATACGCTCGCGCGCTTTCGTCAGTCTCGTGCGCATGCCGCCGAGCCGGCGTGCGAGGTCGCGGGCCTCGAGCCGCTGGCGGAAGATGGCGTATTCGCGTCCGCGGCGGCCGAGCAGCGCCCGGACAGCGGACCCGAGCTGGTGGCGGAGTTCCCCGGTGTGCCTGCCGCGCATGGCCACGCGCGCGGGGAACGCGGCGAGGCCGCGGCGGCTCGAGAGCACGTGCACCGTCGCGCGGCGGCGCTGCAGGCTCGCCCGAGCCGCGGCGGCCAGCCTGCCGCTCAACCGACCGATCCGGCCGCAGAACTCCTGCTTGGCCGCAACCACCATCTCGGCCGCCGCCGACGGCGTGGGTGCCCGGAGATCCGCGACGTAATCCGCGATCGTGACGTCCACCTCGTGTCCGACCGCCGAGACGATTGGCACCTGCGAAGCGGCAATCGCGCGCGCCACACTCTCCTCGTTGAACGTCCAGAGATCCTCGGACGAGCCGCCGCCGCGTCCCACGATGATGACGTCGACGCGGGGGACGCGGGCGAGCGCCGCGATGGCGCGCGCGACCTCGTCGGCCGCGCCGTCGCCCTGGACACGCGTCGGACGGATCAGGACGCTCGTGTTCGGCGATCGGCGGCGCAGCACTTTCAGGATGTCGCGGAGCGCGGCGCCGTCGAGAGACGTCACGATCCCGATCCGGCGGGGGAGCGCGGGAAGCGGCCGCTTGCGCGCGGGATCGAAGAGCCCTTCCGCGTGCAGCCGCTTCTTCAACTGATCGAACGCCACCTGGCGGGCGCCGTAGCCGTGCGGTTCGAGGTGTTCGCAGACGAGCTGGTACTCTCCCTTCGGCTCGTAGATCGCCAGGCGTCCGCGGGCGATCACGTGCAGCCCGTCTTCGGGCGTGAAGCGCAGATAACGCACAGCCGTCCGGAACATGATGGCCTTGATCTGGGAGGCTTCGTCCTTGAGCGTGAAGAACACGTTGCCCGTGGCCCACACGCGGCAGTTCGAAATCTCGCCTTCGACCCAGAGATCGCCGAAGCTGCCTTCGATCACGCCGCGGATGGCGTCGGTCAGCTCGGAGACGGTGTGGACGCGGCGCTCGGCGCGCGCGGGCGCGGCATCGGCCGCGGCGCGGTCCTCCTCGAACGGGAGCGAAAAGAGATCGGACACGCTCAGCGTCCTGCGGCGCTCTGCGGGGCGAGCGCCTCGACGTCCTTTGCGGAAAGGTTCACGCGCTCGATTCCGGTGGCGCGCCCGGTGGCGCGGTCCGCCGTGATCACGACCGCGTTGAGCCGCGCGGGTCCGTTCGCGGCTTCGAACTTCGTGGGCATCCCGCTGACGAAGCGGCCGAGCGCGGCGTCGACGGTGACCCCGATGATCGACTCGTGCGGTCCGGTCATGCCGACGTCGGTGATCGCGGCCGTTCCCTTCGGCAGGATCCGTTCGTCGGCCGTCTGCACGTGCGTGTGCGTCCCGAGCACGGCCGTGGCACGGCCGTCGAGGTGCCACGCCATCGCAATCTTTTCCGACGTGGCTTCCGCGTGGAAGTCCACGACAATCACGCGCGCGCGCGCGCGCAGCGCCTCGATTTCCTTCAGCACGACTGCGAACGGGTCGTCGAGCGGCTGCATGAAAATCCGGCCCATCAGGTTCACGACGCCGATGGGCTCGCCGGTACGCGTCGGCCCGAGATAGCTGCCGCGGCCGGGCACGCCGGCCGCAGGGAAATTCGCGGGCCGCAACAGCTTCGCCTGGCCGGGAAAGTACTCCAGCACTTCCTTCTTGTCCCAGACATGGTTGCCGGTGGTCATCGCATCGACGCCGTACGAAAGGATCGCTTCGGCGAGGTCGCCGGTAATGCCGAATCCCGCTGCGGCGTTCTCGACGTTGGCGATCACGAAGTCGATCGAATGTCGCTCGACGAGCGCCGGCAGCGCCTGCCGTACGATCTCGCGGCCGGGTCGTCCGAAGATGTCGCCGATGAAGAGGATGCGCATGCCCTACGCGCGGATTGGAATGCGGATCTCGCGGCCGCGCCGATCCTCGAGCCGGGGGAGCGTGACGCGAAGCTCGCCGGCGGCCAGGGTGGCCGCGGCGCGGCCGGCATCGAACGCGCCGTCGAGGCGCACGGCCCGCGCGAACCGGCCGAACCCGCGTTCCGCCAGGTGAAAGGCGGCATCGCGGTGGTGGTCGCAGGCGGGCGGGGCCTTTTGGCCCGCCACGAGCAGGACGTTCCGCGCGAAGACGATCTGCACCGCGGACGCGGAGACCGCCGGCAGGTCCACGATGACCTCGACCTCCTCGTCAGTCTCGATCACGTCCGTGGGCGGCGAGCATTCAGCCGCGGCGCCCTGTCTTGGCGTGTCGCCGCTCGTCAGCACGTCGAACAGCCGCTGCAGATCGGCGGGAAGATCCTGACGTTCGAGGTAAATCCGCGTCATTCGCCGGATCTTAGCACCGGGAGCGAGACCCCCGCGGCGAATGTATGTGAGTATTTACAGCTAATATTATCTGCTTGACATGCACTAAGTTAATTCGTATACTGGGTCCGGTTTGATTTTGAGGAGGTAAATAGCTATGACCCTGGTTCGCTGGAGTCCTGTTGGGGAGCTGGCGTCCCTGGAAATCGATCGGCTCAACCGTATGTTCTTCGACTGGAACGGCACGGGTGCGGCGCGATCGTGGACGCCCGCGGTGGACATTTACGAGACCGACGCGCACGAGCTCGTGCTGAAGGCCGAGCTGCCCGACGTGAAGCGCGAAGACATCAAGTTGACGGTCGAGAACAACGTGCTGACGCTTCAGGCGGAGCGGCGTGCGGAATTCGACGGAAATGCCGGCGATCGCTACCAGCGCATCGAGCGCCAGTACGGCAACTTCACGCGTGCGTTCACGCTCCCGGCCACCGTCGACCTGAACGCGATCAGCGCGGAGTACAAAGATGGTCTGCTGACGGTCCGGCTCCCGCAGCGAGAGGAAGCCAAGCCGAAGACGATTGCGATCAACTGACGATCGTCGACTTCACAACGCTGCTTTGCCGGGTCTGAGAGACCCGGCCTACTTCCTTTGCCGGGTCTGAGGGACCCGGCTACTGCACAACTCCCAACGTCACAGCTCCCAATTCCCAAGCCGGATTGGGAGGTGGGAAATTGGGAGTTTTTGTTTTTTTCATATAGGCTGGGGCGGCGATGGCTCAGAATTCCGATCCCGAGACCTCGGACGCCGCGGAGGTCCCTGCGCCGGAGCCGGCGCCTCCCATCACCAGCCGCTTCCTGTTCGTGGACGTGGCCGCCCAGCGCGCCAAGCAACTGCGCCGCGGCGCGCTGCCGCGAATCGAGCGCCAGCCCGGGGCGCCCCACAAGCTCGAACGCATCGCCATGCAGGAGGTCGAAGCGGGCGTCATTCAGTACACGCTGCCCACGAGCGAACCTGCCACCGGTCATTGAACAGCGGAACCGCGAACAGCGGAACCCCGTCCTTCCCGCCCGCGTAACTTCCTGTAGGAGGACTCTCGATGGGCGTACTCGTGCTCGGCATCGTCGCCGCTGCCGTCTGTGCCGCCTTCATCGGGCTGTTCGCGCTGATGTTCATCCTGAAGCTGTTCGTCCGCCTCCTGCTGCTGCCGCTGCTCCTCATCAAGTGGCTGATCGGGGGCGTGCTCTTTCTCGTCCTCGGCCCGATCCTGCTCCTCGTCGGTCTCCTGATCGCCGTCGTTATCGGGGCCGCGCTGTTCGTGCCGCTGCTCCCGCTCATCGCCCTCGCGTTCCTCGTCTGGCTGCTCTTACATCTGTCGCGTGATGGTTCTAGGGTTCTAGGGTTCTAGGGTTCTAGGTTCTAGGGTTCCGGTTCTAGGGTTCCGGTTCTAGGGTTCTACGCGAGAACCTTAGAACGTAGAACCAGAACCTTAGAACCTAGAACCTTAGAACCTTAGAACGACTCTGACTCGACGGAACTGAAGACACAGAGCCTGGAGACTTCCCGAAATCCGAGCCCGTGCGCGAGCGTCAGCGACGGGACGTTCCCAATCGCGGCGCCCCACACGGGTGACCGGCCGCTCTCCCACATGTGGCGCGTCATTGCCCGAATGGCCCGGATGGCGTAGCCGTGGCGGCGGTGTTCCGGAATCGTTTCGATGGACACGTCCCACCACCGCTCCGTCCGCACGACGGGATAGCAGAAGGAGACGGGGAGGCCCTTCGTGAACGAGGCCGCGATGGGCGTGGGCTCGAGCGGGGGAGGCAGATCGCGGTCTGGCAGCTCTCCGGGCACGAAGCGCGCGATCGTGCGTCCCTTCAACGCGTTCACGAGCTCGTTGCGCAGCCGTGCGGGGACGTGCCCGAGCGGCGGCGCATTGTCGGCGAAGAAGATGCGCGTGTCGTGCTCGGTGCCGTCCTCCCATTCGGCGCGCGATCGCAGCGTGTGCAGCACCGCGACGGTTCGCTGCCACTGCGACAGCGCGGAGCCGACGTGCGCAGCGTCCGCGAACTGGCACAGCGCGTTGACGTCGCCGTCGAGCGAGCCGGCGATCTCCACGATCAGCGAAGCGGGCGGACGCCCGACGATCGACATGAGCGCCGCATCCGGCACCCACACGACGAAGCCGTCCGCCGCGGCCTCCGGCTCCTGAGAGAATGCGACCTGAGCGCGACCCGACAGCAGCATGCCGCGCGTATCGACCCACCCGGGTTCGTCCGGCACGCGTTCAAGCGCGACGTCAATCATGCGGAGATGAGTCGACGAAGATCGGCGGCCGCTCGCGCCACCAGGATGCGCGCTGCTCGATGGCGTCGGCGGCGCGAAGGAGCGCCGCTTCGTCGAACGGACGCGCCGTGAGCTGCAGGCCGACGGGCAGCCGGCCGTGCCGGGTGAACCCTGCGGGGACGCTGATCGCGGGCAGCCCCGCCAGGTTCGCGCTCACCGTGAACACGTCGGAGAGATACATGCGCATGGGATCGGACGATCGTTCGCCGAGCCGGAAGGCCGCGGTCGGACTGGTCGGAAATGCGACGAGATCCACGCTGCGG
>JBKPTE010000011.1:0-114018 GCA_046735335.1 Acidobacteriota bacterium | reverse complement strand
TCGCAGGGCGTCCGCAGTGACACTCACGGACCGTTCCGTCCGCGAGCTGCTCGACGCGTTTGCCGCGTCGACCCCGACGCCGGGCGGCGGCTCCGCGGCCGCGCTTGCGGGTGCTGTCGGCGCGTCGCTGCTCGCGATGGTGGCGCGGCTGCCCAGCTCGCCCGCCGCGTCGGACGCCGATCGCGCGCGCCTCGAAGACGCCGGTGCTCGCTGCGCTGCCCTGAAAGATGCGCTCATCGGATTCGTCGACGCCGACAGCGCCGCGTACGACATGGTCGCGTCCGCGTATCGCTTGAGCAAGGACACGGCTGACGAGAAGGCCGCGCGGTCCGCGGCGATTCAGGACGGACTGCGCCAGGCGATCGCGGTGCCGCTCGACGTGATGCGCGCGTGCGCCGAGGCGATTGCGCATGCCCAGGTCGTCGCCGAGTTGGGAAACGCGCCCGCGAGGACCGACGTGGAGGTCGGGCTCGAGCTGCTGCGCGCTGGCCTGCGCGGCGCCCGCCTGAACGTCGAGGTCAATCTCGAGAGCGTGAAGGACGCGTCGTACGTGCAGCGCGTCCGCGATCAAATCGAACGGTACGATCCGCGTAACTGAAGTTGCGCGCTACGGGAGTTGCGCGCTAGGGGCACTCCGCGTCGTCCGCGTGAGCCCGCGGTTCATCTCCCGACGACGTCGAACTGCCAGCGCCGAGGATAAGCGGGCACGACGGGGACGATCTCGACGTACGACGCCGTGATCGTCACGCCGCCGCCGGAGCGATCCACCGCCACGTAATCGCGGTCGATCGGGATGCTGTTCTGCTCCGCCAGCTCCATCACGTGATCCTTCAGCTGATCGTCCGTCTTGTTGCCGGCGAACAGCGCCGTCTCGCGGACGCCGTCCTTGAAGCTCTGATAGTGAATCCACACGATGCCGACGCGGTAGGCCGCATTGGCGAGCAGCAGGAGCAACGCAAGGCCGATGAGTCGGCGGATCACGTCACCGTATCTGATGAAACAGGCGTTCCCAGCGGGTCTTGGTGAAGAAATGAATCAGAACGGAGCCGAGCCGCTTCGCGCTCGCGCCGAAGCCGTCGTCGACGTAGTCCTCTCGCCCCGATTCGTACGACCAGTAGATCAGCAGCGCCTTCCCTTTGACGTAATCGCGCGGCAGGAAACCCCAGTAGCGGCTGTCCTGCGAGTTGTCGCGGTTGTCCCCCATGACGAAGTAATGGTCCGGTGGGACCGTCCTCGGGCCGTAGTTCTCCCGGACGTCCAGCGACGTCACCTCCTGGTACTCGCTCGACGGCGGCGTCAGGAAATGGACATACGGCTCATCGAGCGGCTGCCCGTTGATGAAGACCTTCTTGTTTCGCAGCTCCACGGTCTCCCCCGGTAGCCCGATCACGCGCTTGATGAAATCGCGATCCGGCTCGTCGGGATATTTGAACACGACGATGTCGCCGCGGCGGAGATTGCGGACCGGCAGGAGGGCGCGTCCGATCGCCAGCGGGGTCGGCCCGAACACGAACTTGTTCACCAGGAGGTGGTCGCCGATGAGCAGGTTGTTCTCCATCGATCCCGTGGGGATCTTGAACGCCTGCACGACCCACGTACGCACGAAGAGGGCGAGGATCACCGCGATGACGATCGACTCGAAGTACTCGCGGATGACGGATTTCTTGAACGGCTGTGTTGCCATGATGATGCCGGGGCTGGAACCCCGGCCTACAGCTGCCCTATTCTTGACCGACTTTGAGCACCGCCAGGAACGCCTCCTGCGGGATCTCGACGCGCCCGACGCGCTTCATGCGCTTCTTGCCTTCCTTCTGCTTCTCGAGCAGCTTGCGCTTGCGCGTGATGTCGCCGCCGTAGCACTTGGCGAGCACGTTCTTCCTGAGCGCCTTCACGGATTCGCGCGCGATGATCCGGCTCCCGACCGCGGCCTGGATCGCCACCTCGAACATCTGCCGCGGAATCAGCTCGCGCATCTTGGCGGCCAGCGCGCGCCCGCGACCATACGCCGTGTCGCGATGGACGATGATCGACAAGGCGTCCACCGGCTCGCCGTTCACGAGGATATCCAGCTTGACGAGCGGCGACTCCCAGTAGCCGGTCACATGATAATCGAGCGACGCGTACCCGCGCGATAGCGTCTTCAGCCGGTCGTAGAAATCGAGCACCACCTCGTTGAACGGCATCTCGTAGGTGATGAGAACGCGATCCGACGACAGGTATTCGAGCCCCTTCTGGATACCCCGCTTCTCCTGGCAGAGCTCCAGGATGCCGCCGACGTGTGTGGACGGCGTCAGGATCATCGCGGTGATCACCGGCTCCTCGATCTTTTCGATCCGGCCCGGTTCCGGCAGCTTCGCCGGGCTGTCGATCTCGTGGACCTCGCCGTCCGTCGTCGTCACGCGATAGAGAACGCCCGGCGCGGTGGTGACCAGGTCCATGTCGAACTCGCGCTCGAGCCGTTCCTGGACGATTTCCATGTGCAGCAGGCCGAGGAACCCGCAGCGGAATCCAAACCCGAGCGCGGCCGACGTCTCGGGCTCGAAGAAGAACGACGCGTCGTTCAGACGCAGCTTCTCGAGCGCGTCGCGCAGCTCCGGGTACTCGCTGCCTTCGACGGGATAGAGCCCCGCGAACACCATGGGCTTCATTTCCTTGAAGCCCGGGAACGGCTCCGATGTCGGCTGCGCCGCGTCGGTGATCGTGTCGCCGATCTGCGCGTCGCTGACGGTCTTGATTCCGGCGAAGATGAAGCCGACTTCGCCGACGCCCAATGCGTCGACCGGCTGCGGCTTGGGCGAGAAGGTTCCCACCTGCTCGACGAGGTACTCCTGTCCTTTCGCCATGAAGCGGATCTTCCGCCCGGGGCCGATCACGCCGTCGATCACGCGGGTGAGGATGATCACGCCGCGGTAGGCGTCGTACCAGGAGTCGAAGATCAGCGCCTTGAGGGGGGCCTCCGGATCTCCCTTCGGCGGCGGCAGCCGATGAACGATCGCTTCCAGGATGTCCTTGACGCCGGTGCCTTCCTTGGCGCTGGCGAGGATCGCGCCGCTTGCGTCGAGCCCGACGATGTCCTCGATCTGTCGCTTGGCTTCGTCGGGCTGCGCGCCGGGAAGATCGATCTTGTTGATGACCGGGATGATCTCCAGGTTGTTGTCGACGGCGAGGTAGGCGTTGGCGAGCGTCTGCGCCTCGACTCCCTGCGACGCGTCCACCAGCAGCAGCGCGCCTTCACAGGCGGCGAGGGAACGTGTGACCTCGTAGGAAAAGTCCACGTGCCCGGGCGTGTCGATCAGGTTCAACACGTACGTTTCGCCATCGTCCGCCTTGTACGTCAGGCGAACGGCGTGGGCCTTGATCGTGATCCCGCGCTCGCGCTCGAGATCCATCGAATCGAGCACCTGAGCTTCCATTTCGCGCGGCTGGAGCGCGCCCGTGAGTTCCAGGAAGCGATCTGCGAGGGTGCTCTTGCCGTGGTCGATGTGCGCGATGACCGCGAAATTCCGGATGAACCGCTGATCCATGCGAAGTGTAACTGCAAATTATAGCATCCGCGGGAGTTGTTCCGACCGGGGCGCGCGCGATCTGTTCGGAACGCTCCCAATCACGTACACTGAAAGGATGTCCACCGTGTCAGCGAGCGAGCCGCTCGATCATCTCGGAGATTTCACGACCACGACCCGCGTCTTGCCCATCTCGGCGCTCGCACTCGTGATCGGCGCGTTCGCCGCCTACGTCGCGGCCGGCCTCCTCAAGCTCATCGGCCTGTTCACCAACCTCTTCTTCTTCCAGCGCTTCGCGACGAACCTCGTTTCTCCCGAAGGCAATCATCTCGGCCTCTTCGTCATCGCGGTGCCGGTGGTTGGCGCGCTCATCGTCGGCATCATGGCGCGCTACGGATCCGAGCGCATTCGCGGCCACGGTATTCCCGAGGCGATTGAAGCAATCCTGATCAACGGCAGCCGCGTCGATCCCAAGGTTGCCGTCCTGAAGCCGCTCTCGTCCGCGGTCTCGATCGGATCGGGCGGACCGTTCGGTGCGGAAGGTCCGATCATCATGACGGGCGGCGCGTTCGGGTCGCTCATCGCGCAGTTCTTCCATTTGACCAGTGCCGAACGGAAGACGCTGCTCGTCGCCGGCGCCGCCGCCGGCATGTCCGCGACGTTCGCGGCGCCGGTCGCGTCGGTCATGCTCGCCGTGGAGCTGCTGCTGTTCGAATGGAAGCCGCGAAGCGTCATTCCGGTCGCGCTCGCGAGCGTCGTCGCCGCGGCGCTGCGGCGTCAGCTCCTCGGGATGGGACCAATCTTTCCGGTGCCGCCCCATCCCGCGTTCATCGGGAGCGAAGGTCTGCTCGGATGCGTGGTCGTCGGGCTGCTGGCGGGCGGAATGTCGGCGCTGCTCACCGCCGCCGTTTACGCGAGCGAGGACGCGTTTCAGCACCTTCCGATTCACTGGATGTGGTGGCCTGCGATTGGCGGTCTCGCGATCGGGGTCGGCGGCTACTTCTTCCCGCAGGCGCTCGGTGTCGGGTACGACGTCATCGGCGACCTCCTCCAGGGAGACGTGCCGCTGCACATCATCGCCGGGGTCCTCGTCGTCAAGTCGACGATCTGGGCCGTGTCGCTCGGATCGGGAACGTCAGGCGGCGTGCTCGCCCCGCTGCTCATGATCGGCGGCGCGCTCGGCGGCCTCGAAGCGTACTTCCTGCCATTCGAAGGCGTCGGGTTCTGGCCGCTCATCAGCATGGGCGCGATCCTGGGCGGGACGATGCGGTCGCCGCTCACGGGAGTGATTTTCGCGCTGGAGCTGACGCACGACATCAACGTGCTGATGCCGCTGCTGCTCGCGGTCATCATCTCGCACGGTTTCACCGTCCTGACGCTCCGCCGCTCGATCCTGACGGAGAAGGTGAGCCGCCGCGGATTCCACTTGAGCCGCGAGTACTCGATCGATCCGCTGGAAATCGTCTTCGCGCGCGAGGTCGCCCGGCGCAGCGTCGTCGCGCTCGCGGCAGACACGAACCCCGAGGAGGTGGCGGCGGTCCTGGCCAAACCGCGCGTAGCGGACATGTCCGCTCGAACGGCGACGGCGCACGAGCAGCGGCTCTTCCCCATCATCGACAAGGACAAGCGCCTGATCGGCGTGCTCACGCGGGGCACCCTGCGCGACTGGCTGAACACCGCGCGAGTGAGCGCGCCGCACCGCACGTTGGGCGACATCGCGCATCGCGATCCGATCGTCGCCTACGCGGACGAGCCGCTTCGCGAGCTGGCCTTCCGGATGGCCGAAACGGGCGTCACACGACTGCCCGTCGTCACCCGGCGCGAGCGCACGCTGATCGGGATGGTTGCGTTGACGGATCTTCTGACGGCGCGGTCGCGCCTCCTCGAAGCAGAACACCGGCGGGAACGCGTGCTCGGATCGCGGCTCAGGCTCGCGGTGTTCGGCGGGCGGCCGAAATCCGTCGCGTAGCGCGGACCTTCCGTCGCGTAGCGCGCAACTCCCGTAGCGCGCAACTTTAGTTGCGCGTTCGAACGCTCTTCTCGTGATCGAGCAGCCACTGCTTGCGCCAGCGGCCGCCGCCGTAGCCGCAGAGAGAGCCGTCGGAGCGAATGACGCGATGGCAGGGCACCACGATCGCGATGCGGTTCTGGCCGTTGACGCGACCGATCGCGCGCACCGCATTCGGTGAACCGACGGTGCGCGCCATGTCCGAATAGCTGCGCGTCTCGCCGAACGGAATGTCACAGAGCGCGTTCCACGCCGCGAGCTGAAACTCCGAACCATGCAACCGCAGCGGAATGCCGAATCGCTGACGGCGGCCCTCGAAATACTCGCGCAGCTCGGACGCCGTCTGCGCGAGCACTGGGTGCTCACCCGGGACTACCGCCACGTCGAGCGAGCGGCGAATCTCCTTCAGTTCCGATTCGAGCGCCCGGCGATCGACGAACTCGAGCAGCTCCAGGCCGCGGTCTCCGGCAATCGCGAGCATCGGCCCCAGGGGCGTCTCGATCCACGACGCGACGAGCATCGGCGTGCTCCGCGCGTGTCCTGGCGTGTCGCCGAACACACGCGCAAACGCGTCGCGGAAGCCGCTGTCGGACTCGAACCCTGCATCGAGCGCAGCGTCAACCGTTCGGGCGCCCCCATGGAGCGCCTTCATCGCCGTGCCGAGCCGGCAGGCGCGCTGGTACGCCTGGAACGTCATCCCGAACTTTCGGTTGAACGTGCGGCGGACCTGCACCGGATCGAGCCCGCGCTCGCGCAGATCCTCGTCGCGCAACCGCGCATCTCCATTCGCGCGGATGTCCTGCAGGAGCGGCGCGAGCCAGTTCGGATCGGATGCGCTGGCTGCCATCGGATCGCACAGCTGGCACGGCCGGTAGCCCCGATGCAGCGCTTCCTGAATCGTCGCGGCGAACTCCACGTTCTCGGGGCGCGGCTTGCGCGCGTGGCAGGTGGGCCGGCAGAAGATGCCTGTCGTTCTCACGCAGGCGAAGAAGAGCCCTTCGAAGGTGGCGTCACGCTCGACGAGCGCACGGTACATCTCGTCAGTAGGAGGAAGAAGCATCATGGGGACGAGAATACGCCTGCACGCGTACACCGCGCTACCGTGAATTGGACGGGGAATTCGGCGTGCGGAGTGCGCGGGGCGCCCTACCGCTGGTCCAGCGAAATGAACGTCTGCGGATACTCGGGACCGATGTAGTCCGTGCGCGGGCGAATCAGACGGTTGTTGGCGTACTGCTCGAGGCAATGCGCTGTCCAGCCCGAAATGCGGCTGACGGCGAAGATCGGCGTGAAGAGATCGATGGGAATCCCGAGCGTGTAGTAGGTCGACGCCGAGTAGAAATCGACGTTCGGGTAGAGCTTCTTCTCGCCGGTCACGAGGCGTTCGATGCGCTGCGACATCTCGAACCAGCGTGTGTTGCCTGCACGCTCGCCAAGCTCCTTCGACATCCGGCGAAGGTGTGTCGCCCGCGGATCTTCGGTCCGGTAGACGCGATGCCCGAATCCCGGAATCTTCACCTTGCGCGCGAGCCGCCCGCGGATCGCCTCGTCGATGCGCTCGGGCGTGGCGTCCTGGCCGACGTCGATCAGCAGGCGCATGACGTCTGCGTTCGCGCCGCCGTGAAGCGGCCCCTTCAACGTTCCGATCGCGGCGACGATCGCCGAATAAATATCCGTCAGCGTGGCGGCGGCGACGCGCGCCGCAAACGTCGACGCGTTCAGCTCGTGATCCGCGTGGAGCACGAGCGCGATGTCGAACGCGCGCGCTGCCAGCGAGGTCGGACGCTCGCCGGTCAGCATGTAGAGGAAATTCGCGGCGTGGCCCAGCGCTGGATCCGGCTGGATCGGTCCGCCGCCCGCCTGCAACCGTCCGTACGTCGCGACGATGCTGCTGATTTGCGCCGTGAGGCGGATCGCCTTGCGGAAATTCGCCTGCGCCGAATTGTCGGCGGCTTCCGGATCGTATTGCCCGAGCGCAGACGTCAGCGTCCGCAGCATGTCCATCCCGGACCCTGAGCCTGTCGAAGGGTCCGACGCTGGAAGCTGCCGCATCAACCGGATGATCGGCTCAGCAACGGGCCGCGCGGCCGCGAGCTGCGACTGCAGATCACCAAGTTCCGCACGGTTCGGCAGCCGCCCGTGCCACAGCAGGTAGCAGACCTCCTCGAACGACGCGCCGCGCGCGAGATCGTGGATGTCGTAGCCGTAGTACGCGAGGACGCCCCGCTGCCCATCCAGATAACAGATGGACGAGGAGGCGGCGACGACGTCTTCGAGACCTGCTTTGGATTTCGGAGCTTCTACTGCCACGAAGACGATGATATCGGAAAGAGCATGCCGGGTCTAAAGGCCCGGCCTACTTGGCTATCTCCGGAGCCATCTCCCCTTCGCCCGTGAACTGCTGGAAGATGGACAGCAGCCCGGTGTAGAGGAAGCCGACCTGAAAGAGCATCAGGAAGGGCACGGTGCCGTAGATCTGGTTCATCAGCGCGTAGAAGACGGTGCCGGTGAAGTAGAGGCCAAGCGCCAGCTCGATGATCGGCTGGACGCCGACGGATTGATGGTACTTCTTGCCGACCCATTCGTCGCTGTCGCGCTCGATCCCGTACTTCGGCGTCCGCGCGAACTCGCTCTGCTTGCCGAAGATCGCTTCGAGCACGGCGCGCGTATTGTTGACGCACAGCCCGATGCCGATGGACATGAGGAACGGCAGGTACTTCAGCCGCGAGCGCCAGTCGCTGTAGAGCTCCCGCTGCGACACGATGTAGAAATTGCAGACGGAGAGCGTCGCGGCGGCGAACAGCGGGATGTCGATCAGCAGCATCTCCGTCCAGCCCATGTT
This sequence comes from Acidobacteriota bacterium, assembly GCA_046735335.1. Lineage (GTDB taxonomy): Bacteria > Acidobacteriota > Vicinamibacteria > Vicinamibacterales > 2-12-FULL-66-21 > JBKPQB01. The sequence goes on along the minus strand of JBKPTE010000011.1, from coordinate 105,665 downwards.
GTAGCGGACGTACATCGCCGGAAACATGAGGACGGAGAGCAGCGTCATCAGCAGATAGTTGAAATTCGCGGAGAGGTGGAAGAACGCCTCCGCCTTGACGCTGAGCGGCTGGTTCGACCGGAGAATGCGCGGAAGCAGCTTGAGGCACGTCTGGATGGATCCCTTGGCCCAGCGGTGCTGCTGCGACTTGAAGGACATCATCTCGACGGGGACCTCGGCCGGAGCCACCAGGTCGGGCAGAAAGACGAACTTCCAGCCGAGGAGCTGCGCCCGATAGCTGAGGTCGAGGTCCTCCGTCAGCGTGTCATGCTGCCAGCCGCCCGCCGTATCGATTGCAGACCGCCGCCATACTCCAGCCGTCCCGTTGAAGTTGAAGAAGCAGCCGCCCCGGTTACGGCCGCCGTGTTCGAGGACGAAGTGCGCGTCCAGCAGGATCGACTGAATCTTCGTGAGCAGCGAGTAATCGTGATTGATGTGCCCCCACCGCGCCTGGACCATGCCGATGCGGTCGTCGGTCGTGAAGTACGGGAGCGTCCGCAGCAGGAAATCGCTGGAGGGGATGAAGTCGGCGTCGAAGATCGCGATGAACTCGCCGCTGGCGCTCTTCAGCCCCGCTTCGAGCGCGCCCGCCTTGTAACCTCGCCGGTCGACCCGATGCAGGTACGAAATATTGAACCCGCGCGCCGCGTGACGCCGCACGGCCAGCTCGGCGATCTCGGTCGTCTCGTCGGTGGAATCGTCGAGCACCTGGATTTCGAGCAGCTCGCGGGGATAGGTCATCTCGCAGACCGCGTCGATCAGGCGGTCCGCCACGTACATTTCGTTGTAGATCGGGAGCTGGATGGTAACCGGCGGGAAGTGGCTGAGCGCCGGCGGCGGCGCCGGGGCCTTGTCCCGATTTTTCATGTAAAGATACACGAGGTAGTACCGGTGCCACCCGTAGATCGCCAGAATGCTCAACACGAAAAAATACAGGACGAGAATGAGTGTCTCAGGCAGCGTCATAAAGAAATGAAAGCATCACTCGGCACAAACGCTCATATTATGGTCCAGTTCGGACCCAAGTCAACGCCCCCCAACTACTTGGCGTGATGGACCGCCAGCAGTTGCAGGCGCTCCTGGAAGGCGTGCGGTCGGGCAACCTTACACCTGAGGCCGCTCGGGACCGGCTCCTTCAATATGTACGCCAGGCCCCCTACGAAGATCTGGGGTTTGCGCGCGTCGATCACCATCGCGCGATCCGACAGGGTTTTCCCGAAGTGGTGTTCGGACAGGGCAAGACACCTGAACAGGTGGCCGCCGTCGCCGAGCGGCTGGTGAACGCCGGCCAGAGCCTGCTCGTCACCCGCACCGGCCAGGACGCCTACGAAGCCGTCGTGAAACTGGTTCCGAACGCCCGCTTCCACGAGCTCGCACGCTGCATCACGCTCGACGCGGGGAACACGCCGCGTGGGACCGGCACGATCCTCCTCGCGGCGGCCGGTACGGCCGACCTGCCCGTCGCCGAGGAGGCCGGCGTGACCGCCGAGCTGATGGGCAACTGCGTAGACCGCTTGTACGACGTCGGCGTCGCCGGTCTCCACCGGCTTCTGAGCCAGCACGCGCGCGTCAGCGCCGCGCGCGTCATCATCGTCGTCGCCGGCATGGAAGGCGCACTCCCCAGCGTCGTCGCCGGCCTGGTGTCCGTGCCGGTGATTGCGGTGCCCACGAGCGTCGGCTACGGCGCCAACTTCGGAGGGTTGACGGCGCTCCTTGGGATGCTGAACAGCTGCGCGATCGGCGTCTCGGTCGTGAACATCGACAACGGCTTCGGTGCGGCGGCGATCGCCAGCAGCATCAATCACCTGCCGTAAGGAGGTTGGTTGTTGGAGGTTGGTGGTTGGAGGCTGGAGGTTGGAGGTTGGAAGAGCCTCTGCCCTCCTCCGACGAACCTCCAACCTCCTCTGGTATACTTGAGGATTCCGTTTCCAGCGGTCGGGTCCCGTCCTCACCTTCATGCAGTCAGGCCCTCTGAAGGCCCTCGAATTCGATCGAATCATCGAGGCGGTCTGCCGGTTTGCGCAGACGCCCCCGGGCGCGGCGCGTCTCGCCGCGCTGCAGCCCGATATTGACGCGAGCGCCGTCAGGGCAGCGCTTGCCGCGACGGCGGAGACCGCGCGTTACGTGTCGGGCGCGGGGGACGTGGCACTTCGTGCGCCCGCGGATCTCGATCTGATTCTGGCGGCGCTCACGGTCGAGGGTCGCGCCCTCGAGGCCGAGCAGCTGCTGGCGCTCGCGACGTTCTTCGCATCGATCGATGCCGCCGCCGCGGCGATCCGCCGTCAGCGCGGCGCATTCCCGCTGTTGGGGGCCGTTGCCGATGCGGCCGCGTCGTTCGACCGCGAGGTCGCCGAGATCCGCCGGAAGATCGATCCGTCCGGCGCCGTGGTGGACGATGCGAGTCCGGAGCTGAGGATATTGCGCGAGCGGCTCCGCAAGGCGCGGACGCGGCTGCGCGGTACGCTCGAATCGTATCTGCGCGGGAAGGACACGTCGAAGTACCTCCAGCAGCAGATCGTCACGGATCGCAACGGACGCTACGTGCTCGTTGTCCGCTCGGAGCATCGTGCGGCGATCCCGGGCATCGTGCACGGCAGCTCCGGCAGCGGCGCGAGCTTGTTCCTCGAGCCGCTCAGCACCGTCGAGATCAACAACGACATCGTCGCGCTCGAGCAGCAGGAAGCGGAGGAAGTGCGCCGGATCCTCCTCGCGCTCGCGGACGCGCTCCGGCGACGCGCGGGGGATGTTCAACGGACGATCGACGCGGCGACGAAACTCGACGTGCTGCAGGCAAAGGCGCGATACGGCCAGTCGATGCAAGGCATCGCGCCTCTGATTTCCACCGACGGACGCCTCGAACTCCGCGCCGCGAAGCACCCGCTGCTCCTGCAGAATCAGGTGGAGGTCGTCCCTGTCGATGTCCTTCTCATTCCGCCGGTCCACGTCCTCGTCATCACCGGCCCGAATACGGGCGGAAAGACGGTTGCGTTGAAGACGGCGGGACTGCTGCCGCTCATGGCGCAGGCGGGCCTGCTGATTCCGGCAGAGGACGGAACGCAGGTGCCGGTGTTCCACACCGTGTTCGCCGACATCGGCGACGAGCAGTCGATTGCGCAGAGCCTGAGCACCTTCTCCGGCCACATCGCGAACATCGTCGGGATGGATGCCGCGCTCGAGTTGCCGGCGCTCGTGCTGCTCGATGAGGCCGGCACCGGAACGGATCCGAACGAGGGGGGGGCGCTCGCGACCGCGATCATCGATCACTTCCGCGCGCGCGGCGCCACGATCGTGGCCGCCACGCACTTCGATGCGCTGAAGACCTACGCGTCGACAACGGAGGGTGTTGCCTCGGCGGGATTTGGATTCGATCCGAACACCTTCGCGCCCACGTACCGGCTCACGTATGGATCGCCGGGGAGCAGCCTGGCGATCGAGATTGCCGCGCGACTCGGCCTGCCGCCCTCGATCATCCAGCAGGCGCGTGCGCAGCGCAGCGAACGTGAAGCCCAGTTGTCGGAGCACCTGGCGAAGATCGAGCGCGAGATGCAGGGGCTGGATCACGAGCGGCGGCTCGTCGCGCGCGAACGGCAGATGCTGCAGGAGACATCGTCGCGACTGCAGGGGCGCGAGCAGGAGCTTCGCGACCGGGAAGAGACGTTCCGCAAACGCCTGGATCAACGTCTCGAGGAGCGGCTGCGCGACGCGCGGAAGGAGATCGACGCGATCGTCGACGCGCTGAAGGCGAAGACGTCGTCGATCGCCGCGGACGCGGAGCGCAGGGCCGCGCGGCTGGTGCCCACCGGCGATATCGGTGCGGCTCGAGCCGATGCCCGTGCGTCGCTCGAGGCAGTTGGCGGTCGTGTGCGCGAAGGCATCGATCCGCCGCCCGCGCCATCGGCACCATCAGACGGACGCGTACCAGCCGTCGGCGATCGTGTAGCGGTCGGGCCGCTCGGCCTCGAGGGGATCGTCCAGTCGCTGCACGACGGCGCCGCCGAAGTCGACGTGCGCGGCAAGCGCCTTCGGGCGCGCGTCGAAGTGTTGCGCGTCATCTCGCCCGCCGCGGCCGCGGCGGCATCCTCGCCGGCGCGCGTGCGCGTGAACGTGGAGATGGCGCCCCGCGACCGCGTCGCCACCGAATTGAACGTGATTGGATCGCCGTCCGACGAAGCGTTGTCGAAAGTCGAGCGGTTCCTCGACGACGCGCTGCTCGCGGAGCTGCGTTCGGTGCGCATCGTTCACGGCTACGGCACGGGGCAGTTGCGGCGTTCGATCGCGGAGTTCCTGCGCGTCCATCCGTTCGTCGCGAACTTCGGCCCCGCTCCCGACAACCAGGGCGGGGGAGGCGTCACCGTGGCGGAGCTAAAGGACTAATTGCCGATTGCAGACTGCAGATTGCCGATTGAATCGTCGATTGGCGATTGTTGATTGAGGAGTGGATTGCCGAATGGCGATTTCATTGACGATTGCCGAATGCCGATTGGATTGGGGATTGCCGAATGGCCGATCCAATCACCAATCGCCAATCGACAATGGAACGCCAATCGCCAATCGCCAATCGACAATCGAATCGCCAATCGCCAATCCAATCGACAATAGGCAATCGATAATCGCCACTACAATCGGCAATCTGCAGTCTGCAATCGGCAATCCTTAATGGGCTTGTTCCCCTCGTCCTTCATCGACGACCTGAAGTCGCACGTCGACATCGTGCAGGTGGTGCAGGAGCGCGTTGCGCTGCGGAAGAGCGGCACGACGTGGAAGGGTCTCTGTCCGTTTCACGGCGAAAAGACGCCGTCGTTTCACGTGAACGGCGAGAAGGGATTCTTCCACTGCTTCGGATGCGGCGTCGGCGGCGACGTAATCAAGTTCGTCGAGCTGCACGACAAGATCGCGTTCCCCGAAGCCGTGCGCCAGCTTGCGGCGCGCGCGGGGCTCGCGGTCCCCGAAGGCGACGACGGCAAGCAGGACGCGCAGTCGCAACAGGAGCGCGAAGCGCTGCTGAAGATCCATGAAGTGGCGGCCGCCTGGTTCCGCGAGCAGCTGTCGACCCCCGTCGGTGGCGCGGCGCGCCGGCTGCTTCGTGACCGCGATATATCGTCCGATCTGGCGGATCAGCTCGGATTCGGGTACGCTCCCGCGGGCGGCGGACTGCGAGCGCGGCTGCTGAAGGAAGGATTCGCGGAGGAGCTCCTGTTCCGGAGCGGGCTCGTGCTCCAGCGGGAGGGGTCGCAGGCGCGCGATCGGTTTCGCAACCGCCTGATGATTCCCATCAGCCGGGAGAGCGGCGCGATCATCGCGTTTGGCGGGCGCGCGATGGAATCGGGGCAGCAGCCGAAATATCTGAACTCGCCCGAGACGCCGATTTACGTAAAGGGCCGGACGCTGTACGGCCTGAACCACAGCAAGGCGTCGATCAGCCGGCTGAAATATGCGGTGCTCGTGGAAGGGTATTTCGACTGGGCGCGGGCCTATGAGGCGGGCATCACGAACGTCGTCGCCTCGTCGGGCACCGCGTTGACGCCGACGCAGGCGCGGCTGCTCCGGCGGTTTGCGGCGAAGGTCGTGCTGAGCTTCGACCCCGATGCGGCGGGCCAGGGAGCCGCCGCGCGTTCGTCGGAGCTGCTCGTGAGCGAGGGATTCCAGGTGAACGTCGCGCTTCTTCCGGCTGGCGACGATCCCGACACCTACATCCGGAAGCGTGGAGGCGCCGCCTACCAGGAACAGCTTCGCGTATCGAGGCCGTACCTCAAATACCTGCTGGACCGGTCCGCCGCTGCCGAAGATCTGTCCAGGGACGAGGGCCGCCGGGCCTTCCTGACGGCCATGCTCGGGGTCGCCGCGCGTATCCCGGATGCCGCCGCGCGTGACCAGTTTGCAGACAGATTGGCGCACAAGGCGAAGATTACGGAAGAGGTAGTTCGGACGGAGATTCGGCGAGCGGCCGTCCAGCGGCAAACGGCTGTGGCCGACATCGAGCGCCGCACACCGTCGCTCGGCCAGATAAAAGTCGCCGAACGCGGGCTGATTTGGGCGCTGTTCCGGCAGCCTGACGCCGCACTCTCGGCCCTGCAGGACCTCGACGAACCGGACCTTGACGGGCTGGCCACCCGCGAGATCCTGCGGCAGGCCCAATCCCTGCAGGGGGAGCCTCCAGCGTCATTACCTCAGACGCTCCAGGAGCGTCTAAGTACAGGAGAAGCTGCGCTTGTGGCCGATATCACGCGTCAGACGGGGGCACCGGCTGATGCGGCGGACTGCGTCCGGGCACTGAAGCGCCTCCGGTACGACCGGGAGCGCGCCGACCTGCAGCGCGAAATCGACCGCCTGCAGGAGGCTGGAGCGGCCAACCACGACCGCGAAATCGTCGCGCTCTGGGAGCGCAAGAAGGACCTGCTGCATCGGATAGAGTCTCTGACGCAGGGCGTCGGATAGCACGTGGGGGCGCTGACCCTCAGCCGGCTTGCCCGCCGTAGCGCTTTGCAATGGGCGGGTTCAAGAGAGAGGCCGTCATGCGGTCAGTGGGAGTCCGCATGACTGGGCGCGCACGGCGCGCCAGCGAGGAAGCGGAGCGGGGCAAGGGTCCCCGCGAGCGACCGAGCCGGGGTCCGGGGCAGAGCCCCGGTTAAGGAGGAAATGCCGTTGTCGATCGAAGAAAAATACGATGAGGTGAGGCAGCTCATCTCGATTGGGAAGGAAAAGGGATACCTGCTGTACGACGAGGTCAACGAGCTGCTGCCGGCCGACATCACGTCCTCCGACGAACTGGACGATCTGTTCAGCACGTTTGGCAGCGCTGGCATCGAGGTCGTCGACTCCGAGAAGACCTATCGCGAGGAGAAGCTCCTCGACCGCACCGGTGAAGGCGCGGAGGAACTGGAGCTGGACCTCACGCCCGGCGCGCTCGACAAGACGAACGATCCGGTCCGCATGTACCTGCGCGAGATGGGGACCGTCCCGCTCCTCACCCGCGAAGGGGAAGTGGAGATCGCGAAGCGGATCGAGCGCGGCAAGCTCGCCGTCATCAAGTCGATTTCGCGCACGCCGACGATCGCCCGCGTGATCATGCAGATGGGCGACGCGCTGCGGAACGACGAACGATCGATCCGCGAGCTCGTGACGTTCGTCGACGAGGAGCTGACGGACGAGAAGATCGACGATCGCAAGAAGCAGGTGCTCCGGCAGATCGATGCCGTTCGCAAGGCATGGGCGACGTCGGAGAAGTCCAAGGAGAAGCTGGAGAAGACGCCGAAGGGCACGACCACGCGCGACAAGCGGAAGTACCGGCGCGCGCGATGGGAGGCGCTGCGTGCGCGCGTCGAGCTGTCGCAGCTGATTCGCAAGATCGAATTCACCGAAACCATCAAGCGCCGCATGATCGACCAGATCAAGGAAAAGGTCGAAGCGGTGATGCGGCTGAAGCGCGAGATCGACTACATCGAGCGCCAGCTCACGATGAAGAACCGGCGGCCGAAGCTGAAGGAAGAGGACCGCAAGAACCTCCAGAAGCGGCAGAAGGAGCTCCGCGGCCAGGTCAAGACGATGGCCGACGAGCTCGAGGAGACGCCGGAGCAGTTGATGCGCACGCTGGAGACGATCTCCCGCGGCGAGGCGCAGGCGGAGCAGGCCAAGAAGGAGCTCGTCGAAGCCAACCTCCGCCTCGTCGTGTCCATCGCGAAGAAGTACACGAACCGCGGCCTGCAGTTCCTCGATCTGATTCAGGAAGGCAACATCGGCCTGATGAAGGCCGTGGACAAGTTCGAGTACCGGCGCGGCTACAAGTTCTCGACGTACGCGACGTGGTGGATCCGTCAGGCCATCACGCGCGCCATTGCAGACCAGGCGCGGACGATCCGCATCCCGGTCCACATGATCGAGACGATCAACAAGCTCATTCGCACGTCGCGCGCGCTCGTGCAGGAGCTGGGACGCGAACCCACCTCCGAGGAGATCGCGCAGCGGATGGACATCCCCGTGTCGAAGGTCCGCAAGGTCCTCAAGATCGCGCAGGAGCCGATCTCGCTCGAAACGCCGATCGGCGAAGAGGAAGATTCGCATCTTGGCGATTTCATCGAGGACCGGCAGGTCGTGTCGCCGTCCGATGCGGTGATCAACCTGAATCTGAAAGAGCAGACCGACCAGGTGCTCAAGACGCTGACGCCGCGCGAGGAGAAGGTGATCAAGATGCGGTTCGGCGTCGGCGACGGCAGCGAGCACACGCTCGAGGAAGTGGGCCAGAGCTTCGCCGTCACGCGCGAGCGGATCCGGCAAATCGAGGCGAAGGCGCTCCGGAAGCTGCGGCACCCGTCGCGCAGCCGCAAGCTGAAGGCATTTCTGGAAGGCCGAACGTAGGCTGAACCTCGTCAACGGCGAACGACGAATATTCGGATTCGTCGTTCGTCATTCGTCGTTGACATGCGATAGTCTACCAAGGGCCCATAGCTCAACGGTCAGAGCCGCCGGCTCATAACCGGCCCGTTCCAGGTTCGAATCCTGGTGGGCCCACCAACCTTCGCTCACGTGCCAGGCGAAGGTTGCCCACCGTAGCCGAGGCGGAGGTGGGCGTGAGGCGTCGGCTTCGCCGAGCTTCGGCTCGGCAAGCCGCGCGAAGGCTATCGCGCGCCGTAGCCGCGTAGCGGCGAAGGCGGACGGAGTGTACGCGCACCGCGGCGCGGTCGATCGAATATCACACGCATATGCAAACGTCCTTTTCCCCACGCTGAAGTGCATCCCGACCTCCAGCACCTGATCCGTCTTCAACAGCTCGACTCTGAAATCGATTCCGATCGCCGCCGTATCGCTGAAATCCCATCGCTCCAGCAGGCGCTCGATGCGCGCCTTTCCGAGCAGGAAACCGCCGTCGCCGCGGTCAAGGAGCGTCTCGCCGCCAGCCAGACGGCGCGCCGCGAGATCGAGAAGGAAGTCGCCGCCATCCAGAGCCGCTTGTCGAAATACAAGGACCAGCTCATGGAGGTGAAGACGAACAAGGAATACCAGGCGATGCAGAAGGAGATCGCCACCGCCGAGGACGCCGTCCGCTCGCACGAGGACCGCATTCTGGAGCAGATGGAGGAAGCCGACGTCCTCTCGCGGCAGGTGAAAGCCGCCGAAGGCGAGCTGACGCGGCAGCGCGCCGAGGTCGCCGCGGAACGTGCGCGGCTGGAGGAGGAGCGGACCGCAACGGAGCGCGCCATCGAGAAGACCGGCGCGGAGCGCGAGACGGTCGCGAAAGGGCTGTCGCCCCAGGCACTCAACCTCTTCGAGCACGTCGCCCGTCAGCGCAAGGGCCTCGCGGTTGCCGAAGCGCGCAACGGCCACTGCATGGTGTGCCACGTCCGGCTGCGTCCGCAGGTCTTCAACGAAGTGCGCCGCAACGAAGCGCTGATTCAGTGCGACAGCTGCCTGCGCATTCTCTACTTCGCGCCGGCCGCCGAGAATGGCGGCACGGCGACCGTCGAGCAGGCGTCAGGGAAGTCGGCCGACTCGGCTTCAGACCATTGCTGACCGCGTACATCGACGGCGGGGCGCGGGGCAACCCGGGGCCCGCGGGATACGGCGTCAGGATCGAAGCACCGGACGGTTCAGTGCTCGACGAGCTGCACGGCGGCCTCGGCATCGCGACGAACAACGTCGCGGAATACAACGGCCTGCTGGCGGCGCTGCGCTATGCAGCGGCGCACGGCCATCGGCAGGTGCGCATCCGCGCCGATTCCGAGCTTCTCGTGCGCCAGATGCGCGGGGAGTACCGCGTGAAGCACGCGGGGCTGAAGCCGCTCTTTCTCGAAGCCTGCGCGCTCATCCGCCGGATCGGCGACGTCACGTTCGAGCACGTCCGCCGCGAATTCAACAAGGACGCGGATCGCCTGTCGAACCTCGGGATGGACGAAGCGGAGCAAGCGATCGGTGACGCGCCCCGGGTCGATTGACGGCACCGCAATCGACCCGCCGCACCGCGGCGTGCTCGTCCACGTTCTGCGGGATCTGGAGGAGGCATGACGCGCATCACCGTGTGCTACTGCCCCTATTGAATCTCGAGGATTCAGGCCGTCCGTGTGGCGGCGGATCTTCGTCGCACCCTTGGCGCGGACGTTGAGATGATTCACGGACGCTATGGCGAATTCAAGGTGCTCGTCGATGGTGACGTCGTCGTGGACGCCGGCGCGCTCGCGATGATCCGGCGTGCTACCGACGAAGCGCCAGGTCCGTGCGACGGTTCGCGATCGCCTTCGCGACCCGCCGCCTCGCGTCGGTCAGCGGTAGGCGCGTGGGATCACGAAGAGGCTGACGACAACTCCGCACCCCGAATGGCCGCGAGCAGCCTGCCGGCCCGCTCGCGGTGGGCACGGTAGGAATGGAAGCGTTCGCCATGCGTCTTCGTGCACAGCTCGGCGACGAACACCGCGTCCGGACGAACTCCGGCGCGTTCGACCTGCTCGCGATTCGCGCGCCAGAGATCGACGATCGCCTTCCCGTCGGTACCGGCCTGCGCGAACCAGCGCGCCATCGACTGATCATCGGTCCCCGCTGTCCGGAATGCGTCGACGACGTCGCCGCCGACCTCGGCGCAGCACGGGCCCAGCGCCGGCCCGATCGCGACGATCAGATCCCGCGGATCGCTCCCGAAGTGCTCCTGCAGGGCGGATACGGCCCGATACGCTGCGCCGGCGGCAGTACCTCGCCAGCCGGCGTGCGCCGCACCCACGGCACCCGTGCGGGTGTCGAATGCCAGCAGCGGAACACAGTCGGCAACGCGGACTCCGATGGCGACCGCCGGGTCGTCTGAGATGATGATGTCCGCCTCCGGCCGGTGCCCCACGGCACTCCCCGCCGTGCTCTGACCCCGCTGCACGACGGCGACGCCGGTCCCGTGCACCTGCCGGATCAGCAGCAGACGCGCGCGGGGAACGCCAAGCGATGCCGCGACCGCGTCCCATTCCGAGGGGTCGTCACGCAGCTCGACGTCGCGGCTGGTGAACAGGTGCGGCGCGGGCAGACTGCTGCAGCGGAGCGCGCGGCCCCACGGCTCTTGCACCCACACGAAGCCGTCAGTAGGCTGAGGGTCCATCATGAGCATCATCGGGCTGGGATTCGATGCGACGGACATTCCGCGAGTGCGCGATGTCCTCGGGCGATACGGACCACGGTTTCTGGAGCGCGTCTTCACGGACGCGGAGATTGAATATTGTACGCGGCGGCGCGATCCGGCACCGCACCTTGCCGGCCGTTTCGCCGCAAAGGAAGCCGCCATGAAGGCGCTGGGCACGGGACATTCCGGCGGCGTCCTCTGGAAGGATATCGAGGTCTTCCGCGCCGGTGGTCCGCCTCAACTGCGGTTGACCGGAGGCGCGCGCCAGCGCTTCGAGTCCATGCGCGCCCGCCGCTCGCTTCTCACGATCACGCACGCCGAAACGCTGGCGATGGCGCAGGTGCTCCTCCTGTCGGACTGATCGCGTGTAAACGGTCGTTGACCGCCGCAGCACGCCGGAACGCGCCGGGGTCCGGCCAGAATGGAAACGCCGGTTGGCGTCGCGCGCGCCCGTCTTCCCACCATGACGGCACGCTCCTGCTCTCGGTCCGCCAAGCCCCGCATCGAGAAGGCTTTCGGAGGTCCGCTGGAATCGCGTCACGCAGGAGGCGGACTTGCGAGGACCCCGTGCGAATGCGTCCGGGAAGAGCGCCTGGACGGGGCTCGCAAGGAGACCGCGATGACGATCAAGATTGTGTCGAACGACAAGGGCAACCCGCCGGGCAAGCTTGCGGACGCGGAGCTGCATTTCAGCGAAGGGCCGCTGGAGGGCCTGAAGCTGATTGGCTTCGCCGTCTGGGAACGCAAGACGGGCGGCGGCCGCAACGTGACGTTCCCCGCGCGCGCATTTTCCGTCAACGGCGAGCGCCGGAGCTTCGCGCTGCTGCGTCCGCTCGCCGACAGTACCGCGCAGAGCCGCATCCGCGATCTGATTCTCGAAGCGTACGAAGAGTACGAACACGCGCGGGAAACGGCAACGGCGTAGGCCCCCGGACCGAGGTCGCGGCTACGCCAAGGACGCGGCTGTCCCTTACGACAGCACCGGCAGGAACCGCTGGTTTTCCGCCTGGCGCTTGGGCGGCAGCGTCCATTCCTCGCGGAGCGCTTTCTCGAACTCCGTGCGGAAGAACGCCGATTTCATGCCGCCGTCGATGATGTCCCAGGGGAGCACGGTATCGGCGGAACGGTCGCGGAAGATGTAGAAATCGGCGTCCACCCCCGTTTCGGCGACTGCCGCGCGCCAGTGGCCGCCGTTGCGCTCCGCGGCTTCAATCGCGGGCACGACGCGCCGATCGCCAAGCGAGAGCAGCGCCTGATAGTACGAATGCCGCTCCGACTTGATGTTGAAGAACACGTTGTCGAGGTCCGCGACGAGCGACCGCAGGCGTTTGCCCTTGCGATCCGTGATCGCCGGATCCTCCATGGGCAGCCACTGGTAGGCCGTGCCTGGCTTTGGAATGAGCGGGTTCACGCTCGCGACGATCCGCCCGACGCGGCCGCGCGCGCGCGCGTGGCGCAGCATGATGGCACGCAGTTCCTCGGTGAGCGCGCGGATCGCGAGCAGGTCGTCATCCGTTTCGGTGGGGAGGCCGATCATGTAATACAGCTTCAGGTTCTCGATGCCGTTCGCGAAGATCAGCTCGGCTTTCTCGAGAATCTCGGCATTGGTCACCGTCTTGTTGATGACACGGCGCAGGCGATCGGATCCCGTCTCCGGCGCGATCGTGATCGACCGCTCGCCGCTCTCGCGGAGCATCCGCACAATGGGCTCCGTGAGATCGTCGAGCCGCAGCGAGGCGGGACTGATCGAATAGCCCATCTCGAGCAGGCCGGCGAGAATGCGCTCGATCTCCGGGTGATCGCACAGGGCGATCGAGACGAGTCCCGCCCTCGTGGCATGACCGCGGGCGCGGCGCGCGAGCTCCAGGATGCGGTCCGCCGGAAAGGCGCGCACCGGGAGGTAGTTGTAGCCGGCCCAACAGAAGCGGCACAGGTTCGCGCATCCGCGGACGACCTCGACGAGGAAGCGCGAGCCGAACTCCGTTTCGGGCGTGAAGACTGTCGTGGACGGCGGATCGAGGCGCTCGGCGGATTTTACGGCTGCCTTGCGCACCACGGCGGGCGCATTGCTGCCCTCGCGGGGCACAAAGCGGGCAATCGTTCCATCAGGCTTGTACTCCACATCGTAGAACGACGGAACGTAGAAGCCGCGATCCGCGGCAAGGCGCCGGAACAGGTCGTCGCGCCCCTGCGCGGCCGCGATTGCGGACGCGAGGGCCGGCACGAGCACTTCGCCTTCGCCCGCGGCAATCAGGTCCGCGAAGGGTGCGAGCGGCTCCGGGTTGACGAACGTGACGGCCCCGCCGATGACGACCAGCGGGTCATGGGGCGTCCGGGCGTCGGCGCGAACGGGAATCCCCGCGAGCCTCAGGATCGAGACGATGTTCGTGTAGTCCCATTCGAAGGAGACGGAGAAGGCGAGCACGTCGAAGTCGCGGATTGGAGTATTCGACTCGACCGTCCGCAGCGGGGCGCCCGACGCGAGCTGCGCCTGGAGTTCCTGGCGCCCCGGCAGGAAGACGCGCTCGCACACCACGTCCTCCAGCTCGTTGAAGAGCCGGTAGACCGTCTGGAAGCCCAGATTGGACATCCCGACGAAGTACGTGTTCGGGAACGCGAGCGCGATGCGGAGCCGGCCGCCGTGCGACTTACGGATGTAGCCGACTTCGCGGGAAAGAACGTCGTGCGCGCGCCCGTGCTGCGGGCGTGCCGTCATATCGGAAACGAGCTGTACCGTGACCGTGACCCGTTCACAGGCGGTGGTGGAAGCGACGCTCATCAGGCGTCGCTCCCGCGTGCCATGGATCTATCTAGTTTACCACCGCAAACGCGGCGCTCCCGCCGAAGACGAGGGTGACGCTCAGGCTTCGTTCTGGCGCCGCAAGAACGCGGGGACGTCGAGCGGCGACACCGGCTCGAACTCGGCGCCGGGACTCATGGTGTCCGCGGGGTCTCCCGCAGCCGCGCCGATCGGCATCTCGAGCACCGGCCGGCGTGAGATTGAAAGCCGTGCGTGAGTACCGGCGGTGGCCGCGACCTTCTCCGTTGGCTCGACGCGTCTCGAGGTGTACGACTGCAGATCGACGGGGGTCTGCGATGCGGACGCGCTGGGCTGCTTGATGCCGTGTGTGCGATCGAAGCCCGTCGCGATCACGGTGATCTTCACGCGCCCTTCCATCTTCGGATCGACCACCGCGCCGAAGATGATGTTGGCCTCCTCGTGGGCCGCCTCCTGGATGATCGCGGAGGCCTCGCTGACTTCGATCAACGACAGGTCCGATCCGCCGGTGACGTTGATGATCACGCCGCGCGCCCCCTTGACCGAGGCGTCTTCGAGGAGCGGGCTCGAGATCGCATGGTTCGCGGCGTCGATCGCGCGGCTGTCGCCTTCGCCCATGCCGGTGCCCATGATCGCGATGCCCATGCCCGACATGATCGTCTTCACGTCGGCGAAGTCGAGGTTGATCATCCCAGGCACCAGAATGAGGTCCGAGATGCCCTGAATCGCCTGCCGCAGCACATCGTCCGCCGTGGTGAAGGCGTCGTTGAGCGTCGTCTTCCGCGCGATCGTCGCCAGAAGGCGCTCGTTTGGAATCGTGATGACGGTGTCGACGCAGTCGCGAAGCTCCTCGAGACCTCTCTCCGCCTGGTCCTGCCGCTTGCGTCCCTCGAACTTGAACGGCTTGGTCACGACGGCGATCGTCAGGGCGCCGAGCTCGCTCGCGAGGCTCGCGATGACCGGCGCCGCCCCCGTCCCGGTGCCGCCGCCCATCCCGGTGGTGACGAACACCATGTCCGCGCCATCGAGCGCTTCGATCAGCTTGTCGGTGTCTTCGAGCGCCGCCTGACGCCCGACGTTGGGGTCCGCGCCTGCGCCGAGCCCCTTCGTCAGCTTCCCGCCGATCTGGATCTTGTTCGGCGCCGCGTTGAGCTTCAGCGCCTGCAGGTCCGTGTTCGCCACGATGAATTCCACGCCGTCCAGGCCGGCCTGCACCATGCGGTTGACGGCGTTGCTCCCGCCGCCGCCCACGCCCACCACCTTGATACGGGCACCCGTGCGAGCTTCTTCGTCCAGCTTCAATCGCAGCGTGGACGGTCCCGCGCCGCTCGTTTCGTGCCCATGTCTCAGTTCCATGCGGCCCCCTTCCTGTTTCTTGACCGGGGGGCTTCGCCCCGCCGGCTTCCCCATCGCCTTTTGAATGGCGGGGACCCCTGCACCCCGCCAAGCTCACTCCGCTGCGCTCGCTCGTCGCAGCTCGCTCCGCCCCGGTCGCGCCCTTTTGAATGGCGGGACCCCCTGCACCCCACCACGCTCACTCCGCTGCGCTCGCTCGTCGCAGCTCGCTCCGCCCCGGTCGCGCGCTAGAAAAATTCCTTGAACAGCGTGCGCAGCCGTCCGGCTACGCGTCCGAATGCGCCGGCGCCCACCGGCCGCGCGGCTTCGCCGACGTGATTGCGATGCGCGTACATCACCAGCCCTGCCGCCGTGGCGAACGCAGGATTGTTGACGTGATCCGCGAGGCCGCCGACGCCGGTTGGGCATCCCCGCCGGATCGGCAGGTCGAAAATCTGTTCCGCGATCTCAGCCATGCCCTCGAGCATTGCGCCGCCGCCCGTCAGCACGATGCCGGAGTTGAGCGATTTCTCGAACCCTGCCCGGCGGATCTCGTCCCACAGCAGGTGGAAGATCTCTTCCGCACGCGGCTGTAGGATCTCCGACAAGATCCGGCGCGCCATCACGCGCGACTTGCGTCCGCCCACGCTCGCCACGTCCATCGTCTCGTCTTCGGCCACCATCGCAGAGAGCGCACAGCCGCACCGGCGCTTGATCTTCTCCGCGTCGGGGATCGGCGTCCGGAGGCCGACTGCGATGTCGTTGGTGAAATGATCGCCGCCCACGGCGACGACGCCAGTGTGCCACAAGCTGCCGCGTTCGAAGATGGCAAAATCAGTGGTCCCGCCTCCGATGTCGACGATTGCCACGCCGAGCTGCTTCTCGTCGTCGGTCAGGACCGCCTCGCTCGCCGCGAGCTGCTCGAGCACCGAATCGATCACGGCCACGCCCGCGCGGTTCACGCAGGCGACGACGTTCTGAGTGGACGAAGCGCTCCCCGTCACCACGTGCACGTTGACCTCGAGGCGCGACCCGGTCATCCCGACCGGGGCGCCAATGCCGTCCTGCTCGTCGACGACGAAGTCCTGCGGCAGTACGTGGAGGATCTCGCGCCCGCTCGGCAGCGCGACGGCTTTGGCGGCATCGATCGCGCGCCGCACGTCCTCGCGCGTGATCTCGCGGTTCTTTCCGGCGACCGCGACGACGCCGCGGCTGTTGAATGCTTTCACGTGGGCCCCGGAAAGGCCGAGGTGCACGGAATCGATTTCGACGCCGGCGGTCAGCTCGGCTTCTTCGATCGCCTTCTTGATCGAGTCGACCGCCGCCTCCAGGTTCACGACGACCCCGCGGCGTATGCCTTTCGAGTCCGCGAGCCCGATGCCGATGAGGTCGAGCCCCTCATCGTCGGTCATCTCACCTACGATGGCGGCGATCTTGGAGGTTCCGACGTCGAGCCCGACCAGGTAGCGCTCTTTCCTCGCCAATGTGGGTGCCCTTCCCTTCTTCCGCCTGAAGGCGGAAGCCACCTGAACTCCGGCTTCTTCTTCCAAGGCGGAAGCCACCTGATTCCGAACGAAGGCCCGCCTGCGCCCTACCGCTTACCCGCCGGCCGCACGTACACGCGCTGCTCGAACCGCAGATCGACGTAATCGATGTCCGGCACGCGCTCGTGGAGCGCGTCTCGCAGATCCAGGTATGACTGCAGGCGCTCCGCGAACCGATCCTCGCCGAGATGCAGCAGGGCAGCATCGTTCTGGAGGATCACGACGGCATCGTGCGCGTCGTGGACGTCGATCTGCGACACACGCCGCGCGAGGTCGCGATGCGGAGCGATGGCATCGATCGCTCGAGATGCCAGCTCGGCGCGCGCTTCGTCGATCGCCGGCTGTCCCGACGAGGGAGCGCGGACGAGCCCGTCGATGAGCGGCAGATCGAACTCCGCGTACTGCGGACCGAACTCGTCGATGATCGTGCCGTGCGGATCGATGAGATACACGGCGCTTCCGAGCCGGCACAGGCCGATGGGCCGCCGCTCGGAAACGAACACTTCGACGGTTGAGGGAAGCACTCGCCGGAGCGCGGCGTCGGCAACCCACGGCGACTCGAGTAGGCGGCGCCGATAGCGCGGAAGATCGATGGCGAGGATGCTGGATCCGCGAAGCCCGTCGACGATCGCACGGACTTCGCCGCTCGAGAGCCGAACGTTGCCGTGGACGTTGATGCGCCGCACCTGCAGCACCGAAGCGTGCAGGACGAGATTGGCGCCGCGGTACCCGGCGAAGGCGACGGCCGCGAGCGCGCACGTCCAACGCGCCGCCCGCCAGACCACGCGCGGCACATGGGCCCGCGTCCGGCGCTTGCCCGGCCGTACTTTCGCGCGGCGGAAGTTCCTTTCGGTCGGCGCCTTGACCTTCGTCATGGTCGTTCGGCCGCGACGTTGCCAACAGCGTGGCCACGCGCGCGCAGCGCCTCGAGAATGCGGTCCGGAACCGCGCCAATCGATCCCGCACCCAGCGTGATCACGAGATCGCCGGCACGGGCAAGCTCGCTCACGGCCCCGGGCACGTCGTCGAGCGCCTTGACGAGCTGCACGGGCCGGCCCGTCCGCCGTACGACGGCCTCCAATGCTTCGACGGTGACGCCCTCGATCGGCGGCTCGCCAGCCGGGTAGATGTCCGTCAGCACAATCGCATCGGCGCCCGCGAGCGCGGTCCCGAACGCGTCGATGAGGTCTCGCGTTCGCGTGTACCGGTGCGGCTGGAAGACGACGACGAGGCGGCGATCGAGTCCGGCGCGGGCAGCGGCGATCACCGCGGCAATCTCCGTCGGGTGATGGCCGTAGTCGTCCACGACCATGACGCCGTTCTCTTCGCCTCTGAGCTGAAAGCGGCGCTCCGCGCCGCGAAACTCCTCGAGCGCAGAGGCAATCCGCGTGAACGGGACGCCGACCTCGAGCCCGACGGCCACGGCCCCGATCGCGTTCAGAAGGTTGTGGCGCCCTGGCACTTTCAGGCGCAGCGCTCCCAGCCGCGTCACCTTGGCGTCCGCTCCCTGTTGCACGACGTCGCAGCGTGATCCGAACGCCTCGAGTCGAGCGCTCACCCCTCTGACGTGCGCGTCCGGCGCATCGATGCCGTAGGACATCACGCGGCGGGTCATCTTCGGGATCAGCCTGCGCACGGCCTCGTCGTCGCCGCACGCGATCACGGCGCCGTAGAACGGCACCCTGTTCGCGAACTCGAGAAACGCCTGCTGAAGGGCGTCCCACGTGCCGTACGCCTCCATGTGCTCGCGGTCGATGTTGGTGATCACCGAGATCGATGGGCTCAGCTCGAGAAAGGATCGATCGCTCTCGTCGGCCTCCACGACCATGTAGTCGCCGCGTCCGAGCCGAGCGTTGCTGCCGAATGCGCTCAACCGGCCGCCGATCACCGCTGTTGGATCGAGCCCCGCGCGCTCGAGCACGACCGCCACCATGGACGTCGTCGTCGTCTTGCCGTGCGCGCCGGCGATCGCGATGCCGTACTTGAGCCGCATCAGCTCCGCGAGCATTTCGGCGCGCGGAATGACCGGAATCCCGCGCCGGCGTGCTTCCTCCACTTCGGGATTCCCCGCTCGGATCGCCGACGAGGTGACGACGACGTCTGCGTTGCCCACGTGCGACGCCGCGTGCCCGTGCTCGATCCGCACGCGAAGACGCGCAAGGCGATCGGTGACGTCGGAGGTCTTCGCGTCCGAGCCGCTCACCTCGTAGCCGAGGTTCGCCAGTACTTCGGCGATGCCGCTCATCCCGATCCCTCCAATCCCGACGAAGTGAATCCTGCGCGTACGCCCCAGCATCGCGACGCGTTCACGCCGCGCGCGCAAGAGCGAGCGCGCGATCGACAATTACCTTTGCGGCATCAGGCCTCGCAAAACGTCGCGCAGCTTCCGCAATCCGGCTGCGCCGTACGGCGTCGCTCGCGAGCGCGATGATCTGCGAGGCGAGCACCTCGCCCGTGAGATCCTTCTGTTCGATCATTTCCGCGGCGCCGTCCTTCGTGAGGACCTCCGCGTTCCTGCGCTGGTGGTCGTCCGCGGCGGTCGGCAGGGGAATCAGGATTGCGGCGCGGCCGGCGGCCGTCAGCTCCGCGATCGTTGTCGCCCCCGCACGGCAGACGATGACGTCCGCTCGCTTCATCTCCCGATCCATGGCGAACAGGAACGGCTCGACCCGCGCCGTGAGCCCCGCAGCGCCGTATGCGCTCCGGACCAGTTCCAGATCGCGCTCTCCTGTTTGATGCGTGATGTCCATGCCGCCAGCGGCTGCCAGCCGCGGCGACGCCTCCACCATGGCCACGTTGATCGCGTGCGCGCCCTGGGAGCCGCCAAAGATCAACACCCGCGGCAGCCCGCCCTGCGGGCCTGGTTCCGATTCAGTTGCAAAGAACTCGGGACGGACCGGGTTGCCTGCGACAAATCCCCTCCTGCCGAAGAACGACGCCGTCGACTCGAACGTCACTGCCGCTGCGCTGACGATGCGCGAGAGCAGCCGATTGGTCAGCCCCGGCACCGCGTTCTGCTCGAGCAGCAGCGTGGGGACGCCGCGCAGCGCCGCCGCCAACACCACCGGCCCGGAGCTGTAGCCCCCGACGCCCACCACGAGCGAGGGCGATCGACGCGAGATGATTCCCCACGCATCGAAGAGGCTTCGCGGAAGAATCGCGAGCCCCCGCACGAGCGCTGCCGGCGACATGCCCTTCAGTCCGACGCTCCGCAGCACGTCGAGCGCGAATCCCTCGCGCGGCACGACCCGCGACTCGATGCCGCGCGATGTCCCCGCAAACGTGATCACGGCGTCCGGCCGCCTCGCGAGCAGCTCGCGCGCGACCGCGATGCCCGGATAGAGATGGCCGCCAGTCCCGCCGCCCGCGATCACGACGCGAAGAGCGTTCATGCATTCGCGGTCCCCGGCTCGATGGCCGTCGTGACGACGTGCGATGGCGATCCGTGCTGCGACACGTTGAGCAGGATCCCCATCCCCACCATGCTGATGAGCAGCGACGAGCCGCCGAAGCTCACGAACGGCAGCGGAATCCCTTTCGTCGGCAGCAGCCCCAGCACGACGCTGATGTTGAAGAAGGCCTGAATGGAAACCATCGCGGTGAGCCCGAGCGCCAGGAATGCCCCGAAGCGATCGGGCGCGCGCGTGGCCGCCCGCAGTCCTCGCCACGTGATGACGCAGAAGCACAACAGGATGACCGTCGCGCCAATCAACCCGAGCTCCTCGCCGATGACCGCGTAGATGAAGTCCGTCTCCGGATACGGCAGGTAGAAGAGCTTCTGGACACCCGCCATGAGTCCGCGGCCGAACACGCCTCCGGTCCCCACCGCGATCAACGACTGAATGACCTGGAATCCGTCGCCCAGCGGATCCTCCCAAGGATTGAGGAAGACTTCGATGCGACGGCGGCGGTACGCGGCGCTCATCACGACGATGTAGGCCGCGGGCAGCATCACGAGCGCGAGCCCGACGAGGTAGCGGTAGTTGATTCCCGCGGCAAACACCATCGTTGCCGCAATCAGCACGATCGAGAGCGCGGTGCCCATGTCGGGCTGCAGGAGCACCAGTGCGACGACGAGACCGACGACGACCGCGATCGGCAGCAGCGAGTGTCGCAGGTCGTCGATCCTGTCCATGCGGCGCTCGAGAATCGCGGCCACAAAGAAGATGACGGCGATCTTCGCCAGCTCGGACGGCTGCACACCGATACCGGCGACGCCGAACCAGCGCCGCGCGCCGTTGATCTTGGGTGCGAAGAGCACGGCGACGAGCGCGAACGCGACGACGGCGAGAGCGCTCCAGAGCACCACGGGCTGGCGGTATTGCCGGTAGTCGACGCGCATGACGATCGGCATCAGGAGCAGCCCGACCAGGACCCAGGTGCCCTGCTTGAAGAGGAACAGGTTCGGCTGGTGATAGCGCTCCATTGCCACGACGGCGGACGCGCTGTAGACCATCACGACGCTGGCGCAGACGAGCAGGAGCGTCGCCGTGAAGAGCAGCTTGTCGGACTTGAGTTTTCGCGCCATCCTTCGCCTGGCTCTCGACGGCCTAAAGTTCCAGCCCGTCGGTCCGAAACACCTGGTGGCTCTGCACTTGGGCCCGGCGGACCCGAAAGGCCCGCGCTACGCCGGAGACGGCCCGATGGGACGCCCGCCCGCGGGCCGAGATCGACGGCTCGAACCCTCGTGAATCCGGTACACTCGAGCAGTCAGCAGTCATCAGCCGGACGCGGGGAAAAGACACCGACCTCGCAGACCGGGGCAGCCTGCGTTCCCAGCGGTCAGCTCTTCGCCGCCACGATCCGGACTGATGACTGCTCACTGCTTGAATGCTCGATTCACTGCTCCTTCGTGACCATCCATTCGCTCGCGAGTCGATTCACTTCCTGCTTGAACAACCGTCCGCGGTCCGCGTAGTCGCGGAACATGTCGAAGCTCGAACACGCCGGCGCGAGCACGACGGTGTCTCCGGGCGAGGCGAGCGCGAACGCGGTCCTCACAGCGGAGCTCATGTCCTGGGCGTCTCGAACCGGCACGAACCCGTCGAGCGCCGCATGGATCAGCAGGCGCGCCTCGCCGATCGCGACGACCGACGCGCGCCGCGCGACGAGCGCGTCGCGAAGATCGCCGAAGCTTCCGCCCTTGAACCGGCCGCCGAGAACGACGACCAGTCCCGGCTCGAAGCTTTGAATCGCGCGGAGTGAGGCGTCGATGTTCGTCGCCTTCGAGTCGTTCACGAAGCGGACGCTGCCGATCTCGGCGACCGGCTCCAGCGCGTGCTCCAGGCCCGTGAACCGCTCGACCGCCCGCGCCATCGCCCCGGGTTCCACGCCGACGATCGAGGCGACGGCCGACGCGGCGAGCACGTCCGCGAGCAGGTGGCGCCCGAGCAGCCTGACGGACGAGAGCGGCACGAGCGCCTGGTCGTCCGCGTTCGTCCGGCGCACGATGACGTCGCCGGCGATCACCACGCCTTCCCGGAGATCGGAGTCGACCGCGAAGTACAGCCGTCTGGCGCGCGTATGCGCGCCGATGTCGCGCGTCGCCCGGTCGTCGGCATTGAGCACGGCCCAGTCCTCGTCCGTCTGATTCGCGAAAATGCGCGCTTTCGCCGCCGCGTATTCCGCGCCATCCGCGTGGCGATCGAGATGGTCGGGCGAGAAGTTCAGCAGCACCGCAATCCACGGCCTGAACGTCTCCGTCCCTTCGAGCTGGAAGCTGCTCGCTTCGACGACGTGGATCGTGTCTTCGGTCGAGGCGTCGACCTGCGCGCTCAGCGCGACGCCGATGTTGCCGCCGACGAGCACGCGATAGCCGCCTTCCTCGAGCATCCGGCCCGTCAGCGTCGTCGTGGTGGACTTCCCCTTCGTGCCGGTGATCGCGATGATCCGGCCGCGCAGCCATCGCGAGGCCAGCTCCATCTCGCCGATGATCGGCACGCCCGCGCGGCGCGCCTGCTCGAGGACCGGCTGGCGCGTCGGCACGCCGGGGCTCACGACGATCAGGTCCGCGTTTGCGAGCGTGGACGCGACGTGATGCCCCAGCTCGAGGTGGACGCCCGCGTCGCGCAGCCGCATCTCGTCCTCGATCGCGTCGCGCGTGTCCGTCAGGGTGACCGATGCACCGCGGCGAACGAGCAGCTCCGCGGCAGCCACGCCGCTCCGGGCGGCCCCGACGACCACCACGCGCTTGCCGCCAACGGAGAAGGGCGTCGTGGTCATCGCAGCTTGAGCGTGGTGAGGCTGAAGAGCGCAAAAATGATCGCGAGGATCACGAAACGCGTGATCACCTTCGGCTCGCTCCAGCCCACGAGCTCGAAATGATGATGGAGCGGCGCCATGCGGAAGACACGCTGCCCCGTGAGCTTGAACGATCCGACCTGCAGGATGACGGAGAGCGCCTCGAGCACGAAGACGCCGCCGACGATCACGAGCAGGAATTCCTGCTTGACGAGGAGAGCGACGGTGCCGAGCGCGCCGCCGAGCGCCAGCGACCCCACGTCGCCCATGAAGATATCGGCGGGGTACGAGTTGTACCAGAGGAATCCGAGGCTCGCGCCCACCAGCGCGCCGCAGAAAATCGTCAGCTCCGCGGCGGCGGGCGCCGGCCGCACGAGCTGCAGGTATTCGGCGAAGACGCGGTGCGTGGAAACGTACGCCAGCGCCGTGAACGCGGCGGCGGCAACGGCGAAGACGCTGATCGCAAGGCCATCGAGGCCGTCCGTCAGGTTCACGGCGTTCGTCGAGCCGACCAGGACGAGAATCGCGAACGGCACGTACATCCACCCGAGATCCGGCACGGCGCGCTTGAAGAACGGGAAGATCAGCCGCGTGTTGTACAGATCGGCCGCGTGCAGCGCCAGGAGCGCGAAGCCGACGCCCGCGGCGATGACGATCTGCCAGCCCATCTTGTACCGCGGCCACAGACCGTGATGCGATCGGCGGACGATCTTCAGGTAGTCGTCCGCGAAGCCCACGCCGCCAAACGCGGTGGTCGCCGCGACCGCAATCCAGATGTACGGGTTCGTCAGATCCGCCCACAGCAGGGTCGGGAGCAGCGACGCCGACATGATCAGCAGCCCGCCCATCGTGGGCGTTCCCGCCTTCGCACGATGCGTCTGCGGGCCATCCTGCCGAATCACCTGTCCGATCTGAAACTCGCGCAACCGCCGGATCAGCACCGGGCCAAGCACGAGGCTGAGCGCGAGCGCCGTCACGCTCGCCGCCGCGGTGCGGAACGTGATGTAGCGGATCACGTTCAGCACCGGAATTGACGTGTGCAGCGGGAAGAGAAGGTGGTAGAGCATCAGGCGAACTCCACCTTCAGACGGTCCACGATCTGGTCCGTGCGGATTCCGCGGGAGCCCTTGACGAGCACGAGATCGCCGGGCCGGACCCACGTCAGCGCGAGGTCGGCCGCTTCCTTGCTCGTCGGGGCGTAGGCGACGGTCGAGATCGGCATTCCGCTCGCGCGCGCGGCTTCGGCGAGATGGCGCGCGGGTTCGCCGCCGACGGCGATCAGCAGGTCGAGGCCCGTCGCAGCGGCAGCGCTGCCGATCTCGCTGTGCAGACGCGTCGCATGATCGCCGAGCTCCAGCATTTCCCCGAGTACCGCGACCTTGCGCGCGCTGCCGGTCGCCGCCTTCAGGATTTCGAGCGAGCGCTTCACGGCCGTCGGGCTCGCGTTGTACGAATCATCAATCAGCGTGATGCCGCCGGGCAGCCGCAGCAGCTCGCCGCGGCGCGACGCCGGCCTGAACTCCGCGGCGCGCTCCGCAATCGCCTCGAGCGGCACGTCGAACGCGGATGCGACGGCGGCGGCCGCAAGAAGGTTCGACAGATTGCCGGAGCCGAGCAGCGGCGTCGACAGGCGCACGTCGCCGCGGGCGGTGACGAGCGTGGCCGACATGCCTTCCAGGCCGCGGTGTTCGACGTCACGCGCCCGCACATCCGCCGTCTCGGCGATCCCGAACGAGATGCACCGGCCGGTGAAGCGGACGGCCCGTTCCATCACGCGGCGATCGTCGGCATTGGCGACGAGCAGATCGGACGGGCGCGCGCCCTCCAGGATCTCCGCCTTCGCGTCCGCGATGGCATCGGCGGATCCGAAGAAGCCGAGGTGCGCGTCGCCGACGTTCGTCCAGACGCGGACCTCCGGCTCCGCGATCCCGACGAGCGTGCGAATTTCGCCAGCGTGATTCATTCCGAGCTCGACCACCGCCACGTCCGGCCGCTGCCGCAGCTCGATCAGCGAGAGCGGCAGGCCGATGTGATTGTTCAAGTTCCCCTTGTTCCGGAAGACGCTGTACTTCGCCGCGAGCAGCGCGGCCGTCAGCTCCTTCGTCGTCGTCTTGCCGGCGCTGCCGGTGATCGCCACCACGCGCGCCCCGCTGCGGCGGCGGACTTCGCGCGCGATGTCCTGGAGCGCGCGCGTCGTGTCCGCCAGCTCGATCAGACTGTGCGCCGGCCGATCCCGGCCTGCCCCGAACCCGGCCGGCGCCTCGCTGACCAGCGCGCCCGCCGCTCCGGCGGCGAGCGCGGCGCCAACGAACTCGTGTCCGTCGAACCGTTCTCCCCGAATCGCCACGAACAGATCGCCCGGCGCGATCGTCCGCGAATCGATCGACACGCCGTCGAAGACCTGGCTGGCGCTACCCGACAGAATCCGTCCTGCCGTCGCGGCCGCGATGTCCCCGGCGGAAAGCGCGATCGGCTTCACGCCTTACGTCACCCGCGATCCGCTGCGCCGCCGCGCCAGCGCCGCACGCGCCACCTCGACGTCGTCGAACGGCAGCGTCCGTTCGCCGATCACCTGATACGCCTCGTGCCCCTTGCCCGCGATGAGCACGAGATCGCCGGCCCGCGCGTCGCGGATCGCCTTCTCGATCGCCGCGCGCCGATCGACGATCGCGAGCGACGGCGTTCCCGCCTGGCCGCGCTGGCCAGGCGGCACCACGATGCCCTTCCGGATCTCCGCGATGATGCGCTCGGGATCCTCGCTTCGCGGGTTGTCGGACGTCACGATCACGAGATCGCTCAGCCGCGCCGCGACGGCGCCCATCAGCGGACGCTTGGTGCGATCGCGATCCCCGCCGCAGCCGAACACGGTGATGAGCCTGCCGCTCGCCAGCGGCCGCGCCGTTTCGAGCAGGTTCTTCAGCGCATCGTCCGTGTGCGCGTAATCGACAACGACGCGAACGTCGTCTGAAGGGTTGGACACCGACTGAAACCGGCCGGGAACGTGGTCGAGCGCGCTGATGCCCGCCTCGATCGCCGAGAACGGGAGGTCCAGCGCCATCGCCGCGGCCGTGGCCGCGAGGATGTTGTAAGCGTTCGGCTTTCCGATCAGCCGCGAGCGCGCGTGAAGCGTGCCTCTCGGCGTCCGGATGTCGAAGTCCAGGCCGTCGAGCGAAAACGAGAGCGGGCCTGGCCGCACGTCGGCCGGTCCCTCGATCGCGTACGTCACAGGCCGCCGCGCCGCCGCGGCCATGTCCTTCCCCCGATGGTCGTCGAGATTGACGACGCCGACGGCCTGATCGGGGAGCATCTCGAAGAGCCGGCGCTTTGCGGCAAAGTACGCCTCCATGTCGCCGTGGAAATCGAGGTGATCGCGGGTGAGATTCGTGAAGATCCCTGCGGCAAAGCGCAGTCCGTCGGCGCGGTGCAGCGCCAGCGCGTGGGACGAGACTTCCATCGCGCACGCGCCGCAGCCTGCCGTCACCATGTCGCGCAGCAGCTTCTGCAGGTCCGGCGCCTCCGGCGTCGTTCGCGCCGCATCGATCTCCCGTGAGCCGATTCGGTACCCGACCGTTCCGATCCGCCCGCAGGTGACGCCGGCGCACTCGAAGATGGACGCCACGATGTAGGAGGTCGTCGTCTTGCCGTTCGTGCCGGTGATGCCGACGAGCAGCAGCTCCTCGCTCGGATTCCCGTAGAACGCCGCCGCAAGCGCGGCGAGCGCCGCGCGGTCGTCCGTCACCTCTACCCACGGCACGCGAATTTCTGGGGGGGCGGCAGTGTGAGCGACGACGGCAATTGCCCCGTTGGCAATCGCCTGCGACGCGAACGCCGCACCGTCGGCATGAGCGCCGCGAAGGGCCGCGAACAGATATCCCGGCTTCACGTGTCGGGAGTCGTACGAGATGCCGCGAACCGCTGGGGAATCCGTTACGGCTCCCGTTCTCCGCGCGCGGAGGAGCGCCTCCGGGAGGTGGTCCAACAGCTCCGCGAGCGTCATTGCGTCGGCCCTCCCGAAAGGGAGGAAATCAGTGCGCGCCGGTCCAGCTTCAACGTGCAGGCTGCTCCAGGCACCAACGCTGCGCCGGCTTCCGGCATCTGAGCGATCACGAACCCATCGCCGCTCATGCGCGCCGTCAGACCCATTTGCGACAGTGCGCGGAGCGCTTCACGTGCGCTGAAGCCACGAAGGTCCGGCATGACGCCTTCGCGCGCGAGCGCCAGCACCGCCGTTTGATCCCCTTCCATCCTCGCGGGCTGGGGCACGACCGCGCTGCTCTCGTCCTCCGATCGGCGCGCCATCAGGACCGGCGGCGGCGGATTGAGCGTCGGCGGAATGCCGAGATACGTGAGCGCCGATTCGGCGATGCGCTTGAAAACCGGCGCCGACACCGCGCCGCCGGTATAGCCGGCGCCATGCGGCGAGTCGATCACGACGAGGATCGCGAGCGCCGGTTTGCGCGAGGGCACGAAGCCGACGAAGGACGCGTTGTAGTCGGACTTCTGATAGTGGCCGTTCACGAGCTTCGCGGCGGTGCCCGTCTTGCCGGCGATCGTGTAGCCGGGGATCTGCGCAGCCTTGGCGGTGCCGCGCTCGACCACCTGCTCCATGATGCTCGTGAGCGTCGCGGCGGTCTCGGGAGTGATGGCCTGCCGCAGGATCTTGTGCGGCACTTCAATGCGGCGCCCATCCTTCAGGAACGCGCGCACCACGCGCGGCTCGAGGAGATGGCCCCCGTTCGCGACGGAGCTGGCGGCGGTGACCATCTGGATGGGGGTCACGCCGATCTGGTAGCCCATCGAGACCGACGCGAGCGCGCTCGGATCGAGGCTCGCGATGTTCCAGACGATCCCCGGCGTCTCTCCGCGGAAGTCCGGCGCGAGCGTCTGGCCGAAGCCGAACCGGCTGACGTATTCGCCGAGCCCCTGCGCCCCCACCCTCATCCCGACCTTGATCGCGCCGACGTTGCTGGATTTGACGATGACGTCGGTGAACGGAATCACTCCGTAGTGGTGCGTGTCGTGAATGGTCCGCGACCCGAACGTGATGGAGCCCTGGCCCGTGTCGATGAGCGTGTCGGGCGTGATGACGTGGCGCTCGAGCGCCGCCGATGCCGTCACGATCTTGAACGTCGATCCCGGCTCGTAGAGCGTCTGGATCGCCCGGTTGCGGCGCGATTCCTCCTCCGACCTCGCGAACGCATTCGGATTGAAGGTCGGCCAGTTTGCGAGCGCCAGGATCTCGCCCGTGTTCGGATCCATGATGATCGCGCTGCCGCCCTGCGCGTGGTTCTCCTCGACGCCGATCCTGAGCTCGCGTTCCGCGATGTACTGCAGGTACTGATCGATCGTCAGCTCGATGCCGGCGCCCGCCGTGGACGGGCGCTCGACGCGGCTGAACAGCGCGTGACGCTTCGCGTCGCTCTGAATCAGGATCTTGCCGTCATGGCCGCGGATCTGCCCGTCGTACGCGGACTCGATACCGCCGAGCCCGACGTTGTCGAGCCCGACGTACCCGATGACGTGGGCGGCCAGCTCCTTCTTCGGATAGTAGCGCCGGTTCTCCTTCAGGAAGATGATGCCGGGAAGATCGAGCGCGCGCACGGCGCGGGCGTCTTCCGGCGCGAGCTGGCGCGCGAGATACACGAACGCGCCCCGGCGGCGAAGCTTCTTCGCCATGTCGATGCGCCGTTCGCTGTTGCATCCATCGAGCGCCGCGCAGATCTGGCGCGCCACCTGATCCGGGTCGTCGATCTCCGATGGATCGGCCGCGATCGTGTCCGCATCGACGCTGTAGGCGAGCACCCGCCCGTTGCGATCGAAGATTTCCCCGCGCTTCGCCGGCGGCGTGACCGTCCGCATCTGTTGCCGGTCGGCGCGCGCCATGAGGTCGGCGTGATCGACGACCTGCAGGTAGAAGAGACGCGCTTCGATCGCTGCCGTCCACGCCATGAACACGACGGCGCAGACGGCCACACGGCCGCTGAGTACGTGTCGCCAGTGGGGAGTGCGATCGCCGGCCACGCGGCGGACGGGCCGCACCCGCTCGAACAGCGGCCCCCAGGGGATGCTGAATCTGCTGCTGCCCCACTGCCGGCTCACGACACCCTCAACGCGCCGCGACAATCGACTTCTCCGGCGGCGCGGCTGGCGTCACCCGCTCGATGACGATCGCCTGGTCGCGCGCGGGCGCGACCAGGTGCAGCTGCTCCGTCGCAATTTTCTCGATGCGCCGCGGCGCGCGCAGCGTCTCGATTTCGAGCCGGAGCTGCCGGTTGATCTCCTCCTCGGCCGCGCGCTCCTGCTGCATCCGCTCGATGCGGTACCCGTGGCGGACCAGCTCGAAGTGCTGCCAGGCCGAGAACAGCAGGACGACCGCGAGGAAGACGCCGATCAACATCGAGCGCCAGAGCTGCCGCTGCCGCGCTTCGTCCACCTCACGGATGATCGGATTGTTCCGAACGTCCTTCTTGATCGCGTATTCGAAATCGACCGCGCTCATGCGAGCCTCTCAATCGCGCGCAGCTTGGCGCTGCGCGATCGGGGATTGCGCGCGACTTCGGCCTCGCTGGGGAGGAGGGGCCGTTTCGTCAGGATGCGCACCGTCTGCGCTCCGCGCTCCAGCGCACGGAAGGCGTGTTTGACGATGCGGTCTTCGAGGGAGTGGA
The DNA here is from genome assembly GCA_046735335.1 of Acidobacteriota bacterium. GTDB lineage: Bacteria > Acidobacteriota > Vicinamibacteria > Vicinamibacterales > 2-12-FULL-66-21 > JBKPQB01. The sequence continues at coordinate 75,977 of JBKPTE010000011.1, read as the reverse complement.
AGGTGAGGACGGCGAGCCGCGCGCCTTCGCGCAGGCGCCGCGACGCGTCCGCCAGGAACCCGTCGAGCTCGTCCAGCTCGCGGTTGACCCAGATGCGCAGCGCCTGAAAGGTTCGCGTCGCGGGATCGATCCGCTGATATCCGCGACGGGGAATCGCACGCCGCACGATCGCCGCAAGCTGCCCGGTCGTGGCAATTGCTGCTTCGCGTCGGGCGGCCGCAATCGCGCGCGCAATGCGCCGCGAGTACCGCTCCTCGCCGAACTGGAAGATCACGTCCGCGAGCTCTTCCTCGTCAACCGTTCGAATCAGTTCGGCCGCCGTCGGCCCGTGTGTCTGATCCATGCGCATGTCGAGCGGCTCGTCTCGCCGGAAGCTGAAGCCGCGGCCCTCGGCGTCGAGCTGCATGGAGGAGACGCCGAGATCTGCCAGCGCTCCATCGACAGTGGAGATGCCGTGCGCGTCGAGCACCTGCGCGAGCTCGCGATAGTCCGCGTGCACGAGCGTGACGCGCTCGCCGTATGAGGCCAGCGCCTCACGCGCGAGCACAAGCGCCGCCGGATCGCGATCGAGCGCGACGATGCGCGCCGCGCCGCCATCGAGCAGCGCCCGCGCGTGGCCGCCCATGCCGACGGTGCAGTCGACGAACAACCCCCCGCGCGAGGGCTCCAGCAGGCTCACCACTTCCGGCACCATGACAGGTTCGTGCGGCATGACCTCAGATCCCGAACTCGGCAAGCGCACGCGCATCGTCGTCGGTGTAGGGCTCGCGCTGGAGCTTCGCGACGAACCGCTCGTGATTCCAGACGTCGACGTAGTTGTACTGCCCGAAGACGTCCACCTCGCCGGACATCCCCGCGGATTCGCGGAGCCGCTGATGGATGACGACGCGGCCCTGGGCATCGATCTCCGCGGACTGCCCGAAGTAGTTCACGCGGTCGAAGAACTTGAGGCGTGCGGGATGGGCGCTCGGAACGCGGGCGAGCTTTTCTTCGAGCGCGAGCCAGACCGGAAGCGGATAGATGCGGACGTACTCCCCCGTGAGGCTCGTCACGAACAGCTCGGTCCCGTGCGTTTCCTCGACGAGGGCACGGAAGGCGTTCGGGATCTTGAGCCGCCCCTTGTCATCGATTTTGGCAGCGTAGTTGCCCCGGAGCACGTCGTTTTACTCCACTTTGCTCCACAAAAATCCACCGCGATAGTAGAGGAGGCCTCCCCGGCTGTCAACGGCAAAATGCAGAGCCCTTTGAGCTTACGTTTTTTATTCGCCGGAGAAGAACCGGCGAAGCCATGCTGTCGCGTGCTAGGATGAGCAGTTCCGACGGGCGACAGCGTCGCATCTGTGATCCTGCCTCTTATTTGCGAAGGCACTTGCGTTGACGAATCCCTTGACAGCGGGTGGCGCCGGGAGGGGCATCCCCGCCCGCGGCGCAGGCGCCTCTCCCGTCACCAGTGCTTTTGGCGCCGAGCACGGGTGGGGAGACCCGGCGACAGGACCCGAACAGCGTCAACGCTAGTGCCTCCCGGCGTTAGGAAGAGTCATCTGTGCTGCGTGCAGGTTTGATTGGGTTGCCGGCGACCGGCAAAACGGCGCTCTTTCACCTCCTCACCAGCGCGCGCGACACCGCACGCCCTGGCGCGCGGCAGGACGCGAATGTCGGCATCGCGCGCGTTCCCGACGAGCGGTTGGACAAGCTCACCGCTCTGTTCAATCCGAAGAAGCACGTCCCCGCGACGGTCGAATTCGCCGACATGGGAGGCGCGGCCACGAAGCCGGGCGCCGCGGCGCTGCTCGACGTCGCGGCCTTTCGCAACGCCGACGCGCTCCTCCACGTCGTCCGGATGTTCCGCGATCCGTCGATTCCGCACGCGTCGGGGCCGGTGGACCCCGCGCGCGACGTGCGGATGATGGAGGACGAGTTGATCCTCGCAGATCTCGGCGTCGTCGAAAAGCGCCTGGAGCGGCTCGATCGCGATTTGAAGAAGGCCGCCGGCAACGCGGAGGTGAAGAAAGAGCAGTCGATCCTGCAGCGGTGCCGCGAAGCGCTCGAAGCCGGGCGCCCGCTGCGCGCGATGCAGCTCGATGCGGAAGATACGAAACGCCTCCGAGGATTTCAGTTCCTGTCGTCGAAGCCGCTGCTGCTCGTCCTGAACCTCGACGAAGCGGATCTCCCGAACGCCGATCGCGCGGTGGACCTCGCCGGCCTGCAGGAGTTCGTCCACGGCGCGGCAACGCACGCCGTTCCCATCTGCGCGAAGATCGAGCTGGAAATCGCGCAGCTCGATCCCGCCGACGCGCAGGCGTTCATGGCCGATCTGGGGCTGCGCGAATCAGGGCTCGATCGCGTGATCCGCGCCAGCTACGATCTGCTCGGGTACATCTCGTTCTTCACGGTCGGCGAAGACGAGTGCCGCGCGTGGTCCATCCCGCGCAACACGCCCGCGCAGATCGCCGCCGGCGAGATCCACACGGACATCCAGCGCGGCTTCATCCGGGCGGAGGTCGTCCGCTACGAGCACCTGCTGCAGCGCGGATCGCTTGCGGCCTGCCGCGAGCACGGCGAGCTGCGCCTCGAAGGCAAGGAGTACATCGTGCTCGACGGCGACGTGATCAACTTCCGCCACGCCACGTGATAGCATTCCGCCGTTCCCCGTAATGTCGATTCGAACGGTCGTCGTCTGCGAAGCGCAGGTGCCGTTCGTGCACGGTGGCGCGGAAACGCACGTCCGCGAGCTCACGCGGGAGCTCGTCGCGCGGGGTTACCAGGCGGAGCTCGTGAGCGTTCCGTTCAAGTGGTATCCGAAGGACGAGATCCTGCCGCACGCGGCCGCGTGGCGGTTGATCGACTTGAGCGAGAGCAACGGCCAGCCGATCGATCTGGTGATCGCGTCGAAGTTTCCCACGTACTTCGTGCGGCATCCGAACAAGGTCGCGTGGCTGATCCATCAATACCGCGCCGCGTACGAGCTGTGCGGCACGCCGTTCAGCGACTTCGGCCACAACGAGGCCGATGTCGGCCTGCGCGACACGCTGATCCGCCTCGACACGCAGATGCTCGGGGAATGCCGGCGCCTCTTTGCAAACGCGAAGAACACGGCGAGCCGCGTCGAGAAATACAACGGCCTCCATGCCGAACCGCTGTATCATCCGCCACGGCTGGCGCCGCGGCTGGTGAGCGGTCCGTACACCGACTACGTGCTCTCGGTCGGACGCATCGAATCCGTCAAACGTGTCGACCTGCTCGTTTCGGCGATGGCGCAGGTGGATCCGCCTTTGCGCCTCGTCGTTGCAGGCGATGGCACGCAGCGCGCGAACGTCGAGGCGCTTGCGGCGCAGCTCGGCGTCGCCGATCGGATCGTCTTCCTCGGCTCCGTCCAGGACGATGCGCTCGTCGAACTGTATCGCGACGCGCTCGCCGTGGCATATCCGCCCTACGACGAGGACTTCGGCTACGTGACGCTGGAGGCGTTCCTCGCAAGGCGGCCCGTGATCACCGCGACCGATTCCGGCGGGCCGAACGAGTTCGTGATCGACGGCGTAAACGGGTTCGTCCGCCCGCCAGAGGCTGACGCGTTTGCGATGGCGATCAACCAGCTCGCCGCGAGCCGTGAGAAGGCAAAGGCCTTGGGTGACGCGGGCTACGAGCGCGCGGCGCAGGTGACGTGGGACGGCGTGATCGAGAAGCTGATCTCGTGACGAAGCTGCTGATTCAGATCCCGTGCCTCAACGAAGCGTCGACGCTGCCGGCGACGCTCAGGGATCTGCCGCGCAGCATTCCCGGGATCGACGTGATCGAGGTCCTCGTCGTCGACGATGGATCGCGCGACGGCACGTCGGATGTCGCGCGCGCGAACGGCGTCGATCACATCGTGCGGCTGCGCCGCAACAAGGGTCTCGCCGCCGCCTTCCAGGCAGGCATCGACGCCTGTCTGAAGGCGGGTGCCGATTTCATCGTCAACACCGACGCGGACAATCAGTACAACGGACGCGACATTCCGCGTCTGCTCGAGCCGCTGCTCCGGGGCGATGCGGACATCTGCATCGGCGACCGGAACATCGCGGAAGTACGGCACATGTCGTGGCGCAAGCGGCAGCTGCAGCGCCTTGGAAGCTGGGTGGTGCGGCAGGTCTCGAACACGACGGTGCCGGATACGACGAGCGGGTTCCGCGCCTACACGCGCGATGCGGCGCTGCGCATGATGATCGTGTCGGAGTTCTCGTACACGCTCGAGTCGATCATCCAGGCCGGCAAGAAGCGGATGGCGATCGCGCACGTGCCGGTGGAGACCAACGCGCGGACGCGCGAGTCGCGGCTGTTCGACAGCGTCTTCTCGTACGTGAAGCGCTCGGGCGCGACCATCGTGCGCATCTACGCGATGTACGAGCCGCTGAAGGTCTTCACGTACATCGGGATGGCGATCTTCGGCGTCGGGTTCGTGCTGGCGCTCCGGTTTCTCTATTTCTATTTCTTCAGCTCGACCTACGGCACACGGTTCCTCCAGTCGTTGATTCTCTCCGCCGTGCTGATGATCGTCGGCTTCCAGGTGCTGCTGATCGGGCTGCTGGCCGACGTCATCTCCGCGAACCGCAAGCTGCTCGAGGACGTGGTGTATCGCGTCCGCACGCTCGAACTGCCCGAGCGAACCGCGCGATCGGAAGCGCCCGCGCTCACGCCCGACCGCCGTGATCGGTGGGAGCGCTGATTGGCGGACCCGTCCGCGGTGTCCGTCGTCATTCCCGCCTACAACGAAGCGGACGCGGTTGGCGCGCTCGTCGCGTCCATCAAGAGCGCTGCAGGATGGCGCGAGGTCATCGTCGTCGACGACGGATCGAGCGATGCGACAGGGGCCGCTGCGTCCGCGGCCGGCGCGGGCATCGTCCGGCATCCCTACAACAAGGGGAACGGCGCGGCGGTGAAGACGGGCATTCGCCGCGCGCGCGGCGAGTTCGTGCTCATCATCGACGGCGACGGACAGCACCCGCCCGAGGATGCGCTGCGGCTCGTCTCGTACCTCGGCGAGTACGACCTCGTGATTGGCGCACGTGCGGAGTCGACGCAGGCGTCAGCGGCGCGGCGGTTCGGGAACGCGGCGCTCAATCGGCTCGCGAGCTATCTCACCGGGCGCAACATTCCGGACCTGACGTCCGGCTTCCGCGGCGCACGTCGTGAGTATCTCGAGGAGTTCCTTCACCTGCTGCCGAACGGCTTCTCCACGCCGACGACGACGACGCTGGCGTTCATCAAGGCCGGCTACAACGTGCTGTTCGAGCCGATCCACGCGCGCCAGCGCGCGGGCCATTCGAAGATCCGCCTCGCCAGCGACGGCGCGAAGTTCCTGATGATCATCCTGAAGATCGTGACGCTCTTCAGTCCGCTGCGGATCTTCCTGCCGCTCAGCCTCGCGGCCTTCGCGCTTGGCGCGGCGTACGCGATCTGGACGGTCGCGACACAGAGCCACGTGACCAACTCGTCCGTCCTGCTGATCATGCTCGCGGTTATCGTGTTTCTCGTGGGGCTCGTCTCGGAGCAGATTGCGAGCCTGCGGTTCGAAGGACGGCGATAGTGAGTCAGTTGTAGGGCACGTCTTCAGACGTGCCTCAGCTCCGGCGATCAAATGGCGTGGCGCGCCGCGGCCCCAAACGCCTCGAGATCGCGCACGTCCGTCCGGAGCACCCGCAGCACGATCGCGTGATCGAGGCGAGCGTAGTCGTGGACGCGGATGTTGTGGAACGCCACCATGCGTCCCAGCGCCTTGCCAAGCTCGCGCTCGAGCACACCGGCGTCCGAGAGCGCGATGAATGCACCGGCGGCGGTTTGAGGGACTGGCAGGCGACGGTCGGCGACGAGATGATCGGCAACGTCCATGCACGCTTCGATAGCGAGATGCAGGGTCCGCTCCACGATGCGCTGCGTTCTCCAGTCGGCGGCCTAGACGGCGTCGTGGACGCTGCGGAGCTCGGACAACTCGCCCAGGTAGCGCTCCACGTCGGAAAGCTTGCGCAGGACGAGATCTCGATCAACCACGCCCGAACCGCTCGGAGAGCAGCCGATGTTCGCGGATCCGGAAGTCGCTGAACATGCGAGCGGTGAGAGACTCATAGCGGTGCCGGAGGAACGGATCGCGATCCAGGATGACCTCACGCGTCGTCAGGATCGTCCGGCAAGCGCGAGCGGTGCCGTGTTCAGCACGACGAGGTCCACCGCATCGCTGCCGAGGTGCAGCGCGGCGGCGGCGGCAGCCTCGGCGCAGCGCTGGAGGCCGCGTGTCCCGCGATCGTCTTTGCGTACCTGTTCGGAAGCCTCGCGGCAGGGCCCCGCGACGCCTCGAAGCGATACGGATCTCGCCATCTACGTCGCCGAGAGTGCCGATGTCTGGACGACCGGGCTGGACGCGCCCGAGTCGGAGGCGCCGCGAATGGTCAGCGAGTATGTCGCGTCCGCGTCCAGCGGCCGATCGAACACCTCGGGTGCACCGAGGACCCGCCCGGCGAGCCCGTTCCGCCGAACACAAGCACCGTCCCGTCGGGAAGCACCGTCGCCGTGTGTCCGCGTCTCTTGGTCGAACCGGACGGACGTGCGGCGTATGTACTCATGATGGCATGATGTCCACCGGTGGAACTGCACTCGCATCGAGGCCGCGCGCTCAGCTGCGCAGCGGGGCTGCTGCTGCGGCTCGCGTTTTCGTTCCTCTACTGGGTCGATCAGCCGCTGACGCACGACGAGCGCGAGTACCTGGCGCTCGCCCGCAGCATCGCGCGCGGCGACGGCTTCACGTATCCGGCTGACGAACCGGCCGCGGGCACCGCGCAGCAGTTCGGCCGCGCGCCGGGATATCCGCTCTTCCTCGCCGCGCTCGGCGTCAGCAGGCCTTCCGACACCGTTCCGGCGCGCGTGAAGGTCGCGCAGGCGATCGTCGGCACGATCGGCATCTGGCTCGTCGCCGTCATTGCCGCGCGGGCGGCGGGACCGAAGGCAGGCACCGTCGCCGCGGCGATTGCGGCAGTGTATCCGCCGCTCGTCTTCATTCCCGCATACGCCTTCAGCGAAACGCTGTTCTCGACGGTCGTGCTATTGACAGCCTGGGTGCTCGAGATGGCAGCCCTGAAAGGACCGCCCTACGAGATCGCGGCCCTGAAAGGACCGCGCCACGAGCGTACGCTCGCCGCCGCGTCCGGCGCGCTCACCGCGGCCGCGATCCTGATTCGGCCGACGATGCTCTTCTTCGTGCCGCTGGCAATTGTGTGGCTTCTGGTGAGCCGACGTGGAACGGCGCGCGTGAGTCGAACACTCATCTTCGCCGCAGCCCTCGTGATCTGCATCGCGCCGTGGACGATCCGCAACGCGCGCACGTACGGGCGGTTCGTTCTTGTCGCGTCCGAAGGGGGCGTCACGTTCTGGACGGGGAACCACCCGCTCGCGCGGGGTGAAGGGGATCTCGCGGCGAATCCCGCGCTCAAGCGCGAGGAGTTGGCGTTCCGGCGGTCGCACTCGGGGCTCACGCCCGAGCAGCTGGAGCCGCTCTACTACCGTGACGCGCTGAAATGGATCGCGTCCGCGCCCGGATCGTGGTTGAAACTCGAAGTCCGGAAGCTCTTCTACACGGTCGTGCCGATCGGGCCGTCCTATCAGTTACACTCGCGAAAGTACTTTGCGGCGTCGGCGGTCTCATACGTGCTGCTGCTGCTGCCGGCGGCGCTGGGCGCGTGGCGGCTCGCACAGCGCGGCCGCGCGCCGGTGCCGCTCTGGCTGATGGCCGCGTCGGCGATCCTCGCAAGCCTGGTCTTCTTTCCCCAGGAACGGTTCCGGATCCCGGTGATCGATCCCGCGTTGATCGTTTCAGCGGCGGCCATGGTGAAGAATGATGATCGCTGAGGCACCTCTGAAGAGGTGCCCTACATCTGAATGCCGAACGTTCTGATAGTCGTTCCGACGTACAACGAACGCGAGAATTTGCCCGTCCTCGCAGCCGGCGTGCTGAAACACGACGGCTATCGCCTCCTCGTGGTGGACGATGGGTCGCCGGACGGAACGGGAGCGGTTGCCGACCGCCTCGCGGCCGAACACCCCGGGCGCGTCGACGTCATGCATCGCACCGGCCAGCGCGGCCTCGGGCGATCGTACGTCGACGGCCTGCAGCACGCGCTTGCCGATCAGCGCGTGGATCTCATCTGCCAGATGGACGCGGACCTGTCGCACAATCCCGACTATCTGCCCGATCTCGTCGCCGCCGCCGCATCGCACGACATCGTGATCGGATCGCGCTATCTGAACGGCGTGAGCGTGGTAAACTGGCCGCTGCACCGCATCTTCCTCAGCGCGTTCGCGAACCGCTACATCCGCCTCGTCACGAGCCTCTCCGCCACCGACTGCACGAGCGGGTTCCGCTGCTGGCGCCGCGAGGCGCTGGCACGCCTGCCGATAGCCAGCATGGTCTCCGACGGCTATGCCTTCCTCGTCGAGATGCTGTTCGAGGCGCACAAACGCGGGCTTCGGATCGGCGAAGTGCCGATCATCTTCGTCGAACGGCGGCAGGGACAGTCGAAGCTCTCGTCGGGCGTACTGCTCGAATCCCTGATGATGCCCTGGCGGCTGGTCATGCGCGGCTCCCGCACCTGACCATGAAACAGATTGTCGTGATGGTGACCTCGTCGTACCCGCGGTTTCCGGGGGACAGCGTGGGCACGTTCATGGAGCCCATCGCCAAGGGGATCGCCGCGCGCGGACACGAAGTCCATCTCGTCGCGCCGTGGCACCCGCGCATCACGCGCGGCCGTGAAGAGGACGGGGTCTTCTTTCACTTCTTCCGCTACGCGCCGGTGCGCGCGCTGAACGTGTTCGGGTACGCGGCCGGGATGCGCGCCGACGAGCGCCTGCGTCTCGGCGCGTGGGCCGCGGCGCCGCTGGCGATGGCCGCCGGCTGGTTCAAGACGCTGCGCGTCGCGCAGAAGCAGCGCGCGACGCTGATGCATGCGCACTGGGTCGTCCCGGGCGGCGTGATCGCCGCAGCCGCCCGTCCACAGCTGCCGCTCGTGGTCAGCCTGCACGGCTCCGATGTCTTCGTCGCCGAGCGCGTGGCCCCCGCGCGAGCAGCCGCCAGACGGGTGTTTCGCCGTGCCGCCCTCGTCACCGCGTGCAGTGCGGATCTGGCGACGCGTGCGGTTGCGCTCGGGGCCGCCGGGGATCGCATGGAGGTGATTCCATACGGCGTCGACGCCGATCGCTTTCACCGCGACCCGGGTGCGCGCTCGCTCCGCCGCGCGCAGCTCCGGCTGCCGCCCGAAACGCCATTGATCGTTGCCGCCGGCCGTCTCGTGAGGAAGAAGGGATTCGAGTACCTGATCGACGCGGCTGCGCACCTCGAGGAACGGCCGACGCCAGCCGTCGTCATTGCGGGTGAAGGCGACCTTGGGAACGAGCTTCGCGCGCGGGCCATGGAGCACGGCATCGCCGGGCGCGTGCACTTCCTGGGCAACCTGCCGCAGGGCGAGGTCGCCGCCTGGTTTGCCGCCGCGGACGCCATCGCGCTCCCGTCCGTCCGCGACGACCGCGGCAACGTCGACGGGCTGCCGAACACGGTGCTCGAAGCGCTGGCCTCCGCAACCCCGCTCGTCACGACGGGCGCCGGTGGAATCGGAGCGGTTGCCGAACACAACCGCACGGCGCTCGTCGTGCCGCAGCGTGACTCGTACGCGCTCGCATCGGCGCTCGACTCGCTGCTCGCCAACCCGGCACGGGCCGAGCAGATTGGAAAGGCGGGCCGGGCGATGATCCTCGCGAGGTTCGGCTGGCCCGCGGCGGCCGCCCGCTTTGACGCGGCGTACGATCGCGCGCTTGCCTTCAAATGGCCGGACCGATAACATTTCGCGCCTATTCATGCCACACGGGGACGGGAATGGACCGCCGCGTTCGGATGGACGCCGGATGGCCGGCCTGAGCATTTTTTTCCCCGCCTACAACGACAGCGGCACGATCGCGAGCCTCGTGATCACGGCGATCCGGACCGCGCGCCGGTTGACGCCCGATTACGAAGTGATCGTCGTGAACGACGGCAGCGCGGATGCCACGCCGGAGATTCTCGACGAGCTCGGGCGCCTCTACCCCGAAGTGCGGATTGTCACCCACGAGACGAATCGGGGCTACGGCGGCGCGCTCCGAACGGGTTTCCAGACCGCGTCGCGCGAGCTCGTCTTCTACACGGACGGCGACGCGCAGTACGATCCGTCGGAGGTCGAAACGCTCTGGAGGCAGATGGGCGAGGACGTCGATCTCGTGAGCGGGTACAAGATCAGCCGTTCCGATCCGCTGCATCGGATCGTCATCGGCCGTGTGTACCACCACATCGTGAAGCTGATGTTCGGTCTGCAGGTGCGCGACGTGGACTGCGATTTCCGGCTGATGCGGCGCTCGATCTTCGAGCGCGTGCAGCTCGAGAAAGACAGCGGCGTCATCTGCCTCGAGATGATGAAGAAGATTCAGGACGCCGGATTCCGCATCGCGGAAGCGCCGGTGCACCACTACCATCGCGCCTACGGGAAGTCGCAGTTCTTCAACTTCGCGAGGCTCTGGCGGACGGCGATCGACGTGTTCAAACTCTGGTACGCGCTCGTGATCAGGCGCGAACACGTGATGCCGGGTCTGAAGACGGGGCCTGCAGCCGGGGGTCTAAAGACCCGCCCTACTGCACCGGCGGGTCCAAAGACCCGCCCTACAGCGGCGGGTCTGAAGACCCGCGCTACGACGGCGGGAGACGATCACCGTTGATCCCATTCCTCGATCTCAAATTGGGTCGAGATGCAGCCGACGTCCGCACCGCGATCGAACGCGTGATCGCGCGCGGCTGGTTCGTGCTCGGACCGGAGCTCGAGGCGTTCGAACGCGAGTTTGCGGACGCGTGCGGAGCAACGCACTCCGTTGGCGTCGGCACGGGGACCGATGCGCTCGCGCTCGCGCTTCGCGCGCTCGGGGTCGGATCCGGCGACGAAGTGATCACGTCTCCGCTCTCAGCCGCGTACACCGCGCTCGCGATCATGATGGTTGGAGCACGCCCTGTCTTCGCGGACATCGACGCCAGGCGGCTCACGCTCGATCCTGCCGCTGCCGCGTCGGCCGTGACGAGCCGCACCAAGGCGCTGATGCCCGTCCACCTGTACGGACAGGCCGCCGACATGCGGGCCATCCTTTCCGTCGCCCGCCGGCATGGACTTGCCGTGGTCGAGGACTGTTGTCAGGCGCATCTGGCGACGTGCGACGGCCAGCCGGTCGGCTCGTTCGGCGATGCCGCCGCATTCAGTTTCTATCCGACGAAGAATCTTGGTGCGCTGGGCGACGGCGGCGCATTGAACACGACCAGCGCGGACGTCGCGTCACGGGTGAAGCGGCTTCGCAACGGCGGTCAGACGGATCGGTATCACCACGCGGAATTCGGCGTGAACTCGCGGCTCGACGAGCTGCAGGCGGCCGTGCTACGCGCCCGCCTCTCGTGGCTTCCGGGCTGGACGGAGACGCGCCGGACGCTTGCGCGCACTTATCGCGAACGGCTGGACGCCGCTCCCGTGAAGGTCCCTCCCGAGTGTGATTCGGGCCACGTCTATCATCTGTTTCCGGTGATGAGCGGCGAGCGGGCGGCGCTCCAGGAGCACCTGCGCGCGCACGGGGTCGAAACGCTGATTCACTACCCCGTTCCGATCACGAGGCAGCCCGCACTGTCAGATCAGCGGCCGGCGGAATGTCCCGTCGCGGATCGCGTCTGTTCCGAGGTGTTCTCGCTTCCGCTGTATCCGGCGATGCCCGCCGGTGCGGTCGAGGAAGTCGCGGCCGCACTGCAGGCGTTCCCCGCGCCGGTTTGATGAGACGACGTGCCGGCCGCGCGCTGCTGCTGCTCGCCATCGCAGGAGCGCAGTTCGCGGTGTTCGAGATGGCGCTGCGGGTCTGGGGCCACTCGGAAGCCGCGCCGTCCTTCCAGGGGTTGTTCATGCCGGATCCGATCATCGGCTACCGGCTGCGTCCCAACGCACGCACGCATTACGTCACGTCCGAGTTCGCGACCGATATCGCGATCAACGCGGAGGGCGTCCGCGACAGCCGCGACATCGGGCCGAAGCCGCCGCACGAGCGGCGCATCGTCGTCCTCGGCGACTCGCTCGTCCTCTCGGTGCAGGTACAGGAGCAGCAGACGTTCTGCCGGCTGCTGGAGGATCGCCTGAATCGCGGAGGCGGAGAGATCACGTATCGCGTCATCAATGCCGGCGTGCAGGGCTACGGCCCCGTGGAGGAGCTGCTGTTCTTTCGCCGCGTCGCAAAGGCGTTCGAGCCGGATCTCGTCATCGAAACGATCTTCGTGGGCAACGACGCGGAGGAAGCGGTGACGTCCGCGCCGAAGCTGCGCGCATCCGGCGCGCCGATTGCGCAGGTCGTCACCCACTCGCTGCTCGAGCGCCTGCGCCGGCTCGTGCGCCGCAGCATGGTGCTCCAGGTCCTGCGGCTCCGCATCGTCACCGTCACAGATCGCCTCGCGAACTGGTGGTCTCCGCCCGAGCCCGTGCTTCAGAGCTACGCGGCCAGGCCTGCGCCTCGCATCGCCGAAGGGCTGCAGATCGCGAAGGACTGTGTGCGCGAAATTGCGCAAGAAGCGTCCTCCTCGGGTGCGCAAACAGCCGTACTGCTGATGCCGGCGCGCTTCCAGGTGGACGATGCGGATTTCGGGAGGCTGAAGACGACCGTGGAGCAGACGGGAGGCGCGCTCGTTCGCGACGGCGCGTCGGAGCGGTTCAACGCGACGCTCGATGCGTTGCCGCTCCCGCGCCTGGACGCGCTGACGCCCTTGCGCTCGGCGCTGCCCGGTCCCGACGTCTTCTTCCAGCAGACGGTCCACCTCACGCCGCGCGGCCACGAGGTCGTCGCGCGGGCGCTCGAGACCTTTCTGCGTGAGCGTAATCTGGTGCGGTTCGACGGAAGCTGATCGTGGTCTTCAACTCGCTCCAGTTCGTCTGGTTCTTTCTCCTCGTCTACGCGCTGTACCTGGTGCTGCCGCACCGCGGGCAGAACTGGCTCCTGCTGGTCGCGAGCTACTATTTTTACGCCGCGTGGGACTACCGCTTCGTCACCCTGCTCGCCGCGTCCACGCTCGTCGACTTCACGTGCGGGCTCGCGCTCGCGCGCGTAGCCAGCCAGGCGCGGCGCAGGCTGATCCTCTCTCTCAGCATCGGCTTCAACCTGACGCTGCTCGGGTTTTTCAAGTACTTCAACTTCTTTGCCGACAACTTCCAGGCGTTGATGGCCGCAATCGGCTGGCACATGGACTTCGTGACGCTCCGCGTCCTGCTGCCCGTCGGGATCTCCTTCTACACCTTCGTCACGATGAGCTACGTGATCGACGTGTATCGCCGCGAGATCGAGCCCACGCGCAACCTGCGTGATTTCGCGGTGTTCGTCGCGTATTTTCCGCACCTCGTGGCCGGACCGATCCTGCGCGCGAGCAGGCTGCTGCCCCAGATCACCGGCGAGCGCCACGCGACAGCGGCGCAGATCCGCGAAGGCCTCTGGCTGATCGCGTGGGGCTTTTTTCAGAAGATCTTCGTCGCCGACAACCTCGCGCCGCTCGCTTCGCGCGTGTTCGCGCCCGGCGCGCACGAGGCCGGCATCAACGTGCTGCTCGGCGCGTACGCCTTTGCGTTTCAGATTTACGGAGACTTCGCCGGCTACAGCAACATCGCCCGCGGCACGTCGAAGCTGATGGGCATCGAGCTGGTCGAGAACTTCCGGTTCCCCTACCTGGTGACGACGCCGCAGGCGTTCTGGCGGAACTGGCACATCAGCCTCTCCACGTGGCTGCGCGATTATCTCTACATCCCGCTCGGGGGAAATCGCGGCTCGGCGTGGGAGACGCGCCGTAATCTGATGATCACGATGGCGCTCGGCGGCCTCTGGCACGGCGCGGCATGGACGTTCATCCTGTGGGGCGTCTATCAGGGGCTGCTGCTGATTGCCTACCGCACGTTCGATCGCGCGGAGTGGTTCCGGCGCGTGCCGCGCATCGCAGCCTGGGCCGTGATGTTTCACCTGACGTGCATCGGGTGGCTGATCTTCCGCGCCCCGTCGTTCGGGCAGCTCTGGAGGCTGGCCGGCAGTCTGGTGTTCGATTTCGCGCCGTCTGCGATAGACGTTCCCGAGCTGCTCGTCCCGCTGCTCCTCTTCACGGTGCCGCTCCTGGCCGTCCACGTCGTCGAGGCGCGTGCGGATGATCTGCTCGTCGTGCCGCGGCTTCGGCCCGTCCTTCGTTACTCCGTCTACGTCGGGACGGCATATCTGATCTTCCTGTTCGGCAATTTCGGCGGGGCGGATTTCATCTACTTCCAGTTTTGACGACCCTTCTCGCGCTCGTCGTCGTCGCGTGGCTGCCCGGAGCGGTGCTCTTTCGATCGCCGATCGCCGCTCGCGAGAAGCGTGCGGCGCTCGCTGCCGAAGAGCGGTTCTTCTGGTCGGTCGTCCTCAGCATCGCGATGTCGCTCGCGATCGTGCTCGCGCTCGCCGCGATGCACCGCTACAGCTTCGCGAAGCTGCTGACAGGCGATGCCGCGCTCGCGCTCGCCTTCGCCGCGTCGGCCCGATTCCGGCTCCGGTTCGACCCGCCCGCGCGGCGCCCGGGACCGGGAATGCTCCTTCCCCTGGCACTCGTCGCGATAGGGCTATGGCGTTTCTTTCCCTCTGCCGAGTACATCATCGGCGGCAAGGACCCCGGCGTGTACATGAACGAGGGGATCCAGATCGCCCAGCGCGGCACGCTCGTCGTGCACGACGAGACCGTCTCGAACGTGCCCGCGTTCGCGCGCGATCTGTTCTTCCCGTCGCACGAGAACCGCTCGTACTACAGCGTGCGGTTCATGGGGTTCTTCATCCAATCGCCCGACACGGGCGCTGTCGTCGGCCAGTTTCCACACCTCTACCCTGCGTCGATTGCGATCGGCTACGGACTGCACGGCCTGACCGGCGCAAGGTGGACGACAGGCGTCTGGGCGATTCTGGGTCTGCTGGCCGTCTATTTCGCGGGCGCACGGCTGGTCGGGCGTCCCGCAGCCGCGTCGGCTGCGTTCCTCCTGTCGCTCACGACCATCCAGGTCTGGTTCTCGCGTTATCCGAACGCCGAAGTCGTCATGCAGGCGCTGCTCTTCGCGGCGCTGCTCGCCATCGCTCGGGCGCAGATCGACGGCGACCGGTTTTTCGCGCCCGTTTCGAGCGTCCTGCTCGTACTGCTGCTGTTCCTTCGCTTCGATGCGGTGATCGGCCTTGCGGGCATCCTCGCCGGCGCAATATTCGCGGCGGTGTCCGGCCGCCGGCTGGCGTGGACGTTCTGGCCGCCGCTCCTGATCGGGACACTCCTCTACGCGTGGTACCTCGCCGGGCCGATGCGCGCGTATGTGGAGCTGCCAATCATCTTCGCGACACACCTGACAGGATGGCAGTACGCGCTGGGAGCGATCGGCGTGGCAATCGCAGGTCTGCTGCTGGCCGCCGGCGCACGGTCTGCACGCGTCTCGCGCACCGTGACGGCGTGGGCACCGCCCGTAACGATCGCCGTCGTGATCGCCGCGGCTCTCTACGCGCTCTTTCTGCGCCACGCCGCGGGGAAACTCGCCGCGTACGACGCGTACGCGCTCCGGACCTTCGTCTCGTTCTACTTCACGTATCCCGCCTTCATCGCGGCGTTGATCGGGTTCGTGCTCGTCGCGCGTGCGCTCTTCTGGCGCGATCCGGCGTTCCTGCTGACGCTCACCGCCTTTTCGCTCTTCTTCTTCTACAAGATCCGGATTGTTCCCGATCACTTCTGGATGGCGCGGCGCTTCCTGCCGATGATCCTGCCCGGCGCCCTGCTGATGGCAGCGGCGGCCGCGCTCGTCGGGGTCCGCGGGCGCTGGCTCACGACGCGCCTGATACGCGGTCCGATCGGGATCGTCTTTCTCGCCCTTCTCGCGGCGCACTACGCGCGCGTGTCGAAGCCGATTCTCGAACACGTCGAGTACGCGGGCATCATCCCGCGGCTCGAACGCCTCGCGGCGAAGATCCACGACGACGACCTGCTCGTCGTGGAGTCCAGGAACGCATCGGACGTGCACGTGCTCGCGCTGCCGCTCGCGTACGTCTACGCACGGCACGTGCTCGTGCTCGCGTCCCCGGTGCCCGACAAGACGACGTTCGCGGCCTTCCTGGATCGCGCGCACGCGCGGTATCGGCGCGTGCTGTTCATGGGAGGCGGCGGCACCGATCTGCTGTCGTCCAGGTGGGGCGTCGAGCCGGTGGCAAGCGAGCGCTTCCAGATCCCCGAATACGATTCGCCGCGCGAGGCGTACCCGCGGTTCGTGCGCGAGAAGGAGTTCGATTACAGCTTGTATGCGTTCGTGCCCCCGTCGCCGCCTGCCGGCACGTTCGAACTGGACATCGGCGTCGGCGACGACCTGAACGTCCTGCGCTTTCACGCGAAGGAGCAGTCGGAGGGACACACCTTCCGGTGGTCACGCGACCGCTCGTACATCACCGTCGGCGCACTTGCCGCGGGCAGCCACACGGTGACGCTCTGGATGAGCAACGGCGGGCGTCCTCCTGCTGCCGCGCCGGCAGACGTGACGCTGCGCCTTGGGGCTCGCACGCTCGGCACAGTGCGCGTCGGCAACGGCTTCGGGCCGTACTCGTTCGAGGTTCCGGCCGATGTCGCCGCCGCGGTGCCTGGAGAACCGGTACGACTGACCCTCGAAAGCACTATCTGGAACCCGCAGCAAACGCTGGGGTCGCCTGACGACCGCGACCTGGGCGTCATGGTGGAGCGCGTGACAGTCAGGTGACGGCATGGCTGGCGTGGAACAATGGGACATCCGTGGCGAGACTGAACATCCACGACCGGCGTGAGCGCCTGCTGGTGAGCGCTGCGGATCTGGCACTTCGACCCGCAGGTGCATTGCGTCGACTCGTCGTGTCTTCCCAATCCAGAGCGCCGCTGCGCATCCTGTGCCTGCGCCTGGAACGAATCGGCGATCTCGTCATGACGCTGCCCGCCCTCGCGGAACTGCGGGCGCTCGCGCCTGACGCGTCGATCGATCTCGTCGTCGGGAGCTGGAACCACGACGTCGCGAAGGCGATCTCCGCCGTGAATCGCGTCGAGACGCTCGATGCGGCGTGGCTCGCGCGCGGGAGCGGCGGCCAGGGCATCGTGCCGCTCCTCCTGCAGGCCCGCCGCTGGCGCGCGCGGCAATACGATCTCGCGATTGGCTTCGAGCCGGACATTCGCAGCAACCTGCTGCTCGCAGCGTCGGGCGCGCGGCGGCTCGCCGGGTTCGTGAGCGGCGGCGGCGGACCGCTGCTGGACGTCGCGCTTCGGTACGACGCGCGCGCGCACACCGCGGACAACGCGATCGCGCTCGTCCACGCCGCGCTCGGCCGAACAAGTCCCGCTGGGATCGGCCCCGAATTGACACTTCCCGAATCGGCGCGTCTCGAGGCCGCGCGGCTATTGAGCGGCCGCGCTGAACCGATCGTCGCCGTTCACGTCAGCGGAGGCCGTGCTATCAAGCAATGGCCCGAGGCCCGGTTTCGCGAGGTCGCGCGCACGCTGATCGATCGACGCGGCGCCACGATTCTCCTGACGGGCAGCGACGCGGATCGCGATCAGGTCGACGCCGTGATGCGCGAGCTACCGGCCGCCCACGTCGTCGACGTATGCGGGACCCTCGACCTGGTCACGCTCGCCGCCGTGCTCGATCGCGCTCGGATGATCGTCACCGGCGACACGGGTCCCATGCACCTTGCCGCCGCTGTCGGGACGCCGGTCGTCGCAGTCTTCGGACCTTCCGATCCGGCACGCTATGCGCCAAGAGGGCCGCTCGATCGCGTCGTACGGATCGATCTGCCATGCGCGCCCTGTAACCGCATCCGGCGCCCTCCCGCGCGGTGCGTCGGGCACACGCCGGACTGCCTTGCCGGCATCGAGACCGCGCAGGTCCTTGCGGCGATTGACGACGTCCTGGCGCACGCGGTGGAACAGGCGTCCGGCGCGCCCCTCGCGAGGCGCAGCTGAATGCGCGGCCTGCACCCGGTGGCAGCGGAATGACGACCCTCGAGCTGGATTCCGGCGCGGCGCGCCGGATCGTGCGGCTCCGGGATTATCTGAGCGCCGAACTCGAAGAGCGCGCGCACGAAGACACCCACCGGTGGATAAAGAGGGTCAGACAGCTGCACGTCGACGGCGTGCCCTTCCGCCAGCGCTTCACGTTCCGCGGCGACTCGCTCTGGTGGTTCGCCGAGCTGTATCTGCACAAGACGCAGGCGATCCTCAACGCCATGCGCACGATCGCCGCCGTGGACGCCCTGATGGATCGTGAGGCGCCGCGGAGCATTCGTGTCGTCGATGGCGATGACGGTTTGCTCGGTCCTATAGCGGCAGCGCGCGGCATCCGGCTGATCGACGGTGCCCCGGCCGGCGGCTCGCACGAGCGTCTCGAGATGCGAGCGAGGGCGCTGGCCATGGAAGCGCGGTT
This sequence comes from Acidobacteriota bacterium, assembly GCA_046735335.1. Taxonomy (GTDB): domain Bacteria; phylum Acidobacteriota; class Vicinamibacteria; order Vicinamibacterales; family 2-12-FULL-66-21; genus JBKPQB01. The sequence continues at coordinate 57,456 of JBKPTE010000011.1, read as the reverse complement.
GTCGCGGGTGCGCGCGCGCGCCGCGCCGGCGGGGCGGGCGGCGATTGCCGCGTTCATCCACCGCGCATTCTGGCGCGAGGAGGCCGAAGGCGAGTCGTACATCGGTCCGGTGCTCGCCGCCGTGGAATCGCAGCTCCCGCCGGACTCCGTCAGCTACGTCGGCGTCGGGCCGCGGCGCAATTTCCGGGCGCGACGCTGGTGGCAGGCGCTCCTGCCCGACCGCGGACCGCTCGTGGCCATCGAACGGTATTCCAGCAGCTCGAAGCTCGAGGAATCGGCCGCTGTCTGGCGCGGCCGCCACGAGATTCAACAGGCCTTGTGCGCGAGCGACGAGCTGCGCGCGCACGCCGAGATCCGCGGCTGCGACTGCTGGCACGTTGTCCAGGGACAACTCGCCGGCATCGCCCAGTTGCAGTTTCCGTGGTCCGCGCGCGCCATGGACGAAGCGGCCGCCGCGCTCGATGCGCTCGCACCTTCGGCAGCGGTCACCTACGCTGAGGCTGGCGGATGGGGGCGCGCCCTCGCCCTCGAGTGCCGCCGTCGTCAGATCCCTCTTGCCGGCGTGCAGCACGGGTTCATCTACCGCCACTGGCTCAATTACCGCCACGAAGCCGACGAGATGGAACCTGACGCTGCCAATCCTGACGATCGCGGCTTCCCGCGGCCCGCGCTGACGCTGCTGTTCGATGCGTACGCGGAGCGCCATCTCAGAGACGCCGGACGCTTCCCCGCCGAATCGCTGCGCGTCACCGGGAGTGCGCGGCTGGACGAACTGATCGCCGACGTGCGGCGTCAGACAGACGCCGACATGGCCGCAACGCGCGCCGCGGCCGGCGCCGGCAATGGTCGGGCGATGATCCTGCTCGCGACGAAAGAGCGCGAAGCAGCGCCCTACCTTGAAGGAATCGCCGAAGCCGTGCGCGCGATCCCGGACGCCCAGCTCGCCGTCAAGCCGCACCCGGCGGAAACGCCGGACGTCTACGAGCGCCTGGCGCGTGCGGCGCCGAACGTCTGCATCCTGCCCTCGTCGTTTTCGCTCGCGGCCGCGCTCGCCGCATCGCGAGCGGTGGTGACCGTGAACTCCACGGTCGCGATCGATGCGCTTGCAGTCGGTATTCCTGCGCTCGTCATCGGGCTGCCGAACAACCTGTCGCCGTTCGTCGACGCCGGCGTCATGGCGGGGGCACGCACGACCGACGAGATCGGTGCCGCGCTGACGCGCCTCCTGTATGATGAGGAGTTTCGAAGTCAGCTTGCGCGCGCCGCGGGGCCGTTCGTCCATCAGCCGCGTCCGGCAGATGGTCCTGGCGCGGCTGCGCGCGCGGCGCGTGCGATTCTGGATCTCGCGCGCGTCTGAGCGGGATCGACGGAGAGGCGTGCAGATGCGCGTGTTGATAACCGGGGGCGCCGGGTTCGTCGGATCGCACCTCGCGGAAGCGCTCCTCGAGCGCGGCGACGAGGTGTCGGTGCTCGACAACCTCTCGACCGGATCGATCGGCAACATCGCGCACCTGAAGGGCCGTCCGAACTTCCGCTACACCATCGATTCGGTCACGAACGAGCCGCTGCTCGCCGAGCTGATCGACGCCTCGGACGCCGTCGTTCACCTCGCGGCCGCCGTCGGGGTGAAGCTGATCGTCGAGGCGCCCGTCCACACGATCGAGACGAACGTTCACGGCACCGAGGTGGTGCTGAAGCACGCGAACAAGAAGAAGAAGCTCGTCCTGATTGCGTCGACGTCGGAGGTCTACGGCAAGAGCATCGACGTGCCGTTCCGGGAGGACGCCGATCTCGTACTCGGGCCCACGCCGAAACATCGATGGGCATACGCGTGCAGCAAGCTGATCGACGAATTCCTGGCGCTCGCGTACTGGAAGGAGCGGAAGCTGCCGGTCATCATCGTCCGGCTCTTCAATACGGTCGGGCCGCGGCAGACAGGCCAGTACGGGATGGTGATCCCGACCTTCGTGCGGCAGGCGCTCTCGGCCCAGCCGATCACCGTGTTCGGCGACGGCTCGCAATCGAGGAGCTTCACCTACGTCGGTGACGTCGTGAAGGCTGTGGTAGCCTTGATCAACGAGCCTGGAGCGGTCGGACAGGTCTTCAACATCGGCAACGGCCGGGAAATCACGATTGGCGATCTCGCGGTGCGCATCAAGCGGATGACGGGCAGCGCCTCACCAATCGTGACGATCCCGTACGATCAGGCATACGAGGCGGGCTTCGAGGACATGCCGCGGCGGGTGCCCGACATCAGCCGCATTCGCAGCCTGATCGGCTACGAGCCGACCGTCGAGCTCGACGAGATCCTCACACGCGTCATCGAACACTTTCGGCAGCAGTGAGCGCACCGGAACGGCCGGCGAAGCGGAGCGGTGCGGAGCGGCCGCCATATCCATGTCCCGATCCACAGGCCTGAAGGCGGCAGCCCGCCGCGCGGCGGAAACGGCGCTGCGCCGCAACGCGAAGCCGGTGCGCCGGCTGCTGCTCGCGACGGGACGCGACCGCGCGCCGATCCTGCCGGAGATCGTTCAGATCGAGAGCACGAACATCTGCAACGCGAAGTGCGTGTTCTGTCCGCGCGACGACATGCACCGGCGGCAGGGTGTCATGAGCTTCGATCTGTTCCGGAAGATCGTCGACGAGTGCGCCGCGCTCGGCATCACGCACGTGCGCGTCCACAATTACGGCGAGCCCTTCCTCGATCGGCACCTCACGGAGAAGGTTCGCTACGCGAAGCAGAAGGGCATCCCGGAAGTCGGGATGATCAGCAACGGCTCGTTGATTACGGAGAAGATCGCGCGCGGCATGATCGAGGCGGGCCTCGACGCGATCAACATCAGCGTCGACGCGTCGGGGAAGGACGTCTTCGAGGCGACGCGGATCGGCCTCAACTACGACAAGGTCATCGCCAACGTGGAACGGCTCGTCCGCATTCGAGCCGAGATGGGGAAACGCCGTCCGAAGCTCATTCTGTCGTTCGTGCGGCAGAACAACTCGGCGGACGAGCAGGCGTTCATCGAGCACTGGCGCACCGTCGCCGACAAGATCCACGTCACGGATCTGCACAATTGGGCGGGGACGCTCAATACCGAATCGGACGTCAACTATCCGTGCTACCGGCCGTGGCTCACGTTCACCGTGCTCTGGGACGGTCGCGTGTCTCTGTGCTGCGCCGACTTCGACGGACGGACGGTTCTCGGCGACTTGAACACGTCCACGATCGAGGAGATTTGGAACGCCGAGCCTTACCGTCGGGCACGGCGCGAGCACCTCGAGAGCGGCGGTCCCGACGTGTGCCGCGCGTGCGATCTGCCGCGCAAGGATTCGCCGCTCTGGGTCACTAAACTCATGTAGCACAGCTCCGTCGAGACGCACCTAAGAGGTGCGCCCTACATGGAAAGGCCGTTCAGCTCGCCTCGTCGTCTTACCGGTCGTATAATTCGGTGAAGGAAATTCCCATGAAAACTCTGCTGCGCAGTGCATTCGCTGCAGTGCTGATCTGCGGCATGGCCGCCCCTGTTTTCGCCGGCGATCTGAAGCTCACGCTGCAGAACGGCCGGGCCACCGTGATCGCGCAGGACGTTCCCCTGCGGCAGATCCTCGAGGAATGGGCGCGCGTGGGCGGCACGCGCATCATGAATGCCGACAAGGTCGCCGGTGCTCCGGTCACGCTGCAGCTCGTCGACGTGCCGGAAGCGCAGGCGCTCGATACCCTGCTCCGTTCCGTCGCGGGCTACATGGCGGCGCCTCGCCCGGCGGGCGTAGTGGGCGTGTCGATGTACGACCGCATCATGATTCTTCCCACCAGCCACGCGCCGGCGGCGACGGCCAGCGTCGCGCCGCAGCCGTTCCAGCGCATGCAGCCCCAGCCCCAGCCGCAGCCGGAACCGATGCCCGACGACGACGACGAGCCGGTGAACGTGCCGTCGCCGATGCCGATGCCCAATCCGAACGTGGCGAATCCTGCGGTGAGCCCGTTCCCGGGCGCACAGCCGAACCCGAATCCTCAGGTCCCGGTCGGCCCATTCCCCGGTCCGCAGGCGATGCCCGCCCAGCAGCCGCAGCCCGGCCAGGCGATGCCGGTGACGTCCCCGCACCCCGGGGCGATTCCGGTTCCGCAGAACCCCAACGGCGTGCCGAACCCGTATCAACCGTCCGTCGTGCGGCCGGTCGGCCCCGGCGGTCCCGAAGGCGAAGGCGATCGGTAAGCAGCACCTGCTACACTGATCGCCAGCATGGCCACTCCGGGGACGGCCGACAAGCCGGCCTCCGATTTCCATCCTCCGACCTCCGCGATGGTCCGCGGCGGCGAGTACGCGGCGCGCGGGGACTATCATCGATCGCTCGACCCGTCCTGGGAGTACTACCCCACGTATCTCGCGAAGATGGCGGCAGTGCGCCGCTATCTCGATGCGCTGCCCGCGGCGGCTCGCGTGCTCGACGCGGGATGCGGTGAAGGCGTCCTCGTCGACGAATACGCCGCGCGCCTCGACATCGCGGGCGTGGACGCCAATTACGCGTCACCGCGAGTGTCGACCGCGAGCATCACCGAGCTCCCCTTTCCCGATGAAACGTTCGACCGCGCGTTGTGCCTCGACGTCCTGGAGCACCTCCCCTTCGACGATCAGCGTCGCGCGTTCGCGGAGCTCCATCGCGTCCTGAAACGCGGCGGCGAGCTGCTCGTCTCGGTACCGAATCTGGCGCACCTCCAGTCGCGCGTGCAGTTCCTGCTGCGCGGACGGCTGATTCGCACCGCGTCCGAATACAAACACCCGGGCGATCGTCCCGTCGCGGAGTACCTGCAGCTTGCCGCACGCGCCGGGTTCACGCTCGTCGACCGGCGGGGCATCTTTCCGACGATTCCCGTCGTGACGCGATTCGTCCGGCGCTATCCGCAGCGGCTCGCGCCGCTCCACCGGCTGCTCACTCGCGTCCTTCCCGTTCCCGGATGGTGCTTCCTCAACCTGCTCACGCTCCGAAAAGCGTGAGCCGCGCGCCGCTCTTCGGCAAGATCCGCGATCTGTCGAAGAACATGGCGATCTATGGCCTCGGCGACGTGGCCATCTCGATCGTCAACTTTTTCCTCCTCGGGCTCTACGTCAAGTACCTGTCGGCCGACGACTACGGCGTCCTGGGGCTGCTCGGCAGCGTCGAGGTCATCGCGAAGGTCGTGTTCCGGTTCGGCCTCGACGGCTCCTTCATGCGGTTCTTCTACGACTGCGAGACAGACGCCGATCGCCAGCGGCTCGCCAGCACGATCTTCTTCTTCCTGCTCGCGCTCAACGGCGTCGTGGTCCTCGTGCTGCTGGCGTTCGCGCCGGCGCTCGCCGATGCGCTGTTCGGCGGACGCGAACAGGCGCTCGCGCTGCGCCTCGTCCTCCTCAACACCTTCCTCATCGGCTTCACGTTCTTTCCCTTTCACGTGCTGCGCATGGAGCGCCGCTCCACGACGTTCAGCCTGCTCACGCTCGCACGCTCGGTCCTGACGGTCGTGCTGCGGCTCGTGCTCGTGATTGGGCTGCACATGCGGATCCTCGGCGTAGTCCTGGCCGATCTCGCCGTCACGCTGGTGCTGATGGCGGTGCTCGTGCGCTGGTTCGCACCGCTCATCCGGCCGGTCTTCTCGCGCCAGGTGCTGCGGCAGGTGCTGCTCTTCGGAACCCCGAGGGTGCCGCACGCCGCGGCGCAGCAGGTCATCGCCGTGGCCGACAAGCCAATCCTCACGCGGTTCACCTCCGTGCAGGACATCGGCGTCTACTCGATGGCCGTGAGCTTCGGGCTCACGCAGAAGCTGTTCCTCAGCGCATTCGAGTCGGCCTGGGCGCCCTTCTACTACGCGACCGTTCGCGAGGCGGACGCCACCCGCGTCTTCCGCGTGGTGACGACCTACGGCGTCGCGGTGCTGGCCCTGCTGACGACCGGATTGGGCGCGATCGGTCAGGAAACGGCGGCGGCGATGACGCACGGGTTCTTCATCGCGCCCGACGATCCGCGGTGGGCAGCCGTCGGATCGGTCATCACCTGGACGGCCGTCGGCGTGCTGCTGCAGGGCATCTATCTCCTCACGTCGATCGGGTTGAACATCACGAAGCAGACGCAGTTCTACCCCATCGCGACAAGCGCGGCAGCCGCGACAAACGTCGGGCTGAATTTCCTGCTGATTCCCCGCTTCGGAATCGTTGGTGCGGGCTGGGCGAACGCCGCAGCCTACGCGCTGCAGGCTGGACTGGGCTTCGTGTTCTCGCAGCGCTTCTATCCGATACGCTACGAATGGGGACGGCTCGCGCGCATTGCGGTGTTCGCGGTGATCGCGTACCTCGCCGCGCGAGCGCTGCCGCCAGTTCACCTCGCCGGCGTGAGCGCGCGATCGTGGATGGCCCCGCTGCCGGAAATCCTCCTGCGCGGAAGCACCGTCGTGGCGGTGTACGGCGGCCTGCTCGCTCTGACGGGCTTCTTCCATACCGAAGAGCTGGCGGAACTGCGTGCGTTCCGCCGTGCCCGTCGCGATCCTCGACGTGTCGCGGGCGCTCCGGATACGACCGAGCTCGCGGGCGAGATCGTGTCCACGGATCTCTCCGCCGCGGAAGAGACGATCGCCGACGAGCGGCGCTGACCCCGAAAACGGCGGAATTCGTGGCATTTGCGGGCGCCGCGCGGTACAATGCCCCGATCCACCTGCACACGTTACCGCACAACCAGTGTCTTGTACTGACGCCACACTCGGGCGAAAAACTCTGCTCGTCAACCCGCCGCTCATCAACGGCATCGCGTTCACACGCCAGGGCCGTTGTCAGGAGCGCGAGGAGGTGCTCGGCACGACGAAGCCGCCGTACACGCTGGCGCTCGCCGCGGCACTCCTGCGGAACGCCGGCTGCGAAGTCCGGCTCGTCGATCTCACCGCCGAGCGCCGAAGCGTCGACGACCTGGTTCGGCAGCTCACCGCCGAACGTTTCGTGCCCACGCTGATCGCCTTCCCGAGCACGACCCCGACGCTCGACGCCGACGTGGCGGAGATGACGAAGCTGAAGGACGCGTTCGGCGCGCCGCTCTTCTGCTTCGGCCCGCACGCGTCCACCACGCCCGCCGAGTCGATGCGGCGCGCGCCGGCGGTGGACGGCATGTTCGTCGGCGAACCGGAGGACGCGCTCCTGCAGCTCGCGCAGCTCGAGGCCGCGGACGATCTGTCCGGCATCGCGAGCCTGACCTGGCGGCGCGGATCGACGGTGTTTCCGCATCGCGCGCACGGATCGTTCAGCGGATTCCTCCAGGCGCCGTATCCCGCCTGGGACCTCCTGCCGCTTCGCTCGTATTCCCTGCCGCTCGTCAATCGTCCCTACGTCATCGTCGAAACGAGCCGCGGATGCCCGTACTCGTGCGACTTCTGCGTGGCGCCGATCCACCAGGGGCACAAGTTCCGCGAGCGGAGCGCGCAGGATCTCGTCAACGACATCGAGCGCGGCTACCGCGAGCACGGCATCGATTTCTTCTATCTGTGGGGTGACACGGTCACGCTGAACGTGAAGTCGTTCAGCGCGTTCTGCGACGAGCTGATCGCGCGGCAGCTTCCGATCCGATGGTTCGGCAACGCGCGTGCCGACAACCTGACGGATCCGGCGTTCGTGCACCGGCTGCGGCGCTCGGGCTGCTGGATGCTGGCGCTCGGCATCGAGACCGAATCGGAAGACATCCGCAAGAGCATGGTGAAGCGCCTCGAGCGCCAGAAGATCCAGACGGCGTTCCGCAACATGCGCGAGGCCGGCATCAAATCGTTCGCGTTTTTCATCTTCGGCTACCCGGGCGAGACGCTTGCCACGATCGATCACACCATCGAGTACGCGATCGATCTCGACCCCGACTTCGCCAACTTCTATCCCGCAGTCCCGTATCCCGGGACCGCCCTCTACGAGAAGTCCGTTCGGGAAGGCCTGCTGCGTCCGGAGGACGCCGACTGGTCGAGGATGGAGTACTCGTACTACCTGCTGCGCGGAAACGGGCTGGACGAGACGACGGTGCTGCGCGCCCTCAATCGCGCCAAGCGGCGCTTCTTTCTCCGGCCTGGCTACGTCGCGCGCCACGCGGGCGACATCACGCGGCTGGCGATCACGAAGCAGGCGATCGTCTGGCGCGTGGTTTCGGGGTTCCTGTTCGGCGCGCGCGCGGCCGACGCGGGCGGCGTCGAGCCCCCGGCGCTCATTCGAGGCGCCGATACAGCGTAAAGTCCTCGATCCGCGTCTCGAGCCGATATCCCTTCAGGAGATTCCTCACGAGCGGAGTCTCCTGCAGCGCGTCGACCGTTCTCCCCATCTCTGACGGCGAATTCAGCCGCTCGAATATGAGATACACGGGCCGCCGCTCCGCCAGTTCGCGCGTCACGCTGGCCAGCCGGAACTCCGGGTTCGGGAAATAGGTTTCGACGAAAAAGTTCACTCGCAGGAAGCGGTGCGCGGGGAGGCGATCCGCGAGGAAGTAAACGCCTGCACCGTTGATCCCGAAGAGGAAGATCCGACCGTCCGGATGGGTGCGGGCGCGAACGTAGTCGGCGAGCTCCTGATTCGCGCGTGCCGAGTAGCCTCGGCCATTCTCGTATCCTCCGAAATCGTCCAGGTACGCCTGCCGGCTGATCCGGCCAAGCAGGGCGTCGAGATCCTCCGCGGCGCTGCCCACGACCTTTGCCAGGTAATGCCGCCGCCCGGCGATGACGATCATCAACACGATCGCTGCCGCGACCGCAAGGCGGCGTACTCGGTCTGCACGCACGCCGCCCGTGAGGAACCACGCGAGGATCAGCGCGAGGGGCGGGAACGCCTGGATGAAGTAGCTGTTGAACAGGCGCGCGCCGTTCACCACGATCACCAGCGTCGAGGCGCCGCCCCACAGCACCGCGAGGCCGGCAAGCGGCGGGAGCCTGCGCGTGCGCCCCAGTTCCCACACCGCGGCCAGCGAGGCGACGGATCCGCCGAGCCACAACGGATCCGTCTTGATCCGCAGCCAGATCGCTTTCGAGAAATCGAGAACGTAGGCGCCGGCCGAGAAGCCTTCGGCGACGTAGAACCGATTGAAATCGATGACGGCGACCCTGGCCTCGTGCAGCACGCCGTTCTGCCACAGCCAGAGAATCGCAACGGCGGGCACGATTGCCGCGCCACCCAGCGCCGCCGTCGCCTCACGCGCGAGGATATCGCGCGGGGGGCGCGGAACGTCAGCGTACAGAACGATCCACGCGATCACTGCAGGAAAGTACAGGCCGGCGTTTGGCTTGAGCACGACCGCCGCGCCCGCACACAGGCCGACGAGGCCCGCCCGCAGAAGCGCCCTTCGCTCGACGAACCGCACTGCCCACCAGGCACTGAGCGCCACGGCGACCGCGATGAACGTCTCGCAGACGCTCCGCTCGAGGAAGCCTCCATAGCGATAGAGCCATGCCGGCATCGTGAGCACGGCGTAAAGGCACGCCGCCAGCGCTCCCGTTCGTGCATCATCGAGCCGCCTGCCGATGTCGAACACCAACGCCGTCGTCGCGGCCGCTGCCAGGATGTCGAGCCACGCCACCGTCGCCGTCTTCCAGCCGAAGATGCGAAACCCTGCGAGGTAGATCCAGTAGATCCCTGGCGGACGCTGCTCCCAGACGTCGGCATACAGCCGCTGGCCCCGAGAGATCCCGCGGACGGCCGACGCCCAGAGGCTCTGATCGATCCCGAGCGGTTCGGCAATGGACGCACACCGCACCAGGAGGGCGATGGCCGCAACGCTCGCAAACGCGACGGTCACCGCGGTCCTTCGAGCCGAATCCGATGCTGAGGGGGAAAGGCTTCGCCGGATGCTCACGCGGGTCCCCAGTATCTCACGCGGGTGCGGGTGCGGCGTGCGGGGTGCGTCGCGCGGCGGTCCGACTAATCCGCGGGGTTGCCGCGACGATCCGCTCACGCTAGGATCGACCGGACCCTCCATGCCGCACGCAACGCCCCCGAGCGCGGGCTTCTTCGTACATCCGCAGGCGCTGTGCGAAAGCACCGCCATCGGCGAGAACACGCGGGTGTGGGCCTTCGCGCACGTCCTGGCCGGCGCGCGCATCGGCCGGGACTGCAACGTCTGTGATCACGTGTTCATCGAGAACGACGTGGTCCTCGGCGACCGCGTGACGGTGAAGAGCGGCGTCCAGCTCTGGGACGGCCTACGGGTCGCGGACGAGGTGTTCATCGGCCCGAACGCGACGTTCTCGAACGACAAGTTTCCGCGGAGCAAGCAGTACCAGCCGGCCGTCCAGCAGACCCACATCGGCCGCGGCGCGTCGGTCGGCGCGGGCGCCACCGTGCTCCCCGGCCTGCGCATCGGCGCACGAGCGATGGTCGGGGCCGGCGCCGTGGTGACCCGCGATGTGCCCGTCCGCGCGATCGTCTCGGGCAACCCCGCTCGCATCGTCGGGTACGTCGACACGCCGCGGCGTCCGAAGGACGCGGCGCCAGCCGTGCGCGCCGCCGCAGACGAGGTGACGCCCACCTCAATCGACGGCGTCACGCTTCACCGGCTGCTGCTCGTCGACGATCTGAGGGGCCGGCTTTCCGCGGGCGAGTTCTCGGCGCAGATTCCGTTCACGCCGAAGCGGTACTTCTTCGTGTTCGAGGTGCCGGGGCGCGACGTCCGCGGCGAGCACGCGCACAAGCGATGTCAGCAATTCCTCGTCTGCGCGCGCGGGTCCGTCTCGGTCGTCGTCGACCAGGGGCGCTCGAGCGAGGAGATCGTACTGGACCAGCCGAACATCGGGCTGTACGTGCCGCCGATGATCTGGGCCGTCCAGTACCGATATTCGGCGGACGCCCTGCTGCTCGTGTTCGCCTCGGATCACTACGATCCGGACGACTACATCCGCGACTACGACGAATTCCTGGCGGCGATCGCGCGCGAGGGATCAGCGCGGAAGTGACTTGGACTCACGAGCGCGCGGCGTGTGGTGGAAGCTCCACGCGTCGCGGACGATGAAGTTGGGGCGGTTGCGGGCGTTCTGCAGCGAGAGCCACAGATACTGGCCGACGATTCCCAATCCGAGCGCGGTGAGGCCGCCGAAGAAGGTGATGACGAGCATCAGCGGCGTGTAGCCGAGCACCGGCACGCGTCCGCTCGACCACGCAATGAACACCGTCGCTCCGGCTACCACGGCAAAGACAATGCCGATCACACCAAGCAGCAGCAGTACCCGGATTGGCAAGTCCGTGAAGCTGAACACGCTGTCGAGCGCATATCGGAGCTTCCGCCCGAACGTCCAGCCGCTCTGCCCTTCGACCCGCGGGCGCCGCTGGTAGGGCACGAACCGCCTCCGGAACCCCAGCCAGAGCAGCAGCGCGATCAGGTTCGTGTTGATCTCCTTCAGCTCGAGCAGGTGATCGCGCACCCCGCGGGTGCAGCCAAACACGTCGACGCCGCCCTTCGGCATGTCGGGCACGACGAAGCGGCGATAGAGATCCCAGAAGGCCTGCGAGAGAATGCGCGACCACCAGGGATCGGCGCGGGCGGTGCGATAGCCGAACACGACGTCCGCTTCGCCGGAGTGCAGCAGCCTGTGGAACTCGACGATCAGATCGAGCGGCTCCTGCAGATCGGCCGCCGCAACGGCGAGGTATTCGCCGGTCGCTTCGCGCAGGCCAGCCGCAATCGCTGCAAACGATCCGAAGTTGCGACTGAGCTCCACGAGCTGCGCGTTGAGGGTCCACGTCGCCAGATGAGACTGCAGGATGTCGAGCGATGCATCGGGGGAGCCGTCGACGACGAAGACGACTTCGAGCGTGTCGGGCAGGCGGTCCGCGAACTCCTCCAGCTCGCGGAACAACCGCGGAAGATTCGCCTCGCTCTTGTAGATCGGAACGACGAGGGAGAGCATTGCGGCTGCCGGGAATTATAGTGCGCCTCGGATTAGCGCATCCGTCGGCAGCCGCCAGGAGGAACGCCGGTTGGCTCCCGTCCCTCCGAACCGGAAGGGGCCACGGAGAAACTCGTCTCAGCTAATTCCGCGGGCGCCAGCCGCCGTTCACGCAAACGCCACCGCCGATCGCGGTGAACGGATCCGGCGTCGTGCACCCGCCCGAAGAAGTCGTAGTAAGCGTGCTGAAGGTCGTCACCGTGCCCGGAGGCAGCCAGCCGCCGTTCACGCACGTCCATCCGGAACCCGGCGATGCCGTACTGCAGCTGCTCGTGGCCGGCACCCAGCCGCCATTGACGCACACCCATCCCGAGCCAGGCGACGGCGTCGTGCAGCTGCCGCTCGATGAGGTTGTGGTACCCGGCGTCCAGCCGCCGTTCACACAGACCCAGCCGGCGCCAGGCGATGGCGTCGTGCAGGTGCTCGCCGAAGTCGTGGTGCCCGGCACCCACCCGCCGTTCACGCAGATCCACCCCGCGCCCGGTGATGCCGTCGTGCAGCTGCTCGTGGCCGGCACCCAGCCGCCGTTGACGCAGACCCAGTTCGTGCCCGGTGATGGTGTCGCGCAGCTGCTCGTACCGCCCGTCGAGCCGGTGCCGGGAACCCAGCCTCCATTGACGCAGACCCAGCCCGAACCCGGCGCTGGTGAGGTGCACCCTCCGCTCGTCGTGCCGCCCGTCGACCCGGTCGTCGTGCCGGGTACCCAACCGCCGTTCACGCAGACCCACCCCGTACCCGGCGCCGATGTCGTACACCCACCACTTGTCGTCCCGCCGGTCGATCCGCCGCTCGTCGTTCCTGGCACCCATCCGCCGTTCACGCAGACAGCGCCCGGAAACGGAGCGGTTCCCGGACACCCGCCGGGTGCTGGTGGTGGCGGCGTGCTGCCGCCTCCGCCGCTCACGGCGCCGCCGAGGCTGCCCGCCGGCCCGCCGCCGCTGCTGGAGGTGACAAGGATCTGATCGAGCATCAGATTGGCGTCGTGCTCGAAGGAGACATCCCATCGAGAACCCGGACCCGCCGCGGCGCGCGGGTAGTACGAGCCGGTCGCGCCCGGCGACGATGTCACATCGCCGTCCGCAGACGTCCGGGCGCCGCGACTGTTCAGTTCCGCGGCGGAGACGTTGTACGTGGCCTGCCCCTGTCCAACGAGGAGAAAGGTGCCGCTGCCGGGATTGTAGGAGAGGCCTAATCCCGTATCCGAACCGGTGAGCGTCGAAACGAGCCCTTGGGCAACGACGTCGCCGTTCCCATCGATTTCGGCAGCGATGGTCCCGCCGGGAGACTGGAACCAGGCGGCGACGAACCGTCCGGTCGACGGGTTGAACGCCAGGTCGGTGATGAACGTGGCTGGAGCAGCGTTGAACAGGTTGCGACGGACCACTGCGCCGCCGACGCTCACGCGCGAGAATGTCGTTGTCGCGGAGGTCGCTCCAAACCCCGTGTACACGACTCCAAAATCGTTCGCGATGGAATTCCACGCGACGTTGGGATCGCGAGCGCCCACGCTTGGATCCGACACCTGGAATGGACCGATCGCGACCTGGCCATCGAGGCCGACGAGCGCTCCCCACACCACGTAGGGAACGACGCCCGGGATCGACGGTGTCCGCCACACGACCAGAAACACTCGGCTTACCTGAGAGTACGCAACGCCCGCTCCCGATTCGTGCCATGAGGGAACCGACGTGATGATTCTTTGCGGGGTGACGACGCGAACCCCCCCTGCGTACGCAACCACCCGCGTGTGCACGTAATTGGGCGGATTGCTCCCGCCCGCGCCAGGAAGAATGTCGTGCCACGTGATGAGAAACCCGCCCCAACCGCCCGCGCCATTCGGCACATCGCGACTGTAGGCCACGCGCGGATAGTGCGCCCAGCCTCCGCCGTCGTCGATCAGGAAGGGTCCGGTTAGCGGGTTTCCATTCGCATCGGTGAAAACGCCCTGGACCCTGCCGTAGGCACCCACCACCAGGTAGATGCCGTTCGCCGGGTCGTAAGCGACATCAGTGCCCCGAACCGGTATCGCGGCCAGCGCAGGGTTCACCCCGACGCGACTGAGCTGCGCCCATGCCGGCGTCGACGCGAACAGGGCGGCGAAGAGCGACGAGTAGAGCAGCCAGCGGCGGGGGGACGAGCGGTGCATTGTCATCGGCAGTTCATCCTGCGCAAGCGTCCTTCGGGAGAGGACGGGATTTTCCGGGATATCGGCGGGAGGGCAGTCGGACTTTACACTTTGGCATTTCGCATCGCCTCAGCGCGTCAGCTCGAGGATCCGATCGGCCGCCGTCACGATGGTGGTCGCATCGCCGCTCCTCAGGAGCCGGCGGAGCGTCCGGAAGTCGTTGGCCACCTTGTCCGCGAGCACGCGGACGGCTTCTTCCCTGATCGCGAGGTTCTCCGACTGCCGCAGCCGCTCGAGGACGCTCTCGGCCAGCTCGCGATCATAGGGCGCGATGAGGCGCGCGGCGGTCAGTTGGATCAGCTGATCGGGATTGCCGGTCAGCACGCGGACCACATTCTGCCACGCACCGCCGGGGCGTACCGACAGCGCGTCGGCGGCCGCGAGCTGGATCGCCGGATGTTCGGACGCGAGCAACTGATCGAGGAGCTGCGCGCCGGTGTTGTCGTCGAGCCGGTACAGCGCCGACGCCGCATTCAGCTTCACCGTGAAATTGCGATCGTTCAGCAGCGGCTTGAGCTGATCGATTGCGCCGCGTGCGCCGAGGCGTCCCAGCGCGTCCGCGGCGCCGGCGCGATTGTCATCGTTTGCATCCGACAGCATCGTCACGAGCGGCGGAATGGCCAGCTCGCTTCCGCTCGCCGCCAGGGCCTTCATCGTTCCGCGCTTGTCGGGCATCGACTGCAGTTGAGCGATCAGCACCTTCACCGCGCGCGGATTGCCGGTGGACGCAAGCTCGCGGCTCTCGGCGACCCCCCCAGCCGCAACGCCCTTGGTCAGCGCGGCGGCCGCTTCAGGATCTCCGTCGTCCATCATCGCCTTCAACGCGTGCAGTCTCGCCACGCTCTGCTGGCGGGCGGCCGTGTCGAGGTACGCGGCCGCCACACGCCGGAGCACGTAGGCGGCATCGACGTTCTTCGCGCCGAGCCATCGCTCATACGTATCCAATCCGGCAGAGGCCCCGCCGCGCGCGATCTCGACTTCGACCGCGAGCGCAACCGCAGCCGCGTCGCGCGGCGACTGGTTCAACACCTGCTGCGCCGCGCTGGACGCGCGCGCGAGCTGCCCCTGAGACAGGGCTGTCCAGCCCTGCGCGAGAAGTGCCGAACGGCTCGACCCGGTCGCGGCGGCGGCCGCCTGGGCCGCGGCCGGCACGCTCCAGACGGTGAGCAGCACGACCAGCAGGCCGCGCAACACGTACGTCCATCGAGTTGTCGCGGAAGGCGACAGCCGCCTTTCAAACCTGAATCCCACTATGTATGTTTTCCGGCGAACGGACAGATGACCGGCGGTCGATTTTGGCCCGTCTCCTCAACGAAGGAGGTGAATCAGCGTAGCCGAGCGTTGCCCGAGTGTCAAAGGAACGGCCTGCGGCACGCCACGTGATACCCGCTCGTCAGGATTCCGGTCTCCGGCGTAAGGCGCCGGCTGTCGCCGTACTCGCGCGTAATCAAGGAAGAAAATGGATTGATCGCGCGGGCCGCGAGGAGCCACCCCGCCCGGAGCGGCGCCCAGCCAAGGGTCTCGGCCTGCATGCCGAGGCGCTGAACGAGGACGGCGAGGGTGCCGACGGCGGTGGCCTCCTCCTGCAGCTCGAGAATCTCGAACGCGCGAAGCAGATGCCGCAGCCCGTACTTCGTGAACCTGAAGTAGTCGTGCGGCGCATCGTGAATGGGAAACAGGAACCGGGTCGTGAGCAGCAGCGTGCCGCCAGGCTTGAGCACCCGGTGCATCTCGTCCACTGCGCGCTGAGGCTCCGTCACGTGCTCCAGCATCTCGGTGCACAGCACGACGTCGACGCTCGCGGTCGCGATCCCGAGAGTCAGGGCGTCGCCGACGACGTCGACGCCAGGGCCGGCACGTAGATCGAGTGCGATGCGTCGCGGAAAGTGCGCGGCGTAAGGACCGCTCTGAGCGCCGAGATCGAGCGTGAGCCCGCGGCTCGCATGCGCCGCGATGAACCGATCCAGCGTCACGCGCGTGAGCTTCGTCGAGAGCGCCCGCCCCATTCGTCTTGGCAGTGACATGTCGGGCTATCCCGTGACCGGCCCGACGCGTTCTGCCATCTCGCGCGCGCTCATCACACGATGCGCGGGCGGCGCGGCGCGGCGTTGTCGCTTGAACCGACGCAGGTCCCGAAGCTGCACGAGGTAGCCCGCCGCCTCCTTCAGGTTCATCTTGCTCTGTCCGGCGATGCGCCCCTCGAACACGTACGGCACTTCGACGACGAGGCCCGGGTTGCTTCGGATGAGCAGCTCGAGGCAGATCTTGAAGCCGCCGGCGGAAATCGTGACGTCTCGCGCCAGCTCCCGCCGGATGAGGAAGAACCCCGATGTCCCGTCGCGGACGGGCGTCAGGCCGCGCGCGAGCAGACAGGCGAACCGCGACATCAGCACGCGCGACAACTCCCAGTTGCGGGTGCCGCCGGCGGGGACGTAGCGGCTGCCGATGACGAGGTCCGCGCGCGTGTCCTGCATCACCGCGAGCATGCCCGGAACGAGCGCCGGAGGGTGACTCAGATCCGCGTCGATGACGCCGACGACCGGCGCGCTTGCGACGCTGAAGCCGTCGATCACGGCGGTGCCGAGGCCGAGCTTGCCCCCACGATGCACGACACGGATGCTGTGGAGCGACGCGAGGTCGTCGGCCAGCGCGCCGGTTCCGTCCGGAGAATTGTCGTCGACGATGACGAGCTCGCCCGTGATTCCGGCGGATGCATACGCATCGAAGATGGCGCGCACGAGCTCTGCGAGACGATCGCGTTCGTTGTAAGTGGGGACGACGAGGGAGATCGAGGGCGTTGGTGCGGCGCCGGACTGCAAGAGGAATCGACTCGGCAGCACTATAATTCAATCGGTTCGCCCCTGCTAACGCCGGGTCTGAGAGACCCGGCCTACGTTGGTAGAACGCCAGGTCTGAGAGATCCGGCCTACGGCTACGCCCGACATGCCGCGACGCGCTGCCCTCGCGCTCATCTGCGCGCTGCTGATCCTCCGCCTGCCGTCGCTCGTGCAGCCGATGGGGCCGGACCAGGGTCTCTACGCGTACGTCGGCGAACGGATCCTGCACGGCGAGCTCGCGTATCGCGACGCATGGGATCAGAAGCCGCCGGCGATCCACTACGTCTATGCGGCCCTTCGCGCGGCGGCGCACCGCGACGTGGTCGTGCCCGCAGCCGACCTGATCGCCGCCCTGATCGTGGCCGTGCTCCTGTGGCGAATCGGAGCGCGGCTGGGCGGCGAGCATGCGGGACTCGTCGCAGCGATACTGTTCCTGCTGCTCTCGGATCCCGGTTTCGCGCGGTACGGGGGCGTACGCGTTCGCGCCCAGTGCGAGACGTTCATCGCGCTCGCTGTCACGGCGGCGCTCGCGTTCGTCGTCCGGCCGCGAGCGGGGACCATCCGTCTGCTCGGAGCGGGGTTGTGCATCGGCATTGCGTTTTCGCTCAAATACAACGCAGCCGTTTACGGCCTCGTCGTCCTCCTTGCGCTCGCGATGACAGGCGGCCTGCGGGTGCGTGACCTCGTCATCGTGGTGGTCGGCTCCGCGATCATTCCTCTGGCGCTCATCGCGCAGTTTGCCGCGGGACACGCGTTGAACGACCTCTACCAGGCGACGATCCTCTACAACCTCGGGTACTCGGGTGAGACCTATGCGGGAGCGCTGGGTCCTCTGCGATACCTCGCGACGTTTCCGATCCAGCACGCACGCGTCGACGCGCTGTGGTTCGTGGGAGGGCTCGGCTGTCTGGCGCTCCTCGTCGTGAGCTGGAACAAGCCCGCAGGCTGGATCCCGCTGGCGTGGGTTGCCGCGGCGTGCGTCTCGATCACCCTGAACGGCAGCCGCGGGCTGCCCCAATACTTCGTCCAGGCGGCTCCGGCGCTCGCGCTCGCGGCAGGGTTCGCATTCGCGCTGACACTGCCCGTCCTCCCCCGGGTCGTCAGCTGGGCGTTCGTCCTGCTCGTCGCGATCGGCGTCTGGCGCGTGGACGATTTCCCGAAGCTCAGGGCCAACGTGTGGCACGACACGCAGTACATCCTGGGACGGATCGACCGGCGTACGCACCTGGCCCGGTACGGCGGGCTCAGGGAGATCGACAAGTACTCCGCGCTCGACAACCTCGATCTCGGCGCGATGCTTGCCGAACGCAGCAAGCCCGATGAGCCCGTATTCGTGTTCGGCTTCTCTCCGGCCGCGTATGTGTACGCCGACCGCCGCAGCGCCAGCCGGTTCTTTTGGAGCCGCCCCGTGATCATGGGTTTCAATGCGGGTAACCCGAGGTACGGCGTGGACGGGCTCCTGACGGATCTCGAGCGCAATCGTCCCGCGGTCGTCGTGCTGCAGGATCACGACTGGTCGCCCGATGTGCAGGACTCGGGGCCGTTCTTCATGTCGCAGCCGCAGCTGTCGTCCTGGCTGCGCGCGAACTATCACGAGATTCCGACGATCGACGGCTTCCATGCGTGGGAACGCAACGCCCTGTGAGCGGACGAGGGTTCGCCGCCCTGCTGACGGCCATCGCGCTCCTCGCGCTGACGCTGCGGGTGGTGTTCCCCGCCGCCGATCCTCCGTGGCGGACGCCTGTCGGCGTGGTCTGGCACGACGAGGGCGCGTGGGTGCACAACGCGCGCAACAAGGCTCTCTATGGTCAATGGCGTGTCGACGAGTGGAACCCGATTTTCGTCGCGCCCGTGTTCACCGGGCTCGAGTACCTCTCGTTCGAGGCGTTCGGCGTCGGCGTGCGGCAGGCACGACTCGTGTCGGAGTTGGCGGGGCTCGCCTCGGTCGTACTGCTCGGCCTCGGGGTCCGGCGCCTGGCCGGGAACGCCGCGGGCCTGATCGCCGCAGGACTTCTCGCGACGAATTACGTCTATGTGATGTACGACCGCGCCGCGATCATGGAAGCGCTCATGGTCGCCTTCATCGTCTCCTCGTGGTACTCCACGATGCGATCGATGCAGCGTCCGGCATGGGGCGCGGCAGCGGCCGTCTTCGCCGTGCTCGCGTACTTCACGAAGGCGGCAGCCGCGTTCTACCTCGGCGCGCTCGGGCTCGCGGCCGTCTGGATGCTGTTCCGCCCGTCCCTTCTCGACGAAGACGATCTGATCCGGCAGCGCGCCGCCGCCGTCTGGACCCTCGCGGGCCTCGTCGTCGCCGTGCTGATCGCAGCAGCCATATTCGTCCTGCCGCACTGGACGGACTATCGCTTCTACAACTGGCAGATGTCCGTGACGCGCAAGCCGTCGTACGACATCGGGTCGATCGTCACGCGCGTGAGCTGGTTTCCGGTCCTCCACGACACGTTCACGCGGATGTGGTTCGAGTTGTGCGTCGGCGTCGTGGCTGTGTGGGGTCTCGTGCTCAGCCGCCGCCGTGCGAGCTTTGCGGAGCGGCTCCTGCTGCTCTGGGTCGTCGTCGGCATCGCGGAGCTGCTCGTGCACGATGTCGGCAACGAGCGGCGGTTCGTGTTCCTGATTCCCGCATTCATCGCGCTCACCGCCATCGTGCTCGGGCGCGGGAGCGGGCTGCTGCCGCCGGAGTCGTCATCGGTCTCACGGCGGCAGCTCCTGATCGCATCGCCCGCCATTCTCTACACGGCGTACGTGTTGTGCGCACCGCTCGGCCGCCTTCCTTTTCTCTATGTGGTGCGCCCCAGCGTCCGCATTTCGGCATCCCTCGCGCTGCTGCTCGGTCTCGCGGTCATCGTGTGGTGGCCGCACGTGCGGCGGCTGCTGACGAACGGCCGATGGTCGTTGCGTGCGGCCGCGCTTCTCGCCGGAGTTCTGATGGCTGCCGATCTCGTGCAGTTCGGACAGTGGGCGGCGGCACGGACGTACAAGAACTACGAGGCGTCGGTGATGCTCGGGCGCGTGCTTCCGCCCGGGACGCTCGTTCAAGGGAAACTCGCGAACGGGCTCTCGCTCGAGAACCGCATTCGTCCGCTTTTCATCGGACACGAGTTCGGCAACTACGCGGATCGGAAGCGGCGCGATGATGTGCGCTATATTCTGACCTATACGGACCCACGGCTGGGCTACGAAGGATCGCAGATCCTGGACGTGCTCGAGGCCTACCCAGCGTCCCACGTGCTGATGACCTTCGATGTGGCGGAAACCCCCTCCGGCCGGGACCGCGCCGCGCTGATCGACAAGCTCGGCTCCGCCCCCTCCACGGCCGCCCGCGAGCCGGAGCGTGCGCGCGATTGACGATCGCGCCATCAAGGCGCACGCC
This sequence comes from Acidobacteriota bacterium, assembly GCA_046735335.1. GTDB lineage: Bacteria > Acidobacteriota > Vicinamibacteria > Vicinamibacterales > 2-12-FULL-66-21 > JBKPQB01. The sequence continues at coordinate 37,129 of JBKPTE010000011.1, read as the reverse complement.
GACCTGCGCTTCCGTTCCGAATACGATTACGCGCTGTTCGAGTATTACCGCAGCGCGAAGGTCATCGCGTTCCTCGAACGCGCCGGCGTGCGGATCGGCGGACGCGTGCTCGACGCCGGCTGCGGCGGCGGCGGCATGCCGCTGTCGTTCGCGGAGGAGGCGCGGCAGGTGATTGGGATCGATCCGATCAATCGGTTCGGCAGCGCCGGCGTGCGTCTCGCGCGCGAGCGCGGCCTCGGCAACCTGCAGTTCGCACTGGGCGACGGCATGGCGCTGCCCTTCTCCAGCCGGGCGTTCGACCTCGTGCTCTCGCACGCCGTCATCGAGCACGTCGCCGACGCGCCGCTCTATCTGCGCGAGTGTGCGCGCGTGCTCGTGCCGGGCGGCCGCGTGTATCTCTCGACGTCGCCCTATCTATCGTTCGCGGGCGCCCACCTGCCGCGCCTGAAAGTTCCGGTGCCGCTGCACCTCGTCGTCGGCCGCCGTGCGGCGTTCGCGCTCTTCCGCGGCCTCGCGCGTCATGCTCCGTGGACGCTGAGAGAGCCGGGGAACGAGAACTCGTTCATCAAGCTGGCCCGCCGCGGCGAGATCAAAGAAGACGACCTGCTCGAGAAGGTCCGGGTCGCGAGGCTGCGCGCCCAGATCGCGGATGCCGGCCTCCGCGTCGTTCGCGAAGAGCTGCACGTCACGGCGACGATCCGGCGGCTTCCCGCCGCGATCGCTCGGCGCGTTCGCGACAGTCGTCTGCTGCAGGACGTCTTCATCAGCAACATGGAGTACGTGCTGGCGCCCGCGGAGGGGCGCGGCTGACGTGGCGGAGATCGATCGCTATCGCGCAGACGACCGCCGTGCCGTAGAGGCCTTGTACCGCCGCGTGTTCGGCAACGACGCGGCGGATGCCAGCCGCCTGCGGTGGGACTGGCAGTATCGCCGCAACCCCAACAATGCCGGCGGCGAGCCGGAGATCTGGATCGCCCGCGAAGGCACGACGATCGTCGGACAGTACGCGACGATGCCGGTCCGGCTGGCGGTGAAGGGCCGCGAGGTGAACGGCTCGTGGGGCATGGACGTGATGGTGGCGCCCGAACGTCAGCGCCAGGGGCTCGGCGAAGTGCTCTTCCGCACCTGGGACCGCAACGTCGGCGCGTCGCTCGGCCTCGGCCTGTCGGAGGCGTCGTACCGGCTCTTTCAGAAGCTGCGCTGGCCCGATGTCGGTCCGGTCCCCTGTTTCGTGAAGCCGCTCACGCGCCGAGCCTTCCGCAACCCGCGCTTCCCCGTTCCGATCAACCGGCTCATTTCCGCCGTGACGCTGCCGATCGTGCTCGTCGTCTCGCGCACGCGTCCGCTGCGCGCCGAGGTCAAACCCATCCCGCGGTTCGACGACTCGTTCACCGCGCTCTGGGAGACGCTCGCACCGAAGTTCGACGTGAGCGTCAGACGCGATGCCGCGTATCTGAACTGGAAGTTCGCGAGCGCGCCGCACGTGCGCTACAGCATTGCCGCGCTGCTGCGCGAGGGGAAGGCCGCGGGATATGCGGTGTACCGCCACTTATACGAGTCCCGCGGACGCGTGACGCTGCTCGTGGACTTCCTTGCCGATCCCGACGAGCCGTCGGACTTTGCAACGTTGCTCCGCTGGATCGACCGCGAGGCGCGCCAGGCCGACTCCGACAAGATCCGCACGTTCGCGACGCATGCCGCCTTCCGCCGGGTGCTGCGGCGATCGGGCTATTTTCAGGTGAAATCGACCGTGGAGTTCGTCATCAAGATCAACGGCGTCGACGTGCCGCGCGGTTTCTACGACAACACGGACGCGTGGCACGTCACGTTGGGGGATTCCGATCAAGATCGGTGATCGTTCTAGGGTTCTAAGGTTCTACGTTCTAAGGTTCTGGTTCGAAGGTTCTGGTTCGAAGGTTCAGGTTCTAGATTCGAAGGTTCTCACTCCAGACTCCATGTTCTTACTGTGCGGCATCGATACGGAGGGCGACAATCAGTGGGATGCGCGTGCGCGCGAACGCCAGACGTTCGAGAACATCTACGCCCTCCCGGCGCTGCACGCGCTCTTTGCCAGACACGGTGTTCGCCCGACGTACGTCATGACGTATCCCGTCGCGACGGATCCCCGGTCCGCCAGCGTCATGCGTGCGCTGCGCGACGCCGGGGATTGTGAAATCGGCGCGCACCATCACGCCTGGGAGACGCCGCCCTGCACGCCCGAAGACGTGCGGCGCCACGGCTACGCCTCGCAGCTTCCGTCGAAACAGTTCGAGCAGCAGTTGGCGGCGCTCACGGACGCCATTCACACGAACGTCGGCGTGCGCCCCGTGTCGTACCGATCCGGCCGTTTCGGCTTTTCCGCCGCGCACGTCTCCGCCCTGGAGCGACAGGGATATCGCATCGAATCGAGCGTCGCGCCGCTGTTCTACGAGGGGCACAAGCGCGGGCCCGACTTCGTCGAGGCGCCGCTCCGTCCGTACTTCCTCTCCTACGACAGCGCGACGACGCCCGGCACGAGCCAGGTGCTCGAAGTGCCTGTCTCGGCCGCGCTGAATCGCCGGCTACCGGCGGGCCTGCAGTATCTCTATGCCCGGGCGCCGCGGCCGTACACGACCAAACGCGTCCTCCGGAAGCTCGGCCTCGCGCGGATGCGATGGCTGCGGCCATCCTACTCGACGCTCGACGACATGATCTCGCTCGCACGGGATCTGGCGCGCCGAGGCGAACCGGTGCTGAACGTGCTGTTCCACTCGAGCGAAGCCATCGTCGGCGGCAGCCCGTACAATCGGACTGCCGGCGAGCTCGCCGCGTTCTGCGATCGGCTCGAGCGCTTCTTCGCGTTCGCGCGCCAGGACCTGCATGCGGTACCCGCGACGTTTTCGGAGTTCAGGGACGCATACGCCGGAGCGCGGACCACGGCCGCTGCCTTGCCCTGACAGGCATGCGCATCGTCCACGTCACGCCGCACCTTCCGCCCGATCAAGCCGCGAACGCGCTGCTGCCGTTCCAGCTCGGCGAGTGGGCCGCGTCGCGGGGCGACGCGGTCGAGTACGTCGCGCACCCGCCGCGGGCGGGGCGATCGACTGCGCCGCTCCCGGGTTCCGTGACGTGGATTCCTCGAACCGAGCGGACGCTGCTGCAGCGGTGGCTCCGGACCGGGTCGATCTCGAACGCGCTCCGTATCTTCCGCACCGCTGGGCCGATCCTCGATCGTGCCGATCTCGTTCACGTCCACAGCAACGGATTGCTCGCCGAAGCGTGCGTGCTGCTGGCCGCGCGCAGAGGCAAGCCGGTCGTCCTGACGCTGTACGGGACGGAAATCTGGCACTACACGCCGAAGACGCGGGGGCTCGATCTGTTCACGCGCGCGTATCGCACCGCGGCGGCCGTCACGTTCTACAGCGAGCGCCTCCTCCTCCGCGCGCGCGAGTTGGGCCTCGCCCGCTCCGGGTGCGAGGTGATCTATCCTCCGGTCGCGCCGTCGTTCCAGTATCACGACGCGGCGGCGCAGATGGAGGCACGCACCGCGCTTGGCCTGACGCAGCGGCACGTGCTCCTGAACGTGAAGCGGCTGCACCCGCTCGCGGGCCAGCGATTTCTGATCGAAGCGATGGGCGACGTCATCCGCGAGTTCCCCGACACGCGCCTGGTGATCTGCGGGACCGGGGGGCTCCTGACGGACCTGCACGCCGTCGCCCGATCCGTTGGCGCCGAACGGCACGTCACGTTCGCGGGCCTCGTCGACAATACAGCCGTCGCGCGCTACTGTGCTGCGGCGGATCTGTTCGTGCTCCCATCGATTTTGGAAGCGCTGCCGACGGTGGCGGTCGAGGCGCTCGCGTGCGGAACGCCGGTGATCTCGTCGGACAATCCTGGCGGTCTCGAGCTGAACGACGTGTTTGGTGCTGACGTGGAGATCGTGCCGAAAGAACACGCGATCGCGCTGGCGGAGGCGATCAGTGCACGCCTGCGCGAGCCACGGCGGACGCTGCCATCGACCCAGCGCGCCATCGAGCAGCAGTTCCGTGCCCCTGCAATCGCGGATCGCTACTGGCGCGTGTACGCGTCCGCTGCCGCGACGGCAGGAGCGGCATCGTGAAGGCGGCAGGGCGCGCCGTCGCGGCCGCGCTGCTGGGCGGGCTCCTCGGTGCGGTATGCGCGGCGCTGTTCTACGCGTGGAACCCGTCGCTCGTGATGGAGTTCGATCGCACGCCGCCCCGCCTCGTCAGCGGCATCTACGGACCCGAGCACGACGAACGCTGGGCCGTGACGTTCGCGTGGACGGGCCCGGACGTCTCGTGGCGGGTCCCAGGACTGGACCGCCGCGTCGACTGGACCCTTCACATGCGCGTGCGGGGCGCACGGCCATCACCGGCCGACAACCCGGACATCTCGATCTTCGCGGACGGCGTCGAGCTGCTGACCCACCACACCGCCAGCGACTTCGAAGATCTCGACATCGGGATCCCGGCGCAGCCGCAGCAGCGACGGGGCCTCACCATCGCGATACGCACCTCTCATACGTTCGTGCCGGGACCCTCGGATTCGCGGGCGCTCGGGGTGATGCTCGATCGTCTCGCGCTGACGCCGTCCGGCGCGGTGCTGCCCCCGCGAGCGGCGCTCGCCGGGGCGGGGCTGTGCTCCGCGTGGATGGGGGCGGCCATCGCGCTCCTCGGCGTCACCGCCGGATCGGCCATTGGCGCGGCCGTGCTCCTCAGCGCGGGCAGCGCCGGTGTCATCGCGCGCGGCTTCGGGCCGTTCACGACGTTTCCGTGGGCGGCGTCGAGAATGGCCCTCTGGATTGCGATTGCCCTCGTCGTCCTGTCGCTGTTTCTGCAGCGGGTGCGCGGCGAATCGCTCCGTAACACCGCGAAGTTCGCCGCGGCGTTCTCGGCCTCCGCCCTGCTCCTGAAACTTCTCGTGCTGCTCCACCCCGATATGGGCATCGGCGATGCGTTGTTTCACGCGCATCGGTTCCAGCGCGTACTCGCCGGCGATCTCTACTTCACGTCCGTCGCGCCCGGCGGCTATTCGTTTCCATACCCGCCAGGCTTCTATCTGTTCGCGTCGCTGTTCTCGGGCCTCGTACAGCGCGGCGCGGCGGACGTGACCCTGCTGCGCGTCCTCGCGTGCAGCGTCGACGTGGTCGCCGGCCTGCTGCTGTATCGGGCCATCGTGCGGGCGTGGGGTGACCGGCTCGCGGGCGCGATCGCCGTGGCGCTCTACCAGCTCGTCCCCCTCGACTTCACCGTCCTCACGACGGGCAACCTGACGAACGCCTTCGCGCAGTCTCTCGCCGTCGGAGGGCTGGTCGTCATGGCCTCGCCCGCCGTCCGTTTCGAGCGCGTCCTCACGGCCGCGGCGCTCGCCGCGGTTCTGCTGGCGGCGTACCTGTCCCACACGAGCACGCTGGCGATTCTCTTCGTCGCGACGCTCGCGGCGGCGACCCTGTTCCTGCTGCGCGGCGGCCCGGCCCTGCGGTCCCCTGCAGCCGCGATCGCAGCCGCGAGCATTGCCGCGGCCGTGATCGCCGTACTCGTGTATTACTCGCACTTCTTCCAGACCTACCAGTCGGAGCTCTCCCGCCTCTCGCGCGAGACGACAACCGCGGCGCCCGATGCAGGCGGCCGCGGCATCATCGATCGCCTCGCGCTGGTGCCGTATTACCTGCGCATCGACTTCGGCCTGCCGCTCCTCGCGCTGACGGCGATTGGCGCGTGGCGGATGGCGTCGCGCGGAGCCGCGGATCGGCTGACGTTGATTGTGTGGGGATGGATGCTCGCGTGCGCGCTGTTCCTCCTCGTCGGCATCCTGACGCCGCTCGACATGCGCTATTACTTGGCCGCCATCCCCGCCGTCGCCATCATCGCCGCCGTGGGCGCGTCCCGGGGATGGGATGGGGGGCTCGAGTGGCGCGCAGCGACGGGCGTGCTGCTCGCGGCAGCGGCGATCGCCGGGATTAGAAGTTGGTGGAACGCTCTCAATTAGCGCTCGGTCAACCGCGAACGACGAACGGCGAACGACGAAACACGAAGCAATGACGAACGACAAATAGGAGATTCGTCGTTCGTCGTTCGTAATTCGTCGTTGACCAAGCCGCCCGATGATCCCCGCACTACAATAGCGGCATGACGCTCGAGGAACGTCTGACCCAGGACATCGCGGCAGCAATGAAAGCGCGGGAACCAACGCGGGTGTCCGCCCTGCGGATGGCGAAAGCTGCGTTGATGAACGCAGGCGTGGCCAAAGGACGTGCGCTCGAGGAGCACGAGGGCCAGCAGGTGCTCGCGACGCTGATCAAACAGCGGCGCGATTCGATCGAGCAGTTCCGCGCGGCGGGACGCTCCGACCTCGTCGACCGGGAAACGGCGGAGATCCAGGTCCTGCAGCGCTATGCGCCTCCCGTGGTGTCGGCTGCCGATCTCGACCAGACGATCGCAACCGCCATCGCCGATACGGGAGCGAACAGCCCGAAGGACATGGGACGTGTGATGAAAGCTGTGATGAGCGCCCTCGCCGGCCGGACCGTGGACGGGAAGGCCGTCAACGAGCTCGTCAAAAAGAAATTGAGCGGCGGGTGATCCCGCGCAAACTTTTTCGCGCGGCCTCCGTCTAATCCTTACGAAAGGCAACGCACAAGCCTCTCATCCATCCTCCATGGAGCCCTCGTCGACAGGCGGGGGCTCTTTTTTTGGCCGCGGACGACGCGGACAGGTCCTTCCTCTTTTGCCGCGGACCACCCGGACGGCTTCTTCCGCTTTTGCCGCGGACCACGCGGACGGCTTCTTCCACCGCGCGGACGAGTTCTTCTTCCCTGACCGCTCCCGGACAGCGAGCGCCGCAACCGGACGGTTATGCTAGTCCGCACGCCATGTACGAACCTGCCCTGCGAAGCTGGCGCGGGCGCCTGCACCCGACCGTGCTGCTCATGGCCAGCGCCCATTTCATGGTGGACGGATACGGCAACATGTACGCGCCGCTCCTGCCGCTCCTCATCCCCAAGCTCGGCCTGACACTGACCGCTGCCGGGGTATTGACGATGCTGTTTCAGATGTCGGCGTCGGTGGCGCAAATCGGCTTCGGGTGGCTGGCGGATCGGTGGCGTCCGCGCGTGCTGGTCATGGTGGGGCCGGTCATCTCCGTGCTCATCCTCAGCCAGATTGGGATCGCGCCGACGGTGTACTGGCTCGCCGCGACGCTCGTCATCGGGGGCCTTGGGGCCGCCGCCTTTCATCCTCCCTCCGCAGCACTCGCCCATCGCCTTGGCGGCGACAGGCCGGGGCTCGCCATGTCCGTGCACATCACCGGCGGATCGCTCGGCCTGTCGCTGGCGCCGTTGCTGTTCGCACCGGCCATCCAGCGTTTCGGCCTGGAATGTACGCCGCTGCTCGCGCTGCCAGGGCTTCTGGTGGTCGCGTTCTTTCTCACGCGCGTCCCGCCGATCCATCTGCATTCGGGGAGCAGCGGCGGCTTTCGCGCGCTGCGGCCGTACGCGACGCCGCTTGCGCTGCTGTACCTGATCGTCGTCTTGCGAACGCTGACCTCGCTTGGCTTCGCGACGTATGTCCCCGTCATGCTGACGCGGCGCGGGTTGAGCCTAGGACAGGCGGGCGCCGCGATCGCGATGTACCTCTTTGCGAGCGGCGTCGGCGGGTTCTTCGGCGGCCCCGCGGCGGACCGGTTCGGCGCGCGCCGCGTGATCGGACTGTCGCTCGTCGTCGCGACGCCGTTTCTCTTCATCGCGCCGTTCTTGTCGGGCTGGCCGTTCGTCGTCGTGCTCTCGATCGGGGGGTTGTTTCTTCAGTCGACGCTCCCGGTGAACGTGATGATGGGTCAGGCGATCGCACCTGTGAGCGCCGCGACGGTGTCGTCGTTGATGATGGGCTTCGCGTGGGGCACCGGTGGCTTGAGCGTCCCGTTTGTCGGCATGCTGGCGGATCGGTTTGGCATCGAGCGGGCGCTGTTCGGCCTCGCCGTCGTGCCGCTCATCGGCGCCGCATGCGCGCTGCGGCTGCCGAAGTCGCCGGTCGGCTGATCGGCGCGGAATTTGCGTGGTACGATAGACGCCTGGACTGCGCGTCATGCCCCGCCACCCCCGCGTCGCGTCTCTCACGTACTCTTTCGGTCCGGGTCCGATCACCCCTGCCGTCCGCGTGTTGCTGTGGACCAACATCGCGATGTACGTCGCGACGTTCATCTTTCACAATCTGACCGACTGGCTCGGCCTGGTGCCCGCCTACGTGATCGGGCGCCACTGGATCTGGCAGCCGGTGACCTACATGTTCCTGCACGATCCGCGGAATATCACGCACATCCTCTTCAACATGCTCGGCCTGTGGATGTTCGGCGTCGAGCTCGAACGGCTCTGGGGCACGCGCTTTTTCGTGAAGTACTACGCGATCACCGGCATCGGCGCGGGCATCGCCACCGTGATCGTGTCGCTGCTGCCCTTCCCCTCCACGCGGGCGATCTACGGCATCAGCACCATCGGCGCATCGGGCGCGCTCTACGGCCTGCTCATGGCGTTCGCGCACTACTACCCGAACCGTCCGATCCTGATGTTTCTGCTGTTTCCGATTCCGGCGAAATACTTCGTCATGATTCTCGGCGGCATCGCGTTCCTCACGTCGATGTCGGTGGGCGGAGGCGTGGCCGCGTCGACGCATCTGGCCGGGCTCGCAATCGGCTACATCTACTTGCGCAGCGGCCGCGGCGGCTTCACCGCCGAACTGAAATATCGCTACTTGAAGTGGAAGATGAACCGGCTCCGCCGCAAATTCGACGTCTACTCGGGCGGACGATCGGACTGGGACCGGCACGTTCACTGAATCGCGCGGTTCTCAGGTTCTACGGTTCTACGGTTCTAGGGTTCTACGGTTCTGCGGTTCTAGGTTCTGGGGTTCTACCCTTCCTTGAACGGTATAATCGCGGGACTCCTACCTCATGTCTTCAACCGCCGGCCTGCATCGCTGGGACGAACTCGACCTCGAAAAAGTCACGGAGATGATCTCGCGCAAGATCGTCACGGGCGAACGCGAGATGCTGGCGCAGGTCTATTTGAAAAAGGGCGCGCTCGTTCCGATCCACTCGCACGATGCCGAGCAGATGACATACGTGCTGCAGGGGGCGTTGAAGTTCCTGATCGGCGGGGAAGAAATTACGGTTCGTGAAGGGGAAGTCCTTCACATTCCATCGGGCATTCCGCACCAGGCCGAGGCGCTCGACGACACGTTCGAGCTGGATCTCTTCAGCCCGATTCGAACGGATTGGCTGGACGGAACGGACGATTACTTTCACAGGCCGTAGAACCCCGGACCGCAGAACCGCTTATAATCAGGGGACATGAAGGCCACGGCCGTGAGCCGGGAAAAGGCCCTCAACGGCCTGTCCCACGACGACCTCCTTCGCGCGTACCGCCTCATGGTGCTGTCGCGCAAGCTGGATGACAAGGAAATCCAGCTCAAAAACCAGAGCCTCATCTTCTTTCAGATCAGCGGCGCCGGGCACGAGGCCGTCCTCACGGCCGCCGGCATGATCCTCCGCCCCGCCTACGACTGGTTCTTCCCTTACTATCGCGACCGGGCCCTCTGCCTCACGCTGGGCATGACGCCGCTCGAGATGCTTCTGAGCGCGGTGGGCGCGAAGGACGATCCGAATTCCGGCGGGCGCCAGATGCCGTCGCACTGGGGACACAAGGCGCTCAACATCGTCTCCGGATCGAGCCCGACGGGGACGCAGTGCCTGCACGCGATCGGCGCGGCCGAAGCGGGACACATCTACGAGAACGTGTCCGCGATAGACGGACGCGAGAACCTCTATCACCCGGACGAGGTCGTCTATCTGTCGATCGGCGAAGGGGCGACGAGCGAAGGGGAATTCTGGGAGTCGTTGAATGCGGCGTGCACTCTGAAGCTGCCGGTCGTGTACCTCGTCGAAGACAACGGCTACGCGATCTCGGTCCCCGTGGAGGTCCAGACGCCTGGCGGCGATCTCTCGAAGCTCGTGGCGTCGTTCCCGGGCCTGTTCGTACAGTCGATCGACGGCACGGACTTTCCGGCGAGCCACCGCGCGATGACGGCGGCCGTCGACTACGCGCGCGCGCGCAAAGGCCCGGCGCTCGTGCACGCGAAGGTCATTCGTCCGTACTCGCACTCCCTGTCGGACGACGAGAAGCTGTACAAGACGGCGGCTGAGCGCGCGGAAGAAGCGACCCGCGATCCGATCCCGCGTCTCGGCTTCCTGCTCGTCTCGGAAGGGCTCGCAACCGAGGAGGACCTGAGACGGATCGCCCGCGAGGCCGAGCAGGAGGTCAATGCCGCCGCCGACCGCGCGATTGCATCCGAGAAGCCGTCGGTCGACACGGTCGCGCTCTACGTCTATTCACCAGACGTCGATCCCGCGTCGGAAGCGTTCGATACCCCGCCCTCCCCGGCAGGCAAGCCAGACACGATGGTCGCCGCCATCAATCGAACGCTGAAGGACGAGATGGCGCGCAACCCGCGCATCGTCGTGTTCGGGGAGGACGTCGCGGACTGCAGCCGCGAGGCGTCGCTCGACAGCGTGCCGGGCAAGGGAGGCGTGTTCAAGGTCACGCACGGGCTGCAGCGCGCGTTCGGAAGCGCCCGCGTGTTCAATTCGCCACTCGCCGAAGCCGCCATCATCGGGCGCGCGGTGGGCCAGTCGGTCCGCGGGCTCGAGCCGGTGGTCGAGATCCAGTTCTTCGACTACATCTGGCCCGCGATGATGCAGATCCGCGACGAGATGTCGATGCTGCGCTACCGATCGAACAACGCGTTCTCCTGCCCGATGGTGATCCGCACCGCGATCGGCGGCTACCTGCGCGGCGGCGCGCCGTACCACAGCCAGTCGGGCGAGAGCATCTTCGCGCACTGCCCGGGGATCCGCATCGCGTTCCCGTCGAACGCGCAGGATGCGGCAGGCCTGCTGCGGACGGCGATCCGGTGCGACGATCCCGTGCTGTTTCTGGAACACAAGCACCTGTATCGACAGACGTACAACAAGGGGGAGTATCCGGGGCCCGACTACATGGTGCCGTTCGGACGCGCCGCCATTCGCCGGCCGGGCACCGACCTCGTCGTCATCACGTGGGGCGCGCTGGTACAGCGCTCGCTGCTGGCCGCCCAGCAGGCGGAGAAGGATGGGATCAGCGTCATGGTCGTCGATCTTCGGACGATTGCGCCGTTTGACTGGAACACGATCGCGCAGGCCGTCCGCACGACCAATCGCGTCATCATCGCGCACGAGGACCAGTTGACGTGCGGCTTCGGCGCGGAGCTCGCCGCGCGGGTTGCCGACGAGCTGTTCGAGGATCTCGACGCGCCCGTCCGCCGCGTCGCCGCGCTCGACGTGCCGGTCGCGTACTATCCTGACCTCGAAGAGGCGATCCTTCCGCAGTCGTCCGACGTCCTGAAGGCCATCCAGGAAATCGCGCGATACTGATCGCGCTCGAGACCGTGGAGAACACTCGTGGCTTCCGGCTTCAGCCGGAAGTCCGTCGAACGATCCTCCGCATGCGAGCCGTACTATTCGCATCGTTCGTACTTGCCGCCGCAGCTCCGGCTCAGCGGACGCCGGACGTGCTGCGTTCGAGTGGCGGTCTGCCGGCGCACGTCGCGGGCGCGTTCGAGAACCCGATCGGCTTTCAGCAGGCGGACAACGGCGTGTACTACGTGTTCGATCGACGCGCGCACGCGGTGTACACCGTCGGCCCCGATCAGACGCCGCACAAGATCATCCAGGTCGGCCAGGAAGCAGGCCGCGTGCTCCAGCCGACCGCGTTCGATATCGATCCGGCCGACGGCAGCTTCGTGATCGCCGACGCGCCAGGCCGTCAACAGCGCGTGCAGACGTTCACCGCAGCCGGCAGCCGCGTCTCAGGCTTCACGCTGCCGGGACGCGAGGTGGCGCGGCTCACGCTCGACACGATCGTCCTCAACGGCATCGGCTCGCTTCAGTACACCGGCCGGACGATCCTGCTGAACCAGCCGGATCGCGGCGCGCTCGTGACAGAGCTGACGCTCGACGGGACGCCGGTGCGCACGTTCGGTACGCTCAGAACGACCGGACAGGAAGCGAACCCGGACGTCCACCTTGCGCTCAACGCCGGTCTTCCATTGATCGATCCAACCGGCGGGTTCTTCTTCGTCTTCCAGGCGGGCGTGCCGCTCTTCCGCAAGTACGACGCGCATGGCAATCAGGTCTACGAACGGCACATCGAAGGCCCGGAGGTCGACGAGTACCTGCGTGACCTGCCGTCGACGTGGCCTCGACGGCGCACGCCGGACGGCGACGAGGTGCCCTTCGTGCCCCCGGCCGTCCGGACCGCGGGCGTCGATCGCGCGGGGCGCCTGTGGGTCACGCTACGCTCGCCCGTCACCTATGTGTACGACACCTCGGGAGACAAGATTCGCACGGTGCAGTTCCGGGCGACCGGCGTGATGCTGCCCAACAGCCTGTTCTTCACGAAGGATGGACGCGTGCTCGTGACGCCGGGCTGTTATGAATTCAGAAGCAACTTCTAGCCGCGTCAGATGAGTTTTCCTACCGGCCCGAGATCCAGGTTCAGCTCGTCGGGCGAGATGTCGAACTGCACCGCGAGCTCCTGAACGGTCTGCTGGAGGCGCATGAGCGCGAGGCCGACGGACTCGGTCTCTTCATTGGTCAGTGTCCCGTTCTCCATTCTCCGAATGGCCTGGCGCTCCATGAGCTGCCGAATCAGCTCGACGAGCGTGAGAACGAGCTTGAGCACCGAGCGTCGCACGTCCTCGGGATTCGCGTTCCACCGCGGGACGCTGGCCGGCGCACCCTGGTCGCGAACCTCATCGATGCGGGCTCGGCGCGCGACCCGCGGGCGAGTGGGTGCGCGACGCTTGCGGGATTGACGCGTTCGCCGCCGGCCGGCCATTAGAACGGCTCCGGCGCGAACGCATACGGCGCCCACGGGCCCGAGAGCGTGAGCTGAGCGTAGCGCGCGCGAATGGGTTCGGCCGCCGCAACGTAGCGGCCGACAAGCGCACGATCGACGAGGTGATAGAGCGCCGGCGCCATCGTCTGGCGCGGCGAGCTCTCGCGTTCCGCGGCGGCCAGCGGCCCGAGCGCCGTGCGGACCCGGCGCAACCCGGGTGGCAGCGAGAGACTCGTCGGATGCGCTGCTCGACGAAGATATTCGGCGCCCGAGATGGCGTCGAACGGCACGGAAGCCTCGCGCGCGGACCGTCGCTCCGGCGAACCACGGAGCCGCCACGTCATCTGCCGGCGGTCGCGCACGAGATCGAGCGCCTCCGCGATGTCCTCGCGCCGCGCCTCGATGGACTCCTCGAGCTCGTCGGCGGTGAGCAGCGTACCAAAGCGCACGGGAAGGATCGCGGGCACCCGCGCGGCCAGACGCTCGACGAGACGCTGATGCCGCTGAAGGGAATTCATCTCGGGCGGGGGGACATCGCGGCGCCGTTCGACCGCCGCGTAGAGTCCGGCGGCGGGGCGGAACGTGACGGCTGACGTGAACCCCCGTACGGCGGACACGCGCGGAACCCGATCGGCCAGCGCGAACACGTACCACGGCATCACGATCTCCGCGGCGGCAGGACCCGATCGGCCGCGCAGAGGAGCGCCGAGAGGCGAACGTACACGAGATCGACGTTCGCGAGCCCCAAAATCAGCTCGGCGCTCAGCACGACGCCCTGATTCAGCAGGTTGTCGATGAGATCGAGCAGGGTGGCGTCATCCTGATCGATGATCCTCGCGGCGCGGTGCTTCGGAGCGGCCGTCGCGGCCCAGGCTGTCCGGCGGGCGATCGGCTTTGGCTTTTCATGCCGTGGCGCCAGCTTGGGGCGCGTCGCGGACGGCGGCGGCAGCGTCGAGGGGACGGTCGTGTGGCGGACCCGCTTCGTCAGGGTCGAACGGCGCCCGCGCGGATCTCTTTTCGTCAACGGCGATCTCCGCTCGCCTCGACGAAGTTGTAGGCGGGCCATGGTCCGGTCAACACCAGCCGCGCGCCGGCGTCGCGACAGAGCGCCGCCTGGCGGTGCACCTCGGCTCTGAACGCCGTGCGCCGCTCCCGCCTCACGAGAAGCGCGGCGTCCAGTATCGGCGGATTCGTGCCGGCTTCACGTTCCAGGTGGCGGCGGCGGACGTCGCGTGAGAACCGGCGGAGGTGCAGAAATGCCGCGTCGGCAGCGGCCAGCGATTCCGCACGAGCGCGGCGGACCGTGTCACGCGCGGCCTTGCGGGCTTTGAGAAACGCGGTACCCGAATCCATCGGCCGATTCGGCGCACTCGCGGGAGAACCGCTGCGTTCGACGTCCCGCATGATGCGGACGCCCCATTCATCGCAACCGGCAATTCGGCGCGCGATGGCAAGGAGCGCGGCTCCCCGCCGGCGGATGTCCGCGGCCGCGCTCTCGACGGACGAGAACATCGTGAACAGCTTCATCGGGATCACGGTATGAGACGGCCGCCGCGCGAGCTGTTCGACCAGGCGCTCGTGCGCGATCGCCACGGATGCGACCCAATCGAGATCGTGCAGGCGGGGCTCGAGCGCGCCGGGACCGTAGATGTCGAGCGGCAATTCCGACACGATCGCGAACAATCGGGACGCGACGGAAATCACCTGCGGCGGCGCCGCTTCCGGGATCCCCGGCAACCCGCGATTGAGCGAGGGCCGCCTCGGTGCGTGCACGACGCAGTAGACGTACGTTCCGCTCTCAGCCGCGGCGGTCACTGAACACGCGTCCATGCGGCGGACCACTCGCCGAGCACGCCCGCGCCGTGCGGCGGCGGCATCGTCGCCGCCGTGGCAATCACGCTTCGCGCATCTGCTCGGCTCGCGCGAAGGATCCGTGCGACCTGGGCGTCCTCGATCTCCGCGCGCCGGCGGCACCGGCGACACGTTCCTCCTCCGACGGCATTCACCACGACAGCGCCGATGCTGATGCGGTGCGCGCTCAGGGCGCGCGAGAATCGCAGCGTCTCGGCGACTGGAAGCGCCGCGGCACGTGTGACGAGCACGAGCTGTGTCCGTCTGGAATCGTGCAGGAGCGCCATCAGCGTCCGCAGACGCCGGGACGAATCGACGAGCAGGTGCCCCAGCGCGCCGGCCTGGACCATCTCGCGATACTTCAGCAGAATCGCCATCAACGCCTGCACCCATTCCCGCAGCACGGCCGGCGTCTCCAGCAGGCGCAAGGCGTGCCCGGTCGGCGCCGTGTCCGCTACGATCGTGTCGTAGGCCGCGCGGGACGCGGTGAGCGCCGCCGCGAGATCGGCGATGGCAATCACCTCGTCGATGTCCGGCGGCGCGACGTCGAGCAACTGGCGAAGCCCCGTCGGATCCGCGGCGCCCGAACCGGCGCGCCCGAACGCGCCGACCACGTCGTCGACCGAATCGATGTACTGGGATCGGAACGCCGCCAGAGCGGTTTCCGCATCGATCTCTCGTGCGTGGAGGTTCTTCAACGCCCGGTCCACGGGCGCGGGCACGTCACCGAGCGGCGTACCGAGGACGTCGGCCAGGGAATGCGCCGGATCGGTCGAAAGCAGCAGGACGCGCCGCGATGGAACGTGCCGCGCGAGATCGACGGCATACGCCGCTGCGCACGTCGATTTTCCAACGCCTCCCTTTCCACCGAACAGCACGAACTGCAGATCACGACGGAGGACGGAGGAGGCATGGATCGTGCGCCCGCGCCGAACCGCTCGCGGCGGGGCCGCAGACACACGGCGCGTTATCGGCGGCGCGCCGGGGCTGGCGTCAGCGCCCTTGGCGAACGACCGCGCGATTCGCGTCAGCGCGGCGCGCCCGCGCGGCTCCCCGGCGAGCTCGGGAACGAATCGGACGGCGACATCACGAAACCGCGTGAGCACCGGCGTGATGGCGCGAGTCTCCACCGTTCTGCGCGCGCGGCACCATTCGCAGGGTGCGGCCGGAGTCATGCGATTCAGGATCAGATCCGGTAACCCGAAATCATGCGCCCGAAGCGCCTCGAAGGCGTCGGCGGTCTCTTCGAGCGCCATGGGTTCGGGGAGGCTGACCCACCACAGGTGCGTCCTGCGACGATCGCGCAACAGCGCGTCGAGCATCCGGCCGTCGCGATCGAGTTCCTGGATGAGCGCATCCGCGCGATCCGCATCGTAGTAGCCGCGCAGCGCCGTTACGACCTGTCGATGGTGCAACTGCAGCGCATCAAGAAGGCGGCCGGCGCGCACCAGCAGCGCGGGGCTCGTCAGGAGGCGCAGCGTGTGGCCGGTCGGCGCAGTGTCGACGACGACGCGGTCGTAGGCGCCGCGCGCGGCGACGCGAAGGACGCCAAGCAGCGCGATGATCTCGCCTGCGCCTGGCAGCGACAGGCGCAGCAGCCGCGCGACGTCTTCCTGATCGAGATAGCTGCCCCGCAGCGCAATCGATGCGATCGTCCCGCGGCGGGGCGCCAGCCAGGCCTTGAACGCCGCCGGAGCATCCACGTTCGCGGCATCGAGGCCGGCGATGCCGCGGACGGGCCGCGGGCTGCGACCGACGCGCGCGTCGAGCACGTCGCCGAGAGATGATGCCGGATCGGTGGAGACGAGGAGCGTGCGCCGGGACTTCGCGGAGTGGACGGCAAGGGCCGCCGCGCACGTCGTCTTTCCAACGCCTCCCTTGCCCCCGACGAAGAGGAACGAGGGAAGGCGGGTCCCCTGCGCTGCCCTCAGTGCTCGTCTCCTTCGAAGGTTGCCTCGACGCCCGTCACCCGCATGCCGCGGGTCGACGGCACCGCGGATTCGCCCCCGCGTTCGCGATCGCGGACGTCGCGCAGGCGCGCCAGGATATCCGCCTCGACGGCGTCGAACTGCTCCGGGGTCAGCTCGCCGAGCTCGAGCTGCATCTGCGCCGCCAGGAGCTGCTCGCGCAAGGCGGTGTCGTCGTGCATCTCGGTATCGACCGCCGCGGCGATCTTGTCCAGGACGAACCGGATGCCGCCGATGAGCAGCGAGTCGATGATGATCACGCGTCTGCGGTGTACGGTGTGCGGGTGCCCGTTGCGAGCGGCGTCAGTGCGCGCGCTCGAGCTTCAGCCGGATGTTGACGAAGTTGTACGGCGGCCATGGGCCGGTGTACTTGAACGTGAGCTTCTCGTACTGCTGCCCGATCTCCTTGACCCGCGAATCGAACGCCTGCTCCATCTGCCGCGCCACCAGAAACGCCGCGTTCATGATCATGCGATCGCCGATTGGCTTGTTCGACCGGGATGCCACCGAGACGTCCCTCAGCGCGTCGAAGATCTCGGTCACGTAGCGTTCCGACCGCGACTGCAGCGCCGCGTCGATCAACCGTCCGTACTGCATGCGCGCGAAGTAGGTCGAGCCCTTCTGTGACGAGATTTCCCCCTTGAGGCGCCGGATGTCCTCGTCTTCGTCCTCGATCTCGCGGATCATCTGCTCGCGATCCCAGAGCACCTTCAGGCCGAACTCGAACTTGCCGCTCATCTTGTTCAGCACGTCGCTGAACGCCTCGTACGCGGAGCGCAGCAGCTCCATGATGTCGTCGTCGGTCTTGAAGACCGTGCCGAAGGACATCGGGATCACCGTGTGCTTCTGCATCACGGTCTCGTTCACGCGCTGGTGCGCGAGGACGTTCTCGCGCGTGGGGTCCTGGACGACGATCGGGGTGTTCGACACGACGGCGGAGATATCGCGGTACCGGACGGTATGCACGTCCGTGGGGTCCGGGCCGAGACCGAGCGGACCGAAGTTGAGCGGCTCCTCCGAGCGGATGATGCAGTACACGTACTTGCCCTCGGCGTTGTCGTCGCGCCGGACCGCCGATGGAACCTTGACCCGCTCGAGCCGGCTCCGTGCGCCTTCGGGGCGGACGGGGCTTGGACGCGACGCCTCGGCCTTCCGCGCCGAAGGCGCCGCTCCGGGCCGGGCGCCGCGCGTCGCCTTCCGCTTCTTCGTCGCTGCCTTTGCCATATGAGTTCGGACCCGATCAGGATCGTTTACGGTTCGACGCTCGTGCCTTGCGCGCCTTGTCGGAAAGCTGCGCCTCGAGGAGCCGCTTGATTTCGGCGACGAGCGCGTCGGGCAGGCACGGCTTCGTCACGAAGGCGTCGCACCCCGCCTGCTGCGCCCCTTCGGCGTGGCCGGGCAGCGCATGCCCGGTCAGCGCGACGATGGGAATGTCGCACGTCTGCGCGTCCTTCTTGAGGCGCCGCGTGGCTTCCCAGCCATCGAGCCTCGGAAGCGCCAGATCCATCAGGATGATGTCCGGCAGGAGCTCCTGCGCCTTCTCGATTGCCTCGAGGCCGTTCGTCGCTTCGGCCACGTCGAACCCGGAGAACTGGAGGTACGCGGCGTACATCTCCCGCGCATCCTGGTAATCCTCGACCACGAGCACGAGCGGCTGCTCGCGCGTCGTGCTCATCGCCGTCTCCCGCGCATCGGCAGGCGCAGCGTGAACGTCGATCCCTTTCCAGCCTCGCTCTGCAGCTCGATCGCGCCGCCGAGCATCTGCGACAGGCGCCGGCAGATCGAAAGCCCGAGGCCCGTGCCGCCGTATCCCCTCGTCGGCGAGCTATCGAGCTGCCGGAAGTCCTCGAAGACCTTTATCTGATCGTCCGCCCCGATCCCGACGCCCGTGTCGCGGACGTCGATCGCGACTTCGCGGCGCCTCGCGTCGTGCGAGGCGACGATCGTGACCGATCCGGCCGGCGTGAACTTGAGCGCGTTGCTCAGCAGGTTCAGCACGATCTGCTTGACCTTCTGGCGATCCGTCCGGAGCGGCGGCACGCGCCCGCGCACCTTCGAGGAGACCTGCAGGTTGGACCGTCGGATAATCGGCTCGAGCTCGGACATGACCTCGTGGATCAGATCCTTCACGCGAAACGTCGTCACGTTCAGCGGCATCCGGCCCGCCTCGATGCGGGTGATGTCGAGGATGTCGTTGATGAGCGCGAGCAGGTGCCTGGCGTTGGAGTCGATGCGCGTGAGGCTCTTGCGCTGCGGATCGGTCACGGCGCCGGTCACGTTGTGCAGGAGCATGTGCGTGTAGCCCAGGATCGCGTTCAGCGGCGTCCGGAACTCGTGCGACATGTTCGCGAGGAACTGCGATTTCAGCGCGGACGCCTGCTCGAGCGCGATGTGCTGGCGCCGCAGCAGCTCGTTCTGTTCGGCGAGCTCCGCCGTCGCTTCCTGCACCTTGCGTTCGAGCTCGGCGGATGCCTGCTTCAACTGCTCGTAGAGCCGGACTCTTTCGATCGCCTCCGTCTGATCGTGCAGGATCGTGACGACCCACATCAGCTCGCCCTGCTCCGAGAGGATCGTGCCCGCGAGCGCCTCCACCGGAATGGGCCGCCCCGACTCGGGCTCGCTCAGCTGGATCTCGCCGCGGTACCGCTGCTCGCCCGACCGCGTGAGCACGTTGGAGACGAAAGACGTGAGGTTCGCGCCGTTCGCGCGCACGCGGCGCTGCGCCGCATCCTCTTCGACGCCCGGCGTATTGAACAAGCGCTCCGCGGGCGCGTTCATGAGGACGATGTCCCCCTCCTGATCCGTGACCAGGATCGGGTCCGCCACCGAGTCGATGATCAGATCGAGCCGATGCCGCTCGTCGCGGACCTCCGCCTGCGCGACGCGGAGCGTCCGGTAGCTCTCCTCGATCTCCTCTTTCGCGCGCGCGAGATCCGTCACGTTGCGCAGAATGGACACGACGTACGTCCCCTGTCGCTCGTCACGGGCGCGGGAGCTGAGAAGCTCGAAGAGGAGGTCGGAACCTTCGAGCGGATCGACGAGCAGCAGCTCGCGGCGCGCGAGCTCCGCCATGCCGACGGCGCTCGTCGACAAGGCGGCGGAGAACAGCATGTTGTTCAAGGCGACCGCGCGGCGCCACCCCTCGCTCGCTTCGTCCGGCGCCGCGAAGAGCTTCTCCGCGTGGCTGTTCGCGATGATCAGCTTGCCTTCCGTGTCCGTCAGCAGGATCGGATCGGTGACGGCGTTGATGATGCTGTACAGCAGCATCCGCTCCTGGCCGAACCGGGTCTCGGCGAGGAGCTGGCGGCTGAGGAGCCGCGACACCTGTTTTCCGAGCGTGCGTGCGACCCAGAGCGTCTCCGCGTCCAGCTCGGGACCAAGGCCGGTCACGATCAGCAGCCCGCGCCCGAGCTCGCGCGGCTCCGCGCGGAGCGGGATGGCATGGAACGGACGCCCCTCGATCGGCACGCGGTAATGCGACGGCATCGCATCGACGAGCACCGGGTGCGGACTCGAGAGCGCTTCGATGAGAGGGTGCTTGCTTTCCTCGCGGCTCAGCGCGAAGTCCATGATGACGCCGCTCGACACGCCGTGCTCGGCGACGAGCAGCATCTCGTTCGAGAGGGATTCCACGACCAGGACGACCGCCTGCGTGACCGGCGCGTGCGCCGTCAGCCAGTCGATGACGCGCCGCGCCGATTCCTGGATGTCGATGCTCGTCAGCAGAAACTCGAGGAGCGCGAGCTTCGCGTCCGACTCGACGCCGGGCAGAGGCATCAGCGGTGCGGCCACAGGGGACACGCCTCGTTATCCTTCAGTCGGTCGTCTCGATCGCCGCCCTTTGGACGCCGCGAGCTCCGCGCGCAGCGCGGCATTCTCGGCCACGACGTCCTGGTGCGACGGCAGCTCGGCGATCGGCCGCGACACAGGGCCCACCTGGCCGACCGCTTCCGAGTACTTCAGGTACGTATCGATCGAGGCGACCACCACGCGAGCCTCGACCGTAATCAGGTCGATTCCTACGAGTGACACGCGGACCCACGCGTCGATCACGATCCCCTTGTCGAGGACGCGGTCGAGCACGTCGATCAGACTCGTTCCGCCCGCAGCTCGTTCAACCGCCATGCTCAGCTCCTCCGAGGTTCACTAGCGGCGCCGCCTGGAAACCCTTCTACCGTTCCCGGCCGGCGGTGTCAGCGCGTTCACACGTTCCTGCAGCGCTCGGACCTCCGCCCGGAGCGCCTCGGTCTCGACCAGGTTTCCGCGCGACGTCCCGGGGGACAGCTCGCGGTCGTAGCGCCACCAGTCCAGGCCGATCTCCTGGGCTTTGTCGAGCGAACAGACGAGCAGGCGGATCCGGATCGTCAGCAGCTCGACTTCTGCGAGCGAAACCTTGATGTCGCCGGCAATGACCAGCCCTTTGTCGAGCACCCGGTCGAGCACGTCGACCAGCCCGGTGGGGCGGTAGGAGGACCCGGGAAGCTCGGGCGCCATGAATCGTCGACTATACCGCACGCCCGAAAGGCTGGCAACGGGCTGCGAGACAGCAATTTACGCGCGCCGAACTGATGC
The DNA here is from genome assembly GCA_046735335.1 of Acidobacteriota bacterium. Taxonomy (GTDB): domain Bacteria; phylum Acidobacteriota; class Vicinamibacteria; order Vicinamibacterales; family 2-12-FULL-66-21; genus JBKPQB01. The sequence goes on along the minus strand of JBKPTE010000011.1, from coordinate 15,814 downwards.
GCTAATGGATGAGCTATCCATGACTCAATGCGTGAGCTCACCCCAATCGGCGTGGATGAACCCCGCCTTGTCCACCCGTTCGAACGTGTGGGCGCCGAACGCGTCGCGCTGCGCCTGGGTCAGGTTCTGCGGCAATCGTGCCGTGCGATAGCTGTCGAAATAGGCCAGGCTGGCCGAAAGCGCTGGCACGGGGAGGCCGGCGGACACCGCGGCGCTCACGATGCGCCGCCAGCCCGCTTCGGCAGCCTGCATCTGCGGACGGATCTCGCCGTCGACCAGCAGATTGACGAGCCCTGGAGCGCGCTCGAACGCGTGCCGCACCGGATCGAGCAGTTTTGCGCGGATGATGCAGCCCCCCTTCCAGATCCGCCCCATCTCCGCGAGGTTGATGGTCCACTTGTACTCCGCCGATCCCGCGGCTATGAGCGCCATGCCCTGCGCATAACTGCACACGCGGGCGGCATACACCGCGTTCTGCAAGTCGGCAATCGTGCGCGCGCGGTCCTCGAACGCGGATGGTGCCGAACCTCCGGATCCCGCACCCCGAGCCCCGGATCCCGAATACTCGCGTTCTGCCGCCACACGCTGGTCCTTGAGGCTCGAGAGGATCCGCGCGTCGAGCGCGGCGCTGATCGTCGGAATCGCGACGGCGAGATCGAGTGCGACCTGCGCGGCCCACTTCCCCGTGCCCTTCTGGCCGGCCTTGTCCTGAATCCTGTCGACGAGCGGCGTCCCCGTTTCCGGATCCTTCACGCGGCAAACGTGCGCGGTCAGCTCGATGAGAAAGGATTCGAGCGGTCCGCGGTTCCAGTCGTCGAACACGTCCCCCGCTTCCGGGGTCGTCAGCCCGAGCCCGCGATGCAGGACGTCGTACGCCTCGGCGATGAGCTGCATGTCGCCGTACTCGATGCCGTTGTGCACCATCTTCACGAAGTGGCCTGCGCCGTCCGGCCCGACGTGCGTGACGCACGCGCCCGCCTCGGTCTTCGCGGCAATCGCTTCGAGGACGTCCTTGATCCGCGCCCACGCCTCGGCGGATCCGCCGGGCATGAGCGAGGGGCCGATGCGGGCCCCTTCCTCTCCCCCCGACACGCCGCAGCCGACGAAGTTCAGGCGGCTCTCGCGCATCGCCGCTTCGCGGCGGCGCGTGTCCTGAAAGAACGAGTTGCCGCCGTCGATCACGATGTCTCCCGGATCGAGCAGCGGCGTGAGCTGCTGAATCATGCTGTCGACGGGCGCGCCCGCCGGGATCATCATCATCAGGCGGCGGGGACGTTCGAGGCGATCCACCAGCTCGCGGAGCGTGTGCGATCCGACGAATTTCCCGTGGGAGTGGTCCTGCACGAACCTGTCCGTCCAGTCCGTCTCCAGGTTCCAGACGGCCACCGAAAATCCGCGCGACTCGATATTCAGCGCCAGGTTGCGCCCCATCGTTCCCAGGCCGATCATTCCGAAGTCTGCAGCGTTCATGGGGTCAGCTTCCTGCACGCGCGCAGTGCGCGCTCGAAGGCGAAGTCGCGCGTCCGCACGCCAAGCTCTTCGCCGATCCACGAGCTGAGCGTGCCCTCCTCGAGCGGAACGACGCGCGACGAGAGATCGACGCCCGATACGGTAGCCTCGAGGCAGCTTCGCGTCGGACGGACGCACAGCGTAATGCGCACAGCCTCACCGGCCAGGTGCACGGATTCGATCGCAGAAGCGGCGTCACTCGTCGCGCGTTCGATGTGCACCTTCAGCGGGGACGCAGGCAGACTCGACGTCACCCACCCGCCGAACAGTCTCGCGCAGCCTTCGTCGTGCGCGGTGACGGTTACGTCGCTGAGGTGCGGCGCCGCCGCGCGCACCTGCGGCAGATCGAAGAGGTGCGCCAGCACGGCGCGCCATCGCGTCAGCCGCGCCCACCGAAGATCGGTGACGGCGGTGTGCTCGCTGAGCGCGTCGACACGATTCCACACGTCGTCGGGGTTCTCGGTATCGAGCACGAGACGATCGGCGAGAGCCGCGAGATCCTCGAGCGCTTCGAACGTGCCGCCCCGCCACCACACGACGGCGGGAAGGCTGGAGAGGCGAAGAGCGGCCACGGCATTGTCGAGATACCTGGGCTCCAGGCCGTCGATCAGGATCCCGTGCTCGCTGACGCGGACTGTCGGGACCGAGGCCGTTCCTTCGGACATCAGAATCGCACGCACACCTCCGTGCTGGCCGAGCCGCTCGATCGCCTCAGCCGCAGTGCGCAGCCTGGCCGGAGATCCCACGACGACGAGCGTCGCCGTGAGTGCGCGGCCGACCCGCTTCCGGGATCGGCCGACGCTCGAGAGACGCGCAAGCGTCCCTTCGATATCCGAAAAGGCCACGTCCGTACCCTTGGCCAGCAGCGCGTCGCGTGGGGCAGTCCTTTCAGGGTGTGGGGCGGTCCTGTCAGGGCCGCCCTCCGCTTTCGAGCTCGTCACAACGTTCTCCAGCGGCGTCCATCCGCCGCAATCATGTCGTCGGCTTCCCGCGGCCCCCACTCGCCGGCTTCGTAGACCGGAATGGCAGTCGCCTTTGACGCGCTCCACGCCTCGTGCACCGGAGTGATGAGCCCCCACGAGGCTTCGACGAAGTCGTGCCGCGCGAAGAGCGTCGTATCCCCGAGCATCGCGTCGAGCAGCAGCGTCTCGTACGCTTCGGGCACGGGAACGCCGAACGCGCTGCCGTACCGGAAGTTCATCATGACCGGTGCAAGCTGCATGCGCGCCCCGGGCAGCTTCGCCTCGAACCGGAGCGAGATCCCCTCGTCTGGCTGGACGTTCACGATGAGCAGGTTCGGTGCGATCGCGGTCGGGCTCACCCTCTTGAAAATGTGCAGCGGCGGCCGCCGGAACTGGATGGCGATCTCCGTCGTCCGCTTCGGCAAACGCTTTCCAGTCCGGACGTAGAAGGGAACTCCTGCCCACCGCCAGCTGTCGACATAGAGCCGGAGCGCCACGTATGTCTCCGTGACCGAGTCGCCGCTGACGCCGTCCTCCTGCCGATATCCCGGCACCTCGGCGCCGTTGACCCACCCGGCTGCATACTGCGCCCGCACGACGTTCGACATGCCGTCGGCGGCCCCGCCGTTGCTGGCCTCGAGCAGCGGCTGGATCGAGAGCAGCACGTCGAGCTTGCGATCGCGGACGTTCTCGGCGGAAAACGCGATGGGCGGTTCCATCGCGACCAGCGAGAGCACCTGCATGAGATGGTTCTGCACCATGTCGCGCAGCGCGCCGGCGCCTTCGTAATACGCCGCCCGGCGTTCGATGCCGATGGTTTCAGCCGCGGTGATCTGCACGTGATCGATGTAGCGGCGGTTCCAGATCGGCTCGAACATGCCGTTCGCGAACCTGAAGACCAGCAGGTTCTGAACGGTTTCCTTCCCGAGATAGTGATCGATGCGGAAGACCTGCGACTCGTCCATGTGCTGGTGCAGCAAGGCGTTCAGCTCGCGCGCGCTCGCGAGGTCGGTCCCGAACGGCTTTTCGACGATGATCCGGCGCCATCCATGATCCGTGCGGGGCTTCATCAACCCGGAGGTGCCGAGCCGCTCGATGACCATGTCGTACGCCGTCGGCGGAATCGCCAGATAGAAGAGGACGCCGTCGGGCGCTTCCCCTTCGCGAAGCTTCGCGCACAGGCATTCGTACAGGCGGGGATCGTCCATCTCGCCCGAGATATACGACAGCGAGCGCGACAACGCGGTCGCGACCTCGTCCGGCTGCTGCAGATCGGCGAACTCCGCGAGGCTCTGCCTGAACTGTTCCCTGAACGCTTCGTCGGTCATCGCCGTACGGGCCACGCCAATCACCGAGAACCTGGCGGGAAGCCGCTGCTGTCTCGCGAGCTGGTAGACGGCGGGAAGAAGCTTGCGTTTGGTCAAGTCACCGGACGCACCGAAGATGACCAATGCGGTCGGCTGCGGCGTCGGTTCGATGCGCAACCCGTCGAGCAGCGGGTTGTCGCCGCTGCCCGGAGGCGGTACGGACATACGGCGACTATAGAACAGGAGCTCAGGAGAAGCGATCCGTCTCTTCCCAGGCGCTCAGACGGAACTACCTGTCGTGCTGATCGAGAAACTGCAGCGCGCGCGGCGTGCCGAGGAGCCGCAACTGGCGTCGGGCTTCCTGGCGCAGCGCGGTATCGCGCTCCCTCGATGCGATCCGAATCAGCTCCTCCTCGTCGCGTGCCGCGAACAGCGCGGAGAGCACCGCGCGGCGCGACTCCGGCGGTGCCTGATCGTAGAGCGCGCGCAGCTGACTGGCCTCCTTCGTGCGGGCGAGCGTGACGATCGCGATGTTGCGCACCTGCAGATCCGCCTCCGTCCGCGCGATGCGCACCAGCGCGTCCGTCGTCGGTCCCGTGCCCAGCGCCGCGAGCGAGGACACGACCTCGCGCTTGACGCGCGGCGTCGCCACCGAATACACCTGCAGCAGTGCGGGGCCCGCGTCGGCCCCGCCGAACCGGCCGAGTTCCCGCACGGCCGCAATCCGAACCGGTTCGGGTCCTTGCTTCGCGACTTCGGCCACGGTGCTGCGCGCTTCGGGACGGCGGGACTGCGCGAGCACGAACACCGCGCGGCGTCCTTCGCCCGGATCGCGGCTGTCGAGCGCAATCTCCTTCAAGAGCGGGATCACCTGCGACGGGTGCGTCTGAATCAAGCTGCCCAACGCCTGAATCCGCAGGTCGGTGTCCGGGGCGAACGGCGCGGGGACCCATGCCCCCGGTGGCATGGGCGGCAGGGGCGGCGGCGCGGGCGCGTCCGGTGTCACCGCTGCAGGCGCGACGGGAGGACGAGGGGCCACCCTGGATGCCTCGGGAAGCGGCGGCGCGACCGACCGGACGCGGGCGGGACGCGCGGGCGGCGCGACCGGGGGCGCCGGCGGTACGGGCGGAGCCGGCGCGGCGACCCACCACAGCACGTCGTCCCGCCTGAGTTGCTGCGCGATCTCCACGCGCAGCGAGCGGCCCGGGCGCACCCAACGGCTGGAGGGGAATTCGCGCTCGAGCCGCGCGAGCGTCTCGACCGCTGCGGCAAGATCACCCGCTTGATGCTCGCTGTGCGCGAGCCAGAACAGCGCCTCGTCGCGGTTCTTCTCCGCAGGATCCGCCACGGCCGCCCTGAGCGCGTCAATTGCGCGCACCCACTGTTCGTCCGCGATGTAGTCCTTCGCCTGCGAGAGGCGCTTGGAATCGGGCGCCGCGGCGCCGGCGATGCCCATTCCAATGATCAAAGCCGCGCACGCGGCAAGACATGTCCGCATCATCTGTTGCCTCTCAGATACCCGTCGAGCCGACGACCTGCATCTTCACGACGAGATCGCGCTTGCGGATCAGCGTCTGCACGCGCTCGAGCGCGCGCGGATCCGCCTGATCGCTGAGCGACGTCTCGAGCAGGACCGTCTCCAGATCCCCCATGACGTGCGCGAGCCGATCGAGGCCGCGGTCCTGCGCCGCAAGCCGGAACAGCCGCGTGTCCGAGAGGAGCGACCCCGCGAGCTGGCGCTCGTACTGCCAATCGTCAACGCTCGTCTGCTGCGGATCGCGCGCAGCCAGTCCGAGGACGACGAGCTTCGATCGTTCGAGATGTTGTTCCGTCAGTTCCGCCAGAGCCCGATCCGGCGGGACGGATTCTTCCCCCTGAAGGCGGGAGCCACGAGAAGAATCAGGGCGGATGCCACGAGAAGAGTCGCCTTCAGGGCGGACGCCACGAGACGAGGTCGTGGGCGTCGCCGTCGTCGATGCGGACGATACCTGATTGCTCGCGACCGGAGTGCGGGAACGCGTGGCTATGAGGACGCCGAGGGTCGCGATCGTCAGCACGGCGGCGCATGCGGCCGCCGCGCGCCACGACCAGCCGCCCGGTGCGACCCGCGCGTCGGGACGCGATGCGCATGCGGCATCGAGGCGCCGCATGAACCCGGACCAGTCGCCGGCCGGTGGACTTGCAACCGCGGGACGGTCGGCGAGCGCGCGTCGAATGGTGTGGAGATCCTGCAACTGCTCTCGGCAGATCGGGCAGCTCGTGAGATGCGCCGCGATCCGCGCGCGGTCCAGCGTCGCGAGCTCATCGTAGAAGTAGAGCTCGAGCGCACCGGATTCCTGCACGTCGCAACCGCTCATGCGGCACCTCCGGTGGTGACCCTCGCGGCGGTGAGCACGTCGCGCAGCCGATGCACGGCCGCATGGAGCTGCCGCTTCACGGTTCCCTCGGCGAGCCCGAGCGCCGCGGCAATCTCGGAGAGCTTCAGGCCTTCGTGATGGCGCATCACGAAGACGATGCGCTGGCCTGGCGGCAGCCTGGCGATCTCGGCGTCGAGGATCCCGCCGAGTTGTCCGCCGTACGTCTGATTCTCGGGGCCTGGCCCCTCCTCGGGTGTATTCAACATCCGTGTTTCCGCGTCCTCGGTGAAAGGGGCCCAGCCGGCCGGCGCGTGCCGCCGCCGGTGATCGATGCACGCGTTCATCACGATCCGATAGAGCCACGACGTGAGCTGCGCGTCGTGGCGGAAGCGATCGAGCCCGCGATAGACCTTCAAGAACACATCCTGCGCGATATCCTCCGCGTCGTGATGATTCCCGGCGAACTGGTAGGCGAGCCGATACACCATTCCTCGATGCCGCTCGACGAGCGCATGGAACGCGGCGCCGTCGCCGGCCGCCGCACGGGCCACGAGGTCCGGATCTGCCGACGAACGGGAGCCGCTCACTGTCGGGGATAAGACGATCATCGCGCGCCGTTCGTTGATCGATGAGCTCGGGGCAGATATTTTGCAGCTATTTGCGGCCGTTCACCGTCTAAACAGTAACGTCAGCCATTTCTCGTTGTGGAGGTGTAATGCTCCCGTCTCGTGTCCCTGGAACTTTTTTCATACTGCCCCTCGTCCTCCTTGCGACGATGGCGGCCCCCGCGGGTGCGCAGTCGCTTGCGCAGCCCAACTCGTGGACGGTGACGCCCTTCATCGGCGCGTCGACCGGCGTCAGCGGCGCCAACACGGACAACAGCCTTGGTCTCGGCGTCGGCATCGGGTACGACCTCACGTCGAATCTCGGGTTCGAGGGCGAGCTGGGGCATCTATTCGATGTCGCGGGCAACGACGCGAACCTCGACTGGTCGGTGACGAACGTGAGCGGCAACGTGCTCTACCACTTCGACGTGCAGCACGTCACGCCTTACGTGACCTTCGGTCTGGGATTCGAACGATCGAGTCTCGACTTCAAAAACCCGGACCCGGCGGCGCTCACGATCCCGTCCTCGACGGAGGTGGCATACAACTTCGGCGGCGGCGTCAAGTACCGGCTGAACGACAACTTGATCGTGCGCGGGGATCTGCGGCGCTTTCAGGCAGTCGACCTCGCTCCCGATCATTGGCGTTTGTACGGTGGACTCGTCTTCGATTTGAAGCGATAGGGATGGGTTCACATGGTTCACGGGGCTGGGTTCAGGGTTCACGGGGTTCGCTGGATTCACGGGGCTCGCAGCGGTTCGGCGTTCACTTTCGAGGCTCACCGCTGAACCCGAACCCTGAACCCGAACCTAGAGAACCCAGAACCTTAGAACCCTAGAACCTTTAGAACCCTAGAACCCTAGAACCCTGAACCGAGCCCTGAACCCCGTGAACCATGCGAACCCCCGTTTATACTGGAGAGATGCCCACCGCCGGACCGAGCCCGTCTACCGTCGCGAACGCACTTCGGCGCAACGTCGCCATCATCGCTCACGTCGACCATGGAAAAACCACCCTGGTCGACGGCCTTCTACGGCAGAGCGGCATCTTCCGCAGCAACGAACGCGTCCTCGAGCGCGCGATGGACAACACCGACCTCGAGCGCGAGCGCGGCATCACCATCCTCGCCAAGAACACCGCCGTCCACTACGGCAGCACCCTGATCAACATCGTCGATACGCCTGGCCACGCGGATTTCGGCGGCGAGGTGGAGCGGACGCTCGCGATGGTGGACGGCGTGATGCTCCTCGTGGACGCGTCCGAAGGGCCGCTGCCGCAGACGCGGTTCGTGCTCCGGAAGGCGCTCGAGCGCCGGCTCCCGCCGATCGTCGTCATCAACAAGATCGATCGCCCGGACGCCCGCATCCAGGAAGTGCTGAACGAGATTTACGATCTCTTCATCGATCTCGACGCGACCGAGGAACAGCTCGAATTCCCCGTCCTCTACACCAGCGCCAGGGCCGGGACCTCGACCGGCTCGCTCGCGCAGCCGGGTACGGATCTCCGTCCGCTGTTCGACGCCATCGTCGATCATGTCCCGCCGCCGCGCGGCAACCCGGACGGCCCGCTGCAGATCCTCGTGGCGAATCTCGATTCGAACGATTACCTCGGGCGCATCGCGGTCGGCCGCGTGTTTCAGGGGCGGGTGCGCATCGGCGATCCCGTCGCCGTGTGCAAGCTCGATGGGTCGTTCCAGGAGACCCGCATCACCAAGCTCTTCGCGTTCGAAGGGCTGAAGCGCGTCGACATCGACGAAGCGGCCGCCGGCGACATCGTGTGCCTTGCCGGCCTCGAGGACATCACGATAGGTGAAACCATCGCGGACCTCGAACACCGTACGCCGATGCCGGCCATTGCGGTCGACGAGCCGACGGTCTCGATGATCTTCGGCGTCAACACGTCCCCGATGTCCGGCCGCGACGGCCAGTTCGTCACGTCGCGGCAGATCAAGGATCGTCTCGACCGCGAGCTGCTCGGGAACGTCTCGATCCGCGTCGAGCCCACCGACACGCCCGAGCAGATGAAAGTGCTCGGACGCGGAGAGCTCCAGCTATCGATCCTCATCGAGATGATGCGGCGCGAAGGCTACGAGCTGCAGGTCTCGCGCCCCGACATCGTCACGAAGCAGGTCAACGGAGAAATCGTCGAGCCCGTGGAAGACCTCGTGATCGACGTCGCGGAGGAATTTCAGGGGGTGGTGATCGCGCAGGCCGGCACGCGTCGCGGCACGATGACGAAGATGGTGAACCATGGCAGCGGCCGCGTTCGCCTGGAGTTCCGGATTCCGGCGCGCGGACTGATCGGATTCCGGTCGCAGTTCCTCACGGACACGAAGGGCACCGGAATCATGAACCACATCTTCGCCGGCTGGGAGCCGTGGCACGGAGCCATCCCGGCGCGCGTGACGGGCGCGCTCGTCGCGGATCGCGCAGGGCCGGCGACGGCGTATGCAATCTCGAACCTGCAGGAGCGCGGCGAGATCTTCATCGAGCCCTCCGAGCAGGTCTACGAGGGGATGATCATCGGCGAGAACGCGCGCGCGAGCGACATGGACGTCAACGTCACGAAGGAAAAGAAGCAGACGAACATGCGCGCGTCCACCGCCGACGAAGCCATTCGCCTCATCCCGCCCCGGAAGCTCGGCCTCGAGCAGGCGATCGAGTTCATCAACGACGACGAGCTCGTGGAAGTGACGCCGAAGAGCATCCGGCTGCGGAAGAAGATCCTCGCCGCCAACATGCGGCCGAAGCGCGCGAGCTAGATACGGATGAACGTGACCGGGTTCCCTCGCGATTCCAGGAATTTTTCCAGATCGCTCCACGACACCACGATGCTCGCGGTGTTGATGTTCGGATGAAAGATCAGCCGGCGGGCGCCGCGCAGATCTCCGTCGATGAGCACGCGGACGGCGCGATCGTGATCGTTGATCAACCCGAACGGCGCCACGGAACCTGGCGTCAGTCCGAGCGTGTCCATCAGCCGCTCGGGTGACCCGAAGCTGAGACGATCGTCCCCGACAAGCTTCACGATCTGCCGCAGATCCGCCTTCTTCGAAATCTCGAGCACGACGAGATAGTGGCGATTGCCCTTCTTGTTCCGCAGGAACAGGTTCTTGCACTGCGTACCCTCTATGTGCGTCCAGTGCTGTGCCGCATCCTCCGCGGTGAACACCGGCGGATGCTCGTAGCGATCGTACGAAATGCCAAGTGCATCGAGGGCTCGGTACACCGCCGCTGACGGATCCATCAGACGCCGCCCTCTCTCGTCCGATGCCGTCCACGCGTCGTCACGAACGCCGCGATGAACAGCACGACGAGGATCAGATCCGGAACGGCGGTCGATCCGTCCTGCGCCGAAATGCGCGAGCGTCCGTGCAGCACGGCGGCCGTAACCACATACCCGAGCTTCTCCAGGATGGCCGGAATCATCAGCGGCCGGAATCGCACCGGGTCGCGGCCGATGATCAGGAACGCAATCTGCCACGCCATCGCGACGGCGATGAACCCGTAGAAGAAGTGCGGATAGGACGCCGGCGGCTGGTAACGACGTCCGCTGATGTCGGTGAGAAACCACAGCGGGGTCAGGACGACAATGCCCCAGATTCCCGCAATCGTGAAGACGGCCTTCGCGAATTTCATCCGCCGGAAGATTAACCCAGCTAACGTCCGCGTGGGTCCGCGTTGTCCGCGGCCAGCACCTGCACGCGCACGAACGTCAGGCCATCGTGGACGAAGCGCAGGCGCCGCGCGGCCGCCGTGGACACGTCGATGATGCAGCCCTTGCGATGGTTGCGGCCGTACGGTCCGCGATCGATGACGCGGAGGACGACGGTGCGGCCGTTGCGGAGGTTGGTCACGCGCACGACCGATCCCAACGGCAGAGTGCGATGTGCAGCGACGAACTCGCGTGCATCGAATCGGACGCCGCTGGCAGTTTTTTCACCCTCGAAACCTGGACCGTAGTAAGAGGCGAGGCCGATTTGAACCGGGCTGTTCCGGTGCGGCTGAAGGCGTACGGTGGCGGCGGGGGCACCCGTTGTGAGTGCCGTCGCCAGCGACACGGCGAGCGTTGTCAAACCAACCCAGCCGGTCATCTGCAGATTGCAATGAAAGACACGGGCCAGATGGCACAATACCGCTCAGGAGCCGAACATGCCGATGCTGTCGCCGCGCTTCGAAGACGCGTTTCGCTACGCCGCGGACGCGCACCGATCGCAAACGCGCAAGGGCGGCGGCGCGCCTTATATTGGCCACCTCATGGGGGTCGCATCGATCGTCCTGGACGACGGCGGGAGTGAGGACGAAGCAATCGCCGCGCTGCTGCACGATGCGGCGGAGGACCAGGGCGGGCGCGCGCGCCTCGACGACATCCGCTCCCGCTTCGGGGACGCAGTGGCGAAGATCGTCGAAGACTGCACCGACTCGTGGACGACCCCGAAGGAGCCCTGGGCGGAGCGCAAGGGGCGCTACGCCGAACACGCACGGACGCTCGATGCGTCCAGCCTGCGCGTTTCCGCATCCGACAAAGTCCACAACACGTACGTGCTGCTGCGGGATCTGCGCAATCAGGGCGACGCCGTGTGGACGCGCTACAGCGCGAGCCCGGACGATGTCGTCACGTACTACCGGACGCTCGTTCGATCGTTCAGGGAAGCCGGCGGCGGCCGCCTGGTGGACGAACTCGATCGGATCGTTCGCGCGATCGAGCGGGAGATGGGCTATTAGCGAGATGTTCGAGCATGCGCCTGCGATGCTCGACCTCGCGGATCGTCAGCGCGCGCGGTGGAACCCAGCCCCGCGACGGCGCGGCTGTTTCCCGTGGAATGACGGCCCGCTGTTGGAACCGCACGACCATGGAGCCAGTCTACCGCCGAGCGTGACAGGGCAGGTCACACCCGCGCTAGACTGCAGTCATGAAGACAATCGTCGCGCTCGTTCTGGTGCTCTCCGCCGGCGGACTCCTGCAGCAGGACACGGCCGTGCGCGCGCCGGACGTGTTCTATGTGCCGACGCCGCAGGAAGTCGTGGACGCCATGCTGCAGCTCGCGCACGTCACGTCGACGGACGTCGTCTACGACCTGGGGAGCGGCGACGGCCGCATTCCGATTACGGCCGCGCAGAAGTACGGCGCGCGCGGCGTCGGGATCGACATCGATCCCAAACGCATCGCGGAGGCGCGCGAAAACGCGAAGCTCGCAAACGTCACCGACAAGGTGACCTTCCTGAACCAGGATCTCTTCGAGTCGAACATCGGCGACGCAACCGTGGTGACGCTCTATCTGCTGCCGTCGCTGAACGAGAAGCTGATGCCGAAGCTGAAGAAGGAATTGAAGCCGGGGACGCGCGTCGTCTCGCACGCCTTCAGCATGGGCGCATCGTGGGAACCCGACGAGAAGCGCGAGATCGGCGGCCGGACGATTTATCTGTGGAGGATTCGGTAGACGACCAGCGAGCGAACAGACGCATTGTGCTCCCTGGCCGCGGCTTCGCTGCACTTCACGTCCAGTCCGCACAACGGTCCTGCTCGCTCGCTGGAGAAAGCGCCGCCGTCAACGCTACGTCAGCGCAGCGCTGATGGCGCCGGGCGCTCCGCTCCGGACGACGATCCCGCGCCGTGCGCCGCGCTCCAGTCCGTATGGGGCGCGTGGTTCTCTACCAGCCAGCCGTACACCAGACGGCCGTAGGACTGCCACCGCATCCCTTTGCGCTCGTAGAACGGCGTGAGCGCGCGCTGCACTTCCGGCAGGCGATAGAACGGCACGCCCGGGAAGTAGTGATGCTCCAGGTGGTAGTTGGAGTTGAGGAACGCGAAATCCCAGAACCAGTGGCCGCGCATCAACGTGCCCCATTTCGCGGGGTCCGCCGGATCGATGTCGTAGTGCTGCCCGAGCCGGTTCAGCGTGAACGCGATCGGGAAGATGAAGAACACCGGGATGATGTTCGTGCGCAGCGCGGCGTAGAAACCGAAGAAGTACCACACGGCGGCGATCGCGCCGACATGGAAAGCCATCGAGACCTTGCGCTCGCGATTGATCACGCGCCGCAGCGGCTCGGGATACGACGCGGCTTCGCGGCGCGCGGCGCGGAAATAGATCGGGAACAGGGCGGGCGTGCAGTAGAGCAGCTTGTACCAGCGCTTGTTCACCTTCGGAGACAGATGCGCGCGCTTCGGGTCGTCCTCGTCGGAGCCCAGCTCCGCGTGGTGGTCGAGATGCCAGCGCGTGAACTGGCTGGCCGAGATCCCGCTCGGAGTCGCGTAGATGAGGGCCAGGACCCGCTCGGCAACGCGCCGGCGCTGCGCGAAGACGGTGTGGTGGACGACCTCGTGCAGGAGCACCGTGAAATTGAAGACCGTGAACCCCTGGACGAACGCGAGCGGGATCCAGATCAGCGGTTGCTCGAAATGGATGAGGCCCCACGTCGCGAGGCCGAGGATCGCGAATTGGCGGATGCCGACCACCAAGTGCCGGATGGCCGTTTTCCGGTGAAAATCGCGCATCTGCGCGCGCGTGACCGCAGCGCCCAGCTCGGCCCTGAGGGCAGTCGCGTGCTGCGAGTAGAAGTGCGATTTCACGGTAGGTCCATTGTACTCCTGTAGGGCGGGTCTCTTAGACCCGCCGGGTCTGAGGACCCGGGCTACATCACCCTTCCGCGGTCCGTGTCAGCGCCACGCCGAGCAGCACCGCGGCGGCGCCCACGATCTTCGACGCGCCGAGCGGCTCCCCCAGCCACACGACTGCGGTCAGCATCGCGACGATTGGAACGACGTTCGAGTAGATGGACGTCCGCGCGCTGCCGATCTCGCGCACCGCCGCGTACCAGATCGTGTAGGCGACGCACAGCGAGAACACGGCGGAGTAGACGAGCGCGGCCCACGTGTGCGCGCCGATCGCTTTCCACGAGACGCGCGCGAGCGACGGCGCGGCGATCGGCAGGTACAGCAACGTACCGAACGACATCGACAGACCCGTCACGCCCAGCGGCGAATGCCGCTTCATCAACGGCCGTGCGCCGACCGTATACGCCGCCCAGCAGACCACCGCGGCCGACATCATCAGGTCCCCGCGAACTGACGCACCTCCAATATGCGCACCGTGTCCCACGATGATGTAGATGCCGACGAGCGACAGGAGCGTGCCCGCCCAGTGAACGGCGCGGATGCGCTCGCGTCCGCTGAGCGCCCCGCAGACGGCAATCAGCACGGGCGTCATCGCGAGCAGGAGCGAGCTGTTCGCAACACTCGTCCGCGCCAGGCCGCCGATGAACAAGTACTGATACACGCAGTGTCCGACAATCCCGAGCGCGGCGATGCCAAGCCAGTCCCGCCGCGTCATGACCGCGGGCGTGTGGAACACGCTCCCGACGGCGACGTTGCCCTCCGGATGCCCGGCGGAGAAGCGCGTCCGCCGTACGACGCTCATCATCACGAGCATCATGGCGGAGCCGAGGAGCAAACGCAGCGCGTTGAACGCCTGCGGATTCATCTCCGCGAAGGCGGCTTTGACGATGGCGTAGTTGGTGCCCCAGATGAGCGTCATCAGGAGCAGGAGGACGTCGAGGGTAGTCAAAACCTCGTCAATGCTGAATGCCGAATGCCAGATGCCAAAGGTCGAACTTCGGCATCCAGCATTCGTCATTCGTCATTCGACATTCCAGGCGCAGCCTGGGCGGTCCTAGCTGCCGAACGGAGGAACGAAGAAGAGAATCAGCGAAATCGCCAGCACGTAGATGACGAGCGACTCGATCAGCACGAGGCCGAGAATGAGCGCGCCGCGAATGTCGCCCGAGGCGCTGGGATTGCGCGCGATCGCCTCGACCGCCGACGCAATCGCGCGACCCTGCCCAAGGGCCCCGAAGCCAGCCGCGAAGCCGAGCGCGAAGCCGGCGGTGATGATCGACCAGCGGACGATCTCCGCGTGATCCGGCACCGGTCCCGCTGCGCCCTGCGCCAGAAGGGGGCTGAACGCCCCGCCGATCAGGATGAACGCCGCTGTCAGAACACTCCGTTTACTCACGACCAACGCCTCCTCAGATGAAAACCGGTTACGCCGCGGCCGGCGCGTGCCGCCCGTGCGGCGCGTCGTGGCCGTGCGCGTCTTCCTCGTGCTCCACCGCCACGGCCCCCTGCAGGTAGATGATGGAGAGCAGCACGAATATGAAGGCCTGCAGGCCTCCCGTGATCAGGCCGAGGAACATCATGGGAACCGGCACGATGAACGGCACGATGCTCCCCAGAATCAGGATGAGCAGCTCCTCGCCGAAGATGTTGCCGAAGAGCCGCAGCGAGAGCGACAGCACGCGCGACATGTGGCTGATCAGCTCGATGACGAACATGATCGGGAACAGCCACAGGGGCGATCCGGGCGGCGCGCCGAAGTGCAGGATGTACTTGACGAGCCCCTGCTGGCGGATCCCCTGGTAGTGATAGTAGGTCCACGTGGTGAGCGCGCACCCGAGCGTCACGTTGATGCTGCTCGTGGGCGACATCAGGCCGGGCACCAGCCCCGCGTAGTTGCCCAGCAGGATGAAGACGCCGAGGGTCGTCATCAGCGGCAGGTAGTTGCGGCCCTTCGGGCCGATCCACTCGTCGAGCATGCCGCGAAACGCGAGGACGGCGTCCTCGAGCACGATCTGGAGCTTGCCGGGATGCTCGACGCTCAAGCGCGAGCGCATGATCGCGCACAGGATCGTGACCGCCGCCACGATCAACAGGCACATCACGAGGTAGTCGGGAATCACTTTGCCGGGTTCGAAGTGGAACCCGAGCGGGGCGAGCGCTGCGGCGACGGGCGGGCCGAGCAGCGCGTTGACGGCCTGCACGATCCAGAGCGGGTGTTCGAGCTTTTGCATTCCTACAAATCACGATCCTGCGTGCCGGGGCGCGCCGCTGGCGCGCCGAGGTCGGTGCAGGAACCCGCCCCTACTGGTCGTACGTCACTGCTTCTTCGAGAGAAGGCGCCCGGCTTCGATGGCAGCCGCCGCCACAACCGAGGACGCGCCCGCTAACAGGCCCAACGGGTGCAGGCGCAAACGCGCAATCATAACGTACGCCAGAAGAGCGAGTAAAGCGTACCG
>JBKPTE010000010.1:0-38623 GCA_046735335.1 Acidobacteriota bacterium | reverse complement strand
CCTCAAAAGGCCCCAACATGTCCGAATTGCAGACAAGCGCCTCTGTAACTCTTACCCTCCCGACCAGGGATTCGGCGGCGCCTGCAATTCCGCTCCTGCTCATCGCCGACGCGAACCCTGCGTCGCGCACGCGGCGCGCGCGTCAGCTCGAAGCGCGCGGCTTCCGCGTTGCCGTCGCGCGCACGTGGTTCGAAGCGATCGTCAAGGCGTCCTGTCATTTGCCCGATTTGATCTTCGTGGATCAGTCCCTGGGCGACGAAGGCGCCTCAGGCGCGACCGAGCTGCTCGCGACCTGTCCGGCTACCGCGCACATCCCCGTCGTGCGACTCGGTCCGGGCAGACGCCTCCCCACCCGGATGCTCTCCGCCGTCGTCCGCCATCGCTGAACGCGATCACGCTTTTCGGCGCGCGTGTTCAATCCTGCGACGGTCGTCAGGCCGTCATCGCCGTTCTGTTGAGGCTTCCAGTCTCCGTCGGGTCAGATTCGTCCGATAGTTCGCTTCGAGATGATCGACCCCGTCCGCGGTCAGGATGAGGCGGGAGTTGTCGTCGCGGACGACGAACTTGCGCTGCGCGAGATACCAGATGGTGAACTCGAGGTGCTCGCGCGGACGCCCGGTCAGCTTCTCCATGTCCGTCGCGAAGATGCCGGGGTCGCCCGGTTCCAGGCGCCGCTTCGTGTAGAGCGCTTCCAGCACGGTGAGCCGCGCGGCCTGCTCGATCTCGAAGTCGTTCTCCGCGTGCGCGCCGGCCGTCACCAGACGCCATCGGGCCTGCCGCTGCTGTTGATATGTCGCGTCATATCGCGCGCGCTTCTCCGGGTTGGAGAGCACGCCGTAGGCGTCCGTCAGGGCACGGAACCGCGCCTCGTCGCCGGTTTCGTTGTTGTCGGGGTGAAAACGCTGCGCGAGGAGCCGGTAGACGCGATGAATCGTGTCCAGTTCAGCGTTCGGATTGACCTGGAGGACTTCGTAGTAGTCGACGGATGGTTCATCAGCAGCCATGGGCGGCGCGATGGTACCCTGCGCCGCCCCATCCGTCAAAGAATTGCTTAGGGATCCACTTCGAGCCGCGGGTCGTACGACTTGCCGCCGATGACGATGTCGAACCCGTACGACCCCTTCGCCTCGTTGTTCACATCGAGGTCCTTGCTGTCTGGATTGTTTTCGTTGCCCGCCTTCGCAGGAATCGGCCAGGATCCGGCGCTGTCGGTGAAAGGATTCGAAGAGCCGGACTTGAGGGCCAGCGTGACCTGCTGGTCCGCGCTGCACGTATTGATGAATTCCCAGGACACCGTGTCGCCACGGTACGCATGCTGAGGCTTCTTCCCGAAGCTCGCGCGGCACTCTCCTCCCTGGTCGTGAAGCACGATGGTGATTGGGCGCGTTTGCCTCGCGCGGTGCTCAACTTGCTCCGGTCCCCTGGCACACCCTGCGATCCCCATGGTCAAGGACATCACGGCGACGACGAAGAAGCGAGCTCTCACGTGGTCCTCCCCGACGCCGCGCCCTTGCGGGCGACGAGCGTCTGAAAACGCGGTGACTGGCGAAGCGGCGCGAGATCTTCGTCGAGCCGCAGCAGCGGAACGCTGTATCCCGACTTCACGGCGAGTTCGAGCGCATCGATCGCGGGCTCCGTCCGGCCAAGGATCGTCAGCACGAGCGCGCGCTGATACTGCACGTCCTGATCTCCGGGCGCGAGCTGCGCGGCGCGCGATGCCTCGGCGAGCGCCTCCGGCCCACGTCCAAGCCGGGCGAGACACGTGGCGCGCGTCGCAGTGGCATTCGCGTCCGTGGGGTTCACCTGCAGGTCCGCGTCGAACAGCTTCACCGCTTCGCCGTACGCCTTCCGCGCCTCGCTCTTCTTGCCGACCCGGCGGTATGCGTCGCCAAGATTCCAGTGCGTCGTCGCGCTCTTCGGACGACGCTCGATGGCCTGCTGATACGAGCGGACGGCGTCGTCGAAACGGCCTCGGAGGTAGTTGACGTAGCCGAGCGACGAGTAAGTCGCGAAGCTGCCGCCGCGCGCCTGCGCCGCGGAGTACTCGTCCATGGCCGCGTCGAGATCGCCGGCAGACAGATGCGCGTTGCCGAGGAGCTGGTGCGGGAACGGAGAATCCGGCTGCAGCTCGGCCATCTTGTCGAATGCCGCGGCGGCATCCGCGTACCGGCCGGCGCGCATCTGCTCGAGGCCGAGCGATCGATAACCCGCGGCGTAGTCGGGCCGGATGCGGATGGCCGCGGCGAACTCCGCGACGGCCTGCTCCGTTTCGCCGCGCGAGGATCGGATCTCGCCCAGCATGCGATGCGCTCCATAGCTGGCGGGCTGCAGTTCCAGCGCGCTCCCCGCTTCGCGCAGCGCATCGTCGGTCCGGCCGACGCCGTTGTAGACCGTCGCAAGCGCAAGGCGCACTTCGGGCTGATCGGGATCGAGCTGGCGCGCTCGCTCAGCCGAGCTCACCGCTCTTGTGGCCCACACCTGGTCGCGCGTCTCGGTGTACTTGCGCCAACTGGCCGCGCCGAGTCCCGCATGACCGAGCGCGAACGATGGATCGAGCGCGATCGATTCGTGAAACGCCGCGATCGCCGGGTCGATCGGAGCCGGTCCCGGCTTGTCCATGAGTGCGCGGCCACGCCAGTACGCGGACATGGCCGACACGCTCGTCGTCGGATTGCGCGCAAGCTGCGCGCGAGCGGCCGGAGAGAGCGTTCCGACCATTGCGCTGCTCAGGTCTTCAGCGATCCGGCGCTGCAGCGTGAACATGTTGTCGAGGGAATCTTCGTAAATCCGGCCGCCGCCCGGCACGATGGTGCGGCCATCGGGACTCAGCAGGTTGATCGTCACCTGTACGCGGTTCGCCGCCTGCTGCACCCCGCCCGTGACGGCGTAGGTGACGCCCAGCGCGCGGCACACTTTCGTGACGTCGCCCGTCCGTTGCAGCGCTTCGTGGATCTCGGCGCGCGACACCACCGAGATGCCCGGTATGCTGGCCAGCTTCGTGCTCATCGTGTCGGCCATGCCAGCGCCGACGTACTCGAGGTTTGGATCGCCGCTCAGATTCGTGAGCGGCAGGACAGCGACCACGGGCGTCGGGTGGTTGGCGCCCGCAGGCGCGTCGTTGCGGTGCCACCATCGCGGGAGTGCGAGAAGGAGAAGGGTCGCGGCGACCGCCGCCAGCAGGAGCGCGGCCGCGATCTTCGCGGTGGGCCGCGACTGAACGTGTGGCACCTCGCGCGTCCGATCTTCGCCGAGGCTGTGCGATGCATGCTCGAGCGCGTGCGCCAGCTCCGTTGTCGATTGATACCGGTCGCCGGGCTCCGGTGCGAGCGCGCGCATCACAATCGCGCTCACGTGGCGCGGCAGCGACGGGTTGACGCTCGATATGTGCGACGGAGGATCGAGCAGGGCCGCAAGCCCGCGGGCACGATCGGCCGTGGCTGGCGGATGCCCCGTGAGAAGCTCGTACAGGATCGCGCCGAGGCTGTAGATGTCCGTGCGCGCATCCGCGGCGCGGCCGAGCAACTGCTCGGGCGCGAGATATCCCGGAGTGCCGAGCACGTGCCCCGGCGCCGTCAGTGCCCCGCTCGGCGCGTCGACGCTTCTCGCGAGGCCGAAATCGAGGACCTTGATCCGGCCGTCCGCACCGACCATTACGTTGGCCGGCTTCAGGTCGCGGTGCACGATGCCGGCGGCGTGCGCGACCGCAAGCGCGTGCGCAAGGTCCGTTCCAATCTGGAGCGCACGTTCGAGCGGCACCGGTCCGCGCGCGATCTCCGCGGACAGCGGCTCCCCTTCCACGTACTCCATAACGATGAAGGGGCGGCCGTCGATGTCGAGCACGTCGTAGACGGCGGCGATGCGCGGATCGTTCAGCCGCGCGGCCGCGCGCGCTTCCCGATGAAGCCTCGCGCGCCCCTCGCCCGACGCAAGCCACGAGTCGGAAGGGCACTTCAGCGCGACGCGCCGGCCGAGCCGTTCGTCCTCGGCGAGGTAGACCTCGCCCATTCCGCCTGCGCCCAGCTTGCGCAGCACGCGGAAGGGTCCGATCGCCTGCTCGCCCACGGCTGCACTATATCGCAGCGTCGATATTTGGCGCGTTTGGTCGTTTCAAGGCACGCTCGAGCGCAGCGCGTCTTGCGCTTGCGGCTCACTTCGGGGCAGGCATGCTGGTGTTCCAAATGTCGCGGTGAATCCTCCAGTTGCCGCCTTCCTTGATCCAGACGACGACGTACTTGCCCTTGTCGAGGACCTTGCTGTCCTTTCCCTTCATGGCGTACGTCCCGACCTCGTACGCCAGATTGCCGTCGGCACGGACCTCCGTCGTGTCCAGATCGGCACCGGCGATGCCGCTGTCGTGCACGCCCTGCCAGAGCTTCTGAATCGCCGCGCGACCGCGCACCACGTCGCCATTCGGAGGAAAGGCTTCCCCGGTGGTGCTGTAGAGCGCGGCCATGGCCGCCGTATCGCCCTTCTGCAGCGCAGCCGCAAACGCCTTGTTGCCGGCCTCGACGGCGGCCTTTGCGCCATCTGCGGACGGAGACTTGGCGGTCTGCTGTCCTGCTGCCGTTGCGACGACAACGGTGCACACGATGAACCCAGCGATCAGCGCTCGACGCATGTATGTCCTCCCTTGATGAAGGCGACGACGGATTCTAACAGGCTGCTGGACGGGCCAACGTATCGGGCGTCCTGTGACGCGGCACAGGACCACCTCTCCTGTTCGCATTCGGAGGGCGTGGATTACCTCAGATGTGTCACCGGCGCGCGCGCGCCAGACGTTCAGCGGCGCGGGACGTCGGCGGGAGGCGTCTGCGCGCGATCGCGCAGCTCTCGATAGAACGCGCGCCATCGTGGAAAGAGCGCGACCGCGGTGAGGGCCGCGGCGGCGGCGGTGAACGATCCCAGCGCGCGCCGCACCCGCGGCGAGGTGTCGAGGCTCTGCAACTGAGTCTCCACCTCGCGCTGCAACAGGCGCGCGGCCATCTCGGAGGGCGTCAGGTCCAGTCGATCGAAGAACTCCTCGAACAGCCCGGCGGCGGCGATCCGTGTGCCGATGGGGGATGCCAGGGCGGCCTCGCGGTACTGCGACGGCTTCGTTGAACCGTTGCGCCTCTGCTGCGCGGCGGCGTGGTGCTCGCGCCGAAGCGAGGTGAGGACGGTGAGCTGCTCCGACAGGTTACGCCACTCCGCGCTGAGCCACGCGTTGCTGGCCGGCAGCGCGGCGTTCGCCTCTCCCGCGCCGGGGCGGGCGGCTGCGCGGCTGCTCGCGATGCGATCGGCGAAATGCGGCGACTCGCGGACGCTCGCCACGACCGCATCCAGTTGCGGCTCGGTCGCGAGCCCCAGCCAGAGACGGTCGATCCACAAGAGCAGATCGTCATGGCTCAGCGTGCCGAGGAACGACAGCAGGAGCGCGCGACGATATTGATTCCGTTCGGCATCTTCCACGCGGCGTATCGTACCCTGGCCGCGCCGCTCCAGCCTCCGCCGGATATCGCTGCGCCGCTCCGCGTCGGCGTTCGCACGGATCTCGCGCGCCGCAAGGACACGGCGGTTGTCATCGATGGTGGCCTGAAGATCGTCGCCCCGATGTCGGTCTTTGAACACGCTGCCCCCCGCAGCCGGCTCGTGAAGGAAAAGAAGAAGCGCGAGCCGGCATTCCCACGCTGGCATCGCTACTGGGTCAGTAGTATACGTCCTCGATCGCGTGCGCCCCGCTGAGCTCGCAGGGTCGAGCCGTGCAGTGTCGGCAACTGTTAATGTTGGCCGAAAGGTTGATAAATGGCCAGCCCGCCGCTCGTCTTCACGTTCTATATCGCCGCTCCGATCGAAAAGGTCTGGGACGGATTCGTGTCGAAGGAGGCGAACCGCACGATCTTCATGGGCGCGGACTTCGAGGTGGACCTCAGGCCTGGCGGCGCGATGACGTGGTCGGGGCCCGGCAAGGATGGACGGCCGACACGCTATGTGACGGGCGAAGTGATCAGCGTCGAAGCACCGACGCGACTCGAGTACAAGTTCGGGATGGGCGACGGGGCCACGGCCTCCAGGGTGACCATAGCGTTGACCCAGGAGACGGAAGCCGTGAAGGTCGTCGTCACCAACGATCAATGGACTGACGACGATCCGGCGTATCTCCAGAATGCCGACGGCTGGCCGCGGATTCTGTCGCGGTTGAAGACCCTCCTCGAGACGGGAAAGACATTTCGGCCGCATTGATCTTCGCAGACGATGCGACGGCCAGAGCGCGAGGGTAAAGCGGTCAACGCCGATGCCTTTGCCACCCGAGGCCCATCGAGAGCGTCACCGACGGGTTGTAACTTCGTCCCGTCGTCACCGTTGACGAGCGGCCCTGCGAGTACACGAATGTGTGCCCGGCCGCGCGGTAGAACGGCAGCGTGGCATCGCCCTGAACGAACACGCGCATCTCGCTCGCGCGCGGCAACTCGTATCCTGCCGTCAGCTCTCCCTGCAGCCCGCTGCCGCTCCATGTCGAATATCCGTTCTGCGACGAGCCGCCGGAGCGGGATGTCGCGCCCCAACTGACGCCGCCGCCGAAGTAGGCACTTGCGTTCACCTGCGGATTCGTGAAGTACAAGCCGGTGAGCTTCAGCAGCGATCCGGACATTGCGGTCGCGGCGGTGGCCGCCCTGTTCGACGAGGGCACCTGCTGGTTGAGGAACGACACGTCGAGCGCGAACGCGTCGAGCTCGGCGCGGTAGCCGAAACCGATCGCCGGATTCTCCGCGCCTCCCTCCCCCAGCATCGTGCCGTAGCCGAGCTTTGCGTACCCGAACGAATCGATGCCGACCCGCTTCGGTTCGGCTTGCGGCTTCGTCACGTTACCCCGATTCACCACCGTCATGGAGCCGACCGAAGTGCCAGTCACAAGCGCGCGTACGAGCTGGTTGTACAAGCCGGGCAAGTCGTCCATGCCCGCGGCGCGCCCTTCGCGCTGTCCCGATGTCCCGGCGAGG
The DNA here is from genome assembly GCA_046735335.1 of Acidobacteriota bacterium. Taxonomy (GTDB): domain Bacteria; phylum Acidobacteriota; class Vicinamibacteria; order Vicinamibacterales; family 2-12-FULL-66-21; genus JBKPQB01. Next base: position 31,646 of record JBKPTE010000010.1, on the reverse strand, counting down.
ACGACGGTGATCGTGTTCCCGAGCCGGACGTGCGACAGGGTGTACCGTTCTGCGCACTCACCGACCTGTCGGCCGGCCTGCTCGAACTCGCGCGCGACGAGAATCAGCGCCGCCTGCCGGTCTTCGGGGGAGAAGGTGTCATGCGCCTCGTCGATCGCGAGACAGACGGCCGGACGTATCGGTGCTTCCTGGGCCGTCGCAAGGATCCGTGACGCGGCGACGATCATCAAGACGAGGACTGGTACCCTCTTCATCGGAGCCTCCCTGGGGGGCCCGGCCATCCGGACAGCCGGGCCCGTCTGAGAAGGCGTAAGGCGTCCCACGGCCGGCTCAGACGTGATCGCTCAGGAGTCGGACAGCGGTAGGACGTCGAGGTATCCGATGGTCTCTAAGATGTCACCGTATATGGCTGGGGGACGCGCCGGCACGACGATCCGAATCGCACGGGACTGCGTCGGCGTCTGCCTCCTCGCGGGACTTTTCTGCGGATGCGATTCAAGTCACAAGATGAGTTTCTTCGTGACGAGCGTCCCGGGGGGAAACGGCGGCAACCTCGGCGGACTGGCCGGGGCGGATGCGCATTGCCAGAAGCTGGCGAGCGACGCCGGGTCGCCAAGGCATTGGCGCGCTTACCTGAGTACGACGGCCGACGCGACGCACGGGCCGGTGAACGCACGCGACCGGATCGGCCAAGGGCCGTGGTTCAACGCCAAGGGCGTGGAGATCGCCGCCAGCGTCACGGATCTGCACGGTCCGGGCAACAGGCTGGGTGGCCGGACGTCGCTCGACGAGCATGGCAACTTCGTGCTCGCCGGTGTGCACGATATCCTGACCGGGTCGAACAGCGACGGCTCAGCGGCCGTGGGTGACGCGACGTGCCACAACTGGACGAGCACCGACGGTCGCGCGATGGTCGGACACAGCAACAGGGTGGGAAGCATCGGCGGCGATCGCGCCCGGTCCTGGAACTCCGCGCACCTGTCGGACGGATGCAGCATGGCCGGCCTCCAGAAACTCGGGAGCGGTGCGCTGCTCTATTGTTTCGCGATCGACTGAGGGCCTGTTAAGCCTGGACTGATGGTCTGCTGAAAGAGGTGCGTCCATGACGTTTTGTCCTTTCCTCGCGCTGCCCATACTGCTCGTTGCGACCATTGGCCCGACCGATCTGACCGGCGCCTGGACATTTGCGTGGAACCCGGATTTTGGCGGCGAGCACCCGAATACGCACGAATGTCAGATCACGCAGCACGGGGAAGCACTGACGATTCGGTGTGATGAGCAGACGATGAAAGGCAAGGTGCACGGGAAGACGGTCACCTTCGAGCACACCACCGGACTGAACAACGAACTTACCGCCACCTACAAACTCACTCTGGACAAGGAGGGTACTGGGTTGACGGGCTCGTGGCATCTTTCCGGCGGGCCCCACACAGATGGAAAGTTCCAGGCGCACAAGCACTGATGCGAATGGCTGCGTTCCTCATCGCTCTGTTTATCATCTGCGTCGGCATCGTGGGCATCGTTTCGCCTGAATACGGGACGATGCTTCGACGAGGCTACGTCGCGACGCCGATCACGCTCTACGCGGCCGTTTGGCTTCGCATGGTCATGGGTGTCGTCGTGATTCTGGCCGCCCCTGGCTCTCGTGCGCCCAACACGATGCGCGCGTTGGGGGCCGTGATGTGCCTACAGGCATTGATGGCGACCGTCCTGGGACCCGATCACGCACGAGCGGTCATGGAATGGGAGACGAAGCAGGGAACCGCGCTCCTGCGTCTCGGTGCCGGAGTGGCGCTGGCGGCTGGAGGTTTTATGGTGTTTGCGCTCAGCGGCGCTCGTCCCAAAGGCGCGCTCGGTTGAGCGGCGTCGCCAGAGCCGTGGCTTCTGCAGTCCTGATTCGCAAAGGAGCGCCTGGTCAGCGATGAATGTCGAATCCGAGCCGACGCAGCTCCGGCACAAGTCGTTCCTCGATCGCCGCATCCAAATCATGGATGAGCGATTTGTCACGGTCGAAGGTGCGGCGCGTTCCTGCATCGCGGCAGTCGTGGAGCATAACGATGCTGTTGCGCATGCGGGCGACGGCGGGATCGATTGGCTCCCGGCGTGCGAATGCCGATGCGAACTCCGCGATTGAACGCCGCACGTGACCTTCGGCATCGCCGTCGAGCAGTCGCTCGGCAATCATCGTGACCTTCGCGAGGGCGACCACGACGCCGGCGAACACGTCGGGGTTCATCGACGAAAACCGAATCGGCTGCCGGTGTCGCGGCGGTCCAAGTTCCACACTTCGCCGCACTTGAGGCACCGCCAATACGTGTTCGTGTCGACGACCTTGCTCGTCGTCGTCAGCTCACGGCCGCCGCAATGAGGGCATTTGGCTGGTCGGTTGGGCTCTGACTCTACGTTGCGAGAGATCATTGACGACACCTTCCTGACGCGCTACTCCGATTCGGAGTGCGCCTTCACATGCGTGATGGGCCGCTGAGCGCTCGCAGCCTCCGTGGCATGCAGCAACTGAGCAACCGTCCCGGTGGGCTGAGCATTGCGCCAGGTAACCAGCGATAGAGACGCGCCGCCGATCATGAACGTCGCGATAAACGCAAAGGTCGACGAAGAGAGAACGTTCGGCACAGCCCAGAGGCCGACGGCGGCGACGGTGAACGCGAGGACGGAGAGCCCGACGAATATGGCGCGCGGACGTGAATAGGACTGCAGCATGGCACACATCTTCCGGGGATCAGCACCTGACCGATGGCCGAAAACGCGCGCGAGACATTCGAGCGTTTACCTTGGTGAGACCGGCGGCTGATGCTGCGCCGGGAGGCTCAGGAAAGGAACCCCAGTGTATCACACACCTTGGCGGCCGTTTGTCTCGTTGAAGCGGACTGAAGGCGCGCGGGGCGGGGCGTGGTACGCCGTCGCCGTTCTATCCGAACGTCAGGAGACCCGTGCTGCGCACGAGGGGCTCGAAGTGTTCTGGAAGACCACGACGCCTGATGCACCTGCAGGCATGGCGGCTATCGGAATCACGAGTTGCACTCCCTAGAGCGAGAGCGAAGACGTGGAGGGTGCTTCATCGGACGGGGCGCCGCCATACGGCCGCTGTCGGCGAATGCCGCCTCTAAAGGTTCTAAGGTTCCGGTTTCCTGTTCGGCTTACGGCCATACACAGCAATGCAGCTCCCAAAATCCGCGAACGGCCGTGAAACTTTCATGGGTACCCTGGCGACGCCGGAGAAGCAAAGGAGGTACCTTCGTCGCGACGCTTTCTACCGTTCACCGTTGGTGTTTGCCGCGCTCGACCAGGCTTCTCGAGCGCGCGCCGACCCGCATTCCTCCCTCTGTCGATGACTCAACGCTTCACAATTTCCGGCGATCATCCCGAGGGATGCGACGGCGATCGGGTGGACCTTCGCGCCGTTCGATGACCTCCTGCTCTCCACGTGTGATGAGCCACTCGCCTCCGCACGCGCGACAGCACCAGGCAAGCTGCACAACTCCCCCGGTGATCGTCGTCTCCGGGGCAAGGCTCCCGTGCGCCCCGCACAACTTGCAAGCCGCCGGAACCCTGAACCGGACTGGAGTCGTCGGCACGAGGTGATCTGTAGCATTCGGCATACCGGAACGGGGATTGCTAAAGGAGAGGAGGATGCGTGTGCGGCTAGTCAAGAAGGTCGCTCAAATGATCGATGGAATCGATCTGCGCGCTTACGAGCCCGGGGACATTCTCGATCTGGAACCGTCCGAGGCGCGACTGCTGGTGGAGGAGGGATGGGCCGAATCCCGCGATCGCGCTGTGCACCGCAGCTATGCGTCTGCGTTTTCCGATATGAGTGAGCCGCCCGCACGCGGTGCGGATCGGGCGACGCTCACAAAGCTGCAACGACGAACGGTGAAGCGTCACGCCATCAACGTGCCTGCACTCTCAGAGGATCTATCGCCCGCTTAGATCCGCAACGGCCCGCGCAACGCGCGTGGCAACCCGTTTCGTTTACGTATCTGCACCCGAGCAACTGCCCTCGCCGCCTCCGGCCCCTGAACGAGGATCCGCGTCTGTGGCTCGGCGAAACACGGTTTCCGTCGATGTCGTAACCGGCGGCTGCCAACGAGAACAAATGCCCTTCGTCGGGCGACAATCGGCGTACTCGCCTGATGCGTTGGGCCTGAATCGCGCCTGCCAGGCGGCAGGCGCTGTGAAATTGCTCAATCCATGGGAGCCCCACAGGACGACCGTCGGCGGACGAGTCGATCGCCGGAGTCCGATCGCCGACACTGGCCGCGAAGCGGCAGACGCGAATCTGACCGGACGCCTCGCTGTCCCTCGTGCGGGCTCGTCATCGAACGTCCTCATGGATCGGACGCGGATTGCATTCTGGCGCTCCAGAACGAAATTCGGCGCATCTGGGACGCGGCACAAGGCAAGCGCCGCGCCTTCGTGCAGACCAAGCTGGCGTGATTGCTCATTCAGAATCGGCGTGACGCGGAGGCTCTCGCATCGCGCGCCGCACGAACCGCGGTCCTCAGGACTGAAAGGTGGACGGCTGACTGAGCATCTGCTGAATTGTGGGGACAACGGCGTCCACGTTCAAGGGCTTCCGGAGGACGCGCACGGGACGAAAGGTGCGGAGCTCGAATTCGCTCGTCTGCGTGCCGGTCACGACGAGCACCGGCACGATGCGGAGCGGCGGGTGGTCTCGAACCGTTCTCAACACCTCGACGCCATTCACCCACGGCAGGATCAGGTCCAAGACGATCAAGTCGGGCCGCTCCGATGCGAGCAGGCGCAGCGCTTCGGCGCCGTTGGTCGCGGTCAGCACTCGGAAGCCGGCCTGCGTCAACACGTCCTCGAGCATCCGCCGCGAATCGTCGTGGTCCTCGACTACGAGGATTGTCTCGAGCAGACCTTTCATGCAGGCACTCTCACCGTGAAGAATGGCGAGTAGCAGAGAGACGCGCGCGGTCGACCTGACCGCGAGGCAGGAGTCAATGCCGCGGGAACACGTGGGGAGTATCCGGTACGTCGTCGATTCTTGTCCACCCCCGGCCATTTCGACGTATGCGGCTACCGCACCGGAGCAGCCGCGTGATCTGGTTCTTTCATCGCGGCACGAGCGGAACGCCACCACGGCTTCGCAATGATGGAGTCCGCCGTGGTTCGTGACTCCGCCCCCGTTGAAGACCACGCGGATTCGCGACGAATGTTGGACGACCTGCTCACGAGTGCGGGCTTTCGTGTCCTCATGGCGGAGAATGGCGCGGAGACGTTGCGTTGCTCGCGACGGAAGCTCCAGACCTGATTGTCTTCGATCTGATTCTGCCCTGGGTAAATGGGATCGAAGTGCTGAGGACCGTTCGCGACCGTCCGCGCCTTCGCGGCCTTCCTCTGCTCGTCGTCACCGGACCACAAACGACGGAGTTTGAACTTCGAACGTATCGTCCCATTCGTCTGCTGCGAAAGCCCCTGAACATCGATGCGCTGATTCCGACAGTTCACCAGCTCCTCAGCCAACCGTCTCCGCTACAGGCCTGAGAGGAAGGGAGGTTCTGACGGCGACGTCCTCTCCCTCAATCCGCATCGAGCGGATTGCCCAGCACTCGAACACCACGATGCCTCAGGCTCGCGCACGAAGTGACCGCTGTCGCACCACTGTCGGGTAATGATTATTGTGTCCCCGCGCAGTGGACGCTCAGCGCCCGCGTCACCCTAACTGACTCGCAAGGTCATGGCCGAGTCGCGTTGAGCCGCGGCGCGCGGGCAACAATTACACGCGAGCGCAGGACAAAACCCTTTCGCAAGAAGAAGAAGGGAGCCGTCAAAATTGTAAGTCGCTGCGCAGGTAGCACTTATCCTCTCGGAACCGCGTTTGCATCGTTTGGACGCGTTTCACCCCCGATAGTCGAGTCTCATTGATGAATTTCCGACCACGACAGCAGGTGGCGCTTCTGACGTGCGCCTCTGCAGTGTGCTTCGCGTGCGTTTACATAATCTACGTTCTTCATACCGTTTCCGGAGCGGATCTGGACGCGCGTGCGTGGATCATTCTTACGATCAAGACCGGTGTCGAGTTGATCGCGAGCGCGTACGGAATCGCTTTTCTGCTTTCGGCGATTGCCTTTGTCGCGATGCGCGAGGCACCGGAGGAGACCGGAGCAGGACCGTCGGACGCGCCCGTCGGAATTCTCTATCTCTGCTGCGACGATGTGGATGTCTCGGCGCTCGACAGCTTCACGTTGCTCTCATATACGGGGCCGCTGCACCTGATCATTCAGGACGACAGCATCGATGAGCGGTCACGGCATCTCGTCGATCGCCTCTCTTCCGACTTGGCAAGGCGGCGCGACTGGAGCGTTCGTGTCCTGCGTCGTCCCGTACGGGCCGGCGGGAAGGCGGGCGCCGTCAACTATGCGCTCGAGCAGACGGCGCATCTGTACGACTACTTCCTGCTGTGCGACAACGACTCCACGATCCTCGACGCCGACAGCATTCAGCGCGGACTCGCGTATCTCGAAGGTCCTGATGCCGCTGGTGCGCAGTTTCGGAGCGTGCCGGTCTCGGATCCGGGATACTGCGGTGTGAACAGGCGCCTTGCCGAGTCTATCGGCGCCTTTCACGCCTTTCTCGCGCCTGCTGCCCACTACGGCTGGATGCCATTCATCGGGCACAACGCACTGCTGCGGACCAGCGCAGTGCTGGAGGTCGGCGGCCTTACGCCCGGGTTCTTCTCCGACGATCTCGATCTCACGGTCCGTCTCAACGTTGCGGGTTATCGGATCAGGTACGCGTCTGACGTCGAGATGGGCGAAAAGCACCCACCGAGCTATACCGCCTTCCGCACGCGCAGCTACAAATGGGCGTACGGCTGCGTGCAGACACTGCGTGCGCACTGGTGGCGCGTCTTGACCACGCCACAGTTCTCGTTCGCGGAGAAGCTCTCGTTCTTTCAGTTTGCTGGGTTCTACTGCCTGCAGTGCGTGCTGCTCGCCTACCTGTGTTTCACGCTCGTCGCTGTTCCGCTTGGTGCGCTGGGCACGTTCGTGCCTGATCCGATCACGAGTGCCATCGTAGGGACGGTCCTGATCGGTCTGGTCTACGCTCCGCTGCTGTCGTTTTATCTGAAGACGCCGACAAGCAGGAAGCGTGGATGGCTGGCAACGCTGATACTCTGCGGGCTGATCTACGGTGGGACTGATTTTTCGGTCGTGCGCGGCGTGATGGACGCCTTCTGCCGCCGTCGCCGCGTGTGGGTTCCCACCAATTGCGTGTCTGCAACGGCCGTCGACGCCACGCTGCTACTCGAGGCGGGGTTCGGGCTCGCGCTGATGTCGGTGCCTCTCATCTATTTTCCGGAACTGCTCTTCTTGCCATGTTGGTTCCTCTTTGCGGGGAAATTCTTGTTTGGCCCTGCACTTTCCCTTTTGTACCGCGATGAGCCGCACGATGTACTTACGGCCGCTCCTGATGCTGATCTGTCTGCTGTGCGCGACGCCTCCGGTGTCGGCGCAGCTTTCGAGCACGCAGGGATCTCCTGACGTTCGGACAGGCCAGCGGCAGTTCCTGATTGATGGCCGCCCCTTCGTCGTCCGCGGCATTCATTACGGTCCGTGGCGGCCCGGGACCGGTCCGAACAAGGAATATCCCTACCCGGCGCTGCAGGAAATCGCCGCGGATTTCGACATCATTCGGCGTACGCATGCGAACACGGTTCTCGTCTACGATTCGCCGCCCGAGGTGCTCGATCTCGCAGACCGTTACGGATTCAAGGTCATTTACGTCTTCGCGCTCGACTGGTACGCCGTCGGGGGCGCCGGACAGTCCGCACTCACTGCCGGAATCCGGGATCGCGTGTCCTCGCTGCGCTCAAAGCGCGCGCTGCTGGCGTGGGTGCTCGGCAACGAAGTTCCGGGGCAGGTCCTCAATTCACGTGGCGAAGCCCCGATCATTGCCGGACTCCATGAACTCTATTCGGCTGTCAAGGCAGTGGATCCCTCCCACCCGGTGTCTCATGCGAACTGGCCGCCCGGTCGCCACCTCGATCTGCGCTTCATGGATTTCGCCTGCTTCAATGTGTACCCGCTCTGGCCGCCGGAAGTTGCCGCAATGGGCTTCGGCCGGTTCATCGAGACCGTGCTGCAGCCGATTGCGGAAAACAAGCCTCTCCTCATCTCCGAGTTCGGCGCAAACACAATCGAGGCGGGCGAAGAGGGCCAGGCACGGCTCGTCAGAAACAGTTGGCACGATCTGATACGTGCCGGCGCAGCCGGAGGAGTCGTCTTCGAGTTCGCAGACGAATGGTGGAAGAACTACGACAATCCCGCGCGGCCAGGCGACTGGTGGACACGCCTGCCGGCGCCCGACGATGAATTACGTCAGGATAATGATCCCGAAGAGTCATACGGGCTCGTGCGGGCGGATCGCACTCCCAAGCTCGCATTGAACGCCGTTGCGGAGATGTTCTCGGAAAGCAACGAGCGGAAGACTGCTCGCCGCATCGGGACGGTCGCGCTCTCCTCCATGCTGGTGGCCGCCGCCGGCGCCTGGGTATGGGCGCGGCGGCGATCCGACGCCCGCGCGAGCCCCTCCAAGACGAATCGGTCCTGAGGCATGGAATATAGGCGCCCAGCGGGCACGCCGGTCGGCGGATGACATCTCATCGTCACGGTCTTTTCGCAACGCTCGTCGCGATTGCCACGTTTTCGCCCGGCGCGGAAGCGTCAAGTACGACTGCTGAATCTTCGCTCGAGGTGCCCGCTGTTGCCGCTGCCCCGCGTCTCGAGGACTTTCTGGGGGATGCGCCGAATGTTCCAGCCTTGCGCATCGATCATTTCGTTCAGCGGCAGCCTGGCGACGGTTCTCCCGAGAGCGAGCAAACGGTTGCCTATCTCTCCCATGATCGGCGTGCGCTGTATGTCGTGTTCGTCTGTCACGACCGACAGCCCGAAAGCATCCGGGCGAACCTCACCAAGCGCGAGGCGACGCTGGCGGATGACCTCGTCGGAATCTATCTCGACACGTTTCACGATCGCCGGCGAGCGTACTTGTTTCTCGTCAACCCCCGTGGCATTCAGCGAGATTCCGTCGTGACGGAGGGCCAGGGGGAGGATGCATCTTTTGATGCGTTGTGGGACTCGCGCGGCCAGCTCACTCCTACCGGCTATGTCGTCTGGATGGCGATTCCGTTCCGAAGCATCAGGTTTGCGAGCGACGTGACGGAGGTCTGGGGGGTCGGGTTGACGAGACGCATACCCCGCACGACCGAAGAAGACGTCTGGCCATTCTTGAGCCGTCGCGTCGAGACGCTCGTCCCACAGCTCGCACCGGTGGGAGGATTTCACGCGTTGAGGGCGGGCCGGAACATTCAGCTGATTCCATACGCGACCGGAACAGCGGCTTCACTGCGCAATACGGCGCCCGGTGGAACGGTGTCCATAGACGACGCTCGCACGGGGGCCGATGGAAAACTCGTCTGGCGCGATCGCGTCACCGTCGACATGACGGCGAATCCAGACTTCAGCCAGGTCGAAACGGACGATCCACAAGTCACGATCAATCAACGGTACGAGGTCTATTTCCCGGAAAAGCGTCCCTTCTTTCTCGAGAACGCGGCACTGTTTCAGACGCCAGAAACGTTGTTCTTTTCTCGCCGGATCGTCAGCCCGCGCTGGGGCGCGCGGTTGACGGGAAAGGCAGGCCGCTGGAATGTCGGGTCGTTGTTCAGCGAGGATCGCGTCAATGGGAACGGATCACCGGCCGCGGATGCGTTCGCTGGCGCCGTGCGCGTCCAGCGGGACATCGGCCGTGAATCCAGCGTTGGCGTCCTGTTGACGTCGCGTGACACGCCGGGCGACCGCAATCTCGTGGCGTCGATTGACACGCGATTGAGGGTGACGCCGCATTGGACGTTCCAGGCGCAATCCGCCGCTTCTTCTGCCGTTCTGCATGACGACGAGACGCGGGGAAGCGCTGTGACTGCGGAGCTGGATAGAACGGACCGCCATCTATCGATCGTGAATCGATATATCGCGAGAAGTCCGGAGTTTACCTCCGAGCTGGGATTCATTCCGCGCACGGATGTCCAACAGGCGCTGCAGGTGACGACGTACCGCTGGCGGCCGGGCTCGGGCGCCCTGCTGGCCTACGGTCCAGGCGTGACGAGCTCTGTCACATGGGACTATGGCGGGCACGCACTGGATCGGACCCTGAATCCTCATTTCGGATTCGAGTTCAAAGGCGCGACACAGGTGCTGATGTCCGGCTTCGCGAACCACGAGACATTCGCGGGCATCCCGTTCGACTATCGCGACGCGCAGTTGAACCTGAGCTCGTCATTCGTGAAGTGGATGGAAATGGCTCTCTTCCTACAGCGGGGCGGCCGCATTAACTACGCCCCAGCGCAGGGGCTGGCGCCTTTTCTGGGGGCAACGACGGATGGATTCGCGCGGGTCACGCTTCGGCCGGTCACGTGGGTCGCGCTCGAACAGAGTTACATCGTGACGCGATTGCAGGCGGATGCCGGATGTGGAGGCGTGCTGCCTCACACGGAGAGAGTTTTTTCGAATGAACTTTCCCGCACGAAGATCTCCGTGCAGCTGACCCGTGAGCTCTCACTGCGCACCATTCTCGACTACACCACCGTCGAATCGGATCCAGTTCTGACGTCGATCCAGCCATTCAGGCGCTTCAATACCGACGTTCTCGCCACCTACCTCGTGAATCCCTGGACGGCTCTCTACGTGGGATATACCAATGGGCTACAGAATTTGACGACGAATGAAGAGGTTGTGGGATTATCACGGCCATCGAGCCTGCAGCAAATGGATCGGCAGGTGTTTGTGAAGCTCAGTTATGTGCTGCGCTTCTAACACTCATCCAATTGCGCTTGGTTGTGCGCCCTCCAGGTCTGTTCCCGTCGGCAGGTACGCGCCGCCTCGCGACTCAGCGTGGGGGGTGCCCGACCGAGCAAGCGACTGATCGACCGGAGCAATTGGCCGCACGCCAGGTGCCGGAAATGTCTTCACGCTCGGCCACGGTCAGCGCTAGACGGCACCGGCCGACGAACCGAATTCACTTGACCTATGTGCCTGGAACGGACCGAAATAGGGTGGGTGGCGTCCCTTCCGATTCCAAGTTGGAACCAACGTTTCGCGTCAGGCGATGGCCGCGCTACGCGATGCGTGGTGTAAACCGTCACCATTCATCGCTTCTGACGCGCTGTCCAGCTCGTACGTCGCATCATGCCTGCTGTGTCTCTCCCCTTAGACTGGAACCGACTGTACGGCCCCTCCGCCGTGTCGGTGGTAGCCTTCCCGGCCATGCGCGATGCAGACAATCCGATACGCCAATCCCTGTTCTTGCGAGCATGGCCGGACGCGCGTGCGTGCGTGCGTGCGTGCGTGCGTGCTAGAATCCCGCCTCCCTCACTCGAGGCTCCGCGGGACCGATTTTGATGCTGACGGCATCATGAACGGAGGAAGCGATGACGATGCTGAAGAACGGATTGTTCGTGGCGATTCTGGTCGGAGCGGTTGCGGTCCCGGCCATCGGCCAGGTCCACAAATACTTCACGCCTGGAACGGTGTGGACCGTCACCATGGTCAAGATCGCGCCGGGGATGGACCAGATGTACATGGAGTATCTGGACGGCCAGTTCAAGAAGACCGAGGACGCTCAAGTCAAGGCCGGATTCGAGAAGTCCTACAAAATCCTTCGGACCATGGACGATGGCGGAGCGTGGAACCTTCTCATCCTGAGGGAGTACGCCAACCTCGCGTCGATGGAGGCAAATGAAGAGAAGGCGGACGCGCTGAACCAGCAGACCGTCGGCGCGGATCAGGTTCAAATGCAGGGATACCAGGACAGGGGCAAGTACCGGGAAGTGGTCGGCACGAAGTTCGCGCGCGAACTGGTCCTCAAGTAGCGCCGAATCTCGGGCTGAGCGTCTCGCCCGATGGCAGGAAAAAAGTGGGCTGGAGTCCTCCAGACCCCAGCCCAGTTATCCCCGCCTTGTCCTCAGGAACCGGACCTGCTCCGGCACCCGGTCGTTGTCGAAGTCCGCGACCTTTCATTACCGTGTCACCCAGCAGGAATGGAATGTCTTAGGATCATCTCCCCGAAATCGCCGTCATGATCGCAGTCTCACTTTCCACGATTGCCTTCGACGGCGGCCTCGTTCGGCGAGCCGTCACCAAAGATGGCACCCGCCTGCAACAGCGAAACTGCGACGGCCGCTGGGATGCGTGTGAACATGGGCCCCGCGGAAAAAGGTGCCGGACGATAGCGCAAGGGCAACGTCTCGCATTCACACGCAGTGCGCTAACGAGTGGACCGGGGCGTCATCTCGTGGCGGCGCGTGGGGCGGAAGCAGTCAGCGGTCAACAAACATCTCACTCTGCATAACCGAATAGGCGTTCCTGAGATTCGGCAATCGTGGCCGAAGTCGGACCTGCCGAACTATGGTCAGCGGGTGCGCCACATTGGTGATTTGCAAACGAAGACTGGCCGGGATACGCTCCCTTCTCTCCAAAGGAGGGCGGGATGACTTTTTCCGTTCGTCAAATGATCGGGGCGGTCGTCGTGTCGTTTTCTATCGGAGCACTGGTGGTGCCGGCGGCCACCCAAGGAGGACAGTCGAACCCGCCATCTGCCGCTGCAAATCAGCCCAAGTTCATGATGGTGGAATTCATGAAGGTGGAGCCGGGGAAAGAGAACGATTGGGTGAAGTTGGAGCGCGAAACGTGGAAACCGATGCACGAGATGCGCGTGAAGGATGGCAGCATCCTATCTTGGGCCGCCATCGCCCAAGTCATGCCTGGGGACGAATCGAACGGCCCCGTCGCGGCGACCGTAACGACGTTTCGCGGCTGGCCTGATCCGACGAAGACCGATTGGGTGGGGCTCATCAAGAGAGCGCATCCCCAGACGCAGCCCGACACGATTTTCAACCAGGCGGAGAGTGCTCGAAAGATCGTGCGATCGGAAATTTGGCAAGTGATCGATCAAACCGCAACACGGAGCAGCGGAGCGAAATAGCAAACCCGAGCGCGCGGATTGAGGAGGGCGCGTCCGACTTGTCCATCTCTGATCCGCCGCTGAACCGTCGAACGCGCGGCGGCCCTTGATCGGGACACCCGGCTCCCCCGCCGCCTTCACGCGCTCGCGCGAACACCTGGAGGCCGAGCGTCGGCGGATCGCCGGCGAGGTGACCGACCGACCTCACCACGGCCATCGCGCAGGGCGTGACGTTCATTCCCTCATCAACCGCTCGCGATGGAGCTGCCGCTGCTGCTCGAAAACGAGCCGGTGCCGGTCTGGGCCATCTTCGTACGGTTAATCGGGATGCTCTCGCAATCCAACCGGACCCTTGCGACAGCACTCAGAGCCGATCGCTCATGAACTTGCGCGCTCGTGCGGAAGTGATGAATTTCGGTCTAGCGGAGCTGACGCTTCCGGCCCAAGACTCTCATTCACCGCGACGGCCCTTCCATGACGTTCACAAGAACCGTGGCAATCTCTCGCGCAGTGACCACGGGGCGCTCTCCGGGATTCACGGTGACGCTAAACGCGACTGGCCCGGACCGGAACAGAAGCGTTGACCATTCGTGTGTGGCGGCCGCCGGGATAGCTTGAAGCTTTTGAAGACCGCTCGAATCGGGATGCAGACGGTACGTCTCACGGTGATTCAGATATGTTTCATCCCCAATCGGGTCCGTGGCCAGTACGCCGGGATCTGCAACAGATCCATGTCGCACTGCAGTTTGCCTGAGGCGGCCTCCGGGGTCTGCGCGTACGCAATGACGACCGTCGCTTTGGCGTCGCCTCGTGTCAGGCGTAGGAGTCTTCCGTACAGTCGTTGATCCCGGCCTTCGTGTAAGTCCGCCGCGACTCCCCACGGCGACGGCATTTGAGTCAGTGCAGATTCAAACGCAAGTTGTAGCGTCTCATCAACGTAGGCCCGGCCCTCCAGCCACTTACTACAGGGAGAGGGCCTTGTTAATGGCCGCAGCGAATCCTGCAGCCTCAGCGGCAGTGGATCCTGCAGCGTCAGAGCGAACATTCCGCACCACATGGAGAGGATCAGCAGTCTTGACATCATCGCGTGTCTCTCACTGCGCTGTTCAGTGCCGTCCCTTATCGAGCATCGCGGCTTTACTGTTCGTTCGTCTCGAGGATCTCGTCAGACGTGGCGCGCATCCTAGCACGCGCGAGAACGTCCCTTGAACGCCGCGCTCATGAGGGCCACCGTTCGACCGCTATGTCCAGTTTCTTCAGAACACCGAATGCCGCCTCGAGATTGTCAGCAATTGACTTGTCGTCGCGATCGAGCAATCCAATGCTGTTTTCCTGCACTGCAACCACTCTCCCGTACCGCCAGGCCGTTACGGGCAGTCGGATCAGCGTCCGTTCCAAGTCGGCTGCGGCAACACTCTTCCGACTCTTTAGAGCGGAAGGGAGCCGGTTCACACCCCGCCCTTTTCTCTGTCCCGTAGTTGCTCGAGGCCAGCGCTCTTTGGAAGCGCGCGAGTTCTTTGGCAACTGAATACGCGCGTCGGTCAGTGCAAATTGCCTCGCAGGTGTGAGCGTGTTAATTCTTCTTCCGAAAATAGTCGAATCCATGCGCTTCAATTTCGTAAACAGCAACCGGCGTGAGCTACTTCCGGCCGCTCTTCGCCGCGGCCGCCTTTAGACGAGAAAGGCGGCTCTCCACGTCTCGTTCTGGCCCGCTAAGCCTCACGATTCGACGGGCATTACGTTCGTCTTTCAGGACGACATAGGCGTATGCGAGCGTATCCGGCACGAGACTCGCCTCGCCGCGCAAGGAGCTCGGAAGGGCGATTTCCAGCGCCATGACCGCCTCGCGAAACTGTCCGCTGGCCATCAACGCCTCTCCAAGTGGAGCGTACGCTGACCTGTCTGAAGGATCGAGCTCGATTAGTGCTCTATACTTCTGTACGGCTTCGGCAGGGCGACCCTCGGACAGGTCACGATGAGCGTCGATCCGATACTTCACCTTGCGAGATTCGATAGAAGAGGCCTCGGCAAGAATCCACACGACACGTCCGCTCTTGACGGCGCGCCCACTCCACGGTTTTCCCGAGCAAGTGACATCCGTTAGCGCAGAACTCACGTCGACAGTAACACGATATTCGCCGATACTCCATGGTCGTCCGTCATTCCGCACGATAGAGGCGGTCCATGCCAGCCGTTCGTCCTCGCCTAGGAGGACGCGCTCCTCCTGATTTAGCTCTGTGGCACCGGCATCCGTGATCCATTTTCCCGAGGCTGCCCATTGGATTGACGTAGGTATAGACTGATTATCGGTCACAACGTGCCGTCCGACGCCGGACAAGAATGCAGAGGGCACGATGGAACAGGGTTCAAGTCCTTCCTCGTTCTTGAACACCCATCGCGTCTCGACGGCGGCGGGGCGATCGTACAACCGCCAGGTCGGTAGCAATGCATCACTGACTCGTTCGCTGTGCTCGAGTTGAACATCCCACCACAGCGCCTGACGTGGCGGAGTGATCGCGTCCACGCCGAAGAGAGTCGCGACAAGGACTGCGAAAACATTAACCAAGACTGCCTCCAGCGTTCGCTTTCGATGAATCCTCTTCCCTGACGGATTTCAACGCGACGTCCAGGTTCTGAGAATCGCGAGTGCCGCCTCGAGAGTGTGCGCGATCGATCTGTTGTCGACGCTTCCTCGAATGCTGTTTTCCTGCACAGCAACCCAAGCTCCCGTATGGCGAGGCGTCAATGTTCAAGCGGATGCGCTGTTCGAAGACATCTGCGGCAACATTGCGCCGACTCTTTCGACCCGCGTGAACCCGGGATGCTATCTCAGCCGGTCAGTCCTTCTTGAGCCGCACTTCCTGCACGACTGCGACGGGGCGGCCTCTGATGGTTGCGGGATCGAACTTCCACTGCCTGACTGCATCGATCGCGGCCTGATCGTTCCAGCGGATCGAGCGCATGATCCTCACGCAGCAGACGTTCCCTCACTCGCCGATTCAGACGTCCATAACGATGACTCCGTGAGTGTCATTGAGTGCTGGAATGGGCCATGAAGGCTCGACGCGCGCTCTGGGGACTGCTGGCGCGACGCGAGTCCAGACGATAGTTGTCTGCTCGGAGGTGCATTCAATCGGCGAGCCTGGATTCCGTCGGGACTGGGCGCACATCAGGAGAAGGGCAGCAGACATCAACGTGGTGATCATCGGAGAGTTTGACACCGGATGCGTCCAGCCGGCACCACAATTGAATCGTACCGGCTTTATCGGAGGCCCATTCTGAGCGAGGATGGCTCCAACGCGCCCAAACCCAGCAAGTACGCCCGCGCGAACGCGCCGTTCGAATGGTCTTCGACCACGCCCACGAGTATCCATCACAGTGGGGTTACGACTCGATCCGTTGCGGAGAAGTCGAGCCAATCTGCGCGGTCCTGCCCATCGCTCCGTCCACGCATTTTCTGCGCACGGCGCAGCGACAGGATCCGACGACGCGGTCGGCGCGGGCGCAGCGAGACGACGACCTCCGCGCAGCGATTCAGCGGTGTGGGCCGAGCACGAGCACGTCTATGGTCCACGGAAGGTTTGGCGGCAGCTGCGGCGCGAAGGAGTTCGTGCCGCCCGCTGCACCGTTGAGCGGCTCATGCGCGACATGGGATTGCGCGGCATTGACAAGGATCTCAAAGCGAATCCGACCCCCGTACGCGTGAACGTGGCGATGGAACACTTTCTGGCTCGGAAAGCGGATAACTGGCGTGGGTCGAATACGACCAGGTGCTGACGGCCCCTGCTAACCCCACCCAACAATCACTCTCACGTGAGAAGCGTCTGCTCGTCAGGGCCGGAGACACCTGGAAGATCGCCTCGCAGGTGACGACTCTTCCGGTTCAATCGAAGCGAGGCTCAACAATCTTGGATACTCGATCCTGCAGCAGGGAAAGATCGACGAGGCGATCGAGCTATTCAAGACAAATGTGCGCCTGTTCCCTGCCTCGTGGAATGTGTACGACAGCTTGGGCGAGGCATATGCGGCAGCAGGTCGAAAGGATCTCGCGATTCAGAACTATGAGAAGTCGCTCCAACTGAATCCAAAGAATGACACCGGCAAGGCCGCTCTCGAAAAACTCAAGGGCAACTAGCATTCGCGGGCGCTAACGTCGCGAGTGCAACGTCAGCACATCGGGCAGGTCTAAGTGTCCGAGGTTCTGGCATCGGTGAAACCCTCGCCTTTTGGCGAAGCCTTCAGGGCGCTCACGATACGATGGCCGGCCATGCGGGAGGCGCGACGATCGGCCCACACGGTGTAGAGCCTGCACTATCAGTTCGTGTTCACCGCGAGGCGAGCCTGATCGATCAGTGCTCGCGCGGCCTTCAGGCGTGAGATCAGATCGGTCCGGCGTTCGGTGGCGTCGATCTTCTGCATCTGCGTCCGGAAGTTCGCCACTGCCCGGAGCTTCGCTTCGATTTCTGCCTGGAGGCCAGTCAGGTAAACATCCACCAGCTGTGTGTCCAGCAAGAGCTTCTGGCCAACAGAGTCCTCGATGGACATTGCACGCCATTGTCGGGCAGGTCGTCGAAAGTCCGCAAGCTCCGCCCTTCTCTCAGAGCCTCACGCCCAACCTTTTCCGAGCGTCGCGGCTTTCCACTACCCGTGTGTGTACAGGATTTCATCGGAGGAGCGGCAGACCTGCGACTGTAGCAGATGCGGCGTCATCAGTCGCAGCTCCCATCCGAGCGGGTGCGTCACGAGCACGCAGCGCGCGACTAACCGTTCACTAATTTACTTGGCTCGTTTCTTCTTTGCGCGGCGCCGCGTTGGCTGCTTTCGCGACACGGCTTGGGCGCGTACAGAACGCCGGCGGCGCTTCGCAGCGCCAGCAATCGCACGTGCGTCTCGCGCGGCCTGTTCGTGTATGTTGGCCTCGATCCGCGCCGCGGCTTCCTCGGTCGCAGCGAGGGTGCCTTCCGTGACCAGGCGTTCTCGCCGAATCCGTTCCGCATCAGCGCGGGCTGCCTTCGCGGCAGCCTCATCGAGGTCCGCAGCGGTGCGCTCGACTTCGGCAGCTGTCTCCAGCCGTTCGGCATCGTCAAGCGCCTCGTATTCGGCGTCGCTCAAACGTTCGACGAGTGGCGGCGCTTGGTGCTCAAAGCCGAGCGCGCGAGTCAAGGCTCCTTGGAGGTACACGGGTGTGAGACCGGCTGCCCAGACAGCGAGCGCCGCGACTGTGGTCTGCGTCGTTTCGCGGCCAGGAGGCGCAATCGCAGCGCCTCCGGCCAAGGGGAAAAACACCAGCCAACCGTCCCATGTGCCGTCAGGTTGCGGCTCACCATATGCGCGTGGCCGGTACCAGCGATGACCTACCGTCATGAGCTGGTATTGCCGAATGCGTTGAAACATTGCTCCTCCATCAAGTAGTCGCGAGAGTTCCCGCTGGCGCCTGCGCATCAGCGTAAGCGGCGGTCGCGACGCGTGCAGCGTCGTCGATCGGCCGGGCCGCTTCGCCGATCGGCAGGATCGGCCCGTCCCTCCTCGAGTTCGTCATAATTGGTGGGCCACTCACCCTCGCACGCACGACAATGCCACCATAAGGCGACTCGTCCACCTCGCGTGCTCACGTTTAATGCCACATATCCAATGCTTCCGCAATAATCGCATTGGTTGGGAAGGGTACGACGAGACATCGGCTGTGCTCCCTCACGGGTGGGACCGCCGTCCATCAGATGCGTGTCTCGGTTGTTCTCCAGAGATGTGGTTGGCCGCTCAGTGTCTACTCCGACGTTCTTCCACTCCATGGCTTCATGTCCGCTGCAGATGTCCTCCTCTCTTTCAAGATAAAAGCCACGACACTTGAGCGCTCAAGCATTTTCGACAGAATACATAGCCGAGATGGGCCGGTCTCAGCTGAGGGCGTGCACGACGTGAGGGAACGGACCAGACGTGGTGCTATGGACTGCGGACGAGAACGCGGCGGTGATGGGGTGAGGAGCCGCTATTGCCGCCCGCTCTTTCCGACGCCGCACCGTTCCCACACAAAGCCGAGTCCTGTGCTCCGCACCCTGTTGTTCACTCGGCGGGAGTTGGCATAACGTAAGACAATGTCATACAGTATGGCGGAATGGCGCCGACGCGACGAACTGCGACGTATCGCTGGTCCGTGCTCGACGAACACATTTACGTCGATGACGGCATCAGTGGCGCAGGTTTGCGAACCGACCCGGGTTCCTGCGCCTGATGAACGCGCTCAAGCCGCGGCCTCCGTTCCAGGCGCTGATTATGTCCGAGGAGTCGCGCCTCGGACGTGAAGCAATCGAAGCGGCGTACGCGCTGAAGCAGCTCGTGACCGCCGGCGTCCGCGTGTTCTTCTACCTCGAGGACCGCGAACGTACGCTCGACTCCCCTACCGACAAAATCATGCTCTCCCTCACGGCCTTCGCCCACGAGTTGGAGCGCGAGCGCGCGCGGCAGCGTGTGTACGACGCGATGCGGCGTAAGGCGGAACAGCGCCAGGTTACCGGCGGCCAGTGCTTCGGGTACCGCAACGTGGACGTCACAGCGCCTGGTTCGGACGGCAGGCCGAAACGCCAGTATGTGCGGCGGGAGGTCGACGAACGAACGGGAAGCGGCCGTCGTGCGGCGCATCTTCGAGCTGTGCGCCCGCGGCTGACGGGCTGAAGGGCATCACGAAGGCACTGAACGCAGAGGGCGTCGCCGCCCCACGGTCTCAACAGGGGCGACCGCGGGCCTGGGCGCCCTCGTCCGTGCGGGAGGTCCTGTACCGCGAGGCGTATCGCGGCATGCTTGTGTGGAACAAGACGCGCAAGCGTGACAGGTGGGGTCAGAAACGCCCAACCGATCGCCCGGCATCCGAATGGATGCGCGTCGCCGATGATAGCCTCCGCATCGTTTCCGATACCCTCTGGAACGCCGCCCATACTCGCCTGGCCGAACGCCGCGAGAACTACCGCCTACACGGCTGGCAGGCGCCAGACGGCCGGGGGGTGCGGCGACACCATCTCCTGAGCGGGTTCGCGCGCTGTGCGGCCTGTGGCGGCTCCATGCAGGCGGTTTCGACGAGCTCCACGACCAGCCGTCTGTTCCGCTACGTGTGCGCATCCTACTGGAACCGGGGCAGGGCCGTGTGCGCGAATGGGCGTATGGCGCGGATGGAGGTAGCCGACGCCGCCATTCGAGCGAAGCTGGCGTGCGAAGTGCTCCGACCGTCCGTCATCGAACGCGCGCTCGATCAGGCTGTCGCTGCGCTACAAACAGATCGACGGATGAGGGGCCGAGCTAGTCGGCGCGCACAAATCAGCCGGCGGCTGGCCGCGCTGGGTCT
This sequence comes from Acidobacteriota bacterium, assembly GCA_046735335.1. Classification (GTDB taxonomy): domain Bacteria; phylum Acidobacteriota; class Vicinamibacteria; order Vicinamibacterales; family 2-12-FULL-66-21; genus JBKPQB01. Next base: position 11,308 of record JBKPTE010000010.1, on the reverse strand, counting down.
CGAGCTGGCGAACCTGGCGGAAGTCGCGGCCGCGAAGGGGGCCGTGCCGGCGGTGCTCACCGCATTGCTTTCGAAAGAATCGGAGCGGACAAGACTCGCCAGCGAACTCGATGCGTTGAGAGACGACGAGACGAATCGACCGGCGCTACAGCCAGCCGCTTTGCGACGTGAATTGCACGGCTACCTGGACGAGTGGCAGCGGCTCGCAGAGGGAAACGTCGCGGAAACGCGGGGGCTGTTACAGACGCTCCTGCGGAACCGCATCGTGTTCCGTGCGACAACTGCGGCGGACGGCAGCGCGGCGTACGAGTTGACGCTGCCGATCGCGTTCGAGCGACTCCTATCGATGGTAGTACCGAGCCTTCAAGTTAGAGTGGCGTCCCAAAGCATTCCAAGTTGGAACCAGATCGTGTCATTCCTGAAGGATGTAGAGAAACTGAGGCAGGCGGGTCTTTCGCCGCTTGAAACCAAGGTGATCGCCGGCGTCATCGCTTACGGTAGTAACTCCCAGAATGGCTTGGAACCGAGGAATCGATGTCCGTTGATTTCGGTAAGGAGCAGCACACAAATGCGCGGCGGTAGACGCCCACGGCGGTACATCGTCCCGGGCGCCGTGCCGGTCTGGGTGTCATCCGGTCGGTGGGGGCCACGGCGGGCACGAGTGGAACAATGCGTCGCAGCTTTGGCGGCGGAGTTGGTCTACGACGACCTCATACGCGCCGGGACCGCGCTGACACCTGGCTGGTGTGCTGTCCGTCGCTGGACACCTAAAGACGGCTCAGGCCGGACCTGGGAGATCAGCATCGAAGTTGTCGCGAACGCAGTCTGGCGCTGCGGCCGGTTGTTTCTACGGTGTCCGAACTGCGACAGGTGGGCGACGCGTCTCTATGTGCCCGCCGAAGGACTGGAACCTCGGTGCCGACGCTGCTGGGGCCTTTCGTACGAGAGTCAGTCGTGGAGTTATAAGCCCGTGGGCATTTTTGGCCGCGTGCTCGGTCCTATTGCGTACGCGACGACGCACGCGCGCCGACACGAGAGGCGGCAGAATGCATTCGAGCGTTATAAGGCCCGACGGCTGCTGCAAGGCATCACACATACGCCGCGCCGTGCTGACGAGGAAGGGATGTGACGAAAGGCCCTTCCCTTCGGTGGGGCGCGCCCGCCATCTACGCCGCTACGTCTCTAAAGCTAACGCGCATTGAAGCGAATCCGTAGCTCTCGCGCCGCGTCGTCGAACTGCCAGGTGCAGCCCGCGGACTGACACAGAAACGTCAGCACCGTTCGGGTATCCGCGGAGGTGAAATTCACCGTCGCTGGCGGGCGATTGACCTGCCCATCGATGCGAACGGCGATACCGAGCGCGGAGCCGAGCGCGCGGAACACGTCGGGCACCGCCACGTCCTTGAGGGCGATCGAGACGGTCGGCGGAAGGCCGGAACCCTGGTTGTCTTCCGCGGGGCTGATCCTGATGGTTGCGCCCTCGAGGCGCCAGCCGCACGCCGCTGTATCGCAGATTGCATCGAGCGCAACGCGAAGTCGAATGTTCGAGAGCGTGAGCGTTACCGGCAGCAACGCCGTTGACGGAACATCCACCTGAAGTCCAGCGGCCTTTGTCAGCACGCGGATCACGTCCCCGGCCGGGCTGTTCGTGAACTGAAACGAAACGCGTGTGTCCAGCGGATCTACGGGCCGCCGGCTCGTCTCTACCGCGATCACCGTCTTCCGAGGCTGTTGGGCATCGGCTTGCGCTGCGAACGACTGGGCAGCGAACGTCGATGCCATCAACGACAGAACGCAGCCGGCCCCAGCCAGTACCTGGTAGTGTGTCCTCATAGTCACCTCTCGGATGGCGGAAACGCGATCACATACTCACCCCGAATGGGCAAGCTGATCGGCGGTCCGAATACGAATCGATTGCCGTCTGCCCGTGTCACCACGATTAGCGAACCCGTTCCGGAGATCTCCAGCGGCGCCGGCGTCGGACGCGTGGTCCAACGAAGTCGAGCCGCCAACGCGATGAGCACCGCAGCGGCCAGGACGGCGACTAGCCGAGCCGTCCTTCTCTTTGGCCTACGGTCCGGCCCGGCACCAAGGGCCTCCGCGACGAGCGCGCGTACGCGATCCTCCTCGGGTCGCAGCACGGCGCGAAGGTGCCGGTCCACATCGGTTGACGGATCGTCGTCACGCATCGCTTACTCCTGCATTAGCTGCGACAGTCGCGCGCGCGCGCGGTGCAGCCGCATCTTGACCGCCGCAACGGACGTGCTCGTGATCTTCGCGATCTGGTCGAGCGGCAGCTCCCCTGCCGCCCGGAGCAGCAGTAACTCTCGGTCGGCCTTACGCAGGTGCGCCATCGCCCGGATGACGTCCCGCAGCTCCGTCCGTCGGTCGTACGTGTCGCCAGCGGAAGCGCCCGCGCGAATCGCGAAAACCGCGTCCAGGGGCATTAGCAGCGCCCGGCGCGCGGCAGCCCTGGCGGCGCGACGTCTGGCGATCGCGAACACGAATGCCTCCGGCGACTCAGGCGGCCCAAGCCTACGCCAGCGGACCACAAGGGCGGAGAGGGCGTCCTGCGCGACGTCCTCGGCGGTGCTTCGGCAGCCGGTACGGCCGGTGGCATACGCCAGGAGACGGGGCGCGAGCTCCGCGATCACCGTCTCGAGGTCCACAGGGGGTATGTACCTAACGAAGGAGCTTGGTAACGGCCGGCGCCGGTACGAGCTCGAGCTGACCAGATCCGAACGTTTCTACAAGCGTAGCGATGGACGCCGACGGGGGCGAAACTCCGGGAGAGGACTTACGGGATCGCGAATCGCCGTAAGTGACGCAACGGCCAAAGCGAAAGGCAGGCAAATTGTTGGAGATTCCAGAGTTTCGCTGTCGCTTTGGTTCTGATACTCACCGTTACGTTAACAGCGAACCATCCCCGCAAATGCTTGCAACGTATGACGTTGCAAGCCGTGTGAGTATAGCAGGTTTCGTCGCCGGTGGACGCTTTTGATGCGCATCCATGGACGGGAGCCAGCAGCAAGTCGGGTTGCCGTGTGCTTATTGCGTCTTCTTCCGAAGCCTCCGCCCCAGCGCCCGACGGCTCAATCCCGAATAGAAGGCGACGCGTTCTGGCGTAAACCCGTAGTGGAGCAACTTGCCTGCGTGTGACCATGATCCGATCGCGTGGACGGTTTGATTACGTTGCTCGTCGAGTCGGCGTTCGGAAAACGTACACGAGAAAGCCACCAATCGCCATCCCCACGACGGCGTCAAGGCGCATCAACAACGGCCCTGCACTCGCCAACCAGTTCAGGACCGCCCGCGAGCGGGCAATGCCGAACCACGGCGTCATCACTCCCGCGATGATCACGATGAGGCCCAGCACGCGGAGCGTCCGCGGTGCCCGCGATGCTGGCGCGGCGAGCACGAACACCAGCCCAATGGCGATTCTCAGGGTGGTGATCGCGTAAAGTCCGGCCGGCGTAATCACCAAGCCCTCCAGTGAGAGGCGCAGATCGGGTGCCGCAAAGCTGATCGCACCAGCGAGGATGACCAATGCGCCAATAACGAGCCCAAGCAATCGCATGGCGAGTCCTTTCAGCGTTCTGGCGCGCGGTGAGCGTGATCCGCTGGACGGTTCATTCACGCTGCTTGAGTCATGGCTCGTCGCTCAAAGGCGGCCGGACTGATCTGGCCCAGCGTCGAGTGCCGGCGCCGTTGGTTATAGAACACTTCGATGTAATCGAACAACTCCGTCTTGGCCTCGCCGTGACAGTCGAATCGATCTCGCAGCTCGCTCTTCACCGTCGAGAAGAAGCTCTCCATCACCGCGTTGTCGTAACAATTCCCACGCCGACTCATGCTGCAGGTGATACCACGGACCTCGAGCATCGTTTGGTAATCCTCGCTGGCGTACGGACTGCCTTGATCGGAATGGTGTAGCAGCCCCGCATCCGGGCAACGACGTTTCAGCGCCATGGCCAGTGCGCGCATGGCCAGGTGGCGATCGTTGACGGCACTGACGGCCCAGCCCACAACGAACCGCGAGAATAGATCGAGGACCGCGGCGAGATAGAGCTTGCCGGTGCCGCCGATCACGAACTCGGTCGTGTCGCCGACCCACCGCTGATTCGGACCGGGCGCCTCGAAGCGACGGTCCAAGAGATTGGCGGCCACCGGCTGATCGTGATCGCTCATCGTCGTGTGCTTGAACCGCTTCCTGGCGCGCGCTTCGAGCCCGTCCTCCTGCATCAGGCGGATGATCCGCTTGCGACTGACGCACGCCTCTTGCTCGCGGAGATCCTCGTGAATGCGCGGGCTGCCATAGCGCTGACGGCTCTCGTCGAACGAGGCGCGCACGAGCACGCGCAGGCGTCGATCGGTCCGCGCATGCGCGGATTCGGGGCGTCCGCGCGCGGCGTAGAAGCCGCTGGGCGAGACCTGCAGGCACTGACAGAGCTTCGTGATCGGGAACTCGGCCTTCTCCGCGTCGATCCAAGCGAAGACTACGCTTGGTTCTTGGCGAAAAAGGCCGCGGCTTTTTCTAGGATGTCACGCTCCATGCGCAACTCGCGATTGTCTTTCCGCAGCTGCGCGAGCTCTGCGCGCTCTTCGGTCGTCAGCCCCGTCCGGCCCTTCGTCCGATCCGCTTGGGCGTGGCGCACCCAGACGCCCAGCGCTGACGGGGTCAGATCCAGCTCGCGTGCGACGGCGCCGATCGTCTTGCCTTCGTCCAACACCAGCCGGACGGCGCCGGCCCGAAACTCGTCAGTGAACTGCCGTCGTACGCGTCGCCCCGATCCGTTTGATCCCATTCTGGCCATGGTATCCGCCTTTCGGAAGATGTCCACGAAACCGGATCAAGCGCACAGCCCGTGTGATTTCCATAACAACTTCAAAATCACATGTGATTATTGCCACATAGTCGATAGTCGCTCTTCCCGCCGTCCGCTCGGACTTCTATCTTGGTTCTGCAACGGGGAAGAAGTTCTCACGCGGGCGAGCGAAATGCGACTAACACTCAAGACAGCCATCCTCAGCCAGCGACGTAGCCAGCGAGAACTGGCGCGCGCTACCGGAATTCGCGAAAACAGAATGTCGGGGATCGTTCGGGGGTGGGTTATCCCCCGGCCGGACGAGCGCGCCGCAATTGCGACGGCACTCGGGCGATCGTCGCGCGGTCTGTTCCGTAACAAGGAAACGATGCGGCACGAGGCTGGGGATGACGCCGCCGCCTGACGTTTCTCTTTCATCGGCAGAACGGGATTCTGAGCGCGCCAAGTACGAGACCGAACTCGCCGCGCAGCTTGCCGCGTTATTGATCGTTGAACATCACAGGCGTTCAGCACACCAGTCGGAAGGCTACGAAGAGAAGCCGATTCCACCACTAAACGACGCGGCCTGAAAAGGGAAAGCCGCCGTAGCGTAAGGACGGCGGCTCATTGAAATGAGACAAACGGGGGTTGGAGTTGCCATTTTACAGCCGTCGGGCGGTTAGCGGCGACACCACTGCGCCGCGGCTCCCCTTCTCAGGAACGACACTGCAATCGCGACACGTCTCATGGTCGGGCGCCCAACGCGCCCGGCACCAGCAACCCTCGCAGACCCGCCGTTACCTCGATCTACTTCAACAGAGCGCTGACGGACTGACGGACCAGGAGGCTGCGACGCTGATGGGCGTCGAGCGCTCGACGATCAACGCTCGCCGCGTGCCTCTCGTACGCGGCGGGGTTGTTGAGCCGCGCGGATTTCGGCGTGGCCGAACCGGTGTTCGCAACGTCGTCTGGGCGGTACATCGGTGAGTGTCGAGGTGATGCGGCGCGTCTTCAATTCGCGGCTCGAACGGCGCTTGCGGTTTCTTGCGCTCACCCTCGCCTGGTTCAGCAACGATGACGGAGAACGGTGTTTCCCGAGCGTCGCCACGTTGGCGCAGATGATCGGCTGCCAGGAGCGACAGGTGCGTGAGGACCTGGATCGATTGCGGCGCCTCGGCGTTGTCATCGTGACGTCGGCCGCGGTCGAGGGAAAGCACGGCGCGCGGCCCGCCGGCGGAAAGGGGCGGTCGACCGTGTATCGGTTCGACCTGGAAAGGCTCGAGCGGCTCGGTCAAACCATGCAGCCGAGTGCAGGGTTTGACGAGCTGCCGGGAAATTCACGGGGATTCCAAAGCCTGCAGCCGTCGACACAAACACTGCAATCCAGCGTTGGAGACCCTGCCGGGAACGGCACGAAACCCTGCACTCTAGCGCCGCTAACCCTGCACCCTACTGCACCCGATCCGTTAAGAGATCCTTCAGGAGATCCGTCACGCGATCCGTCAGAGAACGAAAACAACCGTGCTTCGCGCGGAATTCTCGCGCGCGAGGAAACCCCAAATGAGACCTTCAAAGGGCCGATCAATGGAAACGAGCTGATGGCCGCCTATGCGATTCGGCGTCACCTGAGGAACAGCAAATGTGCTCACGACCCAAGTTGCCGCGATCGTGACATGTGCCTCGTACAGATCGCATGGGACATTCGAGCAGGACGAATCAGCACGGCTGATGTGAGCCGCGCTCTTGAGATTGCCAGTGAACGCGGCCAGCAGTTACCCACACGAGCATCTCCACCGCGACGATCGGTAGCGTGCCGATGAATTGCACGTTATGACGAACGACCCTGAGCGAGTCTGTCCTATTTGCGGGCGGGAACTACATCCGTATCGGAAGTATTGCCGGCCGTCGTGCAAGCCTCGCGCCGAATGGGAACGCGGTCGGTTGCGACATCAGTTGCCGCTGCTCGACGAGAACGATCTTCTCCGGCTCGAGCTCGGTGGCGAGCGTGAAGAGTGACAGGTCTGCCGCCGAGCAGACCGCCCCCCCACCAGCGGTCCGCGGCAGGCGGCCGCGTAATTACCTCAAATCGCTGTACTCAAGATCGGTGAATAGTCCTTTTTCATGCCAACTCCGCCGAACAGGATGCGCAGCCGCGGTGTCAAACTGATGGATGGAGGTGCGGATGGGTCGCACAGTTCGGGCAGTCGTTGCGGTGGCGTTGATGTTTCTGATAGCGGTCATGCTATCCAAGCGCTTGCCGGCTCCAGCCGCGAACGGCCAAGCGCGTCGATGTGAAATCCCAGCGGAGCCACCGCGACCATTGCATCTAGACCGATTCGCCGACCGTGCTCACCTCCGCGCCGATTCTGCGACGGCGGAGAGTTGGGCCATCGCCTTTGCCGATGTTTCACGGCTTCGGCAGCAGGGCGCCGGTCCATATGCGGACGTCCGCGACCAGTGCATGGCGATGCTGTTCGCGAGGATCTCTCACAGTCATGAAATCGACGTGAGTACTGTGCGTGAGTACGTTCAGCAACGAGACGTCATTTTCGACGCCGCCGGCCTCCTCGTGTTCGCCTTTGCGTACGTGGTGATCGCGTACCAACTGGTCGGGGCAGTCACGCGTCGGTTCGCTAGTGATGAACGATTTGCTCTGGTAGCCGCAGTGATCGTCGTGTCAGTGATGACTGTGGTCGCCGCGGTGCTCGTCGGCGATAGCTGGTCCATCGGCGCTGAGGTTCTTCGGGTCGGTAATGGGCATTTGAGCTACCGCACAGAGCGTCTGCCATGGCGGCAATATCGGCCCGCCATCATCGCCACGGCGCTCGGCGTGTTCTGGCTGGTTGCAGTCGTCAGGATCAAAACACAAAGAGCGCAGGCCGCTGAGCGACGGGCCATGTGCGGCACTGATGACGAGCGGTACTCAAATCGGTGAACAGCCGGAAAACCGTAGGGCTCTCCGCGGATCGCGACGAAGCTTAATTATCAACAACATCCGGGGGGGGATTGTCACTCTTGTCGACGGGGTCCGACGCGCTGCGCGCGCAGGTCACGTGCGCGAAATCGCAAAATGGAGATCCGGGGGTGAAGCTGAAATTCCTGTGTCCAGAGTGTGGCGGATGCATCGAGCGTGAACAGCGACGAGGTCGCCCGCGCATGTATTGCTGCCGTGAGTGTCGCTGTGCCGCTCGCACGAGGGCGCAGCGCCTGCGTCGGGCCGCTTCTCGGCCGCGCCGACGTCGGACGCTTCGCTGGCCAGCGTGGAACGGCGGCGGGTTGGCGTGGAAGGAGACGGCACGTTGAGTAACGGCCTGCGCGCAGAGGTCACTGCGCCGCGGCTCACGCGGGAGGACGTCATCGAGCATCGCCTGAACGCCATCGAGCAGTCACTCGCACAGATCGTCGACCGGCTCGATACGCTCGTCCGTCGCGACGGTCGCCAAGACATTAAATGCGGAGGGAGCGCCTTCGCCTCGCGCTCAACAGAACCGGCCGAACGCATGGGCGCCATCTTCTGTTCGCGAGATTCTGCATCGTGACTTGTACCGCGGTTTGATTACCTGGAATCGCACGACGAAGAGAACCCCTGGGGCCAGGTGCAGCAGCGTACGAGACCTGAGCGTGATTGGTTTACGGTGCCCGCGCCGCAGCTCCGGATCGTGTCAGACGAGCGCTGGCAAGCGGTGCACGAACGGTTGCTGGCGGCCCGTGAGCACTACTTGCGCGGCACGAAGGGCCAACTATGGGGCCGTCCATCGCGCGGAGTCGAATCCAAGTACCTGCTCCCCGGATTGGCGCGCGGTGGAACGTGCGGCGGCAGCATGTACGTCAAGAGTCGGAGCCACGGCAAGAAGCGCGTTTACTTGTACGGCTGCACGTCATTCCATCTTCGCGGCGCCGCAGTCTGTCCGAACAGCCTGGAAATCCGCATGGATCGGTCCGATCTGGCCGTTCTCGACGCGATCGAGCGCGATGTCCTGCAGCCGGAGATCGTGGCCGCAAGCGTGCGCAAGGCTGTCGAGCGACTGAAGCCGCACACCGACGCGGCGCAGAGCGCACGCGGCGGACTTGAAAAGCGGCTCGCGACTATCGAACGAGAGTTGAGCCGACTGGCCGCAGCGATTGCGGCAGGCGGCGAACTGGAAACCCTCGTCGTGACGCTGAAGCAACGCGAAACAGAACGCGACGGAATCCGCCGCGAGTTGACCGCTCTTGACCGTGCCAAGACCGCGGCGCAGCTCGATCCAAAGGCTCTCGAGCGGGAGTTGCGGGCGAAGTTGGCTGACTGGCGGACGTTGCTGCGAAAGCACGTCCCGCAGGCCCGTCAAGTGCTCAAGAAGCTGCTCGCTGGCCCCCTTGTCTTCTCACCAGTGAGAGATGGCAAACAGCGCTACTACGAATTCCGGGCGCCGATTGCGTTAGGACGAATTATCAGTGGATTGGCGTGTGCAAATATGGGGGCGTCCCCAACAGGAACCTTACTCAATTACTCGCCCGTTTTCCGTGGGGAATGGTGCGATCCGCGTCGAGGCAACCGCCGCGCCGCGTAAGGGTGTGTGACCTTTCGCTGACACCGTGCAATCCAAACGCTTGACTTTGCCGTCACGATGCCGTATTATCGCCCTTGCTTTCGGATACATCGATACTCGACCCGCTCCGCGATCAGCGCGGAGTGGACGAGCCCCCCGCTTTGATGCGACCGGAGACGGTGCTAAAGAGGCGGGACGCCTAAACGGTTGACACGCCGCGCCGCAAGGCAGCGGAACATCGGAGTCTAGGTGAGATAGCTCGGAATCGCCCGAAAGGACCTCGAAGCCTCCGCTCCGCAGCGCGCTTCCTGACCGCGTCCCTGATGAATTTCAGGGGCCTGATCAGGGGCGCGCTGTTTCAGTTTTGGGCCCCTCCCGCGAGGTTTCAGGGAGATGGCACCCACTCCGATAGCAGACAGGCAAACGGTCACGCTACGCCTTCCGCGGCGCGCCATGGATGAAATCCGATCCATTGCTCTGCGCGAGCAGGAATCGCAAAGCTCCATCCTCAGGCGATTACTTCGTCGGGCACTCGACCTTGAATTGCGCCGCGATTCCGAGTAGGGCCGTGGTTGACCATCACACAGCGGTGACGTCGCCTGCTATCGATCGGATGTCTGCCGACGAGCGTGCGGTCTTCATCCAGATGCTCGCGGCTGCGGTGCTGCGGCGTGCCCTGCGGGATCTCGCTGATGACCAGCAGCGCGATCAGGAAAGGCGGGCATCGTGAAGCCTACCGATCCGACGAGCGCACTACTCCATCAGCCGGCGTTCGCGCCGGAAGAGACGTTCACCATCAGTCTCGCGGATGACACGAAGCTGCCTGATTGCCGTGTCGACCTGCTCTCCATTGGAGACCTCATGCCGCGGGGCTGGTCGATTATCCCGCTCCGCTATCGCTCGAAGATTCCCGCCGTGAAGTGGGAGCCGTACCAGAAGCGGCTCGCGACACTCGAGGAATTGGAATCGTGGTTTACGGAGGGGCCCTTCAACGTCGGCGTCGTGACCGGCAGGATCAGCGGCATCTTCGTTGTGGACTGCGACAGTCCCGAGGCGTTCCAGTGGGCACAGGAAAAGCTCCCGCCCTGCGACCTGCGAGTGCGCACCGCAAAAGGCGTGCACCAGTACTACCCGTTCTCCGGCGAGAGGCCGATGCGGAACAAGGTGGGCGTCCGCTATGACGGCCGGCAGCTCGACATCGACATCCGGGCCGATGGTGGCTATGTCGTTGGCCCCGGCAGCGTGCATCCCAACGGGCATATCTACGTGCGCGAAGGCAACGGCTGGCGGTGGGTGTCATGAACTTCGCCGAAGCGCAGATCGCCGCGGCTATTCCTGACATCTTCGCGGATGACTCACAGGTTATGCGTACGCATGGCCTCGGAGACGAAGCTATCCCCGAAGGACAGCGCGACAGCACCCTAGCATCGCTGGCGGGCACGATGCGCCACAAGGGATTTCCCGTCGAGGCGATCGCGGCGGCGCTCCATGTCGTTAACACGCAGCGGTGCCGGCCACCACTGGCAGATCGCGACATCGAACGAGAAGCCATCTCACAAATAGCCGGCATCGGACTCAACACCCTGGGCGACTACTCAGGAGTAAAACCCAGCCTCGAAATGCCCACAGCGACCACGATCGCGATCCGCCCGCCAGAACAGTCACGTCGCGCCGTTGCAGCGCTCAGCGTGATCGGATATCGCCGTCTGTCGGATGCCTTCAACGGTTCCGCACCCATGACCGCGCCCCCTCGACGAAGACGGCAGGCTGACGCTGACCAGGGATACGTCGCAAGGCTTCGACGTGCTGTCGCAGGTGGCGCTCCTGAAGAAGGTTGCCTGGACACCGATGACGCGGTCCGGTACTGAAACTCTGCGTGCGTGACTACGCGTCGATCGTCGCACTCGATCTCGGCGCCTGATTCGCACCCCGTGCGCTGTGCAGTCGGGTGCCCCAACTCCTGCGGTGCGACAG